>NZ_JBCDMT010000001.1:0-544963 GCF_038439875.1 Pseudoflavonifractor phocaeensis
ACCCCAATTAAGGGGCGGCCTTGGCCTCGTCGACGATCTCCTGGAGGACATGGATCAGGTCGTTGAGATTGCTGAGGGTGACGTCACGGGCAAGGATCTCGTTTTTCAGATCGATGGGCAGTGTTTCAAATTTGGGTCGCAGAGCCGGGTTGACGTAGGACATCTCTATCACCTCAAGGCTAGTGTGCCCCAAATAACAATTTTGTCCGGCTTGTGCCGGGGGAGAAAAAACATGAGACTGATTGATGCGGACGATGTACTCCAGCAGATCAATGGATTGCTTCGCAGTCCTTTTGCCAATGATAAATTCATGACGCCGCAGCACATTGCGGTTAGAGATACGCTCCACATAGTAAAAGACCTGTGCATCGGAAAATCCCTCACCGTGGACGCCGCACCGGTGGTGCATTGCCGGGACTGCCGCTGGGGGCAAGAAGACGATGCTGGCGTTATGCACTGCCACAAATATCATATCCACAAGGAAACAGACGGGTACTGTGATGACGGCGCTCGTGTGGACTTGCCGGAGGGAGAGGAGGACACCCCATGAAATTCCGAGACCCCAAGACGGGAGCGGTCTTTGATGATATCAGGAACGCACAGGTGAGATTTATGTGTCCGGGCCCTTGCAATGTGTGTCCGCTTGGGCCTGACCGCTGTACCGAAGAGTGGTGTAACAAGCATCCCCTCGAAGCCGCATACCTGATGGGCTATGAGGTGGTGGAGGACCATATTGGTGAAGCCACCGAAACGGAGGAGAAGCCGATGAAGAAGATGGACAAGCCCCTGTCTGATTGGACGGTGGGAGAAGCCCAGCAATACTGTAAAGAAACCCAAGATGCTGGACACTGCAAGGATGGATGCCGTCTGCGCAAAATGTGTGATGCAATGGAGTGCGGACCTTATGTCCCTGGCGATTGGGTTTTGGAGGAAACATGAGCAGACCCCGCTTTGATTGGTGGCCCTACGTAAAGGGCATGATACGCCGCTACCCGGCACTGTGCGAGGAGTATGCCAATCTACATAGCCAAAGCGTGACCGCGGACTACTCCGGGATGCCTCGGGGTGGAGGAGGCGGGCGTGGCCTGGAGAGCTTGGCAATCCGGGAACTGCCTTCGACTAGGCAGAGGGAGTATGAGGCGGTTCGGCGGGCCGTGGAGACTACGGAGCAATACCGCAATGGAGCGGACAGGCTCAAGGTGATCCGGCTGGTGTTGTGGGACAGGTCTCACACGCTGGAGGGGGCGGCACTGGCAGTACCATGTGGCATTGCAACTGCTTGGCGGTGGCATCAGGATTTTATAAAACGAGTGGCTAAAAATTATGGCTTGATGGATTGATTGCTCAGAGCCATGTCAATAGCTTAAAATAATATCATGGAAGAGGTTGAGTGGTTGGCCTCTTTTCGACATTGTGCCTATCTTTCTCGCGCCGGTGGGACAATCCAAATCCCGCCGGCCCTATGCCCAAGTCATCCGCATGAGGACGGCAGGGGCAAACAGAGAAGTCCGGACGGCACCGGACGCAGGGTTGCGGCAAGTACACGGCCCCGCACACAACAGCATGGGGAATGTTGGGTCGCTCCCATCCGTGAAAGCCGGACGTTTGCGTAGGGCGATAACTACCACGGCGCTATCCTGCTGAAAACTGCGCATGTCACCTCTATGATCTGCGTGTGACAATCTAAGCGGGAAGCGCACACTCGCTGGGTGCGGTAGCAGAAGCGGAAGCGGCGGCCATGGACAACGCCGTAGACGTGTGGCGGGTCAAATCCGCCTCCCGGCTCCATTGTCTCCTTGCGAGGCCAGCCCACGATCCGGGCATTGGCAGTAACCTGGAGGCTTAGTCAGGGCCCCAAGCGGGCAGCGGCAAGGTGGTTTTCCAAGCCGCAGATAAGTTTGCCGCTCCAAAGGCCACGGAGCTGACGCCCCGGAAAGACGGGGGCATGCGGATAGCGGGACAGATGGAGATGTCGGCCATAGACCTAGGCTCCTATGGCAGAAGGCGGTTCGATTCCGGCGCTATCCACCAAGCCCGACAGCGAGCGAGGAAGCGCGAGAAGCTAGGTAGTCTGGACTGGTTGGGCCGGGCTGGCCGGTGATAAGACGCGGCGCATCGGGTATATGTCACTCTTGGCCGCATGAGGCTGATGGTGGCGCTAATTATCGTGTTCTGGATACCTGTGAGGGCCAGGACCAAAAAGACCGCCGGGGGATCACTCCTCCGGCGGCTTGGCCACTTTTTTTCTCCAGTCTTTGTATTGCCCGGACTTCACCCGCTTGTCTGCGGGCGGTTCCACATCGGCGGCAATGACCCACTGTTTGCCCACCTTCTGGGCCGGTATGCGTCCCTGCTGAATCAGGCGGCGGACGTTGCCTGGGTCTTTCCCGTGGCGGGCGGCAAACTCCGTAACCGATAAAAATTCAGGCATTTACTTCCTCCCGTTCCGAATGGCCTTGACGGACAGAATGATGGCGACGATGGAAAGAACGATGTTGACCCCAAGGAGCACATAAACCAAAGTATCCATAGTGTTTGACATTGAGCGGCTTATTTGCTATCATTTGAGGGGAGGGGGATTGCTCCCCCTCGCCTCAACTCGTGAGCTTTTCATACAGCAGTATGAGAGAAACCACGAGGTTGATGATGGCGGTAACAAGGGTGATGTAGCTGGCGGGCTGCTCCTTGTTGCCGCTTTTCTTTTTCTTGCTCAATGCTTGACCTCCTTTCTGATATTATAATAACACGGAAGCGTGTAAATGTCAAGCGGTTTGAGAAAATAAATATGAAAATTTTGAGCTGTCCACTTTGGTGGACGGCTCTTTTCGTAGATATCTGGGGTAAAAGACACTGGAGGGCGGGTGATGAGAAACGAGCACAACAGCCTTTTATGATAGCAGGGCGTGGAGAAAACTGCGACGGGAAGTCCTCAAGGATGACAACAACGAGTGCCAAATTTGTAAAGCACACCACAAGCATAGGCGGGCGGTTGTAGTTCACCACATGTTTCATCTGGACGAGTATCCGCAGTACGGCTTAGTGCGTTACATCCAAGACCCTGCGACAGGGGAGTGGAAGAGGAATCTCATATCCGTCTGCAAGGAGTGCCATGAGACAGTTTGTCATCCGGAGCGGATGAGAGAAGCAGAGACAAGAACGCCGTTGACCATGGAGAGGTGGTGACACCCCCCCCGGTCAAAAAATTGGATTTTAAGACGGGACGGCCTACTCGGCACGGTCCTGGACAAAAGAGGCAGGCACGCGCATGTGAGAGTTTCAGGAGGTGGTGAGAAGATGAAGAAGGCGATGAAGAAGGATGAGAGGCGGGAGGAGATCCGGCAGGACCTGCTGGACCAGTTGGAGCGCAACGGGACCGTGGGGAAGTTCTATACGGATTTGGTGGAGGACTACATGGGCCTCTACGACATCAAGACAGGCCTCTTTGAGGACATCCGAGACAGGGGAGAAAAAGTCCCGGTGGTGACCGCCGCAGGGATGGAGACGGGGAAGAAAACCAACGATTCCGTCCCGGACCTTTTGAAGGTCAGCGCCCAAATGCTCAAAATCATGGACAGCCTGGGCCTGGATACGGACGAGCCCACCAATACCGGCGGTGATGGGGATGGAGAAGCGGACCGGCTGTAAGTACATCGACGTCTATCTGGACGCCATCCGCACCGGAGCCCGCCCGTCCTCGAAAGAGATGCGGCAGGCGGCGGAGTATATTGCCGGGAAGCTGACCGCCCCCGGCGTCGTCATCGACGCCGAAAAGACGGAGCGGGCCAGGGAACTCATCGAGAAATACTTCGGCATGGTGCTGATGGATTGGGAGCTGTTCGTCCTGGCCCTGGTCCACTGCTATTACCCGGATGACACGCTGGTGTTCACGGAATTTCTTATCATGATGGGCCGGGGGAACGGGAAGAACGGATTCATCTCCGGGTTAGCCTGGTATCTCACTACCCCAGACCACGGTGTCCAGGGATATAACGTGGACATCATCGCCAATTCGGAGGACCAGGCCAAGACCTCCTTCGAGGACGTCTATGAAATGCTGGAGCGCAACTGGGGCAAACTCAAGCGTTTCTTCTACAAGTCCAGGGAGCTCATCAAATCCCTGCGGACAGGTAGCTATATCAAGTTCAATACCTCCAACGCCAGGACCAAGGACGGCAAGCGATCCGCCTGTCTCATCTTCGACGAGGAGCATGAGTACGAAAACGACGACAGCATCCGGGTATTCAAATCCGGCTTCGGAAAGCGCAGGCACAGCCGGGTGTTCAAGATCACTACCAACGGCTACGTGCGGGACGGGGTTCTGGACAAGGACCTGGAGATCGCCCACGCCGTGCTGAACGGGGAGATTCCGGACAGCCGCCTGTGCCCGCTCCTCTACAAGGCGGACGGGGAGGAGGACGTGAGGGACAAGACGGCGTGGGTCAAGGCCTGCCCGTCTCTACCGTACCTGGAAAACCTGCGCATCCAAATGGAGCAGGAGTTCACCGCTCTGGCCTATGACAAGAGCACGGAGCTGGACTTCTACACCAAGCGGATGAACCTACCCCGATCCAACATGGAAATCGCTGTCACGGAGTGGGCGAATATCGCCGCCACCAACACCCCTTTACCTGACCTACGGGGGCTGACATGTACCGTGGGCATCGACTACGCCAGCCTGCGGGATTGGGCGGCGGTTGATTTCCATTTTCAGCGGGGCAGCGAGCGGTTAGACTTCGGCCACTACTGGCTGTGCCGGCGAAACCCGGACTTGAACCGTGTCAAGGCCCCATGGCGGGCGTGGGCAGATATGGGGCTGGTGACGCCGGTAGACGACGTGGAGATCGCCCCGGAGCTGTTGACGGAGTACATTGCCCGGACCGCTCAGGAATACTACGTCAAGACGGTGGCGCTGGATAATTTCCGATATGCCCTGATGAGGGACGCCCTCCTCAAGATCGGCTTTGGGGCGAAAGAGTTCGGGAACGTCTACCTTACCCGGCCAAGCGACATCATGAAGGTCCAGCCCATCATTGACAGCTGTTTCAATAATCACTGGTTCACCTGGGGGGACAACCCGCCCCTGCGGTGGGCGGTCAACAACACGAAACTTGTCCGGTCCGGCCGCAGAGAAGGCACGGACACGGGCAATTTTTATTACGCCAAGATCGAGGCCAAGAGCCGAAAAACCGATCCCTTTATGGCCCTCGCCGCTGCCATGTGCGTGGAGGAGGACAACGGGACCGGGCTGTCCGGGGACCTGCCGGAGCTAGGCGTTATCATCGGATGAGAGGAGGGGAAATATGGCGTTTCACTTTTGGAAATGGCTGACAGGGAAAACCGGGGAGGAGCCCAAGCCTGTCACAGAGGGCGAGTTTTTTGACTTAGCTACCGACCTCTACATCCGGGAGCTGGCCTTCCAGTCCTGCGTCAATTTGGCGGGCAACGCCCTGAGTAAATGCGAGTTTAAGACCTTTGAGGGAGACGTGGAGAAAAAGGGCGCGGAGTATTACCTGTGGAACATCGAGCCCAACCAGAACCAGAACAGCACCGCCTTTCTCCACAAGCTGGTCCACCAGCTCTACAACACCAGGACTGCCCTTGTGGTGGATCAGGGCGGGAAGCTCTACGTGGCCGACAGCTATGTCCGTCGGGAGTATGCCCTGTACGAGGACCTTTTTGAGCAGGTGACAGTAGGGGAGTTTACCTTTGGTCGGACCTTTTCCCAGTCGGAGGTATTGTTCTTTGAGCTGACCCAAGAGAATATGCGGCGCATCACAAACGGGCTCTATCTGTCCTACGGCAAGCTCATCGCTTACGGGATGAAGGGCTACCAGAAGTCGAGAGGCGAAAAGGGCACCATGTCCCTGGATGTGCAGATGATGAGCAACGCTGACTTTCGGAAACGGTATGAGGCCATCCAGAACGCGGACTTCAGACGCTTCGCCGAGGCGGAGAATGCGATACTGCCGGTCTACAAGGGAATGGATTATACCGCTATTTCGAGCAAGACGTACAGCGCTGACAGCACCCGGGACATCCGCAGCATGATCGACGATGTGACTGACTTCACCGCCAGGGGGTTCGGTATTCCGCCCGCCCTGCTGAACGGCTCTGTTCAGGACGTGAGCTCGGCCACCGATCAGCTCCTGACCTTCTGTGTGGACCCGCTGGCGGACAACATCCAGGAGGAGATCAACCGCAAGCGGTATGGAAAGGCGGGGTATCTGCGGGGGAACTACCTGCGGGTGGATACATCGGCCATCAAGCATATCGACCTGCTCTCCTCCTCTGGGAACATCGACAAGCTGGTCTCCTCCGGTGTGGTGTGCATCAACGATATCCGGGGGCTGCTGGGCCAGCCGCTTATCAATGAGCCGTGGGCCTGGGAGCATTTCATCACCAAAAACTACGCAACGGTAGAGGAGCTTTTAAAGGCATTGGAAGGAGGTGAGACAGTATGAGAAAGTATTATCAGCTTGTGACCGACGAGGCGGCCAGAGAGGCGGACCTTTCCCTTTATGGGGATATCACCTCGTTCCCCTGGATGGAGAGCGACGTCAGCGCCTATGACCTGTCCCAGGAGATTGCGGGCCTGGACGTGGACCGCATCAACGTGT
This sequence comes from Pseudoflavonifractor phocaeensis, assembly GCF_038439875.1. Lineage (NCBI taxonomy): Bacteria > Bacillati > Bacillota > Clostridia > Eubacteriales > Oscillospiraceae > Pseudoflavonifractor > Pseudoflavonifractor phocaeensis. Next base: position 6,618 of record NZ_JBCDMT010000001.1, read on the forward strand.
ACATCAATTCCTATGGCGGAGAGGTGGCCGAAGGGCTGGCAATTTACAACGCCCTGAAGCGACACAAGGCCAGGGTCAAGACGGTGTGCGATGGCTTTGCCTGTTCCGCCGCCTCTGTTGTGTTCATGGCGGGGGAGGAGCGTGTGATGAACAGCGCATCGCTGCTCATGATCCACAACGCCTGGACCTGTGCGGAAGGGAACGCCGAGGAGCTTCGTAAGGCGGCGGAGGATTTAGAGGTCATCAGCGAGACGGCGGCCAACGTCTATCGGGAGCAGGTATCTATCGGGGATGCCGAGCTGGAGCGGCTTTTGGCGGAGGAAACCTGGATCAAACCCGCCGACGCCCTGGCGATGGGATTTGCGACAGCCATCCAGGGGCAGGCCAAGGCCAAGGTCCCCAGCCAGTCGGCCCGAGGCCTAGTTTTTGACCGCCTGACCGCACCGGCCAAGGAAGGTCCGGAACCTTCCCCCGGCCCGGAGCCGGAGGAAAAGACCGTATCCACATTTTTTGACGCGCTGTGCGCGGGAAAGAGAGCGTAACAATGAAAAACCTTGACCAGCTCCAGAAGGAGCGCAACGACATCATGCAGCGCATGGCCGAGGCCGTGCGGGAGAACAAATCGGAGGACTTTGCCCAGGCGTGGAGCGACCTGGCCGACAGTATCCAGGAGCGCATTCTGGGTGACGTGCGGGAGACGCAGCTTCAGCAGGATAATGGCATTCTGGCCGCCCGGGGCTGCAGGGTGTTGACCTCCCAGGAGAAGGGCTATTACGAGAAGGTCATCGAGGCCATGAAAAATGAGCTGCCCAAGCAGGCCTTGACCGGTATCGACACCGTTCTGCCGGAGACCGTCATCGATGCGGTGTTTGAGGACATCAAGGCGAGCCACCCCCTTCTTAGCGCCATCCGGTTCCAGAATACCGGCGCCCTCGTCAAGATCATCCTCTCCACCACCGGCGGGGCGGCCAAGTGGGGCCCCATCGGCAGCGGCTTCGACGGGGAACTGTCCGCCAACTTCCTGGAGCTGGACCTTTCCCTGGCCATTCTGACCGCCTACATCCCCGTGAGCCGGTATATGCTGGATCTGGGTCCCGCCTGGCTGGACCGCTATGTCCGTGAACTGCTGACCGAGGCCTTGGCTGTTCAGCTGGAAGTGGGCATCGTGGACGGCACCGGCAAGGATATGCCCATCGGAATGGACCGCAAGCTGACCGGGGCGGTGGACGGCGTCTATTCCGTGAAGGACGCCGTGATGGTCACTGACCTGTCCCCTGAGACCTACGGGAGCCTTCTGGATACGCTGACCCAGGGGCCCAACGGTGTGCGCCGGACGGTGCCCTCCGTTGTCCTGGTGGTCAACCCCAGCGACTATTTTACCAAGGTGTTCCCCGCCACCACTGTGCGGGCCACCGACGGGACCTTCAACCACGACGTGTTCCCGTTCCCCACTACTGTTATTCAGTCCGCCGCCGTCCCCGCCGGGAAGGCCGTCATGGGGATTGCCAGCAAGTATTTCATGGGGGTTGGCACTCAGAGCGGCGGCAAGATCGAGTATGACGACAGCTACAAGTTCCTGGAGCGGACCCGTATGTACGCCATTTTCCTCTATGGTTATGGCCGGGCCATGGACGAGAACGCCTTTGTGTACCTCGACATTTCCGGCCTGAAGCCCTACGTGCTGACGGTAAAGACCGAGGCTGCGGTCTCGGGAAACTGAGGCGGGCGCAGACCGTTGAGCCTTCCTATTCCGCCGCCGACCTCCAGACCATGACCAAGGCCCAGCTCTTGGCCATGGCCGGAGAGGTTGGGGCGGAAGGGGTCGGCGCCCAGAACACGAAGGCTGAGATTACTGCGGCAATCTTGGAGGCGAGACGATGAGCGACACGCTGCTGGAGGCGGCCCGGAACTACCTGGATTATACCTGGGCGGACGAGGCCGCGGACCGAAAGCTGACCGGCATCCTGGAGCGTGGGATGGCCTACCTGGATCGGATTGCCGGGGAATTTCTGTACTATGAAAAAGAGGGACAGCCCCGTAAGCTCCTGTTCGACTTTGCCCGGTATGACCTGGCGGGGGCCTCCCAGGACTTCGCCGCAGACTTCTCCACGGAGCTGAACACGCTGAATGCGGAGTATGAGGTGAAGCGCCATGAAAAAGAGCATCCAGACTTTCTGTGATGGATCAATACCGCAGGAGGGAGCCGGATGAGCCGTAGCGAAGTTCAAACATATAACGATGGTCTGGTGACCATATGTGATGTTGACAATGTCGGCGAGGCTGGCTTTCGACCGGTCAAAGGGCTTGTTAAAAAGTGTGCCTTGCGCTATCAGGAGAGAACTGTTGGAGTGACCCGCTTTTATGCGGCCAAGGCAGCACAAGCAAGGGTCGACCGGGTTATTCGTGTTCCCAGGTGTGGAGTGCTTAAAACGGACCAGGTAGCGATATTGGGGAGTGGTGACCAGTATATCATCGTACAGGTACAATACCCAGCCGCTGTGCGGCCACTGTCCATTGACCTTTCCCTTCGAACTGTTGAGGACGGTGAGACTTATGACTTTGCCTGAATTTGCCGCTGTTCTATTGAAAGCCGGCCTGCCGGTTTATCACCAAGTTGCCCCGGACCAGCCAGGAAATAGGTACGTGGTTTGGCAGGAATATGCGGGGCAACGACAAACCGGAGGCCCGTTGTTAATCCACCATATCCAGGTGGATTTTTACACAAAGTCTGAGCTCGACCAACGAATTGAATGCTTGCTGAGGGAGTTGGAAGGGTCAGGCGTATACCAAGAAGAGCCCGAAATCAGCTATGATGCTGAGACAGGTTACACCAGATACATGATCGAGTGTCAGATCATAGACACAACTATGAGGAGGATGACAAATGGCAAATAGAAGTAAAGCCGCCGCTTACCACGGCGTGGAAAATGTCAAGTTTGCGCTGAAGACGTCCAGCGGGTACGCTGCTGAGGACGCTATGCTCAAGGTGCTCTATGCTAAAAGTCTCAACCCTTCGACCTTGCTGGAGGCCGCAGAGCAGTACGCAGATGACCGGCTGCTCTTCCGGGTCCCCAACGACAAAGGCTATGAAGTTGAGTTCGGGACCACGGCGCCGGACCCTGAGCTGGACAAGGCCGCCGGTTTCGCCATGGAGGGTGCATCCGGCCTTTTGAGCGTGGAACAGGTCCAGTATGCGAGGGGGGCCATGTACTACGAGTTCAAAGAGCGGGACGAAAACGGTGCTGTCAGCATGGTCAAATGCTGGATGTACAACGTGGAGCTGGGCAAGGGCTCCGGCACTCATTCCACTGACGAGAGCTCGGTGGCTTTCGGCAGTTATACCTACCCTGCGCGGGTGTACGGAGACCCGCTGATGGGGCCGGATGGTACCAAGGAGTACGTGGATGACCACGGCATGGGGCGCAAGGTTTTCATGTACACCGCACGTCCCGGAGATGATGGGTATGCGACCTTCGGAGACACCGTTCCGGTGCCTAAGATGGCTGCCCCGGCATCCGGCGGCTGATGATTGCTATGGAGATCGGCGGGGTCCGTTTTAGGCTGGACCCCGCCGCCATCTCCGCTCTGCGCTACCGGGCGGAGTATGGGAACAGCATTGTAAATGATTTGGCAAGATGCGTCTCAGCGGCGGAGGCAGAGGGGCGGCTGCTGCGTATGTGCCACATGATGATTCCAGTGGCAGATAGGCCGGAACTGCTGGAGTTTGCCAGGCTGGCCCGCAAAGATCCTGATTTTTTGGACAAAGCCCGCGTCGCGAAAGCTGCCCTGTTAGCGCCAGACCCGCAGATGGGGCTGCCGTCAGCTGAGGAGGGGACAGGAGAGGCTTTTGATGAATACAGGGTTTTGGCCTTGCTGGCCTGCATAGGAGTGGATCTTTGTTTGATCTATGACCTGCCAATTTTGCATCTGGTGGCGGTAGCCCATCGGGCGGCGGAGCTGCGAGATCCGGAAAGTAAATGGTATAGACCCATGACGGACGACGAGCTGTTGTCGCTCTATCCGAGGAGGCGGTGACGGTGGCGGATGGAATCTCCCTGGAAGAGTTTGGAGAGGCATTGTCAGACCTGCTTGGGAAAGAGGCCATGAACGCCGAGGAATCGTTGGACGAAATTATAGAAAAAAGAACGAAACAAATCCGGGACAGGCTTCGACAGCGCAGTCCTAAGGACACGGGCGGGTATGCCAAGGGCTGGCGGGTCAAAACAGTCACCCGGAACCACGAGAAGGTAAAGGTCATTTACAATGCGGAAAAGCCGTGGCTGACTTATATCTTGGAATATGGGAACCAGCATCAGCCGGCCCAGCCGCATATCAGAAAAATTGTTCTGGAAGCGGCGGACGAAATCATAGAAGAGCTGGTGGACCGGCTTTAATTTTTGGAGGTAAAAAATATGGCGCTGGGCTCCAAGTACGTCAAGGGAATCGAAATTGAGATCGGCGGGAACAGCACGAAGCTCAAGACTGCACTGGATAGCGCCAACCGCTCCATCAAAACCACGCAGACGGAGCTGGACACTCTGCGCAACAGCCTGAAGTTGGAGTGGAACTCTGAAAATTTCAGCCGCACTCAGCAACTAGCCCAGCGGGCGCTCCAACAGACCCAGGATAAGGCGGAAACGCTGAAAAAGGCCCTAGCCGAGCTGGACAAGCAGGGCGAGAGCAAAAATGTGGAGCAGTACGAGGCCATCCGCCGGGAGCTGTCCTATGTCCAGGTGGAAGCGCAGAAGGCTCAAAAGCGCCTGGAAGAGGTCAACAACATTAAGCTGGATAACCTCCGCAAGTCGCTCCAGGAGGCAGGGACGTCGCTGGACAGCGCAGGGAACAGGCTGTCAGCCGGGGTGACGGCGCCCCTGATGGCCGCCGGCGCCGCGGCGGTGAAGTTCGCCTCCGACACCGCTGAATCGGTCAACAAGGTGGAAGTGGCCTTTGGCTCTGCCGCCGGAAGCGTACAGACGTGGGCAAACACTACCCTGAACTCTATCGGCCTTGCCAAAGGGACGGCGCTGGACATGGCCGCGTTGTACGGCGATATGGCCACCTCCATGGGGGCTGCGGACGACCAGGCCGCCGCCATGTCCACCACGCTAGTAAACCTGGCAGCAGATCTCGCATCGTTTAAAAATATTTCCATCGATCAAGCTGGGACAGCCCTCAAAGCGATTTTCACCGGCGAGACTGAGACCCTTAAAAACCTGGGCGTGGTAATGACCGAAGCCAACTTGAAGGCATATGCTCTGGCCGAGGGGTACAGTACAGCCTATGACAGTATGGACCAGCTGGAAAAGGTCCAGCTGCGCTATCAGTACGTCCTCGCCCAGACCCAGAACGCCCAGGGTGATTTCGCACGGACATTTGACGGGACGGCCAACCAACTTCGGGTCTGCCAGGAGAGCTTAAAGGAACTGGCCGCCACGGCGGGAGAAGAGCTACTCCCCATTGTCACTCCTATCATCACACAGGTCAATGGGTTGCTCCAGTCCTTCGGCGACCTGGATGAGGTAACCCGGAAAAACGTGACCCAGGCGTTGCTTTTCGCCGCCACCCTGGGGCCCATGCTCAAATTGGTCGGAATGGGGACAACGGTAGTTTCTGGGGCTGTTACTGCATATGGTGCCCTTACCACGGCGCTGCGGGCTAAACAAGCAGCAGACATTGCGGCTACGGCAAGCCAGACAGGGCTCAACGCGGCCATGGCGGCCAACCCTGTTACCGCCGTGATTACAGTGATCGGCAGCCTGATCGCCATCCTTGGCTCTTACGCCTTGACGGCGGCCCTGACGGCGGAAAAGACAGAAACCCTGACGGACAAGCTCAATGAGAGCCGGCAGGCGTACGAAGATACCAAGCAGGCAATAGCGGACGAGAACACCAAAACCCAGGACATGGTGACGGCTCTGGCCCAACTGGCAGAGACGGAGGATAAGACCAACGCCCAGAAGGAGACCATGCTGTCTCTGGTGGGTCAGCTCAACGAGGCCGTCCCAAATCTCTCCCTAGCATATGACGCACAGACGGACAGCCTCAACCTATCCACTGCTGCTATCCGGGCCTATGCCCAGGCTATGGCGGACCAGGAGGAGCGGCAGGAGGCGGTGACGCGCCTGACCGAGCTGTATCAGGATCAGGCGGCCATTGCCGACGAGCTGGCCACCGCCACCCGAGACCTGGAGGAAGCCCAGGCCCGGAAAGACGAAATGGTCCAAAACGGAACGATGTGGACGCAGGAATATTGGCAGGCGTCCGCCGAGGTTAATGATTCTCTGGTGACTGCACAAAAGCGCTTTGAGGATGTTACAAAGGCACAGGGGCTCAATAATGCTGAAATTGTAGAGCTGGAGACCGCATACAACGGCTTGCAGAGGTCTGCTGAACAGACTGCGGAAAGCATCAGCAATTCCGGGAATGCCGCTAAGGAAACAACCTCCAGCATGGAAATCCTCAAGGGCGTCATTGCAGATACCAAGGACGGATATCAACTTCTGGCCAAGGCCCAGGGAGAGGCGGCGGACAGCGGATATTTGACTTTGGATACTGTAGAAAAGCTCATTTCCTCCGGATTGGAAGACTACCTGGAAGAGGTTGAGGGAGGCTACCGGCTGGCCAACGGGGCGCTGGAAGATTACATGGACGCCCAGAAGGCGGAGTATACCACCGCCTTGGGAGAGGCCAAGGCCGCTGCTGTGGCGCTGATCACTCAGAACTCAGATGAGGTTGCCAGTATCGACGAGACCACGGATGCCATCAGGCGTAAAATTGAGGCCCTCCAGGCGGAGGCCAGGGTCAAAATGAACGCCCACTTTGCCGAATTGGCATCCAGCAACGATTTTGCCAACAAGGGAGAGGCATACATGCGGCAGGTCACGGAAAACGACCTGACCATCAAATATCTTCGCGGAGTGGAATCCAGCGCGGCCAATGCTCTTTTGCAGTTGGACGCCGCCGAGAAGAAGTTGGGCACGGTGGATCGGGCGGGCGCTACCCTTGCGCGCGACTACGGTACAAAGACTTCAGGAAAGAGCTCGGGCAAGACATCTGAAAAGGAACAGTCACAGGCGGAGAAGGATCTGGAGGATTATAAATCCGCCGTGGCGGAACTGGACCACCAGCGGGCCATGGATGAGATATCTGAGCGGGAGTATTACACCAGAAAAGGCGAATATGCGAACCGGTATCTTACCGAGAACGCGGATGAACGAAAGAAATGGGACGAAGAGCTCCATGCTTGGCAGAAGGGTGCTTATGACCGTGACCTGACGGAACTGAAGGAAGCGCTGGAGAACGAAAAGATCACCAGGGAAGAGTATCTTGACGGGCTCAACACGCTTCAGGAACAATATTTCGAAGAGGGTACTGACGAATGGTTAGCGGCGGAGCGCCAGCGTCAAAAGGAAATTGCGCAGTATAACCAGGATGCCTATGATGACCAAAGAGCGGATCTGGATTATTTTCATCGAATGGGCCTTTATGACGATCAGCAATATTATACCGAACTGGCCCGGCTCCGTGACTCCTACTTGGAACAAGATTCCGCGGCTTGGCGCTCCGCTACACTGGAGCTCCATGACTGGATCGAGGATCAACGCAAGGCAGAGCTGGAGGCCGCCGAGAAGGCGTACCAAGATCAGCTAAAGGCCCTGCAAGAAGCCTTGGACGCCGAGCTGGATGCGCTGAAAGACGGCTATGAGGCCCGGAAAGCTGCCGCAAAGGAGGCCTACCAGGCACAAAAGGACGCCGCGAAGCAGGCCTATGACGCTAGAAAGCAGCAGATCAAAGACGAGCTGGCAGCGGAGAAAAACAGGCTCAATGCTATCATTGCGGGCATCGATGCCGAGATCCAGGCCAGAAAGGAGCTACGCGAAGACGAGGACCAGGACGCTGTCATCGCCGCTGCTCAAAAACGGCTTACAGCAGCCAAGGCCCAGCTGGAATTTGCCCGGACGAACGAAGACCGGGCACAGTGGGAAAAAGAGGTGCTCCGCCTTCAGGAAGCCTTGGAAGAAGCCATCCGAGACAAAGAAGACACTGCCTTTTACAGGGAGAAAGAGGCGGAGAAGGATGCCGTTCGAGAGCAAATTTCCGCAGCGGAGGACGCTGCGGACAAGGCCCTTACCGAGGCCGAGAGCAATTATAACGCAAAGGTGGCTCAACTGGAGGCGGAATACCAGGCGACCCTCAAACGCCTGGAAGCAGAGTATCAGGCGGCGGTAAGCCGCTTGGAATCTAAGTACGCCTCCAAGGGGGAGAGCTCATCCGGCGGGGGCGGGAAAACCTACTCTGACGAGGTACGAGCCATTGCCAGGGCCCATGACGTGGATTTGGGTGTGGCGCAGGATATGTATAACAACGACCAACGGCACAAAGGTGAGGATGGATACACGCCTTACGCCTCGGCGGCAAAGTCTGCCGCAGACAGTATGGCCAGAGCGGTGGGAGCTGTGGCCGACACCGTGACCAGGGCGGTTACTCAAACCACCACCAATATTACGCGCAACGCCGCGGCAAATGTCACCATCAATGAGGCGTCCAGTCTGACTTCCGGGCAAATCTCAGCAGCAGTGCAAAAAACCCTGGACAAACTGTCCAGATAGAGGAGTGAGGATATGCGATCTGTGGCGTGGCAGGCTGATAACGGCCAGACTATCGTGTTTGACCGAGCAGGGCCATATTATTACACCTCACTGACCTCTACGCTGGGGGCCACGGCGGAAGTTAGCCGAGCGCCCAGGCAGGATGGGCAGACCTCTTATCACGCCTCCCTGGATGCTCCCAGCATCAACCTGGCGGGAGGCATGTGGATCAAGGGGAGCAAGACTAATCCGGCCCCGGCCGAGTATGACCGCCAGCGGGCGCTCCTGTGCCAGGCGTTTGCCCCGAACCGGTGGGGGACGCTGATCTATTACCGGGAAGACGGCCCTGTGCAGATCCGCTGCCGCCCCATTGCAACGCCTACCATTTCTGGCCAGGTTGGGACGTACTCTACCATAGACATCGACTTTGTGGCGGATAGCCCCTACTGGCAGAGCGCCAACGAGTACATCATCAGTCTGGGGGTCAACCTCAAACTGTTTCATTTCCCTTGGGCGCCGGTGCGAGGGCCTATGGGGGCGTACAACCGATTTGCCAGGGTGGACAACCCCACCACCGAGCGGATTTACCCGACCCTGGAGATCTACACCACGGGCCAGTACGTGACGCTGACCAACCTCACGACGGGAAAGGCAGTCAAGATTGAGCATTCCATCGCGGCAGACCAAAAACTGATGGTAGACCTAGCGGACATCACCGCCTATCTGTGGACCAGGGGCGCAGATGGTGAATATGTCCAACGTGAGGATGTATCCCACTGGATGAGCTTGGACAGCGAACCATGGGGGCTGGAGCCGGGAGGAAACCAGGTTGCCATCTATAATGATGTGCCTGAGGACACCCCTAGGGCGTTTGTTCACTATCGGCTGCCCAGTTTGGGGGTTTGAAAAATGGCTGTTATCATCCGTATCTATGACCTACCAACGGAGGAGGCCCCATTCTTTGTCAGCCGGGGGTTGGTGACAGGGGCTTCATCTATCCGGCTTGTTGAGCGGCACTACATACCTGGTTATTTCACCGTGGAGGTACCCACCGGAGCCCGGCATGCGCAAGAGCTGCTGGAAGGGCGCGTCCTCCTTGTGGATGGGGCCTTTTGGGGAATTGTCGACGATGTGGGTTACAAGGCCGAGACGGCGGGAGACATTCTGACGGTCTCTGGCCGTCAGCTCAAGGGGCTGACAGCGGATCGCATTACTATCCCGCCTGGAAGTACGGCGGTGTCCGGTGCCCAAGGGTACGATACCGCCACGGGAAGCACAGAGACCGTCATCAAACACTTTGTTGCCGGTAATATGAGCAACGCTGACCAGCCGGCCAGGGTAGTCTTTGGCCTGGAGATTGCCACCGACCAAGGCCGAGGGCTGGCGGATGACAAGTATATGTGCCGGCATGAGCCTTTGGATACAGTTCTATCTGCTCTGGGAGAGGCGTCTGGGCTGGGCTACGACATCGTTCCAGATCTGACCCGGCACAAGCTGGTGTTTGATGTGGTCCCAGGAGAGAATCATACCGGTGGACAGAGCGCCCGGACGAGGGTAGTTTTCGACGTGGCTCGAAAGACAGCTCTCGCCCAGGCTTACGCTCACAATACAAGCGATGCCCGTAATTTGTTTTATGTGACAATGGGCGGGGCGGAATTTGAGGATGAGGCGTTGACCGTGACCTATGTCCGGGACGGAGAGGACGAGCCGGCTGGAATCCGCCGCAGGGAAGTTCACATGGAGCTCTCGGTGGATACGCCCGCCGCGGGGGATGAGTACAACGAACTTAAACGGCTGGCCCTCATCGAGGCGGAAAACTATCGCCCCGCGGAGAGCTTTACATGCGAAGTCCCGCCGGGAGGCAGGTACAAATACCGGGAGGACTATGAGGTCGGGGATCTGGTGACGGTGCGGAACGCTGCGTGGGGTGTCACCATGGACGCCCGTCTGACCGAAATGGAAACCCAATACTCCGCCAGCGGCATCACGCTGACGGCAACCTTTGGCAAAGCGCCGCTGACCGTTTTTGGACGACTTCAGCGGCAGATCAGGAAGGGGAGCTGAGACAATGCGCAGCTATTTTTTCAATGCGGAGCCTACAACCGACCTGTCGACGCACCCCACGGGGTACGACCGGGAATACGACGCTGACGACCACGCCAGCTTTTTCGCTCCGTTTTTTTCGGCGGCCGGAGTGATGGCGGGGACACATGCTGACGCCTGCAAGGTGGTAGTCCAGGAAGGGAACACCTTGCGGATCTGTGCCGGAAATGTCTACGTCAGAGGGCGCATGTGCCAGTTTGACGGAAACGAGACCATCACTATTACACAGGACTGCAAGATTTCCGCCCGGATGAATAAGACCGCCGATGTGCGGGCCTTTGAGCTGGTAGCGGTCCAGGAGCTGATCCAGACAGAGGACATTTATGACCTGGAGCTGGCCAGCGTAGCCATCACCCCAGTTGTGGGCGGGTACGAGGCGGTGGTGACCGACACCCGCACCTTTCTGGCCTTTATGGGCCAGCCAGCTTATTACCCTCCCTCCGCGGACAACCTGCCCTATGTCCTGTGGCTGTACACGCTTGGCTTCCCCATGACGGCGGAGCAGCGGTCCATGGTGGAGGCAAACCCAAGCCTCATGTCTATCTTCAACGGCTCGCTAGGAGCCGCTAAGGGGGCCACAGTGACCTTTACAGCGGCGGATTGGACTGCCGGGGAGCTGGGCAGCACGCTTATCATTCCAAAAACACAACATGGCCGTCAAACGGAACGGTTTTGCTACACCCTGAAGCACAATGTGGGCGGGATACTTAAGACCAACACCTGGGGCGCCAAGTGTACCGACGTGAGCTATGATTCCACTACCGGCAATATTACGCTTTGGGCGGAGACTGCTTATGCCGGTGAAATTTCATTCAGCGGTTGAGGAGGTTCTTTGATGTGAAAATGATGGATATGGCTGAGAGCTACCGGACGGCCGCGGATGCCATCCGGCACCGAATCCAAATAGTGAAGGAACTGCCTGCCCGGACAGATGAGGAGAAAGTGCAGAAGGAAGAGCGGCTCCGCCTCTTGGAGGCCATGCGCCGGGACGTGCGGGATGTGGCGGTGATCTGTGAGCGGTATTATGAGAGGGGGTACTGCCGAAATGAGCGCTACATGCTCTGATATTGTGGCCCTGATCCATACTGTATGGGTTTCTGACAAGGATGGAAGTTGGATGGTGAGGGCCATGCGGCAGGCGTTGTCGGAGGATGTGACCCCGCGTCAGCGTGAATACCTTTTTGCCTGCTGCGGAGAAGGCCTGACGGAAGTCGATGCCGCCAAAAGGTATAGGGTGAATAAGTCCACTGTTTGCCGATCTTTGAATCGAGGCCTCCGGCGGCTGGAGACTTATTTCAATAGGAGGTGCCGAAAATGAGCGGCACAAGATACCGGCGCGGCGGGCTCTATGCCGCCGATATGGCGGTCTATGCCCGGGCGCTGTCCGAAGAAAATACGAATGCCGACACTATGAAAACTTTGAGGGAAAACGTTCTGATTGCAATTCGGCAGGAACTGACCGGCAAACAGAGGGAGTATATCCAGCTCTACTATGCGGAGGGGCTGAACATGAGCCAGATAGGGGAGCGGGTAGGTGTGGACAAATCCACCGTCTCCCGCACCATCAAGAGGGGGGAGGCCCACCTTCGCCGGTGTCTGCGGTTCGGAGCGGCCAACCTGTTGGACCAAGCTGGTGTCAAGACCCCATACCATTCGGTGAAGAATTTGGCGAAGAGGGAGAGGTATGAAAATTGCTGACAATTATCGAACTTGAGCCGCGCGCGGATGGCGGTCACGGTATCCAGAGCCAGAGCCACCGTACGGAGTGTTGGCTGGAGGGATGGGTGGAAGTGCCCGGGGAGCTGACTCAGGCTGTGTGGGACTGTGGAGGCTACTGTGAGCTCACCCTGGAGGAGGGCAAGCTGGTGGGGATCACGCCCACCGAACGGCCCCAGCCTCCCGCGCCGGAACCCACGGAGACAGAGCGCCTCCGGGCCGACGTGGACTTTCTGGCGGCGATGGGAGGTGTGGCGTTGTGAGCGTGTACGAGATGGCGAAGAAATACTATCCACGTCTGTGGGACAAGGCCCGGCTGGACGCCCTGGTGGAGGCTGGGCGGCTGACCCGGGCGGAGGCCGACGAGATCGTGGGGGAGGGTGGGCATGAGTAAGCTGTGTAAGACCGTGCCGCTGGAGCGGGTTCGGGAGATCAAGCTGTTTGTCAACACGGGAAAGCTGTCCCTGCCGGAGATCGTGGCGAGGGAGGCCCCGGACATGGCCATCAACGCCGCCTACTTCAACGGGCTCTGGCGGGCGGAGGGGCACGTCAAGGCGGATGGGACGGTGATCGCCAGCGAGAAGTGGGGGGCCTGGGGGTACGCGTGGGACAAGGGGCCGGATATCCGCATGGCCCAGCTCCCCGACGGGGAGGCCCGCAATTATCTCTCCTGCCTGGATCTGGTCAATCCCTGGGATGGGCCGGAAGCGAAGCTGGACTATGATAAGCGGGCCATCGGCGGGGTGCGTGGACGCTCCGCCATCGGCCTGGGCCAGGGCGGGCTGACGGTACTGTGTACCGGTGACGGGTCGGCGGACGCCATGACGCCGGAAAAGTGCCGGGAGCTGATGCTGGCCGAGGGCTGTGAGACGGCCCTGGAACTGGACAGCGGGAGTTCGTGCAACTGCTACATGGGCGGCAAGTACATCCTGGGCGGGAAGCTGGTGGTCCATACGCTGCTGCTGATCTGGCTGGAGCCGCCCAATCCACTCTGGCGGGTGCAGGTGGGGGCCTTCGGGATGAAGAGCAACGCCGAGGCATACCGGGATAAACTCAGGGCGGCCGGGTATCCGGCGTTTGTAACGGAGGTGTCCTGCGATGACCGTACATAGGGACTGGCCATGCCATCCACGCAACTACCAAGGCAAGAGAGTACAGGGGGTCAAATATCTGGTGATCCACTACGTGGGGGCGCTGGGAGATGCAGAGCAGAACGCCTACTATTACGGGACCACGCCTGGGATCGGGGCATCTGCCCATTACTTCGTGGGACATGCCCCCGAGGCTGAGATCTGGGCCAGCGTGGCCGAGGACTGTGTGGCCTCCCACTGCGGGCGAACAGACGGCAGGTACAGGCATCCGGAGTGCCGCAATGCCAACTCCATCGGCATCGAGATGTGCTGCCGCCGGAGGGCGGACGGGACATGGTACTTTGACGACGAGACTGTGGACGCCACGGTGGAGCTGGCCCGGGACATTATGGCCCGCTATGGGATCGACGTGGACCACGTGGTCCGGCACTACGACGTGACAGGGAAGATCTGCCCGGCGCCCTACGTCAACGATCCGGCGGCGTGGGAGGAGTTCAAAGCAAGGCTCACAGAGCCGGAAAGTGAGGACGGTATGAAGTTGTACCAGTATGTGGCCGAGATGCCGGAGTGGGCCAGAGCGGCAGCCACGAAGGCCATCAACAACGGCTACATTAAGATGGACGACACCGGGGCTGCGGGGGTGTGGGAAGCCAATCTCCAGGCGTTGGTTTGGATGGACCGGGCGGGGCTGCTGGACAAGCCCGCTGTGAATTGAGAAGGGGGATACATAGATGAAGGAAAAGATCGTTGACCGTCTCTTGCGGCTCTTCGAGGTCAAGAGCCTTGTTACCCTTGGCCTGACTGCCGGGATGCTGGCCCTGCTGTTCGGCCCGTACCAGCCGCCCCAGGAAGCGCTGGCGCTGTTCTGCACCAGCTATGGAGCCATCATCACCTACTTCTTCACCCGGAAGGAGGGGTGATGATGGAGTGGACTGTCGTAACTGTCCTGATTGCCTTGGTGGGGCTCCTTGCAGCCTTGGTCAAGCCCATCGTTTCCCTGACTAAGAGTATTACCAAGCTCACTGTGGTGGTGGAGCGGGTGCAGGGGGACGTTGAGACCATGACCACCCACAACACCGAGGCCCACCGGCGGATTTGGGAGCACAACGATGAGCAGGACGGCAAGCTCAACGACCACGAGACCAGGATCACCATGATCGAGCACAAGGTATAAAAAGAGCGCCCCACCCCGGATTGAGTTCCTGGGTGGGGCTTTTTTTATTGCTGTGTGTTCCTAAATATTGACAAATTTTGCGTTGGGCTGTAAAGTCGCTAATATGGAGGTGTTATTATGAGGGTTTTAGTGGTTGGAAATGGTTTTGATTTAGCACATGGGCTTCCTACTACTTACACTGATTGCTTAAATTTTTTGCGAGCACTTCAGTCAGTAACAGGAATTTTAAATGATAATAAAGAATTTTACTTTGAAGCAATAAATAAAAATAGCAAACTTTTAAAGCTGGAAATAAAAGAGTACCTTAAAAAGCAATGCGGGCAAATTCTTGATGACTCTCGTCTAGTAGAACTGAAAGAATTGGTCAAAAATAATGTTTGGTTGGAATATTTTTTAATTCAGAAAAAAATTGGTAAAGGCTGGATTGATTTTGAAACAGAAATAAAAATGGCACTAATGAAGTTGAATAAACCGAGTGATTCATCTGTTTTGAAATATAAGATTTTAAATGATAGTGGTCTTAAAGTAGAGGTCCCTATTCACATAACAGGAGACGAATGTTATCGAATGATAATAGAAGCTTTATATAAAGAGCTAAAAAATTTTACTCGTTGTTTGGAACTGTATCTTTGTATTTGTATGGACGTGTATGCCTGTAAAATTGATACGATTAAAGAAGATTTTTTACATGATGAAAAGCGGATAGATAAAGTTTTAAGTTTTAACTATACTGATACATATAGTCGGCTGTATAATAAAGGGCCCATTAGTCGGCTTTATAATAAAGAGCCCACGGACTTCTGTTATATACATGGTAAAGCAGATCAAGAGAGACGTGTCCAAGGAAATACAATGGTCCTTGGGATAGACGACTATCTCTCTGAAGAAGAACAAAGAAAAGATTTGGACTTAGTTGCTTTCAAAAAGTATTATCAACGGATATTTAATCAAACGGATTATAATTATGTGAAATGGTTTGAACGAGACGAAGATAGAGAACTAATTATCTATGGACATTCTCTAGATGTTACAGATGGTGACGTTTTGCGGAAACTGTTATTGGCCCCTAGGACAAAAACACGCATATATTATCACGATCAAATTGCTAATGCTAAGCAAATAGAAAATCTTATTAGAGTGCTTGGCCCAGATGATCTAAATAAATTGGCACGAGGGGAAGGTGGAAAGGGGCGTAGTATTGAATTTGCGAAAACAAAGCAAGGAGATCAAACTAATTAAGTGTCCCTAAGAACCCGATGGGGTGAATAATATGTTCGGCCTCAGCATCCAGGTCCAGAGCCGGGTCCACCAAGGAGACGGCCCGACGAACAGCGTTCCTGCCGTATTTCTCTCGAATCTTGTCCATGGTGCGCTCCAAGTCGGTAAGGCGCTGGCTCCTCTGCTCGTCTGGGAGCAGGGAGAGCTGGACGGGGCCGGCGGGGGAGAGGCCGCAGGCCCGGACGGACAGGCTTCTTACCGGGTTGCGTGGGCGATTCTCCTGGAAGAGGTCAAAAGCGGCGTTAAAAATGTCTGTGGAGTTTTGGGCGGGGTAGGTCAGCTTGGATTGCCGCTCATACCAGAGAAGGCTGGTGTCCCGGATACCAATCTGGACGGTGGAGCACATGGCGTTCTGCTCCCGGAGGCGTGCGGCTACAGAATCGCAGAGGGCGTAGAGGGTGATCTTCACGTCCTCATCGGTCACAAGGTCCCTGGGGGCCGTGGTAGAGTTGCCCACAGTCTTGATGAGGGGGAGGGCGGTGTATGTGGCAACTCCGGAGTTGTCCTGGCCGTTGGCGAACTGCCAGAGCATAACCCCGACTTTTCCAAATAGGCTGTGAAGCCCGTGCACGTTCATCCTGGCCAGGTCGCCGATGGTCTTGATGCCATACCGGGCCAGCTTGGCGGTGGTGGCGGGGCCTACATACAGCAGGTCGCTCACCGGCTGACGCCAGGCTAGATCCCGATAATTGTCCTGGGTGATGACGGTGGTGGCGTCCGGCTTTTTCAGGTCGCTGCCCAGCTTTGCAAAAACCTTGTTGAAGGAGACACCAACAGAGACGGTAAGCCCCAGCTCCAGCCGCACCCGTCCCCGGATGTCGTCGGCAATCACCGGGCCGGGGCCGAAAAGCTGTTGGCTGCCGGTCACGTCCAGCCAGCACTCGTCCAAGCCAAAGGGCTCCACCCGGTCGGTGTAGGAAATATAGAGTTCCCGCGCGGCCGCCGAAACCTCCAGGTAGCGGTCATAGTGGGGCGGAACCACCAGCAGGTCCGGGCATCTCTGCTTGGCCTGCCAGATGGGCTGGCCTGTGGTGACGCCGTATGCCTTGGCCTCGTAGCTCTTGGCCAGGACGATGCCGTGGCGGGCGGCAGGGTCGCCGCAGACGGCCACCGGCTTGCCCCGGAGAGCGGGGTTGTCCAGGCACTCCACAGAGGCGTAAAAATTATTCATGTCCACGTGCAGGATCGTCCGCTCCACAAGCTCACCACCAATACAAATGTTCTAGTAAAAGTATATGGCGGTGAGTGGGTAAATATCTACGAGTAAGTTCTGGTAGTTTTGTGGCAGACTATGGGCGAGGTGATAGGGATGTGTGGACGGTACAGTTTGGCCCCGGAGGAGAACGCGGAGATCGAAAAGTTGCTGCGGGAGATCCAAGGGCGGTTCAAAACGGGGGAGATCTTCCCGACCAACGACGTGCCGGTGCTGATGGAGGCTGGGGCGGAGCTGGCGCCGGAGGTGATGTCCTGGGGGTATCCCCGATTCGGCAGTAAGCCGGGGAGCATCATCAACGCCCGGAGCGAGACAGCGGGGGACAGGCCCATGTTCCGAAAGAGCCTCTATGAGCGGCGGTGCGTATTCCCTACGACGGGGTTTTACGAGTGGGGGCCGAACGAGGCGGGACAGAAAACGAAATACCTGTTCAACCTGCCTGGAAGCGGCGCCCTCTATCTGGCGGGGCTGTGGAACGAGTACGCCGGGGAGCGCAAATGCGTGATCCTCACCACCGCCGCTAATCCATCGGTGCGGGAGATCCACGACCGGATGCCGGTAGTGCTGCGGCGGGATCAGCTGGAGGCGTGGGTGAAGGACACCAACAGCGCTTTGGACATCTTGAGAGAGACGCCGCCGGAGCTGGCCAGAGAGGAAGCGCAATAAAATAGCCCCCACCGCCTGGGACGTCTTCTGGGCGGTGGGGGACATTTGTTTAGATGTGTTGTTTTCCTTGTCCGCTAAAACAGGGTTGCGGGCAACTTATCAAGTCTTAAAAGAGGTTGCTTTGTCACAGACCATCCTCTTTTTCTTTCATTGCTCTGTCAATAGCTTCATTTATAAATTTATTAGTGCTTACACCTTTGCTTTTAGCATAATCAGCTATGGCTTGACGCTTCCCCTTTGGTACAATCAAATCGATGCGGTCGTATGCCTTTTTATTGTACCTAGCCGTAGCTTCTTTTTGAGCTTCAGAATAGGCCATTACCACACCCCACCTTCGGTATGGCAATTATACTTATACTTATGGAAGTATTGTATAATTCCATAAGTATATTTTTGTTTATTGCGTCCATTCATATACTTATGGAAGTATGCTAATATATAAAAAGCAACAGGTTTCCCCATAATTCGCCCCTTCTAGTGGGCTACCATTATCTGAAAGGAGGGATTGTATGAGGAAAAATACATTGCTCTGCGCCGGGACAATGCTTTGCCTTATTGGGGTTCTTACGGGATGCCAGCCTAGTGCGCAACAATCACCCGATGCGACCAAAGAAATCAAAGAAGCTATTCTCTCCCAGGTTGACTGGACCGAAGATGACGGGTTGAAATATGTACTAGTAAGCGAAATGGAAGACGGTATGGATATTTCCGTTTCCTTCGGCGAACCTTTTAATATAGCTGACTTTGGTACGTGTGCGGCTGACTTTGCTGGCGCTACCAAAAGTGCGTTTGATGGCCGGGAGGAAGTAGTTTCTCACTTCAGCATTAATTACGTGGTTGAAGAAGATTTGGTCTTTATTTGGAGTTCCAACGACCTTTCAAACGGCCTGTTGTTTGACTATCGAAAAGATCCTCCCGCTGGCGTTTCGACAAAGCTATCCGATTTAAAGAATAAGGGCGTTGACGGTATCACAACCTCAAAATTTGATAATTATATCAAAGACAACAACGTCACTTTGACCGCCAGCGACGTTCAGTACAACATGAGCAATAATGTAGGCAACAAGTTTTCTCTTGTCGGTACGGCAACACTTTCCGACTATTATAACTACGGATTCAGTTCTAGCATTGAAAGCACTTATTTCTGTATGCGTGTCGCACCAGTAAACGGTTCCTATACTGACGGCTGGTACATCTACTGTCACCGAGACAGCTTCGGTAAACTCTTTGATGACTTACAATCCGGTTCAGTAACAGTGAGCACCGTCTGCCAAATTCCGTCTTCTCGTTATAAAAGCGGTCAAGGCAACATGGCTCAACTTGAGTACGTCGTATGGTAAAAACCGGGCGGAGGCCTGTAACCCCCGCCCGGCTTGTATAAACTTGTTTTAGATGCGAAAACTACTCCAGCATGTCCAATACAGCGTCCTTCAGGTGGATGGGCGAGAGCTGATGCTTGTTGAACGCTTGGACCATGCGAAGCGCTAGATTGCCGTCTGGCGTCACGTCCCGGAGAACAGCCACCGGTGGGCGATAAAGCTCCCGGTATGCCACAAGGTCACAGCTGTGGTATGCGCCGATCTCCGGGGCGTATTTTTTTCGTTGGAATAAAAAATAGGTGATACACATTATTATCAAACCTCCTTTCGTTGGTCCTGGATGACCTGTCAAGGAGGCCCACGGCAACCGGCCTTATACCCAAATACATACCCAAATTTTTTGATTGGAATCTTAAAATATAATTTGCTGTTGCTTGTTATAAACCACATAAAAAATCCCCTGTACCGATTGCGGTACAGGGGATTTCCCTTGTGGTGGAGGAGGGTGGATTCGAACCACCGAAGCGATACGCAACAGATTTACAGTCTGCCCCATTTGGCCACTCTGGAACTCCTCCATATTCAGTTGTGCGCCCCACGGCCTTTTAACCCGGGGCCCGGAGAGCCCTTAAATGGGGCCCCCGGAAAGCCGCGAAGCGGCTTTTTGGGGAGAGGAGGGACAGCGGAGCGAGTGAGCAACCGGCCAAGGCCGATTGCGAAGGATACGCAGCTTGTCCCGACGCTGGAGCTGGTGGACGGACTTGAACCCCCGACCTGCTGATTACAAATCAGCTGCTCTACCAACTGAGCTACACCAGCGGATCATCCAACAGCGAATGTCATTTTAGCAGATACTTGGGAGGTTGTCAAGAAAAAGTTGTACGTTTTTGAAAAGAGGGAGCGGGACGGAAAAAAGAGGCGTCAAACCCCCGCTGCGGGACCCCCAGAGGGACGCGCCTACGGCCTGGTGCCGCCGGTGCCGGGGGGAGATCTACCAAGGGGTGGGGCCCCTGTGCCCGGCCTGCCGGGCGGAGGAGACAGGCAAGGAGGATGGAGAACAGGCATGACATTGGCGGAGTTGGCGGTGAGCTACCGCGACCAGGCCGACGCCCTGCGCCACCGCATCCAGCTGGTGGAGGAGCTGCCGGCGCGGGACGCGGAGGAGCGGCTTTTGAAGGCGGAGCGGCTGCGGGTCCTGGAGGCCATGCGCCGGGACGTGCGGGACGTGGCGGTGATCTGCGAGCGATATTACGAGAGGGGGTACCGGAGAAATGAGCGGTACACGATATAGGAGAGGCGGCCTCTACGCCGCCGATATGGCCCGGTATGCCCGGATGCTGTCGGAGGAGAACACCAACAGCGAGGAGCTGAGCCGGGTGAAGCTGGCCCTGTGGCGGGCCCTCCACGAGGACATCACGGAAAAGCAGCGCAATTACCTGCTCCTCTACTACGGCGAGGGGCTGAACATGAACCAGATCGGCTCCCGGATGGGGGTGGACAAGTCCACCGTCTCCCGCACCATCAAGCGGGGGGAGGCCCGGCTGCGGCGGTGCCTTAGGTACGGGGCGAAGCGGTTTCTCCTGGATGAGGAGCCGTGAACTCCCGGCGGAGCTGTTCCAGATAGCGGGTGAAAACGATCTGGGTGATGATGACGGTGAACACGTTGGCCACAGGCTCGGCCAGGATGACCCCGTCCACCCCCAGAAAGAGGGGGAGGAGGAAGGCCAGGGGGAGCAGCAGGAGGATCTTGCGGAGGATGCCGAAGAAGAAGGAGAGCTTGGCGTTACCCATGGCGATGAAGGAGTGCTGGTTCACCATCTGGAGCCCCAGCAGGAAGATGGTACAGAAGAAAAGCCGGGTGAGCCGGGCGGAGAGGTCCGTCAGGGCCGGGTCGTCGTTGAAGATGGCGCACAGGGGGCCGGGGAAAAGTTCAAAGCAGGCCCACATCAGCGTGGCGCAGGTGATGGAAAAGACCCGGGCCCACCGCACCGTCTCCCGCAGCCGCGGGTAATCCCGGGCGCCGCAGCAGTAGCCGATGATGGGCTGGGCCCCCCGGACGATGCCCTTGAGTGGCATGAAAAAGACGGCCAGCAGGCTGTTGATGATGGTCATGGAGCCGATGTAGAGGTCGCTGACGGCGGTGGAGCCGCCCCACCGGCGCAGCAGGAGGTTGATAACGATCTGGACGACGCTCTCGTTGATCTCGAAGATGAAGGTGGATACCCCCAGCTTGCAGATCTCCGCCGTGGTGGTCCAGGAAACGTGGAGGTCGGCTGGCCGCAGGCGGACCATCAGCCGCTTGGAGAAGAAGAGGAACCACAGGACCCACAGGGCGGACAAAGCCTGGGAGATGAGGGTGGCCAGGGCGGCCCCGGCGATGCCCAGGTCCAGGACATAGATGAAAATGGGGTCCAAAATCAGGTTCACCGCCGCCCCCAGCACCACCGTCACCGTGCCCACGCCGGTGCGGCCCTGGGCGTTCAGGAAGGCGTTCATCCCCAGGGAAATCATGACGAACACCGAGCCCAGCACATAGACCCCCAGGTAGTCGGCGGCGTAGGGCAGGGTGTTGGCCTCCGCCCCGAAGAGGGTGAGGATGGGCACCCGGAGAAACCAGAACAGCCCCGTCAGCACCGTGCCGATGGCCAGCAGCAGGGTGAAGGAGCAGCCCTGGAGCCGGGCGGCGGCGGCCTTGTCCCCCTCCCCCAGGCGGATAGACAGCAGGGGGGAGCCCCCCATGCCGATGAGCATGCTGAAGGCGGAGATGATCATGATGACCGGCATGGTGAAGCCCAGGCCCGTCAGGGCGTCCGCCCCCACCCCGGGCATGTTGCCGATGAACACCCGGTCCACGATGGAGTACAGGGCGTTCACCAGCTGGGCGGCGATGGCGGGCAGGGACAGCCGCAGCAGCAGCCGGGGCACCGGCGCCTGGGCCAGCTGCCGGGACATATCGGTTTGAGCCATGGATCGATCTCTCCCTCTCGTTTGAACGGCGTAAGATCCTGTGTCAATATGAGAATCCCGTTGACGCCGGGTCAAAAAACTTGTATTCTTTTTCCAAGAAATGCGAAGGCGCGTATCCCGCGGCGAGGTGGGATGCGCGCCTTCTTTTCGATTTGAGACATGCCCGGAGAAGACGGCGCATATATCATTGGTGACAGCTTGGACAGGACCTCTCCGGCCGGGAAAAGTGCCCCCATTATAAGACAAGACGGCCCGGTTTGCAAGCGGTACCGGCAAGTTGCACAAGGTGTCTCAAAATGAACTGTTTTTTCTAAACCTATTGGTCAATTTGTAAATTCTGCCTCCTTTCCCTCTGTATAAACTGCTAGAAATAGTCAAGTTGACTTGAAGACCGTCGAAAAAAATGTATAATCCGTCGTGTAAAGAGAATAGGACGTCTCAAAATGAGACGAAATTCCACGGTGAGATAGGGAGTATTGACTAAAATGGACCAGAAAGTTTACCAAAACTGCGTCGCCATTCTCAAGGAAGAGCTCGTCCCCGCCCTGGGGTGCACCGAGCCCATCGCGGTGGCCTACGCCGCCGCCAGGGCCCGGGAGGCTCTGGGCTGCTTCCCCGAGCGGATGGCCGCCGAGTGCAGCGGCAACATCATCAAGAACGTGAAGGGGGTCATCGTCCCCACCACGGGCGACCTGCGGGGCATCCGGGCCGCCGCCGTCCTGGGGGCGGTGGGGGGCGCCCCCGACCGGGAGCTGGAGGTCCTCTCCACCGTGAAGCCGGCCGACGTGGAGGAGGTCCGCCGCCTGCTGGCCCAGGGTTTGTGCGAGGAAAAGCTGCTCGACACCCCCGCCAAGCTCCACATCATCATCCGCATGTGGGCCGGGGAGCACAGCTCCATGGTGGAGATCATCCACGCCCACGCCAACGTGGTGCGGGTGGAGAAGGACGGCGCGGCCCTGGTGGATGTGCCCCACACCGAGGAAGAGGCGGAGGGCGAGGGGGCCGACCGAAGCTGCCTGACCATCGCCAGCATCCTCCAATTTGCCGACGAGGTGAAGATCGAGGACGTGAGGGAGCTGCTGGACCGCCAGATCGAGTACAACACCGCCATCTCCGCCGCCGGCCTCACCGAGGGCTACGGCGCCCAGGTGGGCCCCACCCTTTTAAGTCTCTACGGCGACGACGTGAAGGTCCGGGCCCGTGCCGCCGCCGCGGCGGGGAGCGACGCCCGGATGAGCGGCTGCGAGCTGCCCGTGGTCATCAACTCCGGCAGCGGCAACCAGGGCATGACGGTCTCCCTGCCCGTCATCGAGTACGCCAAGGAGCTGGGGGCCGGCCGGGAAAAGCTCTACCGGGCCCTGTGCGTCAGCAACCTGACCGCCATCCACCAGAAATCCAAGATCGGCAAGCTCTCCGCCTACTGCGGGGCCGTCAGCGCCGCCACCGGCGCGGGGGCCGGCATCTGCTGGCTCTACGGCGGGGGGGAGGCGGAGATCGAGAAGGTCATCGTCAACACCCTGGGCAACGTCTCCGGCATCGTCTGCGACGGCGCCAAGCCCTCCTGCGCGGCCAAGATCGCCTCCAGCGTGGACGCCGCCATCCTGGCCGTGAGCATGGCCATGCAGGGCCGCTGCTTCCGCCCCGGCGAGGGCATCATCAAGGACGGGGTGGAGGCCACGGTGGAGAGCGTGGGCCAGCTTGCCCGGGAGGGCATGCGCCAGACCGACACCGAGATCTTGAAGATCATGGTCTCCGGCTGAGACCCCATTGGTTCACTCCGGCATGGCGCCGTCCATGCCTGATTGATAAGCAGCCTTAAGAAACGCGCCACAAAAAATTTGGATCAAGAAAGGAGAATGGCCGCCGCAAAGACCCAGGCGGCCGAAGCAGACAATGAAAATGAATTGGAAACGCACTCTTGGTATCCTCCTGTCCGCGTCTCTCACCTTCTCCCTCCTCGCCGGCTGCGGCGGAAACGACAAGCCCGTCGAGAGCAAGGCCCCCGAGAACAGCGCCTCCGCCGAGACCCAGGGCCCCGCCGCCAGCGGAGAGGCCGTCAAGATCGCCGTGGCCGCCCCCATGACCGGCGACAACGCCGAGTACGGCCAGGGCTTCTACAACGCCGCCACCATGATGGCCGACGAGTGGAACGCCAAGGGCGGCGTTCTGGGCCGCCCCATTGAGATCGTCCAGTACGACGACAAGAACTCCTCCGAGGAGGCCGCCTCCATCGCCCAGAAGATCGTCTCCGAGGGCGACATCGCCGGCGTCATCGGCCACTTCGCCTCCGGCGTGTGCATGACCGCCGCCCCCGTGTACCAGGAGAACAAGATCATCGAGATCTCCCCGTCCTCCTCCCACCCCGACTACTCCGGCATCGGCGACTACATCTTCCGCAACAACACCGTCATCAACGTGGAGGCCGCCGCCGGTCTTGACATCGCCGTCAACGACCTGGGCAAGAAGAACATCGGCATCATCTCCATCAAGACCGACTGGGGCACCAACACCGCCGCCATCGTCAAAGAACTCATCGACGGCATGGCCGACACCGGCGCCAAGGTGGTGGCCCACGAGGAGGTCATGGAGGGCTCCGACGACTACTCCCCCGCCATCGCCAAGCTGGACGCCGCCGGCGCCGACGTGCTGATCTGCGTGTCCATGTACTCCACCCTGGCCCCCGTGGCCAAGCAGTATAAGCAGGTCAACCCCGACATCGCCATCGTGGGCTTCTCCAACGCCTACTCCCAGCAGCTTTTGGAGCTGGGCGGCGACGCCGTGGAGGGCGTGTGCTTCCCCGTCATCTTCTTCGCCGGCTCTGAGGACCCCACCGTCAAGAACTACGTGGACGCCTATACCGCCAAGTACGGCGCCGCCCCCAGCGCCCTGACCTCCCAGGCCTACGACTCCGTGGGCATGCTCCTCACCGCCATCGAGGCCGCCGGCACCACCGACTCCGCCGCCGTCCGCGACGAGCTGGCCAAGATCGACTATCCGGGCGTCACCGGCGAGACCACCTTCAACGACATCGGCGATGTGCAGAAGTCCTTCGTGAAAGTGACCGTCAAGGACGGCAAGTTTGTGGAGGCCAGCTTCTAAATCAACGCCTGACCGACAAACGCCGTTATTCTTAAGGCTGACCTCCAGGCTGCGCGGACGCCGGGGCGGAGTTGCCGCCCCGGCGTCCGGCCTTCCTGGGAGATGGCCAAGCTGCGCCAGGCGCGCCGGGACCGGCCGTTGTGCGCCGCGTGAAAGTCAAAAGAAAGGAGTATTGCGGAAACGGCCCGCAATCGTGGCGGAAGTGCTTATTGTTCAACAAGTTCTGAACGGCCTGGCCCTGGGCATGGCCTACGCGCTCATCGCGGTGGGTTACTCCCTGGTCTTCGGCATCCTGCGCCTCGTCAATTTCTCCCATGGTTCCGTCTACGCCTTCGGCGCCCACGCGGCGCTGCTCTTCGTGGGGTTCCAGATCGGTGTGCTGCCCGCCATCCTGCTGAGCATGGTCTTTACCGGCCTTTTGGGCATCCTCATCGACAAGGCCGCCCTCGAGCCTCTGCGGAAAAAGAACTCCGTTCCCATCGCCTCCCTCATCACCACCATCGGCGTGTCCAACATCATCCAGAACCTTCTGATGATCTGGTTCGGCAGCGAGAAGAAAGCCTTCCCCTCTGTCTTCAACCTGCCCATGATCGAGATCGGGGGCTTTAAGATCCAGTCCACCCAGCTGATGATGTGCGTGGTCTCCCTCATCCTTCTGGCGGTGCTGACCATCGTCATCAACAAGACCAAGATTGGCCTGGCCATGCGGGCCACCGAGCAGAACCCCAGGGCGGCCAACCTCATGGGCGTCAACGTGAACTTCGTCATCTCCTTCACCTTCTTCCTGGCGGGGGCCTCGGCGGCCATCGCCGGCGGCCTCATCAGCGGTTATTATCAGATCGTCTATCCCGGCATGGGCTTCATGGCCGGGCTGAAGGCCTTCGCGGCCTCCGTGCTGGGCGGCATCGGCTCCCTGCCCGGGGCGGTGGTGGGCGGCCTGGTGGTGGGTGTGTCCGAGTGCCTGGCGGCCACCTTCATCAACTCCACCTACCGGGACTCCGTCGCCTTTATCATTCTGATCGTGGTGCTGATCGTCCGTCCCACCGGGCTTTTCGGCAAGAAAGGGATCACAAAGGTGTAAGGCTATGACGAAAATGAATGAGAAAAAGACCGAGGGAAAGGGCTTCATCTTTGCCATGGAATCCTTCCTCGATAAATACAAGCTCCCCGCCTGCATCCTGGTGGCGGCGCTGCTGGTGGCGGTGCCCTTTATGGGCTTCAGCCAGTACCTCATGCGCATCTTCATCATGATCGGCATTTACTCCATGCTGGGCATGGGCCTGAACATCCTCACCGGCTACACCGGCCTTGTCTCCCTGGGCCACGCGGGCTTCTTCGCCATCGGCGCGTACACCGCGTCCCTGCTGATGCTCCGGCTCAACGTGCCCTTCCTGGCGGCCATGGCGGCCGCGGCCTGCATGACGGGGTTCGTGGGCCTGCTGCTGGGCCTTCCCTCCCTGCGGCTGTCTGGCAGCTACCTGACCATCGTCACCCTGGGCTTCGGCGAGATCGTGAAGATGATCATCGTCAACTGGGACGCCGTCACCAACGGCACCCTGGGGCTGAAGAACATCCCCAAGCCCTCCTTCTTCGGGGTGGAAATGACCCTGGCCAACAACGGCCTTTACTACATGATGCTGGTCCTGGTGCTTCTGGTGGCGGTGGCCAGCATGGCCATCATCCGCTCCAACACCGGCCGGGCCTTCCAGGCCATCAAGGAGGACGAGATGGCCGCCACCATGATGGGCATCCGCACCATGCGCTATAAGGTGCTGGCCTTTGTGGTCTCCGCCTTCATCACCGGCATCGCCGGCGCCTTCTACGCCCCCCTGGTGGGCTTCATCGACGCCAACTCCTTCACCTTCGACACCTCCGTGCTCATCATCTCGGTGGTCATCGTGGGCGGCATGGGCACCATGCGGGGCATGTTCCTGGGCGCGGCCCTCCTCATCGCCTTCCCCGAGGTCTCCCGCTCCCTCATGGAGTACCGCTTCGTGGTGTACGGCCTGCTGCTGGTGCTGATGATGCGCTTCCGCCCCCAGGGCATCCTGGGCTGGAAGTCCCAGATGCCCTACAAGCTTTCCAAACGCGCCAAGGCCATCCTGGCCGCGGAAAAAGAGCCGTCCGCGGCGGCCAACGGTTGAAAGGAGGGGCGGAAACATGGCTTTTCTTGATGTAAAAGGCATTACCAAGGTCTTCGGCGGCCTGGTGGCCGTGGACAACGTCACCTTCCACGTGGAGAAGGGGGAGATCGTCTCCATCATCGGCCCCAACGGCGCGGGCAAGACCACCGTGTTCAACATGCTCACCGGTGTCTATGAGATCGACAAGGGCGAGATCCTCTTCGAGGGCGAGCCCATCCACAACCACACCCCCCAGGAGATCGTGAAGGCGGGCATCTCCCGCACCTTCCAGAACATCCGGCTCTTTCCCAACCTGCGGGTCATTGAAAACGTGCTGGTGGGCACCCATATCCACACCAAGTACAACTTCTTCGCCTCCCTCTTCCGCACCCCACAATATAAGGAGGAAGAGGCCCGGCTCACCGTCAAGGCCATCCACATTCTGGAGTCTATCGGCCTGGGGGACCAGATCAACAACTACGCCCGCAACCTGGCCTACGGCGACCAGCGCAAGATCGAGATCGCCCGGGCCATTGCCACCGACGCCAAGATCATCCTCCTGGACGAGCCGGCGGCGGGCATGAACCCCCAGGAGTCGGAGGAGCTGCTGCGGTTCATCCGGGAGCTGCGGGACAAAGGGTACACCATCATTCTCATCGAGCACGACATGTCCGTGGTCATGAACATCTCCGACCGCATCTACGTCATCGACCACGGCAAGCAGATCGCCGAGGGCCTGCCTGCGGAGATCGCCTCCAACGAGCAGGTTATCGAGGCCTACCTGGGAGGGGTGAAGAAAGATGCCTGAAATGCTGAAAATCGAGGGGCTGCACACCTATTACGGCAACATCCACGCCCTCAAGGGCATCGACATGGAGATTGACGAGGGGGAGATCGTCTCCCTCATCGGCTCCAATGGCGCGGGCAAGTCCACCACCCTGAACACCATCGCCGGGCTGGTCCACGCCGCCCAGGGAAAGATCACCTTCCAGGGCAGGGACATTACCAATATGCACGCCTACAAGCTGGTGGACCAGGGCATGAGCCTCTCCCCCGAGGGCCGGGAGGTATTCGCCGCCCTCACCGTGGAGGAGAACCTCCGCCTGGGGGCCTACTCCAAGAAGGACAAGGGGGCCATCGAGGCCTCCTTCCAGCGGGTCTACGACCTCTTCCCACGGCTCAAGGAGCGGATCACCCAGCAGGCGGGCACCCTCTCCGGCGGCGAGCAGCAGATGTTGGCCATCGGCCGGGCGCTGATGAGCGAGCCCCGGCTCCTGCTGCTGGATGAGCCTTCCCTGGGCCTGGCCCCCAACATCGTGCAGATGATCTTCAGCCTCATCACCGACATCAACAAGCAGGGCACCACCATCCTGCTCATCGAGCAGAACGCCAACATGGCCCTGTCGGTGTCCAGCCGGGCCTACGTGCTGGAGACGGGCACCATCACCATGTCGGGGGACGCCCACGAGCTGGCCGACGACCCCCGGGTGAAAAAGGCCTACCTGGCCATGTAAGGCCCCTGAAAAGGAGGAACGGTATTATGAAAAAAATCATCAACGACCCGTCCAGGGTGGTCTCCGAGACCCTGATGGGTATGGAGAAGGCCCACCCCGAGCTGAAATACACCCCCGAGCTGGAGGTCATCTCCCGCCGGGAAAAGACCCCTGGCAAGGTGGGTGTGGTCTCCGGCGGCGGCTCTGGCCACGAGCCGGCCCACGCCGGGTACGTGGGCAAGGGCATGCTGGACGCCGCCGTGGCGGGCAACATGTTCTCTTCCCCCAGCCCCGACCGCATCATCAAGGGAATTGAGGAGGCCAATGGCGGCAAGGGCGTGCTGCTGGTCATCAAGAACTACTCCGGCGACATCATGAACTTCGAGATGGCCAAGGACATGGCCGAGATGGACGACATCGAGGTGGAGGCCGTGGTGGTCCGGGACGACGTGGCGGTGCCCGACTCCACCTACTCCACCGGCCGCCGGGGCATCGCGGGCACCGTCTTTGTCCACAAGATCGCGGGGGCCAAGGCCGAGACAGGCGCCTCCCTCCAGGAGGTGAAGGCTGCCGCCGAGAAGGCCATCGCCAACATCCGCTCTATGGGTATGGCCATGACCCCCTGCACCCTCCCCGCTGTGGGCAAGCCCGGCTTCGAGCTGGGGGAGAACGAGATCGAGATCGGCATGGGCATCCACGGCGAGCCCGGCGTGGAGCGCACCACCGTCAAGTCCGCCGCTGAGGTGGCCAAGATCCTGCTGGACAAGATTTTGGCCGACTACGACTACGCCGGCGGCGAGGTGGCCCTCCTGGTCAACGGCCTGGGCGGTACCCCCCTGGCCGAGCTCTACATCCTCAACAACGAGGTCCAGGCCCTGCTGGACCAGGCGGGGGTCAAGGTCTACAAGACCTTCGTGGGCAACTACATGACCGCCATCGAGATGGCGGGCTGCTCCCTCACCCTGATGAAGCTGGACGACGAGCTCAAGGCCCTGCTGGACGCCCCCGCGGACACCCCGGCCCTGAAAGTGCTGTAAGGAGGCGGCGAACATGGGATTTCAACTGACCACCAAGGATTACGTGGACTACATCAAAAAGGCCTATGAGCGCATCCACGCCCAGGGCGACTACATCACCGAGCTGGACTCCGCCACCGGCGACGGCGACCACTGGACCAACATCAACATGGGCTTCGAGAAGCTGGTGGAGGCCGCCCCGGAGCTGGAGGCCATGGACCTCTTCTCCGCCTTCAAGAAGATCAGCATGATCATGATGAGCGTCATCGGCGGCAGCGGCGGGGTTCTCTACGGCAGCGCCTACATGGAGGCGGCCAAGACCGTCAAGGGCAAGGAAGCGCTGGAAAGCGCCGACGTGTGCGCCATCCTGGAGGCCATGATGAACGGCATCATGACCCGGGGCAAGGCCCACCCCGGCGACAAGACCATGCTGGACACCCTGGCCCCCGTGGTGGAGTGCTACAAGGCGTGCCTGGCCGAGGGCGCCGACGAAAAGACTACCTGCGAAAAGGTCAAGGCGGCCGCCGAGGCGGGCTACCAGTCCACCATGGACATGGAGGCCGTCCGGGGCCGGGCCTACTACCAGGCCAACAAGGGCGTGGGCCACCTGGACCCCGGCGCCGTGACCATGTACTACCAGGTGGATACTTTGATGGACTGTATTGCCTCCAAGCTGGAGGGCTGACAAAGGAGGAACCATGCTGCTGGCGAGAATCAAGGGAGCCCTTTCCAAATTTGCGAACACCATCTCCAAAATGCTGGACGTGGATGTGCTCATCGTGGACAGCAACCTGAAGGTAGTGGGTTCCACCTTCCGCTACTTCGACCAGTACGACGTGATCCGGCGGGTTTCCATCATCGGCCAGTGCATGACCACCCGGGAGGTGGTGTCCATCGAGGATCGGCGGAAGTTCAGCACATGCCAGGCCTGCCCGGAGTACGAGACCTGCGAGATGCGGGGGCTCATCGCCGTGCCCATCGTCTACAAGGATACGGTGGTGGGGGCCATCGCCCTCATCATCCCCCAGCAGAAGGTGGCGGCCATTTTCCGGGACGTGAACAACTCCATCGAGTTTCTCCAGAATATGGCCTCCCTGCTCTCCAGCAAGCTTCAGGACAGCGACGACTACTCCGCTCTGGACGTGATCAAGCAGGAGCGGGAGATCCTCATGGACGAGGTGGAGTACGCCATCGTCTCCACTGACAACCTGGGGGTGGTCAACTACCATAACAGGCGTTTTCTGGAGTATTTCCACCAGGAGAAGAGCTGCGTGGGCAAGCCCCTCTATGAGCTTATTCCCCACAAGGTCATCACCGACTTCCTGGGCCGCCAGGTCCGGGTGGAGAACAAGCTCATCTTTACGGATAACGGCGCCGAGTCCTTTTACGGTCTGGCCACCTGCAACACCATCACCATCCGGGGCCAGCGCACCGGGGCCCTCTTCATCTTCAAGCCGGTGTCCCAGATCAACTCCGACTTCGCCGAGATCGTGCGCCCGGACAACCAGGCCGCCTTCAGCCGGTATGAGGACCAGACCTTTCCCCGCTCGGTCACCGACGAGGCCAAGCGCCTGGCGGTGGGGGGCCAGACCGTCCTCATCGAAAGCCCTCCCGGCTCGGGGGCCAACCTGCTGGCCCGGTGCATCCACAACTATTCCGACCGCAGCCGCCTGGGCCTTGTCACTGTGGACTGCGGCTACGCCCGGGACCTGCGGGAGGAGGCCATCTTCGGGGAGCTGGGACAGCTCCACCTGGCCAACCGGGGCACGGTGTTCTTTCAGAACGTGGACCTGCTGCCCTGGTACCTCCAGGAAAAGCTGGTGGAGTTCCTCCGCAACGGGGTCCTCAGCCACGAGGGGGGCGGCAAGGTCCGGGTGGACGTGCGGGTCATCTGCTCCACCACCGCCGACCTGAAGGCCATGACCGACTCCGGGGCCTTTCTGGAGCAGCTCTACTACCGTGTCTCGGAGTACACCGTGCGCATCCCGCCCATCCGGTCCGACCCTGAGCAGCTGCGGCGGATGGTGGAGGGCGGCATCCGCTTTTACAAGGGCCGCTACCACAAGCCGGATCTGACGGTGTCCCCCCGGGCCATGGAGCGGCTGTGCCGCTGCGACTGGCCGGGGAACCTGACCGAGCTGGACCAAGTGCTGGACCGGCTGGTCCGCCTGGCGGGGAGCGAGATCACCGCCGAGAGCCTGGAGGGCCTGCCCGGCTTCAACCCCCGCCCGGTACAGTCGGTGGAGGAGATGGAGCGGGAAAAGATCCGGGAGATGCTGGACCTGCGCTATTCCAAAGAGGAGATCGCCCGCCTGCTGGGCATCAGCAGGGCGACCCTCTACCGAAAAATCAAGCAATACCAATTCACATAAATTGCAACGCAAAATGAAAAGGAGAGATTTATCATGATCAAGAACGTTCCCGAGAAGAAGAGCGAGCACATTGAGGACATGCGGGGGGCCATCGAGCACCGGGCCAGCTGGATGTACCTGCTCATCAAGGAGGCGAAAAAGCGGGGCCTGGACTACTCCTTCGCCCATGACGCCATCAAGGCCTGCGGCTGCTTCCACGGCGACAATAAGTACACCAAGACCGACGACCTCACCGCCTTCGCCCCCGAGTTCGCCAACCAGAACGTGGTGGACATCTTCCAGATGGACGTGACCACCACCCCCGAGGAGATGGCCATCGACTTCCACTACTGCCCCCTGGTGGCGGCCTGGAAGAAGCTGGGCGCCACCGACGAGGAGTGCGCCGAGCTGTGCCAGATCGCCATGGACGGCGACCGGGGTATCGCCTCCACCTTCCCTCACTTCGACTTCCACCTGGGCAAGACCATCGCCGCCGGCGACGACATCTGCGAAGTCCGTTTCAAGAAGGTCTGAGCAACATAGAGCCATCCAGCGGGAGAGGGGCGTTTCGCCCCTCTCCCGCTCAGCTTGTCGGAAAACCTGTATTCCAGGAATTTCTTCCTGTCTGCGGCGGGGGAGCGCGAGGGGGCGGCAGCCCGCCTCGCATGGGATCAAATGCCCCGAAAAGCCTGCGTTAGCAGGCGTTCGGCGAGCGAAGCGAGGACTTTCCCGGGGCTTTGCCCCGGAAAAGTAACGGCATTGTGAAGGCTGTCGGGAAAGTCCGAAGGACTTTTTCGACAGCCTGAGCGGGAGAGGGGCGTTTCACCCCTCTCCCGCTTTCGGCCTCTTCTGTGGGGAACAAGTTGAACAAAGGCGGAAAACATGTTAGAATGCACCTGATACACACGCTTCGCCCCGGTGGGAGCGCCCCGGGGGCGGAACAAAACTTGGAACGAGGAGTGAAACCCATGAAGAGGAGAGACGGCGTCCGCCTGACGGCCGGCCTGCTGGCCCTGGCCTTGTGCGCGGGAGTGCCCGCCCTGGCGGAGGAGGATGGCGAGTCCAGGCGCCGGGAGGCCGACGGCTGGTCGATGAATGAGTGGAGCGAGCCCTGGCGGCAGAAGGCCAGCGCGTGGGCGGTGGAGGACATCGACCGGGCCCGGAGCCTGGGGCTGGACCCCTTCGACAACTTCGTCGACTACCAGGCCGACGCGACCCGGGAAGAGTTTGCCGCCCTGGCGGATCAGCTCTACACCGCCGTCCAGCAGGATTACAAGTACATGAGCTGGGAGGCGCCCTTCACCGACGTGAACAACAGCTACGTGGACATGGCCTGGGGCCTGGGCCTGATGCAGGGGGTGTCGGACACCGAGTTCGCCCCCCGGCGGTCCATGACCCGGCTGGAGATCTGCGTCCTGCTGGCCCGGACCCTGGGGGTTCTGGAGGCGGAGCTGGAGGAGCCCTTTGCCGCCGAGGCCGCAGCCCTGGCCGCCGGAAGCGAGGGGACCGTGGATAACTGGGCCGCGGCGGGGGTCAAGACCGTGGTGGGTGCGGGGCTGATGCAGGGCACCGAGCACGGCTACGCCCTGGGCGAGACCACCACCCGGGAGCAGGCCGTCCTCCTCTGTCTGCGGACCTACGACGCGGTTCAGGAGAGCCGGCGTCTGGCCGAAGAGGCCGCCCGGGAGAGCGAGCGGCAGGCCAAGGAGGCCCTTTGGCAGACGGTGTTCACCCAGGCCGAACGGGAGCGCGCCGCCGAGCTGAAGGCCATGAAGGACGAGATGGACGCCGGGCGCTACCAGGGGGAGAGCCCCTATACCCAAGCGCCGAACCTGACCCCCGCCTCCTTTGCCCCCGGCGCGCTGGAGGAGGGCTTTGTCCAGGACGGACTGGCCACCATCAACTATGTCCGGGCCGTGGCGGGCCTGCCGGCGGACGTGCGCTGTACCGATGAGCTCAACGCCAACGCCCAGGAAGGGGCCCTGCTCCTGGCCGCCAGCGAGTTCAGCCACTACCCCCACCGGCCCGACGGGATGGAGAAGGGGCTCTACGACGCGGGCTACGCCGCCACCTCCAGCTCCAATATCGGCTACGGGCACAGGACCCTCAGCGGGTTTGTCCTGAGCTGCACGGATGACTCGGACGCCGGGAACCTGGACCGGGTAGGCCACCGCCGGTGGCTGCTCAACCCCGATCTGAAGCTGGTGGGCCTGGGCTACGTGGAGAACATGACCACCACCAAGGTCTTTGACCACAGCCGGACCCCCTCCCTCACCCCGGAGATGGTGTGCTGGCCCGCCCAGGGGGTATTCCCGGTGGAGCTGGCGGACGCCGGCCTGGGCTGGAGCTGCACTCCGAAGCCGGGGATGTATGACCTGGGAGCCTCCAAGGGGCTGACCGTTACCCTGACCCGGGAAGGGGACGGAGCGGTGTTTGAACTGGATCTGAGCATGGACGATCCCCAGGCCGGGGCCTACTGCCACGTGGATACCGTCGGCTACGGCTACGGCCCCGCCATCATTTTCCGCCCGGAGGTGGAGGGCTACGCCCACGGCGACGTGTACCACGTCAAGATCGACAACGTCAAGCGCGCCGGCGGGGGCACGACCTCCATCGAGTACACGGTCAAATTTTTTGAATAAGAGCCGCCCCGCGCCCCATCCCCGGCGCGGGGCGCTTTTTTTGCCGCGCCCCGGCGGGAAGTGAGTTGAAAGCGGAGCCGGGATATGTTAAAATAAGCACAATGTGATTCGGAAGGAGGCGTCTTTGTGGAACTGAGCCAGAGCCAAAAACAGAGCCAGGTGCTCTCTCCCCAGATGATGCAGTCTATGAAGATCCTCCAGATGGGCCTTCAGGAGCTGCGGGAGTACATCGAGGAGGCAATCCAGGAAAACCCGGTGCTGGAGCTGCCCGAGCCGGGAGAGGAGCCCCGGAGGGAGGAGGACTTCGCCCGCAAGCTGGAGTGGCTGGAGGCCAACGACCGCCAGAACGCCTACTATCACCTCCAGGACGCCGAAGGGGAGGACTCCGACCCCCTGGCCAACGTGGGCTGTTTCCTGGACGAGGAGGATGACCTGAACCGCTACATCCTCTCCCAGTTCATGGGCACCGACCTGGAGCCGGAGGTCATGGAGGCCCTGGAATTCCTGGTGGAGCAGCTGGATCAGAACGGCTGGCTGGACGAGGAGCTGCCCGTCCTGGCCCAGGCCGCTGGGCTCTCCCAGCGGGCCATGGCCCGGGCCCTTACCGAGCTTCAGGCCGCCGAGCCCGCGGGTGTGGGGGCCCGGAGCCTGCCCGAGTGCCTGCGGCTCCAGATCCAGCGCCGGGCGGGGGACCACCGCCTGGCCGAGGTCATCGCCGAGCGGTACCTGGACGAGCTGGCCCGGGGCCGGTACGGCGCCATCAGCCGGGACCTGGGGGCGGCCGAGCGGGAGGTCCGGTCGGCCTGCGACCTCATCCGCACCCTGAACCCCCGCCCGGGCACCGGCTTCGCCGCCCGGGAAAATTTGGTGTACATCACCCCCGACCTGGTGGTGACCACTCTGGAGGACGGCTTTGAGATCACCGCCAACGACACCGCCATCCCCCGGCTCAAGCTCAGCTCTTACTACACCCAGCTCATGCGGGAGACCGGGGACCAGGAGGTGCGGGAGTACCTCAGCGGCAAGGCCAATCAGGCGAAATGGGTGGTCAAGAGCATCGAGCAGCGCCGTACCACCCTGCTCCAGTGCGCCCGGTGGGTGGTGGAGCGGCAGGAGGCCTTCTTCCGCCAGGGGCCGGGGCACCTGCGCCCCCTGACCATGGGGGAGGTGGCCAGGAGCCTTGGGGTCCACGAGTCCACCATCAGCCGGACGGTGAAGGACAAATACCTCCAGTGTGACCGGGGGGTCTATCCCCTCAGCTACTTCTTCTCTCGCCCCCTGGGCCGGGAGGACGCCTCTCCGGAGGCGGCCAAGGCCCTCCTGCGGGAGCTGGTGGAGAGGGAGAGCAAGCCTCTCTCCGACCAGAAGCTCAGCGAGGAGATGGGCCGCCGGGGCTGCGCCATCTCCCGGCGGACGGTGGCCAAGTACCGGGAAGAACTGAACATCCCCAACGCCTCCGGGCGCAAAAAATGAAACGGCCTTTCCCCTGGGGGAAAGGCGTCGGCGGATTGGGGGCCCCTTACGAGGCGCCGCCCCCGCCCGATTTCTTCAACAGCTTCCCCCGTCAGGGGGAAGCCTTTTTGAAAGGCGGCACGATATGAAATACCAAGCAATCCTGTTCGATTTTGACTACACCCTGGGGGACGCCACGGCCTCCATCTACGAGGGCTTCTGCTACGCCTTTGAGAAAATGGGTTACCCCCGGCCCGACCGGGAGGCGGTGCGCCGTACGGTGGGCCATATGCTGGAGGACGAGTTCACCATGCTCACCGGGGTGGAGGACCCGGCCCAGCGCGCCGAGTTCCGCCGCTGGTTCCAGGAGAAGGTGGCCGACACCCAGGCGGAAAAGACCGACCTCCTCCCCGGGGCGGAGGAGCTGCTGGGGGCCCTCCACCAAAGGGGGGTCCAGCTGGGCATCGTCACCAGCAAGCGCAACGACACCCTGCGGAAGATCCTCGCCCGTCACGGGGTGCTGGACCAGCTGGACTTCACCGTGGGCGGAGACCTGGTGGGCCTGCCCAAGCCCGACCCGGAGGGCCTCAACGCCGGCATCGCCGCCCTGGGGGTGGAAAAGGCGTATGTCCTCTACTGCGGCGACACCACCATCGACGCCGGCACCGCCCGGAACGCGGGGGTGGATTTTGCCGCCGTCCTGAACGGAACCACCCCGGCGGAGGACTTCGCGGGCTATCCCAGTGTCCACATCGCCCCCGACCTGCTGGAGCTGAAGCGCTGGCTGGGGGTCTGAGCCGCCGGAGGGAGGGAGCGCATATGAGCTATATCGAAGAGAACAAAGCGGCCTGGGAAGAGGCCTTTGAGCATCGGCGCCCCGGCTGGGGCGAGAAGGACCACGAGCGGCTGCTGGGGGAGAGCCTTCCTTTTTTCTGCCCCGACGTGGCGAAGGAGCTGCGGAGGATGGACTATACAGGCAGAGCCGTGGCCCAGTTCTGCTGCAACAACGGCCGGGAGCTGCTCTCCCTCATGGGGCTGGGCCCGGCGGAGGGCGTGGGCTTCGACATAGCGGAGAACATCATCGCCCAGGCCGTGGATACGGCGGAAAAGGCGGGGGTCCGAAACTGCCGGTTCGTCGCCTGCAATATCCTGGATATCCCCCCGGAGTACCACGGCCGGTTCGACCTCATTTTCTTCACCATCGGCGCCATCACCTGGTTTGAGGATCTGAACCCCCTGTTCCGGGTGGTCTCCGACTGTCTCAAGCCCGGCGGAGTCCTGCTCATCCACGACTTTCACCCTGTCATGAACATGCTGCCCCTGCCCGGGGAGCCGGAATTTGACGCCGGGGATCTGAACCGGGTGGCCCACTCCTACTTTCGGACCGAGCCCTGGCTGGAGAACGAGGGGATGGGCTACCTGTCGGAGCAGTACCCCTCCAAGACCTTCACCAGCTTTTCCCACACCATGGCCGCCATCCTCAACGCCGTCAGCGGCGCGGGGCTGACCTTTGTCCGGCTGGACGAGTACGACTATGACGTGGGCCTGACCGACGCATATGATCAAAAGGGCTTTCCCCTCTCCTATCTCCTGCGGGCTGAGAAACGGCCCTGATGGAAGAAAAATGCGCCGGACTGGACGTTTTCGCCCAGTCCGGCGCATTTTTTCTGCCCATAGGGGGCAAATGTAAAGAAAAAACAAGGGCTTTACACAGACTTTACAAAAGCCTGTGGGACAACTTTACAATGGGCAAGTATACTGAAAAGCGTTCCGGGGAAAGCCCCGAAGATTTGAAAGTATGATTGGAGAATGAAAAGAATGAAGAAGTCTGTTTCTGTGCTTCTGTCCGCCGCCCTGTGCGTGGGCCTGCTGGCCGCCTGCGGCGGCAACGCCGCCGAGAGCGCCGCCCCCTCCGAAGCGGTTCCCTCCGCCGCCGCCCCCAGCCAGGCCGCCAGCCTCTCCGGCACCGTCTCCACCAACGGCTCCACCTCCATGGAAAAGGTGATCGGCGCCCTCATCGAGCAGTTCAAGACCGTGGAGCCCGGCGTCACCGTGACCTATGACCCCACCGGTTCCGGCACCGGAATCGAGGCCGCCTCCAACGGCTCCGCCGACATCGGCCTGTCCTCCCGGGGCCTGAAGGAGGAGGAGAAGGCCTCCCTCACCGAGACCGTGGTGGCCAAGGACGGCATCGCCATCGTGGTGAACCCCGCCAACACCGTGGAGGACCTGACCGTGGAGCAGATCGCCCAGATCGCCAAGGGCGAGATCACCAACTGGTCCCAGGTTGGCGGCGCCGACGCCGAGATCGCCTTCATCGGCCGTGAGGCCGGCTCCGGCACCCGGGGCGCCTTCGAGGAGCTGACTGAGACCGGCGACGCCTGCAAGTACACCCAGGAGCTGACCTCCACCGGAGCCGTCATCACCGCCGTGTCCACCACCCCCGGCGCCATCGGCTATGCCTCCCTGTCCAGCGTGGAGGACTCCGTCAAGGCCGTGAAGGTGGAGGGCGTGGAGTGCACCGAGGCCACCGTCCTGGACGGCACCTACGCCATCCAGCGTCCCTTCGTCTTTGCCACCAAGACCGACGGCTCCCTCAGCGAGGCCGCCCAGGCCTTCTTCGACTTCGCCATGGATCCCGCCAACGCCGATCTCTACGTCGCCGCCGGCGTGGTGCCCGCCAACAGTTAAAACCAGGTTTCCCCCTCTTTGAGATACGGCGCTCCCCGGCCCCGGGCTTGGGAGCGCCGAACTCGAGTCAGCGAACTTTACCAAATGTTTACGAAAGGTGGAGACGCCTATGGCGCGCGTGTCGGAAACGGCCGCGGAGCAAAACAGCCCCCTGGTCAAGCGGCGGGGGCTCCGGGAGCTGCTGGAAAAGGGCATGAACGGCCTCTTCTTCCTGTGCGGGCTGGTGGCGGTGGCCTTCGTGGTGTTCATCACGGTCTATCTGGTCATCTCCGGCCTGCCCGCCATCCGGGAGATCGGCCTCACCGATTTCCTCTTCGGCACCCAGTGGGCCTCTACGGCCAAGGAGAACCCCCAGTTCGGCATCCTGCCCTTTATCCTCACCTCCGTCTACGGCACCGCCGGGGCCATCCTCATCGGCGTGCCCATCGGCTTCCTCACCGCCGTATTCCTCTCCAAGCTGGCCAACCCCAAGGCGGCGGCGGTGATCCGCACGGCGGTGGACCTGCTGGCGGGCATCCCCTCGGTGGTCTACGGCCTCATCGGCATGACGGTGCTGGTCCCCGCCATCCGGGTGGCCTTTGACCTGGCCTCGGGGGCCACCCTTCTGGCCGCCATGGTGGTGCTGGCGGTGATGATCCTCCCCTCCATCATCTCGGTGTCGGCCACCGCACTGAACGCCGTGCCCAAGGAGTATGAGGAGGCCTCACTGGCTCTGGGGGCCACCGAGATCGAGACCTATTTCCGGGTCAGCGCCCCCGCCGCCTCCAGCGGCATCGCCGCCGCCGTGGTGCTGGGCATCGGCCGGGCCATTGGGGAGGCCATGGCCATCATGATGGTGGCGGGCAACGTGGCCAACATGCCGGGGCTCTTCAAAAGCGTGCGCTTCCTCACCACCGCCATCGCCTCGGAGATGTCCTACTCCTCGGTGGGGAGCCTTCAGCGCAACGCCCTGTTCTCCATCGCCCTGGTCCTGTTCCTCTTTATCATGCTCATCAATATCCTCTTGAACACCCTCCTCAAGAAGAACAAAAAATAACGCCGCGGTGTTCTCTTAGCCCCCGCCCGCGGAGCGGGCGCTCAAAATCAGATGCCGCGGCCGGAACGGCCCCGTGACATGTTTTGCCCGCCGGGGATAAAACATGTAGGCACCGGGAGAAATGGATGGTATAATCAATGCAAATGGAACATCGATCCCCTCGGCGGGTGGCCTATGACAGGGTGCTGCGGTTCCTGCTGTACTTCTCCGCCTTCCTCACCTGCGCCCTGCTGGTGGTGCTGATCGGCTATATTTTTGTCCGGGGCCTGCCGGAGGTCACCTGGGAGATGCTCACCAGTGAGCCCAGCGTCCTCCGGGATGTGATGGGCATCCTGCCCAACATCATCAACACCCTGGCCCTGATTGCCGGGACCCTCCTCATCGTCCTGCCCCTGGGAGTGGGGGCCGCCATTTACCTGACGGAGTACGCCAAGAGCCGCCGGGTGGTGGAGGTCATCGAGTTCGCCACCGAGACCCTGACCGGCATCCCCTCCATCCTCTACGGCCTGGTGGGCATGCTCTTCTTCGTCCAGACCCTTGGCTGGGGCGGCTCCATCCGGGCGGGCATCCTCACCCTGGTCATCATGATCCTGCCCACCATCGTCCGCACCACCCAGGAGTCCCTCAAGACGGTGCCCCAGTCCTACCGGGAGGCCGCCCTGGGTTTGGGCAGCGGCAAGTGGCGGATGATCCGCACGGTGGTGCTGCCCTGCTCCATCGACGGCATCGTCACCGGCTGTATCCTCTCCATCGGCCGCATCGTGGGGGAGTCCGCCGCCCTGCTCTACACCGCGGGCTCGGCCTCGGTGCTGGTCCGCCTCAGCTTTGACAGCATCCCCGCCCTGGCCCAGAGCGTGGGGAACTACTTCGCCACCTCCGGCGGCAGCCTGACGGTGGCCCTCTATATGTACACCATGGAGCGGGGCAAGATTGAAACGGGCTTCGCCATCGCCTCTATCCTCATGATCCTGACCCTGATCATCAACCTGTCCGCCAAATGGCTGGGCGGAAAACTGAAAAAACAGTAAGGAGGGGCAGAGAGAAATGGATCAAACCCCTATCATCGCCACCCGGGGCCTGGACCTGTGGTACGGTGCGTCCCAGGCCCTTCACAGCGTGGATATGGACATCCCGGAAAAAAAGGTCACCGCCCTTATCGGCCCCTCCGGCTGCGGCAAGTCCACCTTTTTGAAAACTCTGGACCGGATGAACGACCTGGTCCCCGGCATCAAGATCACCGGCTCCGTCACCTACCGGGGCCAGGAGATCTACGACCCCCAGGTGGACGTGACCTGGCTGCGCAAGCAGGTGGGCATGGTGTTCCAAAAGCCCAACCCTTTCCCCATGTCCATTTACGAC
This sequence comes from Pseudoflavonifractor phocaeensis, assembly GCF_038439875.1. Lineage (NCBI taxonomy): Bacteria > Bacillati > Bacillota > Clostridia > Eubacteriales > Oscillospiraceae > Pseudoflavonifractor > Pseudoflavonifractor phocaeensis. The sequence continues at coordinate 47,995 of NZ_JBCDMT010000001.1, forward strand.
AACATCGCCTACGGCCCCCGCACCCACGGGGTGCGGGGCAAGGCCGAGCTGGACGACATCGTGGAGAAGTCCCTCCGGGGGGCCGCCATCTGGGACGAGGTGAAGGACCGGCTGAAAAAGTCCGCCCTCTCCCTCTCCGGCGGCCAGCAGCAGCGGGTGTGCATCGCCCGGGCCCTGGCGGTGGAGCCGGACGTCCTCCTCATGGACGAGGCCACCTCCGCCCTGGACCCCATCTCCACCTCCAAGATCGAGGACCTGATCTCCGATCTGAAGGAGAAATACACCATCATCATTGTCACCCACAACATGCAGCAGGCCACCCGGGTCTCCGACAAGTGCGCCTTTTTCCTGCTGGGGGAGCTCATCGAGTTTGCCGACACCACCCAGCTCTTCTCCGTCCCCAAGGACAAGCGGACCGAGGACTATATCACAGGGAGGTTTGGCTGATGCGCAAGACCTTTGACGCCGAGCTCCAGGAGCTCAACTACGAGATGATCAACATGGCCGCCGCCGCCGAGGACGCCATCGACACGGTGACCGAGTCCCTCTCCTCCGACGCCCCCGACGCCGCCCACGAGGCCATGGAGCTGACCAAGACCATGGACGAGATGGAGCGGGACATCGAAAACCACTGCTTCCGCCTCCTCCTCCAGCAGCAGCCGGTGGCCCGGGACCTGCGCACAGTGTCGGCGGCGCTGAAGATGGTCACCGACCTCCAGCGCATCGGGGACCAGTGCGCCAACATCGCCGAGCTCTCCCTCCTCTGGCCCGGCAACGTCCAGAAGGCCCAAGACCTGGCGGACATCCGCTCCATGAGCCAGAAGGCCGCCGTCATGGTCAAGCGCTCCATCTTCGCCTACGCCAACCGGGACGTGGACTCCGCCAAGGAGGTCATCGCCCTGGACGACGAGGTGGACGAGCTTTTCCAGCAGGTGAAAAAGGAGCTGGTGGAGCTGCTGGTGGGCAACCGGGAGGAGGCCGACCGGGCCATCGACCTCATCATCATCGCCAAGTATCTGGAGCGCATCGCCGACCACGCCGTGAACATCGCCCAGTGGGCCATCTACTGCGTCACCGGCGAGCTGGTAGGCTGAAACGAGCGGTTCCAAGAAAGCCTTCCCCTCGGGGGACACCCCAGGGTGGCTTCTCTTGCCCCTGCGGGGCAATTCACCTCCAGGTGCCCCAGTCCTCAGACTGGGGCGGATGAGGGGAACCTCCCCAGACATACGGCGCCCCAAGAAAACCCCAAATAAGTTGACATAATAAGGAGGCGGTCCCATGGCGGACACCATCGTGGCGGTGGAGGACGACGAGAGCATCCGTGAGATGCTGCGCTATTACTTCCAGACGGTGGGCTATGCCTTCCGGGGCTACGACTCCGGGGAGGCCCTTTTCGCCGGAGAGGGGGACGCGCCGCCCCCCGCCCTCTATATCCTGGACATCATGCTCCCCGGCATGGACGGGGTGGAGATCCTGCGCCGCCTCCGGGCGGGAGCGGCCACCGCCCAGACCCCCGTCATCTTCCTCACCGCCCGCACCGCCGAGATGGACCGGGTGGCCGGGCTGGAGGCGGGGGCGGACGACTATGTGGTGAAGCCCTTCGGCATCATGGAGCTCCAGGCCCGGGTCAAGGCGGTCCTCCGCCGCGCCCCCGGCCGGACCGGCCAGATCCTCCGCCGGGGGGACCTGGAGGTGGACCCCGCCGCCCACGAGGTCCGCAGGGCGGGGGAGAAGGTAGAGCTGACCTACAAGGAGTTCGAACTCCTGCGCCTGCTGTGCTCCCGTCCCGGCGTGGCCCTGACCCGGGACGAGATTTTGCGGGCGGTCTGGGATTACGACTACACCGGCGAGACCCGCACGGTGGATATGCACGTGAAGGCCCTCCGCCAAAAGCTGGGGGAGGACATCATCACCACCGTCCGGGGGGTCGGCTACAAGATTTCTTAGGATAAGGGCCGGCCCCCGGCCCTTAGGGAAGGATTGCCCATGAAAAGACGATTGACGGCGGGCACCATGCTCATCGTGGTGCTGGCCCTTCTGGTGTCCACCGCCGTGGGGGTGTGGAGCCTCCACCAGCGGGAGATGGACACCGCCCGTCAGAGCCTCCACGAGCTTTTGAATATGGTGGACGCCCAGAACCAAATCACCGATCCCCAGCGGGCTCTGGAGGTATTTGCCGCCGCCGCCCCGGCCAAGCGCCTCACCCTCATCAGCCCCGACGGCTCCGTGCTGCTGGATACGGACAGCGGCACCAGGGAGAACCACGCCAACCGCCCCGAGTTCCAGCAGGCCTTGGCCGCCGGCTGGGGGGAGGCCACCCGTCCCTCCGAGACGGTGGGGGTGCCCCTCCTCTACGTGGCCAAGACCTTCACCGACGGGGTGGTGGGCCGGGCGGCCATGCCCCTGTCCTCCATTGACACCCTGGTCCGCTCCGGGCTCATCCCCCTTCTGATCGCCTCCGGGGTGGCCCTCCTGCTGGCCTTCCTCCTCTCGGGCCGGATGGCCCGGCGGCTTTTGGAGCCCCTGAACGTAGTGGGCGACGCCCTCCAGGGGGTGCTGGACGGCGGCACCACCGCCGGGGAGCTGGAGCGCTACCAGGCCGACGACGAGCTGCGGCCCATCCTGCGCTATCTGGAAAAGCTCATCGGCCGCCTGGGGGAATATCTGGACCAGGTGAAGGCCGAGCGGGACAAGGTGGGCCTCATCCTGGACTGCATGGACGAGGGCCTCATCCTCCTGGACGAGGTGGACAATATCCTGGCCATCAACCGGGCCGCGCGGGAGCTCTTCGGCCTGCCCGAGGGGGAGCGGGACGGCGGGATCCAGGTCCTTCTCCGGGGCAGGAAGATCCGCCAGGCCATGACCGAGGCCCATCAAAACCACACCCCCGCGGTGCTGGACTTTACAGACCCAGCCCTGGGGGACCGGGAGCTGCGCATCTTCCTCTCCCCGGTCTCGGGCCGCCGGTACGAGGGGGAGAACGTGGGCACCTCGGTGCTCATCTCCGACGTGACCGAGCTCAAAAAGGCCGAGGGCATCCGCAGCCAGTTCACCGCCAACGTCTCCCACGAGCTCAAGACCCCCCTTACCTCCATCAAGGGCTTCACCGACATGCTCTCCACCGGCATGGTCCAGAGCCCCGAGGACCAGAAGCGGTTCCTCACCATGATCGGGGTGGAGGTGGACCGGCTCATCGACCTCATCAACGACATCCTGGAGCTCTCCGAGCTGGAGAGCGTGGCCATCGAGCAGGCGGGGGAGACCGCCTCCCCCCTGGACACCGCCCGGGAGGTGGAAAAACTCCTGGCCCCCGAGGCCGGGAAGGCCCAGGTGACCCTCTCCGTGTGTGGTGAACCGGGGCTGGCCCGCATCGCCTCCGGCCGCCTCAAGGAGCTTTTGATGAACCTGATGGAGAACGCCGTCAAGTACTCCGAGCCCGGCGGGAAGGTGGAGGTGGCCGTGACCAAGGGGGCCGGGACCATGACCATCACCGTGGCCGACAACGGCATTGGTATTCCCCCCGAGGCCCAGGAGCGGGTCTTTGAGCGTTTCTACCGGGTGGACCGGGGCCGGGCCCGAAAAAACGGCGGCACCGGCCTGGGCCTGGCTATCGTCAAGCACATCTGCCAGCTCTACGGGGGCTTCGTCACCCTGGACAGCGCCCCCGGCCGGGGCAGCACCTTCACCGTCACTCTCCCGGCGGGGGAATAAGAGGATATAAAAAGGGGAGCGGCCCACGCCGTTCCCCTTTTTTCATATTCCGCCGTCTCCGCGGGGCTGAATGTAGTCTGCCTCCCGTTCCCGGGCGGCCATTCCGGGAACGGCTGTCGGGACGCGCCCCGGTTCCGGGCGGAGAGAGCATTTGCACTATTCCTTCTCAAACCGCTCCCGGAAGCCCTCCATCTGCGCCTCGTCCTTCACCTCCAGGTCCCGCACCCCCGCGCGGCCCTCCACGTGGTGGGTCAGCTCGTGGGCCAGGGTGGTGTGGAGCTCGTCGGCCCAGTCCTCCTGGGTCCAGTCCTCCAGCTCGGCCAGGGCGGCGAAGGAGCCGTAGTAGATATTAATGTGGTTGCCCAGCATGTCCCGGCAGTATTCCCCCATGAAATAGAGCTCGTCGTCGGGGAAGTCCGGGTCCTTCATCGCCTGGGGCTCCAAAATAATGCCGCCGTTGAGCCCCTCGAAGAATTCCGGCGGGAACTCCTCCGCCATCTCGTCCAGCAACGCGCCCACCCGCTCAAAGGATAAGATCATAAAAAACGCCTCCTCAAGTTTTTCCTCTTGCAATCTGCCCCGGCTTTTTGTATAATATTCGACAATGGAGAGAAAAGGGGGAATGGACCATGGCGGAGCGGACGCGTTGGACGGCGGCTCGGCGGGGCCTTTCTTTTCTTTTTCCCTTTTGCGTGGCGTACCGGCAGTAATGCCGGTATTTTTTTTGCCCATGTGTGTGAGTTGAAAGGAGAATGACGATGAACGAAACCACCAAGCGCGCCGCCCCCATCCGGGACGCCCGGACCCTGGGGCTGCCCAAGATGCTGATCCTGGGCCTCCAGCATATGTTCGCCATGTTCGGCGCCACCGTGCTGGTGCCCATCCTGGTCCAGGGCTACGGCCTGCCCCTGTCCATCCAGACCACCCTCTTTTTCGCCGGGGTGGGGACCCTCTTTTTCCACGTGTGCACCAAGCTGAAGGTGCCCGCCTTCCTGGGCTCCTCCTTCGCCTTCCTGGGCGGCTTCTCCGCCATGGCGAACATGGATACGGGCCGGTACGCCGCCATGGCCGCGGGGGAAAAGCTCCAGTACGCCTGCGGCGGCATCGTGGTGGCGGGGCTCCTCTACGTGGCACTGGCCCTCATCATCAAGGCCGTAGGGGTCCATAAGGTCATGCATTTCCTGCCCCCGGTGGTCACAGGGCCCATCATCATCCTCATCGGCCTCAACCTGGCCCCCTCCGCCGTGTCCAACGCCTCCACCTGCTGGTGGCTGGCCCTGGTGTCCATCGCCGTCATCGTGGTGGCCAATATCTGGGGCAGGGGCATGATCAAGATCATCCCCATCCTTCTGGGCGTGGTGGTGCCCTATCTGGTGGCCCTCATCGCCAACGCCATGGGAGCCACCGCCCTGGACAGCCTGGGCAACGCGGTGCCCCTGCTGGACTTCTCCGGGGTTGCCGCCGCGGATCTGGTGGGCTTCCAGCCCTTCCTCACCAACTTCTCCGGCAGCGTGGCCAAGTTTGACCTCTCCGCCATCCTGGTCATGGCTCCCATCGCCGTGGCCTCCATGATGGAGCACATCGGCGACATGTCCGCCATCTCCGCCACCGTGGGGGAGAACTTCATCGAGGAGCCGGGCCTGCACCGCACCCTGGTGGGCGACGGCATCGCCACCGCCCTGGCCGGCCTCTTCGGCGGCCCCGCCAACACCACCTACGGTGAAAACACCGGTGTGCTGGTCCTCTCCGGGGTCCACGACCCCCGTGTGGTCCGTCTGGCCGCCCTCTACGCCGTGGTGCTGTCCTTCTCCCCGGCCTTTGCCGCCCTGGTGAGCTCCATCCCCTCCGCCATCATCGGCGGGGTGAGTTTCATCCTCTACGGCATGATCTCCGCCATCGGCGTGCGGAACGTGGTGGAGAACCAGGTGGACTTCACAAACTCCCGCAACCTCATCATCGCCGCCGTCATCCTGGTGTGCGGCCTGGGCTTCACCGGGGGGCTCACCTTCACCGTGGGCGGGGCCACCATCACCCTGACCAGCCTTGCCATCGCGGCAATCGCGGGCATCGCCCTCAACGCCGTCCTCCCCGGCAACGACTTCCACTTCGGCCAGAGCGCCAACGCCGATACGGCGGCGTCCCTGGGCCGGTATTGATCCGGAGCCCGTCTTTTCTGACCGCGGCGGCCGCTTGAGCGGCCGCCGCCGTTTTTTACCCGGTCACAACGCCGTCCCGGGAGAGGAAGAGCTGGGCCGGGGGCGGCTGGGAGGAGAACTGCATGGGGGACAGCACCGCCCCATAGCTCCCGGCGTTCTTGACCACGACCAGGTCTCCCCGCAGGAGCCTGGGCAGGGTGACGTCCCGTGCGATCACGTCCGAAGCGGTGCACAGATTCCCCACCAGCGTGACGGTCTCCTCCGGCCCTTCGCCGGTCAGCGCCTCACAGGGAAAGGCGTCCACGGCGGTAAAGAGGGGCTCGCTCCCGGCGGGGACGCCGTCCCCCGCGTAATTGGCCACCAGCTGGGCCAGGCAGGGGCGGAGGAAGCCGTTGAGGGTATTGCTGAGGATAAGGAAGGTGGTCCCCATGGACTCCTTCCGGTCCAGCACCCTGGTGATATAGTACCCGCTTTTGCCCACCGCGTAGCGGCCCGTCTCCAAAATAAGCCGGGCCCCGGGCAGCCGTTCCCGGAAGGCCTCCGCCAGCCGGGCGGTCCGCCTGCCCAGGTCCTTGGTGTCCAGGGGGCGGTCCCCCTCCCCATAGGGGATGCCCAGGCCGGAGCCCAGGTTGACAAATTCCAGCTTCTCCCCCAGGGCCTTCTGAAAGGCGGCGGCCAGGGCGAGGACCCTGCGGTAATAGCCCTCCAGCACCGGGGCGTGGAGCTCCTGGCTGCGCAAATGGACGTGGATGCCCGCGATCCTGACGTTGGGAAGGGCCTTCCACGCCGGGACCGCCTGAAAGGCCAGGGCCTCGTCGATCCCAAATTTGGAGGGCTGGCCGCCGTCCCCCGCAAAGGTAAAGCCGGGATTGATGCGGACCCCTATTTTGGCGGTGATCCGCCGCGCCGCGGCGAGGCGCTGGATGAGGGCGATCTCCTCCAGGCTGTCGGCGATGAGGGTGGAGCGTTCCAGCGCCCCCTCCAGATCCACGGTCCGCTTTCCCGGGGCGGAGTAGTGGATCCGCTCCGGCCCCAGCCCGCTCCGATGGGCCTGCTCGACCTCGGCCAGGCTGGCGGCGTCGGCGCCCAGGCCATGGGCGAAGAGGCTCTCCGCCACCGCCGGGTGGGGGTTGGCTTTCAGCGAGTAGAGAAACTCCGCGGCCCCCAGATCCGTTTTCAGGCGGCGGACGGCGTCGTCGATGCCGCGCTCGTCATAGAGGTAAAAGCTGTCATAGCGCCGGGCCTGCTCTAAAATGACCTCTTTTAGGTCCAACATGTCCGCCTCCTTGGGGCTGTGGCTTCGGAGCGGCCGTCCGCTTCCGGGCCCTACGCGTTTTGAACGGTAAATTCCAGCCGCAGCCCGACCTTCTGCCCCTCCGGGACCTCGATGAAGGAGCCGGGGGTGCCCTCGACGCCGGTAAACCGGGCCGTCTGGGTGATGCGCACGCCCCGGTAGGTGAGGTCGTAATTCCACTGTTCGGTGGGGAGCTGGGCCACCCACTCGTCCGGGTGGAAATTTAGGCAGTTCACCTGGGGCAGGGCTCCGGCATAGGACAGCAGGCCGATGGGCTGGGCGGAGCTGACGAAGGCCGCGGCCAGGAACCCGCCGGTGGAGAGCTCCAGCTCGTAGGTGAAGCCGGTGACCTCCCCGCCGGTGAGGATGGGGCTCCACCGCTTTACCTGGGCGGGGAACGGTTCAATGGCGATCGCGTTGCCCGGCGGCGCTTTCTCGGTGCCCTCCGCTGTCAGATGAAGGGCGTTTTCATAGAGGTAATCCAAGTAGAAATTGTAGTTATCCGCAAATTGCTCCGGGGTCAGCGGCCCCCGGTGGGGCGGGAGCTGGCCCTGAAGGGTGATGACGAGCACCAGGGCCAGTAAGGCGCCATATGCCCCCGCAAAGGCGAAGCACCGCCAGGAGCTCTCCGGGATCTCCAGCCGTTCGGCCCGGCCGTCGTCGGCGCTCCAGGCCCAAGGGCTGCGCTCCCCGATGTCGCAGGCCTTCCAGCTTTTGTAGTAGCGCCACAGGTTGTAGAAGGGGAGGCCGTAGCCCATGCCCTGGGCGAAGAGGGTCCCCAGCCGCTTCCGGGCGGCGGCGGTGGAGAGCTTTTCACCGTCCGCGTCCCGCAGGGTAATGCCGAAGACGAACTTCCCGGGAGTGGTGCCCCAAAAGTGGAGCAGGAGGGGTTCCAGCAAAAACATGAGGGCAAAGGCGAGATAGCTGTCGAAGAGCTGAAAGAAGAAGTTGGTGGTCAAATGGGGCGGAAAGCGGAGGATCAGGACCTCGGCGACGGTAAAGGGCAGGCTGTAAAGGGCCAGATCCAGGGTCCGGGCGAAGAGCCTCCGCCAGGAGTGGCCCGGCAGGGGAGGGGCCTCGTCCTTCGGCGGGGCGAACCGCTCCGAGGCCGGGGCCTTTTCCAGCTCCCTGAGCCAGGGGGCGGCGTCCAGGGCGGCGTAGTCCGCCCCGGAGGCCCGAAGCTGGGCGCACACGTCCCGGGCCCGGTCCAGGGCCGCCTGGTCGGCCTCCAGCTGGCGCAGCTGCCGTTCCAGGGCGGCGGTGAGGGGGAGCTCTCCCCGCTGGAGGGAGCGGATGGTGTCCAGGTCCATATGGAGCTGACGCAGGAGCTTGATCTTTTCCAAAGCGGCGGCGTCGGCCTCACTGTAATCCCGGTAGCCGTTGGCCGCCCGGGCGGGGGAGAGTAGGCCCTCCTGCTCGTAAAAGCGGATGTTGGCCCGGGTCATCCCAACGGCCTGTTCCAGTTCTTTGATGGTCATGAAACCACCTCCTGGGGGCAGTATAAGGTGTCAAGCGGCTCGACAGTCAAGACTTTTCGATAAAATGGGGGCAAAAATTGTACTCTGATGGAAAGAACGGAGAAATACGCCGCCGCACCCGTCAGCCTGGGGAAACATCTTCAAACGTGAGGTCTGTCGTTTCTCCCGTGTCGGTGATGGTGACATGGAAAGTATCATCATTCGTCGGGTTCAGCAGGGCAAAGGAAATGAAGTGAAAAAGTTCTTTTTCCTCGATGCTGGAATAGCCAATATCTCTAAGGCTGGTGACGAAGGCGGAGCCGGAGCTGTCTGCGATCGTCACGGAACTGCCCTCCAATGGACCGGAGATGTACCAATACCGGTCCTCCCTCCCAGGGCACCCCAAAAGCTGGGCAAAATATTTTGTATCGCGGTTTTCGGCAAATTCCTTTCTCGTGGAATTGCTGCCCAGGTGATAGCCGCCTTCGCTTCGGGGGAGGATCACAGTGTGGATCGTGTTGGGCGGGTCCGTATAGACCAACAGAGCGGAATCAGTTCCCTCCACAATTCCAAGCAGTTCTCCTGAGCAGATGTAGTCGGCCGCGCGCTCCGCTGTGGGAAAGGAGTAAAATAGATTTTCCACGGGATAAATATTCGCGAAAAAGCCGTAGCAGGAAATCAAGAGCACGATTAAGATAAACAATGGTTTTCTGTGTTTGCTTTTGATGCACAGGAAAAACAAGAGAAAGAAAATGATACTCAGGACTACAAGGAAAATGTCGTTCCACATGCCGAAATACTTCCTTTCCAAATGGAGAAGGGCAATTTTTATTTCAGTTGGCAGGCGTGGGCTGAAAAGGCAGGAAAGCAAGGGTAGGACAGAGTACGAGAGTTTGGAAGCAAAACAATGTATGGGTTATCAGAAAACAGAAATGCCCGGTGTCTTAACTCGGCTTTTTCATCGTCAAAGAGATGCGTTTCTTCTTCTCGTCCACCTCCAGGACCCACACGGTGACCACATCCCCCACGGCGCACACCTCCCCGGGGTGCTTCACCCGCCGCTCAGAGAGCTGGGAGATGTGCACCAGCCCGTCCTGGTGGACCCCGATGTCCACAAAGGCCCCGAAGTCGATGACGTTGCGCACCGTGCCGGTGAGCTCCATCCCCGGCTTCAAATCCTTCATGTCCATCACGTCGGTGCGCAGATGGGGGGCGGGCAGCTCGTCCCGGGGGTCCCGGCCGGGCTTCATCAGCTCCTTCACCACGTCCCGGAGGGTGGGCAAGCCCACCCCCAGCTCCTCCGCCGCCAGCGCCTCCCCGTGGGCGGCGAGGCGTTGGGGGAGATCGTCGATGGCCCGGGCCTCCACGTCCTTGAGGGTGTAGCCGCACAGCTCCAGAAGGCCGGACGCGGCGTCGTAGCTCTCGGGGTGGACACCGGTGTTGTCCAGGACGTTCTTGCTCTCGGGCACCCGGAGGAAGCCCGCGCACTGCTGGAAGGCCTTGGGGCCCAGCTTGGGCACCTTCAAAAGCTGCTTGCGGGCGGTGAAGGCCCCGTTCTCCTCCCGGTATTTGACGATGTTCTTGGCCGTGGTGTTGTTGAGCCCCGCCACCCGGCTCAGAAGGGGGGCGGAGGCGGTGTTCAAGTCCGCCCCCACGGCGTTGACGCAGTCCTCCACCACGCCGGAGAGGGTCTCGTCCAGCCGGGCCTGGGGCATATCGTGCTGGTACTGGCCCACGCCGATGGCCTGGGGATCGATCTTCACCAGCTCCGCCAGGGGGTCCTGAAGCCGCCGGGCGATGGACACCGCCGAGCGCAGGTTCACGTCGTACTGGGGGAACTCCTCGGCGGCCAGCTTGGAGGCGGAGTAGACGCTGGCCCCCGCCTCGCTGACCACCATGTAGCTGACCCCGCCGCCCAGCTCCTTGATGAGCTCGGCGGTCATCAGCTCGGTCTCCTTGGAGGCGGTGCCGTTGCCGATGGCGATGTGCTCCACGCGGTGCTTTTTCACCAGCTTGGAAAGGGCGGCGATGGCCTCCCGCTTCTTGTTCTCGTTAAAGGTGGGGTAGACCACCGCCGTGTCCAGCACCTTGCCGGTGGGGTCCACCACCGCCACCTTGCAGCCGTTGCGGTAGCCGGGGTCCAGTCCCATGGTGACCCGGCCCTTCACCGGCGGCTGCATGAGCAGGGGCTTCAGGTTGACCCCGAACATGTGGATGGCCCCCTCGTTGGCCCGGTCGGTGAGGGCGGAGCGGGCTTCCCGCTCCATGGAGGGCTCCAGCAGCCGGTCCCAGGCGTCCTCCACGGCGGCGCGGAGGAAGGCCATAGAAGCCGAGCCGGGGCGGATGATCCGGCGGTTGATAAGGGGGAGGGCAAGGTCCCGGTCCAGCTCCACCTTGACCTTCAAAACCTCCTCCCGTTCCCCCCGGTTGATGGCCAAAATCTGGTGGCCCTGGGCCCGGGAGAGGGGGGTGCGGAAGTCGTAATAGAGGCGGTATACCGTGTCCTCCGGCTCGGCGTCCTTGGCGTCGGAGACCAGGAGGGCCTTTTTCTCATAGAGCTGGCGCAGGAGCTTGCGCAGGTCGGCGTCGTCGGAGACCCGCTCCGCGATGATGTCGGAGGCCCCCGCCAGGGCATCCTCCGCCGTCTCCACCCCCAGTTCCGGGTTGACATAATCCTGGGCGGCGATGAGAGGCTCAGGACAGTCGGGGGCCTGGGCCAGGAGGAGGTCGGCCAGGGGCTCCAGGCCCTTTTCCCTGGCCATGGTGGCCCGGGTGCGGCGCTTTTGCTTGTAGGGGCGGTAGAGGTCCTCCACCTCCGCCAGGGTGGCGGCGGCGTCGATGGCGGCGGCAAGCTCCTCGGACAGCTTGCCCTGCTCGTCGATGGAGTGCTTGACCTCCTCCCGGCGCTTGTCCAGGTTCCGCAGGTATTGGAGCCGGTCGGCCAGGTCCCGGAGGACGGTGTCGTCCATGGCGCCGTGGAGCTCCTTGCGGTAGCGGGCGATGAAGGGGATGGTGTTGCCCTCGTCCAGGAGGGCCACCACGTTGTTGACATAATGTTCCGGCTGGTTCAGCTCCCGGGCCAGGATTTGAGAGATGGTGTCCATAGATAACTCCTTGCGGTCAGATTTTCAGCAGCAGCGCCAGGGTCCCGGCGGTGAGAAGCGCTAGACCCAAAGCGGCCTTGTGGGTCAGCTTCTCCCCCAGGAAGAGGCGGGAGAAGGCGATGGTAACGAGGATGCTCAGCTTGTCGATAGGGGCCACCACGCTGGCGGGGCCTGATTGGAGGGCCCGGTAGTAGAAAAGCCAGGAAGCGCCGGTGGCGAGGCCGGAGAGGAGGAGGAAGAGCCAGCTCCGGGGCTGGATGGCGCTGATCTCCCGGTGCTTCCCGCCCGCCAGGACGATGGCCCAGGCCAGGACCAGCACCACCATGGTGCGCACGGCGGTGCCCAGGTTGGACTCCACCCCCTGGATGCCCACCTTGCCCAAAATGGCGGTGAGGGAGGCGAAGAGGGCGGAGAGGAGGGCCCAGAAGAGCCAGCCCTTCCCCGCGGGCTTGGCCTCGGCGGGGGCCGGGGCCTTGCGCTCCAGCATCAGGAGGGTGCCCGCAAGCATCAGAACCATTCCCGAAACCTGTGCCGGCCCCAAGGGTTCCCCCAGGAAGAGGAAGGCCAGGGCCATGGTGAGGACGGTGCTGGACTTGTCGATGGGGGCCACCTGGTTGACGCTGCCCAGCTGGAGGGCCCGGAAGTAACACAGCCAGGAGGCTCCGGTGGCGAGGCCCGAGAGAATGAGAAAGAGCCAGGTCTTGGGGGAGACGGCGCCCAGAGTGTGCTGGGAGCCCACGAGAAAGACCATCCCCCAGGCGAAGAGGGCCACCACCACCGTCCGCAGGGCGGTGGCCAGGTGGGAGTTGACGTCCCTTACGCCGATCTTGGCCAGCACGGCGGTGAGGCCGGCGAACCCGGCGGAGGCGAAGGCGCAGGCGAGCCACATAGCGGTCAGTCCTTTCCCGCAAATTATACTCTATTTGGGGGCGGTCTGTCCAGAAAAAGGGGACGGGCCTATGGAGACGGGAGAGATTGAAAGGAGTGTCAAACAGGGGGCCGCCGCATAAACTAATACCGTCCAAAGGCGGGCAAATCTGGCCGGAAAAACCGGCGAAAGGGATGGTACTATGTGCGGGATCGCCGGTTTTTGCGATTTCAGCCGGGACAATACGACGCCTGTTTGGGGCGAGGTGGGGGAGCGGATGGGGGAGAAGCTCAACCACCGGGGCCCCGACGACAAGGGGCAGTGGCAGGGGGAGGCCGGGGTACTGGTCCACCGGCGGCTGGCGGTCATCGACCCGGACAACGGCAGGCAGCCCATGGAGCGGGCCCTGGGGACGGCCCGGTTCGTGCTCACCTACAACGGGGAGCTCTACAACACCCCCCAGCTGCGCAGGGACCTGAAGGCCCAGGGATACCAGTTCACCACCCGGACCGACACCGAGGTGCTCCTCTACGCCTGCATGGAGTACGGCGAGGACGTGGGGCGGCATTTGGAGGGCATTTACGCCTTTGTCCTCTGGGACGGGCTCAAGCGGAAATTTTTCGCCTGCCGGGACCGGTTTGGGGTAAAGCCATTCTTTTATGTCAACCGTGGAACAGAGTTCATTTTTGCCTCGGAACTGAAGGCCCTTTTCCAGTACCCCGGGCTGGAGCCCAGGGCGGACGGGGACACCTGGCGGGAGGTGCTGGGCCTGGGGCCCGCCCGGACGCCGGGATCGGGAGTCTTTGCCGGAGTGGAGGCCCTGGAGCCGGGGTGCTGGCTCACCTTCGACGCCAACGGGCTGAAAAAGGGCCGGTACTGGACCCTGGAGAGCCGCCCCCACACCGACGACTACGACACCACGGTGGAGCGGGTGCGGGAGCTGGTCACCGGGGCCATCACCCGGCAGTTGGTCAGCGACGTGCCCCTGTGCACCTTCCTCTCCGGGGGGCTGGACTCCAGCGTCATCACCGCCGTGGCCGCCAGGGATCACGCCCGCCGGGGCCTGCCGCCCCTGGAGACCTACTCCTTTGATTATACTGATAACGATAAGTATTTTACCCCCTCTTTATTTCAGCCTGACAACGATTCCCCCTGGGTGAAACGGATGGTGGAGGCCTTCCACACCCGGCACAGGGTGCTGACCTGCCCCATCCCGGAGCTGGCGGCCCTGCTGTCCGAGGCGGCCCGGTACAAGGACCTGCCGGGGATGGCGGACGTGGACGCCTCCCTCCTCTATTTCTGCCGCCAGGTGAAGAAGACCCACACCGTGGCCCTGTCCGGGGAGTGCGCCGACGAGGTGTTCGGGGGCTACCCCTGGTTCGAGCGGGAGGACCTTTTGAACGCCCCCACCTTCCCCTGGTGCGTGGACCTCTCCCCCCGGTCGGAGGTGTTCGCCCCCGTATGGACCGGGCTAAACATTGAAGATTATGTCAACCAGACCTACGCCGACTGGACGGCGTCCACCCCCCGGCTGGCCGGGGAAACGGGGGAGGCCGCCCGGCGGCGGGAGGTGGGGTGGCTCAACCTCAACTGGTTCATGGCCACCCTGCTGGACCGGAAGGACCGGATGAGCATGGCCTCCGGGCTGGAGGTGCGGGTGCCCTTCTGCGACCACCATCTGGTGGAGTACGTGTGGAACATCCCCTGGGAGATGAAGGCCATGGGGGGGCGGCGCAAGCAGGTGCTGCGGGACGCCGCCGAGGGGCTCCTCCCCGAGGACGTGCGGCTGCGGCCCAAGTCCCCCTACCCCAAGACCCACAACCCGCTTTACGAGCAGCTGGTCCGGGCGGGGGTGCTGGCTCTGCTGGACGACCCGAACGCGCCCATTCAAGCGCTGGTGGACGCCAAGGCCCTGCGGGAAGGGCTGCTGCGGGACGCCGGGGACTACGGGAAGCCCTGGTTCGGGCAGCTGATGGCCGGGCCGCAGATGCTTGGGTATCTCATCCAGGTCAACGCCTGGATGGAGGAGTTCGGGATCGGATAAGGGCCCTGTGGGCGCGAAAAACCGGCGGCATTTGCCGCCGGTTTTTCGTGTCAAAGAGTCAGGCAGAGGTAGCTCCAAACGGGCAGGGTGAGCATGGAAAAGAGGGTGGTGACCAGTACCAGCTTGCCCGCGAAGCTGGCGCCCTGGCCGTACTTGTCGGCGAAGAGGACCATGGTGGTCCCCGCCGGCATGGCCCCCAGCAGGACGGCGGTCCCCCGCAGCAGGGGGGCCGCCCCTGCGGCGGAGAAGAGGAGGAACAGCGCCGCGGGGATGAGGATCAGCCGGAGCAGGGTATATTGGACCGTCAAAAGGTCCAGCCGCATCTCCTTGGAGTAGGCGTGGATGACCGCCCCGATGGTGAGCATGGACAGGGGAGTGGAGCAGGCGGCCAGGGAGGAGATGACGCTGACGCCCCACTCCGGGGGCCTCCACCGGGTCAGCATGATGACGATGCCCACCGCCGTGGCCAGGATGGAGGGCTGGAGGAGGACGGCCTTGAGCTGGCCCCGGAAATCCTTCCGCCCCGTGTGGAAGTAATTCACCGCCACGCCGAAGGTGTTGATCCTGAGGGCGATGACGAAGATGGAGGCGTAGACCAGCCCGGGGTCGCCAAAGACGCTCCCCACCAGGGGCAGGCCCAGGAAGGCGGAGTTGGACACCGCCGTGCCGTACCGGAGGACGGCCCGCCGGTCCGGGGGCTGCCCGCGGTAGAGGAAGCAGTTGACCAGCAGGAGCCCGCCCTGGACCAGCACCCCCGCGGCCAGGACGAAGAGCATTTCCGCCCCGTCCAGAAGCCCGATGTTGTGGATGAAGCTATTGAGCACGTAACAGGGGAAAATGACGTCGATGACCAGGTCGGTGACGCTCTTTCGGCCGCTCTCGCTCAGGATGCCCCGCCGGGCGGCCAGAAAGCCCAGGGCGATCATCAGCATCATGGTCCCGATCACCAAAAGGAGACTGCCCAGATGGTCCAACGGCTCGCACCTCCCTCGCCGGACCTGTGAAGGGGCCGGGTCAGATGACGGGGCCCATCGTGTAGATATCGATGGAGCTGTGGTAGCCCAGGGTCTCGTTCTTGGTCTGCCGGCCGGAGAGGAGGGCCAGGGCGGCCCGGAAGGCCTCCTCCCCCACCTCCTCGATGCTGGCCTCCCCGGTGATGATGCGCCCGGCGTTCAAATCCATGTCGTGGCGCATGTTTTCGTAGGTGTTGGGGTTGCCGCAGATCTTCAGCACCGGCATGGTGGGGAAGCCCTGGGGGGCGCCCCGGCCGGTGGAGAACATCATGAACTGGGCGCCGGTGGCGGCCATGCCGGTCAAAATCTCCGGCTCCCGCCCCGGGGTGTCCTTGATCCAAAGGCCCTTCCGGTCCCCCGCCCGCTCGGGGTATTCCATGACGCCCTGGATGGGGCGGGTGCCGCTCTTGACGATGGCCCCCAGGCTCTTTTCTTCGATGGAGGAGAGCCCGCCCTCGATGTTCCCGGGGGTGGGCTGGCCCCGGCGCATGTCGCAGCCCAGGCTGCGGGCCCGGGCCTCCATCTTGTCCACGATATCGTAGATTTTCTTCCCCACCTCCGGGGTGACGGCCCGGCGGGCCAGCAGGTGCTCGCCGCCCAAAAATTCCGTGGTCTCTCCAAAGACTACGGTGGCCCCCAGGTCCACCAGCTTGTCGGCCACGTAGCCGATAACGCAGTTGGAGGCCATGCCGGAGGTGGTGTCCGAGCCGCCGCACTTGATGGCCATGACCAGCCGGTCGATGCCCACCGGCTGGCGCTGGAGGCCGGAAATCTCCATGACCAGCTCCTGGGCGGCGTCGATGCCGGCCTTGATGGCCGAGCTCACGCCGCCAAGCTCCTGGATGCGGACCACCCGCACGGGCTTGCCGGTGGCCCGCAGCTCGGCAATCAGACGCTCGGTGTCGGTCCCCTCGCAGCCCAGGCTGATGACCAGGGCGGCCCCCACGTTGGGGCTGCACCCCAGGGAGATGAGGGTCTCGGTCACCCGGTCCAGGTCGGGGGGGAGCTGGCAGCAGCCCTGGTGGTGGAAGTAGCCCACGCACCCGGCCACCTGCCGGACCACGGCGGAGGCCACGTCCCCGGCGCAGGTGACGCTGGGGATGACGGCCACGTGGTTGCGGCAGCCCACCTGGCCGTCCGGGCGGACATAGCCCATAAACTCATGCCTCATGTTCCGTCTCCTCCCTCCGGGGCAGGTCGCCCCGGCCCCGCATGCTGTCCAGGTTGTGGACGTGGACGTACTCGCCCTTTCGGATGGGCCGGGTGGCCACGCCGATCTCCTCGCCGTATTTGACGATGCGCTCCCCCAGGGGGATGTCCCGGACGGCGATCTTGTGCCCGTAGGGGACGTCACCGATAACCCGGAGAAGCTCCGCCGAGCCCTTTTTGTCCCGCAGCTCCACCTGGGCCCCGTCCCGGACCCCGTTGGCGAAGATGGTGGCCACGTTGTCCTTCTCGTGGACCTGAAGGGCGATCATTTTTTCTTCCATTGTGTCTCCTCCTTTATGGGACCGCCAGCACGGCCACGCCGTCCGGGATGACCACCACTCTGGCGTCCTGTCCCTTCATGCGGCGGGCCAGGGCCAGGGCCTCATCCGGGCTGGCGGCCGGGATCATGTTGGCCTTGCGGACCAGCTGGGGGTCCAGGTGGGTGGTCACCAGGATGATGGGGTGCTTTTTCAGGATGCGGGCGTAGATCTGGGGGCACCACTGCTCGGGGATGGTCTCCTGGGGCGGGATGCGGGAGAGGTAGGCCTCGATCTCCTCGGGCGTGCCCATGGTGATGAGCTGTTCAAAGTGGGTGCCCCCCATGCCGTCCACGCAGGAGCAGCACATGATGATGACCGCCCCGGGCTTGCAGCAGGCCTCGGCGGTGGCCACCGCCTTGGGGGACTGGTAGAGGTTCTGGTCCAGGGGGTAGCCGCCGTTGGAGGTGACGACGATGTCCCCCTTCACGGCGGGGCACTGGGACTGGGCCCGGATGAAGTCCACGCCAGCGGCGTGGGCCTCCTCCACGTCTCCGGCGAAGGCGGCGATGATCTCCTTGCGCTCCCCCAGGGCCACGTTGAGGATGAAGGCCGTGTTGACCCGCCGGGCCGCCACCACCATGTCCTCGTGGATGGGGTTGCGCTCCAGCACGCCGGTCTTGGCGTAGGGGCTGGAAATGGCGCGGAAGCTATGGTTCTCATTGACCGTCTTTTCGCTGCAGATGCCGGGGAGGATGCTCTTGCGCCCGCCGGAGAAGCCGGCGAAGAAGTGGGGCTCGATGAAGCCCTCCGTAATCAGCAGGTCGCACTCCACCGCCAGGCGGTTGACCAGGAAGCCGGCCCCGGAGGGGAGCTGGCCCATGGACACGAAGTCCTCCGGCCGGAAGGCGTCGTTGACGGCGATGCGCTCGTGGTCCACGATGGCGTCGCCGAACATGCTGCGCTGCTCGGCCTCGGTGGTGGGCCGGTGGAGGCCGGTGGCGATCAGGATGGTGATGTCGGCACGGGGATTCCCCGACCGGATCTCCTCCAGCAGGAGGGGGAGGGTGATTTTGCTGGGGACGGCCCGGGTGTGGTCGCTGGTGACCACAACCACCTTGTCTTTCCCCCGGGCCAGCTCCCGCAGGGGAGGCGTGCCGATGGGGGCGGCGAGGGCCTGGCGGACCAACTCCTCCTCCCCCGCCGGGGGACGGTAGCTGTGGACGCGGGCGGTGAGGACCGCCTCCAGGGCGGCCTCTTCGATGTGGAGGGGCAGGGTGCCCCGCTCATAGGGGATGGCGATTTCTTTCAAGGTATCAGCTCCAATCCATGTCCCGGCGCAGAACGCCGCGAACCGGCCCCTTGCGGAAGGAGACCGGTTCGCGGTTGGGATCAGGCGCGCGGCGGGAAAACGCTTACTGCGCGGCGGGGACGTACTGATCCACGGTCTCGTGCATCAGGGCGGTCTCGATGGCGAAGTCGGACAGCTCCTGGCCCAGGCCGGGGCGGTCGGGGATGAGGTACTTTCCGTTCACCGGCTGCATCTCATACTTGCCCAGCTTGTTGATACACTCCTGGGTGGTGCGGAAGTGGTGCTCGTGGATGCCGAAGTTGGGGATGGCGGCCTCCAGCTGGATGGAGGCGGCGTTGGTGATGACGGCGCCGGCCACGTGGACCTGGACCCGGGCGTCAAAGACGTGGGCCATATCGGCGATCTTCTTCAGCTCGGTGATGCCGCCGCAGTTGCAGGCGTCGGGCTGGATGAGCTGGAGGGAGTTGTCCTTGAAGAAGTTGTAGTAGCCCCAGCGGGCGTAGATGCGCTCTCCGGCGGCCAGGGGGGTGCGGACGCGCTGGTGGAGCTCCTTCATCATATCGGGGTTGAGCATGGTGACGGGCTCCTCATAGGCCATCATGTCGTACTTGTCGCACAGCTCGCCGATGCGGATGGCGGAGTTCAGGTCGGTCTGGCAGTGGTTCTCCACGATGATGTCGATGTAGGGGAACTCCTCCCGGATGGCGGCCATCCGCTCCTCAATGCGGCGATAGAGGCTGCGGTCGGGGAAGCCCTCCTTGGCCAGGTGGGGGATCTTCTTGCCGTTCTCATCATAGGTGGTGAAGTCGATCTTCACCGCGTCGTAGCCCTCGCTGATGGCGTGGCGGACGATGTCCACGTATTCCTTGGTGGCGCCCCAGGGGCCGATCTTAGTGGTCCAGCCGAACTGGAGCTGGCTGGCGTAGCAGCGCAGCTCGTCCCGGCACTTGCCGCCCAAAAGCTGGTAGATGGGCACCCCCAGCTTCTTGCCCTTGATGTCCATGAGGGCGATGTCGATGGCCGACATGCCGGAAAAGACCACCACGCCGCCGCCCTGGCCCCAGAAGGTGCCCTTCAAAATGGTCTCCCAGATGAGCTCGGTGTTCATGGGGTCCATGCCGATGATGTGGCGGGCCATGTCGATGACCATGCCGTAGGCGGCGGTATAGCCGGTGCCGTAGGCGATGCCTGCCTCGCCGTCGCCGTAGATGCCCTCGTCGGTGTGGATGCGGCAGCAGATGGGATAGCGGGCGCCGCGCTGCTCGCCGGCATCCAGCACGTATACGTCGACCTTGGTGATTTTCATAAACAGCCTCCTAATGACCCGTCGGTTTATTGGATGGTGATCTTGTCGCAGTTGCGGAAGGCGGCCTCGCTCAGCTCCTGGCCCAGGCCGGGCAGCTCGGGGGGCGCGTACTTGCCGTCCACGGGCTGATAGTCATGGATGCACAGCTCCCGGTTGTAGGGGCTGAGGGCGTAGGTGTGGTGCTCGTGGATGACGAAGTTGGGGATGGCGCACTCCAGGTGGAGGGCGGCGGCGGTGGAGATGGGGCTGCCGCAGGCGTGGACCTGGACCCCCACGTCGAAGACGTAGGCCATATCGCAGATCTTCTTGATCTCGGTGATGCCGCCGCAGGTGCCCACGTCGGGCTGGATGACCTGGATGGCGTTTTGCTTGAAGTACTCGATGTACTGCCAGCGGGTGTAGATGCGTTCGCCGTTGGCCACGGGCAGGCCCGTCTCATCATGGACAAACTTGGACAGCTGGGGGGTGGGGGTGGTGGGCTCCTCGAAGTAGAAGATGCCGTACTTTTTCACCAGGTTGCCCAGCTGGGCGGAAGACTGGGCGTCGGTGAAGGAGTGGTTCTCAATGATGATGTCCACGTCAGGGCCGATGGCCTCCCGCACCGCCTTCACCCGGGCCTCGTACATCCGCAGGTACTCGGGGCTGAGCAGGCCGATGCGGTCGGTATCGCCGAAGTTCCCCTCGTCGGGCTTGAAGGTGAAGAAGTCGATCTTGATAGCGTCGTAGCCCTCGGCCACAGCCTTCTTGGCCTCCCGGGCGTAGTCCTCCGGGGTGCGCTGGGGGATGACGTCGGGGCCCCAGCCGAACTGGAGCTGGCTGGCGTAGGTGCGCAGCTTCTCCCGGCGCTTGCCGCCCAAGAGCTGGTAGACGGGGGCGTTGTAGAACTTGCCCTTGATGTCCCACAGGGCGATGTCGATGGCGGAGATGCCGGCGAAGATGACCGGGCCGCCGTTCTGGCCCCAGAAGGTGGAGCGGTAGAGCTTGTCCCAGATGATCTCGTGGTCCAGGGGGTTCATGCCGATGATGAGCTTGGCGAAGTTCTGAACGATGCCGAAGGCGGCGGATTGGGCCTCGCCGTAGGCCAGGGCGGCCTCGCCGTCGCCGTAGATGCCCTCGTCGGTGTAGATGCGGCAGACGATGGGGCGCCAGTGGCCGTTTTTCAGGTTGGTTTTCAGATGCAGGACGTCTACTTTTGTGATTTTCATATCAGATGCTCCTTACATTGCTGGTTTCTCAGCCCCGGCCCAGGATGGCCAGGGAGATGGGGGGACAGAAGGCCACCACAAAGAAGGCGACGATGAGGCCGATGAGGAAGGGGATGGCCGCCTTTGTGATCTTGTCGATACTGATGCCCGTCATGGACGAGCCGACAAACAGGTTGAGGGCCACCGGCGGGGTGACGAAGGCGATGGCCAGGGCCAGGGTCATGATGATGCCGAAGTGGATGGGGTCCACGCCCACCTGCTGCACCACGGCCAGCAGCGTGGGGGCCAGGATGACGATGGCCGGGGTGGTCTGGACGAACATGCCCACGATGAAGAGGATGATGAAGATGAGGAAGAGGATGACGTAGTAGTTGGTGGAGATGCTGAAGAGGAAGTCGGAGATGATCTTGGTGATGTTCAGGTAGGCGAACACCTGGCCCGTGGCCTTGGCGGGGGCCATGACGAACATGGTGCCGGCGATGAAGGCGGTGTTGTCCCGGAAGATCTCCCACAGCTTGACGAACTTGAGCTCTTTATACACGAACAGACCGACGATGATGCCGTAGACGGCGGCCACCACGGCGGCCTCGGTGGCGGTGAAGTAGCCGCCGTAGATGCCGCCCAGGATGATAACGGGCATGACCAGGGCCCACTTGGCGTCCCAGAAGCTCTTGCCCATGGCCTTGAGGTTGAACTTGTTGTCGCCCTTCAGCCCGTGCTTTTTGCAGTAGACGTAGTTGATGACCATCAGGATGCCGCCCACCACCAGGGCGGGGCCCAGGCCGGCCATGAACAGGTCGCCCACAGACTGGTTGACCGTCACGCCGTAGAGGACCATGGGGTAGCTGGGGGGCACAATGACGCCCAGGCCGCCGGCGCAGCAGGTGAGGCCTGTGGCGTAATACTTGTTGTAGCCGTCCTGGACCATCATGGGGATCATGATGGCGCCGATGGCGGCCACAGTGGCGGGGGCGGAGCCGGAGACAGCCCCGAAGAACATGCAGGCGATGATGGTGACCATGCCCAGGGAGCCGGTGATGCCGCCGATCATGGATTTGGCGGCGTTGACCAGCCGCTTGGACAGGCCGCCGGTCTCCATGATGGTGCCGGCCACCATGAAGAAGGGCAGGGCCAGCATGGTAAAGTTGGCTACGCCGGAATAGAGGGTCTGGGCCAGGAAGTTGGCCGTGGTGACGGGGTTCATCCCGATCAGCACCACCAGGGCCAGGAAGATCGCCACGGCGATGGGGACGCCCAGGAACATGAGCCCGAACATCACCAGGAACATGATACCAGTTGCCATTACTTCTCCACTCCTTTCGCTTTGGCCGCCAGTTTCTCCTGATAGATCTGCTCACAGGCGTTCAGATCCATGGAGGGCTTGGAGGCGCCCAGGTTCTCCTCGTTCTCCTTCATCATCTTGGCGGTGTCCTGCACCAGCCGGATACAGGTGATGATGAGGGACAGGGGGATCACGGAATAGACAAGGGCCTGGGGAAGCTGGAGCATGGTGGTCTTGCTGGAGCCCAGCAGGCGGATCACGTCCGCCATGATGTAGGTGACGTAGACGTTGAAGCCGGCGAAGATCACGTTGGAGAAAATCAGCATGGCCCGTTTGACCTTGAAGGGGACCATGTTGAGCACAAAGTCGATGCGCAGGTGCTTGCGGTGGGTGACGGCGGCGGAGACGCCCAGATAGATCATCCAGACGAACATGATGGTGGCGAACTCCTCCATCCAGGTGAAGGAGTGCTTGAGGACGTACCGGCTGACCACCTGGAGCATCAGCATCACGGTCAGGACAAAGAAGCAGATGGTGCCGATGTACAGCTCGATGTTGTTGAGAAAGGTTTTGAGGTCAAATTTGCCATCTTTCACGGGGAAAAACCTCCTTAAAAAGTGTGCAAAAGGCCCGCCCGCAGGCGGGCGGGCCTTTCACTGGGGAGAGAAACGGTGGGAGCCGTTATTTCTGACCGGCCTCGTACTGCTCCACGAATTCGATCATCTGGTTGTAGGCCTCGGTGCCCATCTGCTTTTCCACCATGGGCCACACGGACTTGGCCTTGTCCTGGAACTGCTTGAGCTCGTCGGTGGTCAGGCGGATGATCTGGGTCCCGGCGTCGTCCTCCACCGTCTTGATGAAGCCCTCGGCCAGCTCGGCGGTCTTCTCCCGGCCCTTGTTCTGGGCCTCCACCATGATGTCGCGGATGAGCTGCTGGTCCTCGGCGGACAGCTTGTTCCAGAAGATGGGGCTGGCGGCGGGGATGGTGGCGGTGAAGTTGTGGTTGGTGATGACCATGTAGTTCTGGAGCTCATAGACCTTGGAGGAGACGATGTTGCTGGGGGGATTCTCCTGGGCGTCCACCATCTTCTGCTGAAGGGCGGTATAGAGCTCGGAATAGGCCACGGGGGTCACGGCGCAGCCCAGGGCCTCCCAGGTGGCGGTCTGGATGGGGTCGGGCATGACGCGGATCTTCACGCCCTTCAGGTCGTCGGGGGTGTGGACCTCGTTGTTGCAGGTCAGCTGACGGAAGCCGATGTCGAACCAGCCCAGGATGATGCAGCCGGTGTCCGCCTCGGCTTTCTCCTGCCAGCTCTTGCCCACCTCGGAGTCAAGCACGGCGTAAGCCTCGTCGTAGTCCAGGTAGAGATAGGGCATGTTCAGACCGGCGAAGGCGGAGGTGTAGTCGCCCCAGGAGCCGCAGTTGAGGATGCCGATGTCGAAAGCGCCGTTCTGCAGCCCGCCGATGTACTCCTGGGTGGAGGAGGCGATCTGACCGTCCGGGAAGACCTGAGCGGTGATCCGCCCGTCGGTGCGCTTGGCGATCTCGTTGACGAAGTAGTTGGTGGAGATGCCCAGGGAGGTGGTGCCGTCGCCCTCAAACTCCACGGTGGGGGACGAGGACGCGATCCGGATCACGATGGGATCGCCGGTAGGCGCGCCCCCATTGTCCGAGTTGGCAGCGGGCGCCTCGCTGGTTTTGGGCTCCGTGCTGCTGCCGCAAGCGGACAAGGAGAAGATCATGGACAGGGAAAGGACCCCCGCTGCGATGCGCTGATAGTTCTTTTTCACGTCGTTTTGCTCCCTTCATCTTTTCATTTCTTGCTGCGTTTCCTTTTCACGAACAGGAAAATTTCTCCATTGCTTTTTCCCAACCCATACCATATAATGAGCTTCGCTGACTGGGCGGCTGTCGAAAGCGGTTGAAATCTGCCTTTTCGCTTCTGAATATCAGTATAGCCGCCTTCCGCCCCGGCGTCCAAGTCCTTTTGATGGGAAATTCATAACTTAATTGTATAGGGTGTAAGTGGGATGGCTGTTTTTTGTGTAGAATACACAATAAAATAGGGAATATCAGGAAAACGTGAGGTGTGCTCTGTGAATTTCCAATCTCTGATCTACTTCAAGACCGTGGCGGAAATGCAGCATTATACCCGCGCCGCCGACGCGCTGTACATCTCCCAGCCCGCGCTTTCCAAGGCCGTCCGCAATCTGGAATACGAGCTGGGGGCCCACCTGTTTGAAAAGGACGGCAGAAACGTCCGGCTGACGAAATTCGGCTCTCTGTTTTACGACTATGTCAAGTGCGCGGTGGAGAAGATCGACGAGGGGGTGGCGGCGGTCCACCACCTGGTGGATCTGGAGTGCAACACCGTCTTTATCTCGGTCCTCTACTCCATGTACGCCCTCTATCTGCCCGAGCGGGTGCTCCGCTTCCGGCACCAGAACCCGGAGTCCCGGTTTTCCATCGCCTATAAGTACACAACGGCCATCCTCCAGGACGTTCTGGAACGGCGCAGCGAGCTGGGGATCTGCAGCAATTTCACCAAAGAGGATGAATACAGCCCGCTGGACAGCGCGGTCTTGTACAAGGAGCCCATCGGCCTCATCGTGAGTCGGGAACACCGCTTCGCCCAGCGAAAGACGGTCAGCCTGGAGGAGCTGCGGGATGAAAAGATGATCGTCTACATCCGCAGCAAGCTTGGCACCAACAAGATCCTGGAGGATCTCTGCGCGCCTTACGGCTTCCGCCCCAACGTGGTGGCGGAGGGGTACAGCGACTACGGCGTGGTGGGTATGGTGGCCGCGGGGGATGGGATCGCCATCATCCCCACGAAGGCCTTCCTGAACATCGACAGCGTGGTCCCCGTGGGGATCGAGAGCGACGTGCCCCTCACTCGGGAGATCCACCTGGTCTGGCGGGCGGGGGAGCGGCTCCCGCCCCTGGCCGACGCGTTCCGCGCGATGCTGGTGGCCGAGTCCAGGGAGCATCCGTACGAATAAAGAGCGCCGCCCCATCCTTTCGGATGGGGCGGCTTTTTGTATTTAGAGAAGAATGAGCTTATAGAGGAAATACAGCGCCACCACCAAGACGGGCAGAACGATCATCAGCGGGAGATAGGTCCTGTACCGCTCGCCCACGGTGCACCCCGTCTCCTTGTCGCTGAGGAGCTGGCACAGGTGCAGGGGGGAGAACATATAGCCGATGAAGCACCAGATAAAGGCATAGAAGAGGTCCACCAGAAGGGCCATCTCGCTGGCGTGGGGGGCGGCCACCACGATAGGGATCAGCACCCCGAGCGGCAGGTACATCAGTCCCGTGGCCAGGCCGAAGCAGATGCCCACCACCGCCACCATGGTCAGGAACATGAGGCTGGACTGGCCGTTGATGAGGGCGGCGAACAGGGCCAGCAGGTCGTCCATGCGCTCCACGATGTGCTGGAAGAAGTAGACCCCCACAATCAGCACCGCCAGGGAGGGGCTGAAGCTCTTCACCAGCCGGAGCGGGAACTCCTTCTTCTCCCGCCCCAGCAGGAACACCAGGAGGAAGGAGACCAGGAGGGCCAGCTCATAGGGCGTGCCGAACAGGGCGTTGATAAGGATGATGGAAAAGACGGGGGACATGGCGATGAGGAATTCCCCCAGGGCTCCCCACCACGCCCGAACACTGACCTTTTTCAGCGGCAGGGGCTTGGCCTTCCGAAGGAAGATAAAATAGCCCGCCGCCTGCATGAGGAGGACAAAGGGGAAGTTCAGCAGGCCCAGCCGGACGATGTCCACCTGGGGGGCCACGCTCTGGACCACGATCATGTTGACGGAGAAGGAGGCGAAGACCACCAGGAAGTGGCGGCAGACCACGTTGATGTTGGACCGCTGGGCCCGAGTCAGCCCCATCTCCTCCCCCAGCCGGTTCACCGGAGGGGCGGAGACCGCCGCTCCGCCGGGGGCCTGGAGGATGCCCACCATGGCGGGGATGAGCATGATGTTGATCCGGGCGCTGGGGATCAGCTTCCGCATGGCCCGCTCCATCCGCTCCAGCAGGCCGTACTGGGCCATCAGCACGCTGAGCATGCCAATCTCCACCACGATGAGGACGGAGGACAGGCTGGAGGCCTGGGTAAAGACGTCGGTAAAGGCGGTCAAAACGGCCTGGGGGCCCAGACCACCCAAAAAGCCGGCGGCCACGCCCAGGATCAGCAGGACCGGGCCGATGGTCAGCCCGCACTTGAGCAGGATGGGGATACAAAGAATGGCGGCGGCCACGGAAAAAAGCTGTCTCATCTTTCTCACCTCGTCAAAATGGACAATGCCCGGGGCGTTCCCGGAAATGGATTTTCCTCATTATACAAGGCCGCTCCGCCGCTTGGCAAGGGACACGCCCTCCGGCCCGCCCTTTGGACCGAACCCGGTAAGGCTTGAAAACACGGGTTTTTTTGAATCTCGTTATGGGTCCGGGCCCAAAAGATATCAATTAAAACGACATTTTCCCACATTTTTTAGTATAAAAGCGGGGAGCATTTCATCCCCAAGGGGGCGAAGTCAGAAAACCTTTATGTTTTCTTCACTCTCCCGAAAAGAATGGTTTAGGGTTCTCTGGTAGACTGGCTTCAACGAGATAAAGGAGGACGAATCATGGAACCCATCCTGACAGTGGAAAAACTGCAAAAGACCTACGGCGGCAAGGGAAACCGCACCAACGCCCTGCGGGGGCTGGACTTCCAGGTCTGGCCGGGGGAGTTCGTGGGCATCATGGGCCCCTCGGGCAGCGGCAAGACCACCCTGCTGAACTGTGTCTCCACCATCGACACCCCCTCCGCCGGGGCCATCACCGTTGACGGCGCACGGCTGGACAAGCTCCGGGGCAAGGCTCTGGCCCGGTTCCGCCGGGAGCGGCTGGGCTTCATCTTCCAGGACTGCAACCTGCTGGACACCCTGACGGGTCTGGAAAACATCGCCCTGGCCCTCACCATCACCGGCGCCCCCGCCGGGGAGGTGGAGGCCCAGGCCCGGGAGGCAGCCCGGCTGCTGGGGGTGGAGGACGTGCTGGAGAAGTTCCCCTACCAGATGTCCGGCGGCCAGCAGCAGCGGGTGGCCGCCGCCCGGGCCATGGTGACCCGCCCGGCCCTCATCCTGGCCGACGAGCCCACCGGGGCCCTGGACTCCAAGTCCACCCGGATGCTGCTGGGACAGCTGGAGGAGCTCAACGAGGCCGAGGGGGCCACCATCCTGCTGGTGACCCACGACGCCTTCACCGCCTCCTGGTGCCGGCGCATCCTCTTCCTCCGGGACGGCGAGCTCTACAAGGAGCTACGCCGGGGAGAGGGGGAGGACCGGCGGAGCTTCTTCCGGGACATCCTGTCGGTGGTGAGCGAGCTGGGAGGTGACGGGACCGATGTTCTCTAAGCTGGCCCTGCGCAACGTCCGGCGCAGCCTGAAGGACTACGCCGTCTACTTCCTCACCCTCACCTTCGGGGTGTGCCTGTTCTACGTTTTTTCCGCCCTGGACGGCCAGAGCGTCATGACCTTTTTGGCCGGCAAGGACAACCCCAACGTGGAGAGCATCTTCACCCTGGTGGGGGTGTTCTCCGGCTTCGTGGCGGTGGTGCTGGCGGGGCTCATCCTCTACGCCAACCAGTTTTTGATGAAGCGGCGCAAGCGGGAGCTGGGCACCTACTACCTGCTGGGGATGCCCGCGGGGCAGGTGGCCCGGATGCTGGTGGAGGAGACCCTGGTCATCGGCCTGGCCGCCCTGGTCTCCGGCGTGGCCCTGGGCATCCTGGGCTCCTGGGCCCTTGACAAGCTGACGGTGGCCATGTTTCTGGCCACGCCGCCGGAGGTGTTCACCTTCCAGATCTCCTGGGCGGCGGCGGGGAAGACCGCCCTCTACTTCGGGGCCATCTTCCTGGTGGTGATGGCCTTCACCGGCCTGTCGGTCTCCCGGGCCAAGGTCATCGACCTGGTGCGGGGGGAGCGGAAGAACGAGGAGGTGGCCCAGCGGCCCCTGGGGGTGTCGGCGGCCCTCTTCCTCCTGGGCTGCGCCCTTCTGGGGGCGGCCTACGCCATCCTCCTTATCCGAGGCCTTCTGCGCATCGACCCACTGTGGTTCGGGATGCTGGCCCTGGGGAGCGCGGGCACCTTTCTCATCTTCCGCTCCCTGTCCGGCTTCCTGCTGCGGCTGACCAAGGGCCACGCCGGGTACTACAAGGGCCTCAACATGTTCGTCCTGCGGCAGTGGAGCGGCAAGGTCCACACCAACTGCGTGTCCAACACCCTCATCTGCCTGCTTCTGCTGCTGGCCATCGGGGTCACTGCCTGCTCGGTGGGCCTCAACGACACCATCACCACCGCCGTTACCGACCAGGCCCCCTACGACCTGACGGTGCTCAACTACGGCCGGGAGAGTGCCTATGAAGAGGCCGACGTGGCCGGCCTCTTCCGCTCCGCCGGGCTGGACCCGGAGGAGACCTTCGAGCGGGTGGAGGACGTCACCGTCTATTATAACGACCCGTCGGTGACCGGGATCAGCGAGCGGGACGCCTACGCCGTCATGGGCCTTACC
The DNA here is from genome assembly GCF_038439875.1 of Pseudoflavonifractor phocaeensis. Lineage (NCBI taxonomy): Bacteria > Bacillati > Bacillota > Clostridia > Eubacteriales > Oscillospiraceae > Pseudoflavonifractor > Pseudoflavonifractor phocaeensis. The sequence goes on from NZ_JBCDMT010000001.1 coordinate 76,772, forward strand.
GCCTACAATCAGTTGATGGCGAACCGGGGCCTGCCCGGGCTGGAGGCGCTTGCGGCGCCGGTGCGGGCGCCCCAGGCCGTGGTCAACGGCCCCGCCGCCAGCGGCATCGCCGTGGCGCCGGACGAAATGCTTGCCCAGCTCCGTCCCCGGCGGCAGATGGTGAACATCACCTACCGGGGGGACAAGACCGCGGCAGACGACGCCGTCCGGACCGCCATGGCGGTCCCCGGCTTCAACGACGGGCTGGACCTCCAGGGCAACTTCAAGCTGGACAACTATTACGACCTGATGGGGGCCAAGATTCTGGTGCTCTATATCGGCCTCTACCTGGGGCTGGTCTTCCTCCTCACCGCCGCGGCGGTGCTGGCCCTCCAGCAGCTCTCCCTGGCCGCCGACAACGTCCGGCGCTATCAGCTTTTGGAGAAACTGGGGGCCCCGGAGCGGATGCGCCGGGGGGCGGTGGTGAGCCAGGTGGCCCTGGCCTTCCTCCTGCCCCTGGTCCTGGGCGTGGTCCACGCCGTGGTGGGCATGACGGCGGCCAACCAGGTCATCGCGGAGCTGGGCAAGGTGGACACGGTGCGCTCCAGCCTCCTCACCGCCGGGTTCCTGCTGCTGATCTACGGCGGCTACTTCCTCGCCACCTGCCTGGGCGCCTGGCGGGCGGTGAAAAGCGGCGGCGGAAGAGAAGAATAACGCTTTGACATTCCCCGCCGCTCCGGCTACAATGGACACCATAAAGAAACCGGAGCGAGGGAGCGGTGGGGATGAAAGACCTGCGTGGAGACTGCGATATCATCGTACGGGAGGCCATCCGCCGGGTGATGCCCGGGGAGGCGGTCCGCCGTGCCCTGGCGGGCCGGGACTTCGGCCCCGGCCGCCTGGTGCTGGTCAGCGTGGGCAAGGCGGGCTGGTCCATGGCCCGGGCGGCCTGGGACTGCCTGGGGGAGCGGGTGAGCGGCGGCATCGTCATCACCAAGCACGGCCACGCCTGGGGCCCCATCGGCCCCCTCCTTATCCGGGAGGCGGGCCACCCGGTGCCCGACGCCGCCACCCTCTCCGCCACGGCGGAGGCTTTGACGCTCACGGAGGGCCTGACGGCGGTGGACACCGTCCTCTTCCTTCTCTCCGGCGGCGGCTCCGCCCTCTTCGAGTCGCCCCTGGTGCCGGAGGAGGAGCTCCGGGACGTGACGGAACAGCTTTTGGCCAGCGGGGCGGATATCGTGGAGATGAACACCATCCGCAAGCGCCTCTCCGGTGTGAAGGGCGGGCGTTTCGCCCAGCACTGCGCCCCGGCCCGGGTCTTTGCCGTGGTCCTCTCCGACATCATCGGGGACCCCCTGGACATGATCGCCTCCGGCCCCGCCTACCCGGACTCCTCCACCTGCGGCGAGGCCCTTGCCGCCGCCCGGCGGTACGGCCTGCGGCTCTCTCAGGAGGCTTTTGCCCTGCTGGAACGGGAGACCCCCAAGGCCCTGGACAACGTGGAGAGCGTGGTCACCGGCTCCGTGCGGGAGCTGTGCCGGGCCGCCGCCGACGCCTGCCAGGACCTGGGCTACGAGCCGGTGCTCCTCACCGACTGCCTGGACTGCGAGGCGAGGGAGGCGGGGGCTTTCCTGGCCGCCGTGGCCCGGTCCCATCAGGAGGCGGACAAGTCCCTGGCCTTCCTGGCCGGCGGGGAGACGGTGGTCCACCTGACGGGCAAGGGCCTGGGGGGCCGCAATCAGGAGTTGGCCCTCTCGGCGGCCCGGGGCATCGCGGGGCTCCGGGACACCGCCGTGTTCTCCGTGGGGAGCGACGGCACCGACGGTCCCACGGACGCCGCCGGGGGCTATGTGGACGGGGGGACCGCCGAGGTCCTGGCCGGCCAGGGCGTGGATCTTTTTGAGGTCCTGGGCCGGAACGACGCCTATCACGCCCTCGCCAAGTGCGGCGGGCTCATCATGACCGGCGGCACAGGCACCAACGTCAACGATGTGGCGGTGGTCCTCATCCGCCGCTGAGACGGCGGTCAAAAGGGCGGAAGATCCTTGGTGATCTTCCGCCCTTTCCCTGCGGCGGGCGGCCAGCTCTCTCTTGACAAGGGGGCGGGGAGCCTTTATCATGGAATCACGGCGGCGGGCGCCAGATGCCGGGGGCCCGCCGGGCCGCATATTATTTGAAGGAGGAACTGCTTTTTGAAGCGTTTCCAAATGAACTGCTCTGATTCGGAGATTGACGAAAGCCGGGAGGTTTGCGTCAATCCTTAACTGACCCAGCCTCCCTGAATGAAACAATTACTTCATTTTAGGAGAGGTCATAAATGAAAAAGCACCGTATCGACTATCGCGTCAACCCCTGCCACGAAACCTTCACCTGCAAGGTCTGCGGCCGTCTGGTCACCCCCGAGGGTGCGGGAAGCCGGCACAGGAACCACTGCCCCAACTGCCTGTCCAGCCTCCACGTGGACGACACCCCCGGCGACCGGGCCGCTGACTGCGGCGGGGTCATGGAACCGGTGGCCGTCTGGGTCCGCAAGGGTGGCGAGTGGGCCGTCATCCACCGCTGCCGCCGCTGCGGAGCCCTCAGCTCCAACCGGGTGGCGGGGGACGACAACCCCGTGCAGCTCCTGTCCCTGGCCGCCCGGCCCCTGGCCCAGCCCCCCTTCCCCCTGGAGTTGCTGGAGCGGATGGCGGATGCCATGGGCTATTCCCTGCCCTGAGTCCGGCGGCGTGCCGCCGGGATGGAAGAAATAAAGAGCGGCCCCTGTCTTTTTGACAGGGGCCGCTCTTTATCTTTTCATGAAAGGGGTCAATCATGCTCCAGGCGTAGCGGCTGAGAGAAGCCGATGAGGATGGCGGGGATGAGGAAGGAGGCCATCGCGCCGAACAGAAGGCTGTACTGGCTGTCCTCGACGCGCATCCAGACCAGGACGCCAACGACCACACCCACAATGGCGGCCAGGATGGGAAACCGGCCGGCACGGATGGGGATTCCCCGGAAAAAGAGCAAAATCCCACAGGGAGCGGCGAAGAAAATGCCGCAGACAATGTTGATCCGAAACAGGGAAATGTTGTCCAGAGAGAGGACGATCAGTCCACAGAAGAGGGCGAACATCAGCAGGAAGAGGGAGCCGAACCGGCGGTGGGATTCCGGCGTTCCCTCCTCTCCTGTGACGAGAGAGTGGCCCCGCAGCGACATAAGGGCGAATACGCCCATCAGGGAATTGGTGACGGTGGTAAAGGCGATGGCCAGCATGAGGCAGGAGAAAAGGCTCCTGAGCGCGAAGCTGTTCACCCCGGAAAAGAGGACTTCGACCATAAGGTTGGTGCTCAAGCCCTCCGGCAGGTCGCCGCCCATGCGGGCCCGCCAGACGCAGCACAGGACGCAGGAGGTGATCACCACCACCGGAGTCCAGATCCAGATACAACCCATGCGGACGGACGAGACTGCCTGGTCCGCGTCCTCCATCAGATTGACCCGCAGGGCAAAGACCGGGTCGAGCAAAGTCTCCGAGACACCCAGAATGATCATGACCAGCATATAAAAGCAAAGTCCGGCCAAAAAGGAGGAGAGGGCGCCGCCTCGGGTACTGGTGCGGAAATCGGTCAGTGCCATGCCCAGTCCCTCCTGGAACAGATGGGCCTCTCCGCCGAAGATCATCAGAAACAGGAGGGCGGCCAGGGTCAAGAGAATGGTAAAACAGCCGATGAGGTCATGAAGCAGCACGCCCCGCATCCCGGTCAGAAGGACGAACAGAGCCGCGCCCAAGACCAAAAGGACGGAAAAGAACTTGTAGGAACAGTTCCACAGCATGGAAAATACGTTGGCGACGCCCACCAGCTGTTGGACCATCGTGTACGCGGCCATGAGCACACCAATGCCCAGGAAAAAATACTCACTGCTCCGGGACAGCCGGTCCCTCGCCAGGTCGGAGAGGAAAAAGGGCCGTCCATAGTGCCTGCGCCCATAGCGCAGGAGCCCAAGGGTCATGGCGAAGCCGAAGGAGGCACCGACGGCGTAGGAGACGCAGCCCAGCAGGCCGTACGTGATGCCCGCCTCCGTGGCGCCGAGGATGGAAGTGGTCCACATCCAGTTGGCGAAGCTGGTAAGCGTCAGTACGGTATGAGGCACTTTTCCGCCCGCGAATAAAAAATCCTGAAACGGAACGGTGTGGAACCCACGGCGGCGGAGAAATATGACGAGCAGGATGAGGACGGCGGCCTGAACGGCTAGGATACCTGCGCCCATAAAAATCGCCTCACGACTGGCCGGAGGGGTCCGGCGGATTTTCTGCCTGGTGAAAATGGGGAGCCCAGTAGTAGGTTCGCGCCACGTGCTCCGGGGCAGGGGGCGGGGTGGACAGGGAGATGACGACGGTGGCCAGCACATTGAGGCCAAAGCCCAAAAGGACCCGGCCGACAGAGAAGGAGGCGCCCGTCAGCACAAGGCCGCCGCAATAGACGATTCCCGTCCCCATCCCGGCCAGCGCGCCCTGGGTATTGACCCGTCTGGAAAACCAGGCGGAAAAGTAGGCCGGCAAGAGGATGACAGCGGCGATACCGATTCCGACGCTCCACAGCTGCATGATGTCCAGCATATTGATGGCGAAGGCGTAGCCGATGCCGCCGGCCAGGATGGCCACCACCCGTGTCCAGAAAATGAGCTCGCGGTCCCCCGCCTCCGGGTTGATAAACCGGTGAAAAATGTCGCCGGAGAACATGACCCCGGAAGCCACCATGAAAGAGTCGGCGGAGGAGAGCACGGAGGAGATGATGACCAGAATCACGAAAATCGTCATCTGCGGCGAGAGCATTTGAGAGACGAACCAATAGAGGACATACCCGTCGGACACATCGTTGGTGAGTGTGCGCAGCAGCACCCCGGTAAAGGCGGGGAGAAGCAGCAGAAGCAGGGTAATGGACTGGGGGATCAGATAGCCCCAAAAGGCCGTTTTGTCTGTTTTACAGGAGTAGATCCGCTCCCAGTCGCTTTGGTCCCCCATGAGAAAGAAAAGCCCAAACAGGAACAGGAAGCCGAGGATGGTGGGGGCGGAGGCCTGTGAGGGGATAAGGGACACGGCCGCCAGCTGGTCCGTACGTTCATAAAAATCCAGAGTGCTGCCCAGGCCGCCGCTGTTTTTTAGGGCGGAAAAGAACAAAAAAAGCATGCCCGCGGTTTGAATAAAGCCCTGGAGCACGTCTGTGACCACCACGCCCCACAAGCCGCTGGCCACAGTATAAGCCACCACCAGGAATAAGCTCAGCAAGGTGGCCAGATTGTGGTCGATCCCGGCAAAATAGGTGAACATATAGGACATGGCCGCAAAATTCATGCCCACCACCGTGACATTGCGGATCAGCAATCCCAGTGTGGCGGGCACACGGATGAATTCCTTATACTCCGGAAAACGCAGCGACAGCATATCGGCGATGCCTGTGACCTGAAGCCTCCTGATGCGGGTGATGAAGAACATGGCGAACAAAACGCCCGCCACGCAGGAGATCCCAAAGATCCAGTATTGGCTGGCCCCGTCCAGATAGGCGTTGCCCACGAGTCCAACAATGGTGCCGCCGCCGATCCAGGTCCCAAGATAGGTGAAGATCACGAAGGTAATGGTCAGGGAACGGCCGCAAAAACCGTACTCCATATAAGAAGTAAGCGCTTTTTTTGTAAAAAAAGCGCTTATGAGGAGAATGGCAATAATATAAAGCAGAATTGGCGCAAGATAAGCAAGACGCACTGCGCATCAGCCTTCCGTTTGTCCTCGGCCCGTGGACTTGATCCAGTCCAGCACTTCCTGCTGATCGAAGCGGATGTTTTTCCCGATCTTCAGAAAAGGCAGGCCTTTCTTTTTTAAATTGTAGATCGTGATGCGGGAAACCTGCAGCATCTCGCTCACATCTTCCACGGTCAAAAACTTCACATCGGCGCTCATGTTATGATCCTCTCCGTTTCAATTTACATATCCGGCATCATTTGCCGCTATGTTTATTACTCTTGACTATATTATACAATAAAAAACATAAAAAGCAAGGGCAATCAAAAAGTTGAAACGAAGCTGTAAAGAAGTATTCCCACCATGGAGGGGGAGGATACGGACGCACCGTGGGAGCGGTGCGTCCGTATTTTCCTGCTGCGTACAAGGGGAGAAAGCCTGGAGAAAGGAAAGGGCGGTATCGGTCAGCGGGGCAGGATCTTTTCCCCGCTGCCCAGCGCCGCGTCATAGAGATCGGTGCGGCGGTCGCGGAAGATGACGTTCATGGCGTTCCAGTTCAGACGGCGCGCCTCCATCAGGTTGACTTCCGCCACCAGAACCTCCTCCTGGTTATCGGAGGCCAGGCCCGCGCGGAACCAGCCGTCAGGGCCGACGATCAGGCTGCGGCCGGGGAACTTGCAGCCCCGCTCCGTCCCGATGCGGTCCGCGGCGACCACGAAGATATTGTTGCAGTTGGCGTTGACCATAGCCAGGTGGGTGCCCATGGTGCGCAGCTCAGCGGGAGGGATGTCTACCCAGTTGGTGGGGCAGCAGACCACATCGGCGCCCTTCAGCGCCAGGATGCGGAAGTTTTCGAAATACCACATGTCGAAGCAGATGAGCATGCCGATGCGGCCGATGGGGGTCTCAAAGACCTGGTAGCCCAGATCGCCGGGCTCGAAGAAGATCTTGTCATCGCACCACAGGTGCAGCTTGCGGTGCTTGCCGATATAGCCGTCGGGGCCGATGAGAACGGCGCTGTTGTAGCAGCGCACACCGTCCTCGGCCAACTCAGTGATGCCGGCGACGATGTACACGCCCCGCTCCCGGGCCACCTTTTCCCACTCGCCGCAGGTATACCCGCCGGGCACCGGCTCAGCGCAGTCATAGACCTCCTGGCGGGAGTTGAACATGTAGCCTGTGTTGCACAGCTCCGGCAGCGTGATCAGGTTTGCGCCCTGGTCCGCCGCCTCGTTGATCATGCGGACACTCTTGGCCACGTTCTCTTTCTTGCAGCCCAGCTGAGGCTCCATTTGGACAGCGGCCAGCTTGACCATGCTTTCCTGGTTGTCGATCTTGTTGAGTTCCAACATTTTTGACTCCTCCTTTTTGATTTTGGGACAACTTTAACCCAGCAGGCCTGGGAACGCCATAAACAGATAGCGCAGGAATACGGTGGCGCCGAAGGAACAGATTGCCATGGAGCCGGTAAAACCCACCATGCCGTGCCAATGGGGCGGGATCTTCTCGTTGATCATGAGGGCCAGGGCCGGGCAGCTCAAGGCGCCCAGGACGGCGGAAATGAGGATGACCGGCATGGAGCCGCCGAAGAGCAGTACCATGGCGGGCGCCACCGAGACCACGGGGACAAAGGTTGGGAAGAAATCATTGTCCATCCAGCCGTCCCAGTAGACGTACATGGCGATGGCTCCGGTAAGGATCTGGCTGAGGAGACAGGCCGGGAACAGTCCCGTGCCATAAATGGGGTGCAGGGGGTTCAAAAGCCAGCTGATCAGGCTGCCGATGATCAGACAGGCCCCGGCCAGTTCGTTGCCCACGAACATGGGCTCGGAGTAGTCGGCCAGCATCCTGCGTACGAAATATTGATTGGGATGGAGGTGCTTATATTCGGAGATTGGGATCTCACCCGCCACCTGGGCGGGAGAGAGGTCAGTCAGCGGTTGACGCTTCATCCACGGCAGGAACCGGCAGATCTCGAAGACGAAGATGCCGCCGATCCACATGCCGCTGACGCTGCCGATGACGCCGGGGAGGCCGTGGGGAAAGAGCAGCTCGTTGCGGATAAAAATGGTGGCCGGTGTGGTAAAGACGGCGCCCAGGATGGCTCCGGTGAGCAGGACCTCGATCCGGCCGCCGTAGAGCAGGATGACGGCGGAGGCGACGCTGACGTAGGGGACGAAGGTGGCGGACCAGGCATCTCCCTCAATGCGCAGCGCGCCGAAGAGGATGGTCACAATCCCCATGCTGAGGAAAGCCGCCGCGAAGATCCACGGCCAGATCTGCCCGAAACCGTAAGAGATGGGGGTCATGCGGAAGCGGGAACCTTTCCGGTCCAGCAAATAGGCAATGACGGAGCCGGCCAATACGCCGATGCCGCCGAGCAGGGATTTGTGGAAGTGGGGCTCGGTGGCGTCACCGAGCATCCAAAGGAAGCTCCACAGAGGGCTGCCCCGCATTTTATCAAGCCAGGTGTTGTAGTCGAACAGGCTGTTTCCCAAGTTCGGCTGTAGTGCGGACATTGCGAAATAGAGTACGAAACCAAAAATAAGGACACCGATAAATGCCGCGGTTGGTCTTTTCCTGCTGCTCATCACTCTCACTCCATTTTTCATTTGAATTTGATTGACTGACCCAAGAATTTGGCATTTACCAACCCCCTTTTTTCAACGGCACATTGCATAATCGGACATGTCGATTTGTGTAAAGTATTGTCGATAAATACACGTTACTATATTTTACATGCATTGTCAATTCTTTTTTATAAATTAATATATATTATTGTAAAGATAAGCGTGTTTTTGATTGTGCATTATAAAGCAAAACATAGCTTGGAAGTCTTGGGAGAGGCCGCTTGAAATGGTGGGGTGGGTGAGGCTGGGCGGTGTTGAAAAAAGCGGCGAAGCCTAATGGCTTCGCCGCTTTGGTTAAGGCGTCTGTGAAATCTTGGCAAACAAAAAGCGCCATCTCTCAAAGAGAGGCGGCGCTTTTTTCGCTTACAGCGTATCCGCCCGGTCCCGGACGGCCTTTTTGAAGTCGATGATGTAGTGGGTGTACTCGGTGTTCAGGAAGGGGGAGGTGATAAGGAAATCCGCCGTGGCCCGGTTGTTGGCGATGGGGATATCGTAGACCTGGGCGATGCGGAGGAGGGCCTTCACGTCGGGGTCGTGGGGCTGGGCGGTGAGAGGGTCGGAGAAGAAGATGACCATGTCGATCTTCCCCTGGACGATCTGGGCCCCCACCTCCTGGTCCCCCCCCAGAGGGCCGGAGTTGTATCCAAAGACAGGCAGGCCGGTGCGCTGGGCGATCATCCGGGCGGTGGTGCCGGTGCCGCAGAGGAAGTGGCCGGCCAGGATCTCCTTGTTGTCCTGGCACCAGTCGATGATCTCGTCCTTCATGTTGTCATGGGCGATGAGGGCGATGCGCTTTTGGGGGTTGAGCACCTGCTTGACCTTTTCTTTGTTTGTCATGGGGTCATCTCTCCTGTCTGTTTCGGTATCAGCTCCGGGTGAGCAGTTCATAGACCGCCCCCTGGACGTAGTCCAATTCCTCAAAGGTGGTAAAGGGTCCCACGGAAAAGCGGACCAGCCCGCCGGGGAAGGTGCCCAGCGTCCTGTGGGCGGCGGGGGCGCAGTGGAGGCCGCAGCGGGTCTGGACGCCGTAGTCCCGCTCCAGCAGGAAAGCGGCCTCGCCGTTGTCCCGGCCTCTGAAATCCACGCTGACAACCCCCACCCGGCCGCCCGGCTCCGGGCCGGGGACGGACAGGCCGTCCTCCTCCAGCTCCTTCATCCGGGCCCACAGGTGGCCCCCCAGCCGCCGCTGGCGGTCCATGAGGCCGTCCTGGGCCTCCAGAAAGTCCAGGGCGGCGGACAGGCCATAGACGCCGGGCAGGTTCAGGGTCCCGGGCTCCAGCCGGTCGGGAAGGCAGGGGGGCATATCCAGAGACTCGGAAAAGCTGCCGGTGCCGCCGGAGACCAGGGGGTCCAGTGCCTGGGCCATGGCGTCGGTGACCAGGAGGGCCCCGATGCCCTGAGGGCCTAAAAGCCCCTTGTGGCCGGGGAGGGCCAGGCCGTCGATGCCCATGGCGGCCATGTCGATGGGCACGTGTCCGGCGCTCTGGGCGGCGTCCACCAGGAAAAAGACGCCCCGGGCCTGGCAGAGGGCCCCCACCTGGGCCGCCGGCATCAGCCCGCCGGTCACGTTGGAGGCGTGGGTCAGGATCACCGCCCGGGCCCCCTCCAGCAGGGGGGGGAGGGCTTCCAGATCGAGAAGGCCCTCCCCATCACAGGGGAGAAGCTCCACCTGGACGCCCCGGCCCTTCAGCTGTTCCAGGGGCCGCAGGACGGCGTTGTGCTCCATGGGGGAGGTGAGGACCCTGTCGCCGGGCCGCAGCAGGCCCTTGAGCAGAAAATTGAGGCCGTAAGTGGCCCCGGGCGTGAAGATCACGTTCCGGGGGGCGGGGCCGCCCAGCAGACGGCACAACCGCTCCCGGACCTCCCACGCCACGCCCGCCGCCGCCTGGGCGGGGGCGTAGCTGCCCCGGCCGATGTTGCGGCCTACGGTGTCGATGTAGGCCGCCATGGCCTTTCCGACGCCGGGGGCCTTGGGAAAGGAGGTGGCGGCATTGTCCAGATAAACCTCACGCACGCGCCCGCCCCCTCACAGATTGGTCTCCAGGGGTTGGCGGAGGGTGTACCGGTCGGCCCGCAGCTGGCTGAGGACCCGGGAAACGACGGAGGTGTTGGCGGGCAGAGTGACCCGGCCCATGGACTTCCTGCTCTCCAGGCCCCGCAGAAGGTCGGCGGAGGTGGAACCGGTGACGTTTGGCGTCCAGCAGGACCAGCCGGCTCCGGTCAGGGAGGCGGTGAGCCGTTCCGGAGCCGAGACGATGCGGGTGCGGATCCGGGCGATGTGGGTCAAAAGTTCATTGCCCCGTTCCAGCTGTTCCAGAGCATCCTCCGCGCTGCCGTCCACGATAAGTCCCACCGAGTGGCCAGCCGCCACCGCCTGGCGGATCAGAGCGCTCTGCGGGGCAAGGCTGTCGGGGGTGAAGAGAAACAGCGCGTGGGTGGAGGAGGGAAAGAGGGACAAAAGCCCCTCCCCCGCCTGGGAGGCGTCCACCGCCAGATAGACATGCACGTCCTCCTTGGTGGTGCTGCCGGGGGCAGGCGTGCTGCTGGGCTGGGGGGGCGCCGTGGGGGCGGGGTTGTTCACCGCGGGGGTGGCCATGGGTTCCTGACCGTTGATGATGTTGTTGTAGCGGTGGTTCATGCCGCCGCTGGCCGAGCTGAGGAACACGCTGTCGGAAAGGGTGGAGGAGCTGTTGGTGATGCGGATGAGGGTGCCCCGGTCCGTGGTGGGCAGGAAGGAGTAGGTGAGGCCGAAGAAATTGCACACGGCGGCGGCGGGGACGTAGACCACGCCGTTTCGGATGACGGCCCGGAAGTCCATCTGCGTGTCCTGGTTGTCCACGCAGATGCCCATGTTCACCGTAAAGGTGAGATAGCCGGACAGGGAATAGAGGGTGAGGATGGTGCCCCGCTCCTGGGTCAGGCCGTAGTAGACCCCCAGGTCCACCCCGGTGGTGGCCTTGTCAAAAACCAGGTAGGGCACGTAGATGGTTCCGCTCACCGCCACAGGGAGCAGGCCGCCGGGAAGGTCACACATCTTGTCGTTGGTGGCCAGCAGATAGACGGTGGAGGCGGCGGCCTCCGCCCGTGGAAGGGCGGCGGCACAGAGCAGGACAACGGCGCACAGCAGCGCGGCCAGACGTTTTTTCATCGGTGGGGCCTCCTTTCCGGGGCGGTGGGGGGAAGGCCGCTCAGGCCTCTTCGGAGGCAAACATGGCCTCGAAGGTGGCGGCGTCCATGTTCTCGTTCTCCAGCAGGTATTGGGCCACCTTATCCAGGTAGGGCCGGTCCCGCTTCAAAATGGTCTCGCAGGTCTCGTAGGCCTGGTCCAGAAGGCGCTTGACCTCCTCGTCGATGACGGCTGCCACCTCCTCAGAGTAGCTCTTGGCCTGGGCCATGCTCCGGCCGATGAATACCTCGTCGTGGCCGGAGTCAAAGACCACGTTGCCCAGCCGGTCGGACATGCCGTAGCGCATGACCATGTTCCGGGCGATGGAGCTGGCCTGCTGAAGGTCGCTCCCCGCGCCGGTGGACACGTCCCCCAGCACCAGCTGTTCGGCGCACCGGCCGCCCAGGCACACGGCGATGCGGTCGGTGAGCTCCTTCTTGGACTGGAAGGATTTGTCCTCCTTGGGCAGGTGAATGGTCATGCCCCCGGCCATGCCCCGGGGGACGATGGTGATCTGGTGCACCGGGTCCTGGCTGTCCAGGGCGTGGATAACCAGGGCGTGGCCCGCTTCGTGGTATGCGGTGAGCTTCCGTTCCCGCTGGATGACCACCCGGCTCTTCTTCTCCGGGCCGGCCAGCACTTTGATGACGGACTCCTGAAGGTCCTCCATGGTGATGAAGGGGCGGCGGAGGCGGGCGGCCCGGAGGGCGGCCTCGTTCATCAGGTTTTCCAGGTCCGCACCGGTGAAGCCGGCGGTGGACTTGGCCAAGGTCTTGAGATCCACGTCGTCGGCCAGGGGCTTATTGCGGGAGTGGACCAGGAGAATCTCCTCCCGGCCCTTCACGTCGGGAGCCCCCACGTAGACCTGCCGGTCGAACCGGCCGGGCCGCAGGAGGGCGGGGTCCAGGATGTCCACCCGGTTGGTGGCCGCCAGGACCACCACCCCCTCGTTGGTGCCGAAGCCGTCCATCTCGACGAGGAGCTGGTTCAGGGTTTGCTCCCGCTCATCGTGGCCGCCGCCCAGGCCCGCGCCCCGCTGGCGGCCCACGGCGTCGATCTCGTCGATGAAGACGATGGCGGGGGAGTCCTTTTTGGCCTGGTCGAAGAGGTCCCGTACCCGGGACGCGCCCACGCCCACGTAGAGCTCCACGAAGTCAGAGCCGGAGATGGAGAGGAAGTTGACCCCCGCCTCCCCGGCCACCGCCTTGGCCAGCAGGGTCTTGCCGGTGCCCGGAGGGCCCACCAGGAGGATGCCCTTGGGGATGCGGGCCCCCAGGTCCAGATAGCGCTTGGGATCCTTGAGGAAGTCCACCACCTCCTGGAGCTCGGCCTTCTCCTCGTCTGCCCCCGCCACGTCGGCAAAGGTGACCTTTTTCCCCTCGGCCTCGGCGGTCTTGGTGCGGGCGTGGCTGAATTTGCCCGGCTTCTCGCCCCCGGCGCCGCCGCCGGCCCCCGCCTGGCGGATCATCATGTTGTACCACAGAATGGCGAAGAGCCCCAAAATCAACAGCCAGGGCAGGAAGGAGATCCACCAGGGCAGCACTGTGTCGGGCGGGTAGTCGTAATCCGCCAGGATGCCCGCGCGCTTCTGTGCCGCCAAGATCTCGTCGAAGTCCTCGTGGAACATCTGGGTGCTGTACAGCTTGGTGGTGACGGTGGTGGAGTCGTTCCAGGGCTCCTTGAGGGTCATGGTGAGGGTATTGTCCTTCACGGTGACCGTCTCCACCTGCTGGTGTTCGATGAGGGAGCGCACCTCGGCGTAGGAGGGGGTGGGAGGCGCGTCCATGCCCCGCAGGGCGAATACGGCCACCAGCAGGATCACCACGATCAGGCTCAAAAAGCCCACGTCCCTGGCGCTGATCTTCTTGTTCAAGGGGAAACCACGTCCTTTCGGAGAAGGGTGTTATTCCAGACCCAATTTGTCCTTGTAGACACTGGGCTTGAGGATGCCGATATAGGGGAGGTTGCGGTAACGCTCGTCAAAGTCCAGGCCGTAGCCCACCACGAACTCGTCGGGGACCTCGAAGCCCACGTAGTCGGCGGTGATGGGCTTGGTGCGGCGGGAGGGCTTGTCGAGGAGGGTGGCCAGGCGGATGGAGGCCGGGTGCCGGGCCTTCAACAGTTGGAAGAGGTAGTGCAGGGTGTTGCCGCTGTCCAGGATATCCTCCACCACGATGACATCCCGGCCCTCGATGGAGTCGGAGAGGTCCTTGATGATGTTCACCTGGCCGGAGGAGACGGTGCCCGAGCCGTAGGAGGAGACCGCCATGAAGTCTACCCGGCAGAAGGTGTCGATATGCCGGGTCAGATCGGCCATAAAGATGTAAGAGCCCCGCAGGACGCTGACCAGGATGGGCTCCTTTCCGGCGTAGTCGGCGCTGATCTGGGCGCCCAGCTCGGCCACCCGCCGCTCCAGCTCGGCCTGGGAGATAAGTATCCGCTCGATATCGTCTTTCATCATGTCTCGTGATCCTTCTCTCTTTGTAATCTCTCAAAGGAAAGGGCCCAGGCCTCCTGGCCCGGCTGGGCCAGACGGGACGCCTCGGGGCCGAAGCCCGCCAGGGCGGCCACGCCGGAGGCGTCGGCCAGGACGGGGAGCTGTTCTCGCTCCCGCCGGGGGACTTTTGCCTCGATGAGCCACTTCTTTACCGTCTTGGTGCCCTCCCGGCCGGGGAGGGAGAGGGAATCCCCCACCTGGCGGGGCCGGAGGAGGGCGCCGGGGGAGAGCCGGTCCCGGGCCAGATACCACACGCCGGGCTCCGGCGCGCCGGGGCAGAGGGCGGCCCGGCACCGGCACGCGTACCGGCTGTTGGGGGGGATGGTCAACCCCTCGAAATTGAGGGGGGTGGGGGTCAGAGGGGGCAGGGGGTCCGACTGGGTGGTGAGGAGCAGCTCCCGGTATACCCGCTGGGCCAGCATGCCCCGGGGGAGAAAGAGGACGGCGGAGGGATCCTCCCCCCGGCACAGCTCCACGATGCCGTTGAGGTGGGCGGCGGAGCAGTCGGTGGAGCCGTCCCCCATCATCTCGATGAGCCGCCGGGCGGCCCGGGGGGCCAGGGCGGGGGGGAGTTCGGCGATATACCGGGCCTCGATGACCAGGTCGTCCTCCGCCCACCGGGCGTTCTGGCAGACCCGGGCGGCCTGGGCGTTCAAAAAGTCGTTGTCGGCCCGCAGGGAGCGGATGGCGGCGGAGCAGCCCTCCAGGAACCGGGGGTTGAGCTCCTTCAGCACCGGCATGACCTGAGCCCTTAATTTATTGCGGGAGAAAGCCTCGTCGGCATTGGAGCTGTCCTCCCGGTAGGGGACGTGGAATTCTTCCAGGTAGGCCAGGATCTCCTCCCGGGGGGTGGTGAGCAGGGGGCGCACCAGGTCGTCCCGCCGGGGCGGGATGCCCGCCAGCCCTTGGAGCCCGGTGCCCCGGACCAGATGGAGCAAAAGGGTCTCGGCGTTGTCGTCGGCGTTGTGGGCGGTGGCGATGACCGCCCCGCCGATGTCCTGGGCAGTCCGGCGGAGGAAGGCGTAGCGGAGGTCCCGGGCGGTCTCCTCGATGCCCCGGCCCGCCTCACCTGCCCTGGCCCTCACGTCGGCGGAGCCCAGGTGGAAGGGGATGCCGTTCTCCCGGCACCAGTCCCGGACGAAGGCGGCGTCGGCGTCGGATTCCGCACCCCGGAGCCGGTGGTCGAAGTGGGCGGCGTGGAGAGAGATATCCTCCCGGCGGGAGAGCCAGTGGAGCAGGCACATGGAGTCCGCCCCGCCGGAGACGGCGCACAGCACCGTGGAGCCGGGGGAGAGCATGGCGTATTCCCTTGTCAGAGCCAGGGCTTGTTCCAGCATGTGGGGCTCCTTCTCGGGGCGGCGCCCCGATGGATGTAGTCTGGACGGAAAACCGGGCGCTCAGTCCCGGAACACTCAATATTCCGAGTGCCGCCGGTCGATGGAGGCGAAGGTGGTGTACTCGGGCAGCCATTGCAGCTCCACCGTCCCCGTCTCGCCGTGGCGGTTTTTGGCGATGATGCACTCGGCCAGGTTGTGGTCCTCGGTCTCCTCGTCGTAATAGCCCTCCCGATAGAGGAACATGACGATGTCGGCGTCCTGCTCGATGGCGCCCGATTCCCGCAGGTCGGAGAGCATGGGCCGCTTGTTGGCCCGGGCCTCGTTGGCGCGGGAGAGCTGGGAGAGGCACAGCACGGGGACGTTGAGCTCCTTGGCCATGATCTTCAGGCTCCGGGAGATGTCGGAGACCACCTGCTGGCGGTTGTCGCTGCCCCGGGTGGGGCCGCCGGCGGAGGTCATGAGCTGGAGATAGTCTATGACCACCAGGCCCAGGTTATCCACACGGCGGCACTTGGCGTTCATATCGGCCACCGAGAGCATGGGGTTGTCGTCGATGAGGATCTGGGTCTGGTTGAGGGCCGCCGAGGCGGCGGCGATCTTGCCCCAGTCGTCCTCGGAGAGCTGGCCCGTCACCAGCTTCTTGTTGTCCACGAAGGACTCGCCGGAGATCAGGCGCATGGCCAGCTGCTCCCGGCTCATCTCCAGGGAGAAGAACACCACCGTCTTGCCGGAAAACTTGCCGGCGTGAAGGAGGATGTTCAGGGCCATGGAGGTCTTGCCCATGCCGGGCCGGGCGGCCAGGAGGATGAGGTCGGACTTGTTGAGGCCGGAGATGGCGGCGTCCACGTCCACAAGGCCGGTGGAGAGCCCCGGCACCGCGTCCCCGCTGGCGGCCAGCTCGTTGAGCCGGTTGTAGACCCCCAGGATGACGGAGGAGATGTGCTCCAAGCCCTGGGCGCTGCGGCCCTGGCGGATGGCGTAGATGCGCTGCTCGGCGGACTCCAGGGCCTCCTGGGCGGTGGCGGTGCCCTCCTGGATGAGGCCGGTGATGGCCCCCGCCGTCTCGGCGATGCGCCGCAGGAGGGACTTGTCCCGGACGATGTTCACGTACTCCATCACGTTGGCCGCCGTGGGGGTGATGACCATGAGCTGGCGGACGTAGTCATAGGAGGTGTTTTCGTCGTAGACCCCGGCCTGGCGCATCTTGTCCAGCACGGTCACCGGGTCGATGGTCTCGGAAAAATTGAACATAGAGCAGACCGTCTCATAGATCTCCCGGTTCTGCCGGAGATAGAAATCCTCCGGCTTCAGCGCTTCGATCACCTGGGGCACGCACCGCTCGTCGATAAGGATGGAGCCCAGCACCGCCTGTTCCGCCTCCACCGAGTGGGGCATCTGGCGGGAGAGCAGTTCGTCCATGTCCGGTCACCTCTTTCGTCTCTTGTGGATGCCGCCCGTTGGGCGGGGCTTACTTCTCCTCGGTCACCACCACGTTGACGGTGCCGGTGACCTCATAGCCCAGCTTGCACTTGAGCTGATAGGTACCGAAGGCCTTGATGGGCTCCGAAAGCACGATCTTGGCCTTGGCGATGTCGATGCCGCACTGGGCCTTCAGGTTCTCGGACACCTCCTTGGAGGTGACGGAGCCGAAGAGCCGCCCGCCGGAGCCAGCCTTGGCGGGGATTTTCACCATGCAGCCCTTGAGCTTCTCGGCAATCTCCAGGGCGGCGGCCCGCTCGGCGGCCTCCTGGGCCCGCTTGGCCTTGTCCTGCTGCTTCATGGTGTTCAGGTTCTCGGCGGTGGCGGCCACGGCCAGCTTTCGGGGGAGGAGGAAGTTGCGGGCGTAGCCGTCGCTGGCCTCGATGAGCTGGCCCTTCTTGCCCTGGCCCTTCACGTCCTGCTGTAAAATCACTTTCATGACACTTGACTCCTTTGCAGTATAAAAATAGTGGATCGGTTATGGCGTTACTCGTCTTCGCAGTACTTGTCGATGGAGGCCATCAGCTCGTCCCGGACCTCCAGCACGGTCTTGCCGGGGATCTGGGCCCCGGCCACGGCGGCGTTGCCGCCGCCCCCCAGGGGCTCCAGGATGACCTGGACGTTGGTCTCCCCCAGGCTCCGGGCCGAGAGGATGACCCGCTCCCCGTCGGGGAAGAGGACGAAGGAGGCGTTCACCCCGGCCACCCCCAGCAGCTCGTCGGCGGCCTGGGCGGCGGTGACCCGGTCCACCGGGTGGTCCAGAGCTGCGATGGCCATGTCCCCACGGTACATCTTGGCCTCCTTGATGATGCCGTAGCGGGAGATGGTGTGGCCCAGGTCGTTTTTGAAGAACCGGCGGACCTCGGTGGTGTCCGCCCCTGCCCGGCGCAGGTAGGCCGCCGCGTCAAAGGTGCGGGAGCCGGTGCGGATGGTGAAGTTCTTGCTGTCCAGTACGATGCCCGCCATCAGGGCTTCCGCTTCCCCCCGGAGGAGGTCGGAGGGCTCCATGATGTATTGAAGCAGCTCCGTGACCAGCTCGGAGGCGGAGGAGGCGTAGGGCTCGTGGAAGTTGAGGGCGGCGCCCTCGATATAGCTGGCCGCCCGGCGGTGGTGGTCGATGACCGCCACCTTGTTGATGGACTCCAGCAAATCCTGGGACAACACCTGCTCGGGCCGGTTGGTGTCCACCACCACCAGCAGGGAGCTGGCGTCGGCGGAGATCATGGCGTCGGGGCCGGTGAGGAACACGCCCTCATATTCCGGCAGGGAGGAGAGCTCGGCGACCATCTTGTCCGCCGGGTTGGAATCGGTGTCCCGGACGATGTGGGCGGGGACTCCCCGCTTCCGGGCGATGGCCAGGATGCCGGCCGCCGGGCCGATGCAGTCCAGGTCGGGGAACTTGTGGCCCATGACAAAGACCTGGGAGGCGTCGCCGATGAGCTCGGACAGGGCGTTGGCCATGACCCGGCTCTTCACCTTGGTGTGCTTTTCCGTCTCCTTGGCCCGGCCGCCGTAGAAGTCGAAGTTGAAGCGGTTCTTCACCACCGCTTGGTCGCCGCCCCGGGACAGGGCCATCTCCACCGCCAGGGAGGCGTACTGGAAGAGGTCCGTATAGGTGTCCGCGTCCCGGCCCACGCCGATGGAGAGGGTGGAGGGCAGGCCGTTGGGGTTGACCACCTCGTGGATCTGGTCCAGCACGTCGAATTTCTTCTCCAGGAAGGCGGGGAGGTAGCGCTCGTCAAAGACGAAGAGGTAGTGGTCCCGGTCGTAGCGGCACAGCAGCCCGTCGGTGGGGGCGGCCCACTCGTCCAGCCGGCGGTTGATGTCGGAGAGCATGGCGGTCTTGACGTTGTCGCTGACGCCCTTAAAGACCTCCTCGTAGTTGTCCAGAATCAGGATGGCCACCACGGGGCGGGTGGCGTAGAACTCGTCCCGGAGGTCGGAGAAGGCGGTGACGTCCACCCAGTAGGTGGTGGCCAGGTAGCGCCGCTCGTCCTTGTCGTCGGTGCGCACCAGATGGCCGAAGACCAGGAACCGCTTATCCTCCACCCGCACCTCGGCGGGGCACTGGGTCTTGCCCTCCATGAGCCAGCGGGGGTCGAAGTCGGGCACCGCGTCGGTGATCTTCCGGTCAAAGAGGTGGTCCCGCTCCCCGGTGAGCTGGAGGAAGCGGTCGTTGGACCAGATGATCTCCTCGGTGTCGGGGCGGAAGATGACCATGGGCAGCGGGGCGTTGACCATGGTGTCCTTGGCGGCCACGTCCATGTTGTAGGTGATGTTTTCGATATAGCCCAAGATCTCCTTCCGGCGCAGGCTGCTGCTGCGGCGGAAATAGAGGAAGAGCAGGAGGACCAGGACGCCCTCCACGATGGCCAGGCCCCAGTCGCCGGTGACGGCGGTGGCCAGAGTAAAAGCGGCCAGAAAGATAAAATAGAGCCGGAAGCTGGGCTCCAGGATATGAGACAGGCTTTTTCTGTGCATGGCGGACACCTCCCCGGTGAAAAATAGAGATCCGTAGAGAAATTATTATATCAGAAGCAGGGGGGAAAAACAAGCCGCCAAGGGGCATGTTTGTCAGGCCGGAGCGGAGGCGGAGGACAAAATACAGGGTGGATATTCCCTGACGGGATATCCACCCTGTATATCGATCCGGGCTTATTTCTGCTCGGGCTGGGCCTTGTCGTCCACGAAGATCTCCTTGGCGCTGGCGGCCAGGCCGGCCAGCCCTTGGATCTCGGAGGGGATGATGAGCTTGGTGGCCTTGCCGTCGGCGGCCTTGGTAAAGGCCTCCAGGGCCTTGAGCTTCACCACCTGGTCGCTGGGGGCGGCCTGGTTGAGGAGCTTGAGGGACTCGGCGGTGGCCTGCTGGACCTGGAGGATGGCGGTGGCCTCGGCCTCGGCGGCCATGATGCGGGCCTCCTTGTCGCCCTCGGCCTTCTTGATGGCGGCCTCCTTGGCGGCCTCGGCCTTCAGGATGACGGACTGCTTCTCGCCCTCGGCCACCAGGATCTGGCTGGCCTTCTGGCCCTCGGCCTGGAGGATGGACTCCCGGCGTTCCCGCTCGGCCTTCATCTGCCGCTCCATGGCGTCCTGGATCTCCCGGGGCGGGAGGATGTTTTTCAGCTCCACCCGGTTGACCTTGATGCCCCAGGGGTCGGTGGCCTCGTCCAGGAGGGAGCGCATCTTGGAGTTGATGATGTCCCGGCTGGTGAGGGTCTGGTCCAGCTCCAGATCGCCGATGATGTTACGAAGGGTGGTGGCGGTCAGGTTCTCGATGGCGGACATGGGCTGCTCCACGCCGTAGGTGTAGAGCTTGGGGTCGGTGATGGAGAAGTAGAGCACCGTGTCGATCTGCATGGTGACGTTATCCTTGGTGATGACGGGCTGGGGGGCGAAGTCCACCACCTGCTCCTTGAGGGAGACGGCCTTGGCCACCCGCTCAATGAAGGGGATCTTAAAGTGGACGCCCACGCCCCAGACGGAGTGGAAGGCGCCCAGACGCTCGATGACGTAGGCGCGGGACTGCTGGACCACCTTGATGTTGAGAGCCAGCACCAGGAGGATCAGGATGACCAGTACGATGAGCATAATGGAAGAAATGGACGGCATGTTGACGACTCCTTTCCAACTTTGGGCCGCGATATGCGGGGCGGCCCTCATTTCTGCACAGGGGCAACGAAGAGTTTGACCCCTTCGATGCGCAGGACGGTGACGGTTTCGCCGGCGGGGATGACGTGGTCGTCATCGCTGCGGGCGGTCCAGGTGACACCGCACACGGCCACGGCGCCCTGCCCCTTCAAATTGTCGATCTCCTCGGTGACCACGGCCTCTTTACCGATGGCCCGGTCGGCGTTGGTGGCCACGTTCTTGGGGGTCATGTATTTGCCGGCCAAGGGCCGCATCAGCGCCAGGGCAACGGCGGACACCACCAGGAAAATACCAATCTGGATCCACACGCTGTCCGTGAAGAAAGTGGACAGCAGAGCCACCAAGGCTCCAGCGGCAAACCAGATGGAGATCAATCCCACGGTGGCGGCCTCTACCAAAGCAAAGAGGATGAGGAGGCCCAACCAGACCACGCTGGGAAGCCAGGGCATGCTGATCAACTCCTTTCATACTTGATAGTCTAGCATAAAGGTACGGAAAAGGAAAGTAAAATGTTTGCCAAACCGGGCCAAAACTAGTATAATGATAGGAAATCATGTTTGGCGTGGATTTTTGGGAACATTATTATGGTTCCTTTCGTCTAAACAAAAAGGAGGAAGCCCCCTTGGAACATCTCACCCTGGCCGTCCCCACCCTTTTCGGTCTGGAGGGACTGTGCGCCGACGAGCTGCGCCGTCTGAATTTTGAACAGGTCCAGGCGGAAAACGGCCGGGTGCTGTGCTCCGCCCAGGCCGGGGACATCGCTCGGGCCAACCTGAACCTGCGCACCGGCGAGCGGGTGCTTATCCGACTGGGCCGCTTCCCGGCCGACAGCTTCGACGCCCTCTTCGAGGGGACCAGGGCCCTGCCCTGGGAGCGGTTCATCCCCCAGGAGGGGGCCTTCCCGGTGAAGGGCCACTGCCTGGACTCCGCCCTCCACGCCGTCCCCGCCTGCCAGTCCATCGTGAAGAAGGCGGTGGCTGCCTGGCTGGGCGGGAAGTACGGGCTGGAGACCCTGCCCGAGACGGGGGCAGTGTATCAAATCCAGTTCTCCATCATGAAGGACGTGGCGGAGCTCTTCCTGGACACCACCGGTCCCGGCCTCCACAAGCGGGGCTACCGGGCGGTGGGGGTGGCCGCTCCCCTCAGGGAGACTTTGGCCGCCGGGATGGTGCTCCTCTCCCGCTACCGGGGGAAGGACCCCTTCCGGGACCCCTTCTGCGGCTCTGGCACCATCGCCATCGAGGCCGCCCTCATTGCCCGGAACCGGGCCCCGGGGCTGGAGCGTTCCTTCTCCGCCCAGCGGTGGAAGTGGCTGCCCTCCCAGACCTGGCTGGACGCCGCCGGAGAGGCCATGGACAAGGAGTATGACGGGGTGTATGATATCTGGGGCGGGGACGTCGATCCCCAGGCCGTGGCCATCGCCCGGAGCAACGCCGAGAAGGCGGGGGTGGAGGGCGACGTCCGCTTCGAAGTGGCGGACGCCGGACAGTTTCACCCGGCGGAGCCCACTGGCCGGGTGGTGACCAACCCGCCTTACGGCGAGCGCATCATGGAGCACCGGGAGGCGGAAGGGCTTTACGCCGCCTTCGGCCAGGCCTGGCAGGAGGTGCCCGCCGGGTGGAGCCTCTACCTGCTGTCCTCCCATACGGAGTTCGAGCGGACCTTCGGCAGGCAGGCGGACAAGAAGCGGAAACTTTACAACGGGATGCTCAAATGCGACCTGTTTCAATATTTGGGAAAGAAAAAGGGGAGATAGTGATGAAGCGGACAAGACCTCTGGCGGCACTGGCGCTGTGCGTGTGCCTGCTCCTCTCCTGCCTGCCGGGCGCTTCGGCCCTCCAGATCCACGGATACAGCGAGGGCTTTGCCCAGGCGGAGGAGGACGGGAAGTGGGGCTTCGCCGGCCCGGACGGGACCGTGGCCATCCCCCTCCAGTATAATTCCGTGGTCTCCTTCTCCTTGGGGATGGCCGCGGTGAACCTGAACGGCCGGCTGGGGGTCATCCGCCCCGACGGAAAGTATCTCATCGAGCCGGAGTACGACACCCTGATGCCCGCGGGCTATGGGCTGTACATCGCCCAGAAGGGGGGCGGCTGGGGGGTGGTCAGCGTCCTGCCCTACCAGAGCGCCGCCGGAAAAAAGACCAACCAGATCTACCCTCTGATCTACGACAGCGTGGAGGTGGGCAAGAGCGGCGGGCTGGACGCCCTGATCCTCACCGCCCAGGACGGAGGCAAGACCGTGGTCCCCCTGTATCAGCTCCCGGGCCAGCTGGCGGCCCTGGGGGTGGAGGGGAGCCAGTTCCCCCTCACCCGGGGCAAACTGCCCTCCTTCTCCGACGTGAAGGGGAAGGACTGGTTCTCCCTGTGGGTGGATATCGCCTACAACACCGGCATCATGGCGGGCACGGGCGGCACCTCCTTCGAGCCGGGCCGGGCCGTCACCGTGGCCGAGGCCATCCAGATGGCGGCCAACATGGAGAGCCGCTACCGGGGGGACGACTTCCACACCACCTCCCACGTCAGCAACCCCTGGTACAACTCGGCGGTGAGCTACTGCCAGGCCAGCGGCATCATCACGGCGGACCAGTTTGACAGCTACACCCGGCAGATCACCCGCCGGGAGCTGGCCCAGGTCTTTGCCGCCACCAGCCTGGCCAAGAGCCTGACCGAGCGCAACAGCCTGACCAGAGTGAAGGCCGCCGTGGGGGACGTGTCCGCCGCGGACCCCGCCGCTCCGGCTATCTGGGGGCTCTACGCCAAGGGGATCCTCACCGGCGTGGACGGTTCCCTCTCCTACCGCCCCGACGACGCCGTCACCCGTTCCGAGGCCGCCGCCCTGGCCTCCCGTCTGGCCCGCCCGGAACAGCGGGTGGACCTCTTCTGAGCGGATGAGGCATATCTTTATCATCAATCCCTCCGCAGGCCGGAAAAACAGCGCCCACAAGCTCTTGGAGCGTGTGGACGCCGTTTTTTCGCCGGGGGAGTATGAGGCCGCCTATACCGCCGGGGAGGGGGACGCCCGGGCCCTGGCGGAACGGGCCGTGGCCCTGGGGGAGCCCGTCCGCCTTTACGCCTGCGGCGGGGACGGGACGCTGAACGAAGTGGTGAACGCCGCCGCGGGGCGGGACTGGGCGGCGGTGACCAACGTGCCCATGGGCACCGGCAATGATTTTCTGCGTGTGTTCGGCCCGGAGGGGCGCGGGCGGTTCACCGACCTGGCCGCCCTCCGGGACGGGCCCCAGGCCGGGGTGGACCTGATGGACTGCAACGGCCTTCTGGGGCTGGACGTGGTGTGCGCGGGCGTGGACGCACGGGTGGCCGCCGAGGTTCACCGCTTTAAGCGCCTGCCCGTGGTGGGCGGGTCTCTGGCCTACATCCTCTCCCTGGTGGCCGAGGTGGCCAAGGGTATCACCCGGCCCATGACGGTGGATATGGGCCCCATCCATTACAGCGGCCCCGTGGCCATCCTCTGCGTCTGCAACGGCAGGTACTACGGTGGCGGCTTCTGCCCGGTGCCCGAGGCCCAGCCCGACGACGGGGTGCTTGACATGCTCCTGGTGGGGGACATCGGGCGGCTGGCCTTCGGCCGGTATGTGGGCAGGTACGCCGCGGGCCGCTACCGGGAGTGTCCCGAGCTCATTCAGGCCTGGCATGGGGACGCCGTCACCTTTTCGGCTGGGGAGAAAATCACCGTGGTGGTGGACGGGGAAGTCCTGCGGGACACCTCTTTTACCCTGCGGCTGTCGGAGAAGAAGGTGAACTTCTTCTACCCCCGGGACGTCTTTTGGCGTGAAAGTTCACAGACTGCTAACAATTTGGTTGGGGCTGTTTCTGAAAACGGGAGATAAAGCAAGAAAATAAAAGTGAGAAATAGATTGGCGGATATATTTTTGAACAGATCCTATTTTTGAGCTATTTTTTTTGAAAATAGGGAAAATAAGACTTGCCAAATTTGGCAAGCGAGGCTATTATAATAAGCGTGTTAGCACTCCAGTGAAATGAGTGCTAACACGCTGACTTCGTTAAATAAGAAAAAATGATATAAGGAGGAACCCAAAATGAAACTGATGCCTTTGGGAGACCGCGTGATCATCAAGATGATGGAGGCTGAGGAAAAGACCAAGGGCGGCCTGATCCTCACCGGCAGCGCCAAGGAGAAGCCGGAGGTGGCCGAGGTCATCGAGGTGGGCCCCGGCGGCCTGGTGGACGGCAAGGAAGTCAAGATGACCGTCAAGAAGGGCCAGAAGGTCATTACCAGCAAGTACTCCGGCACCGAGGTCAAGGTGGACGGGGAAGAGTACACCATCGTGCGCCAGGGCGACATTCTGGCCGTGGTGGAGTAAGCCGCACCTAGTAAAGCTTCCGCAGGGTGAGCGGGGCCGGCCGGTTGTGCCGGACAGGATTTTGCGCCGCGTTCCCCTCATCAGTCTGGCCGTTGGCCAGCCAGCTTCCCCCAGGGGAAGCCAAACGATAAAAATTTGGAGGTAATGCCATTATGTCTAAGATCATTTCCTACGGCGAGGATGCCCGCCGCGCGCTCCAGCGGGGCGTGGACCAGCTGGCCGACACCGTGAAGATCACCATGGGCCCCAAGGGCCGCAACGTGGTGCTGGATAAGAAGTACGGCTCTCCCCTCATCACCAACGACGGCGTGACCATCGCCAAGGAGATCGAGCTGGCCGACCCCATGGAGAACATGGGCGCCCAGCTGGTGAAGGAAGTCGCCACCAAGACCAACGACGTGGCCGGCGACGGCACCACCACCGCCACCCTGCTGACCCAGGCCATCGTCCGGGAGGGCCTGAAGAACCTGGCCGCCGGCGCCAACCCCATGGTCATGAAGAAGGGCATCAAGGCCGCCGCCGACGCCGCCATCGCCGAGATCAAGAAGAACTCCAAGAAGGTCAAGGGCACCGAGGACATCGCCCGCGTGGGCGCCATCTCCTCCGGCGACGAGACCATCGGTCAGCTCATCGCCGAGGCCATGGAGAAGGTGGGCTCTGACGGCGTCATCACCGTGGAGGAGTCCAAGACCGCCGAGACCTACTCCGAGGTGGTTGAGGGCATGCAGTTCGACCGGGGCTACGTCACCCCCTATATGGTCACCGACACCGAGAAGATGGAGGCCGTCCTGGACGATCCCATCATCCTCATCACCGATAAGAAGGTCTCCTCCGTCCAGGACCTGCTGCCCCTGCTGGAGCAGGTGGTGCAGTCCGGCAAGAAGATGCTCATCATCGCCGAGGACGTGGAGGGCGAGGCTCTGAACACCCTCATCGTCAACAAGCTGCGCGGCACCCTGAACGTGGTGTGCGTCAAGGCCCCCGGCTACGGCGACCGCCGCAAGGAGATGCTCCAGGACATCGCCGTCCTCACCGGCGGTACCGTCATCAGCGAGGAAGTGGGCCTGGAGCTGAAGGCCGCCACCATGGATATGATGGGCCGGGCCAAGCAGGTGAAGGTCAACAAGGAGAACACCATCATCGTCGGCGGCGTGGGCAAGAGCGCCGACATCAAGGCCCGGGTGGGCCAGATCAAGTCCCAGATCGCCGAGACCACCTCCGACTACGACCGTGAGAAGCTCCAGGAGCGGCTGGCCAAGATGGCCGGCGGCGTGGCCGTCCTCCGTGTGGGCGCCGCCACCGAGACCGAGATGAAGGAGAAGAAGCTCCGCATCGAGGACGCCCTGAACGCCACCCGCGCCGCCGTGGAAGAGGGCATCGTGGCCGGCGGCGGCACCGCCTACGTGGACGCCATCCCCGCCGTGGAGAAGCTGCTCAAGGGCGCCGAGGGCGACGAGAAGACCGGCGTGTCCATCGTGGCCGCCGCCCTCACCGAGCCCATCCGCCAGATCGCCGCCAACGCCGGTGTGGACGGCTCCGTGGTGCTGGAGAAGGTCAAGAGCTCCGGCAAGGCCGGTTACGGCTATGACGCCCTCCACGAGGATTACTGCGACATGCTCAAGGCCGGTATCGTGGACCCCACCAAGGTGACCCGCTCCGCCCTGGAGAACGCCGCCTCCATCGCCGCCGTGCTGCTGACCACCGAGGCCCTGGTGGCCGACAAGCCCGAGCCCCCCGCTCCCGCTCCCGCCGCTCCCGACATGGGCGGCATGTACTAAGCAAAAGCATTTCGAAGGCCCGCCGGGAAACCGGCGGGCCTTTTTTGCCCGTATTACCGGCCCGGGGGTGGGGAGGAAGGCGGCAAATTTGAAGCGGCAGGGACGTGGCGGCCCCCTAGCCCGGACTTCTCGTAGACAGATCGGCGCCGCGGCGGTATGATAGGGCAGAACCCTATGAATGAAAAAGCGCACGGAGGCAGTACATATGAAAGAATTTTTGCTGAACACGATGCTGCGGAAACTGGAGAAGAATGACGCCAAAGAGGGTCAGAAATTGGTTTCTCTTATGACGGAAGAGGAGTTCAAAACGGAAGCCGCGGGGATACCGCATAAAAAGACGCTCCTGCATAATATGACCCAGATGGAATACTGCAAGGCAGAACTGTTTGGCTCGTGCATTCTGGGGACCCTTTCCCTGCCGGTCCTGAAGGACAGGGTGGAGGGCAGAGTCCGCTTTGGCTTTTACCTCTCGGAGACGAGGCTCTATCTGGTCGGCGATGTCGACCAGTTGGCGCACCTCGTCGGCCGCATGAAAGAAAACCAGTTTCCGGAGGAGCTTTCCATCCCCGGATTTTTTTGCTATCTCCTGAATTCATGGATCGACGGCGACGTGATTTTCCTGCAAAAAACGGAAGACGCCCTCTCCGCCCTCGAAGAGGGTCTGCTGGAAAAGATCCCGGACCATTTTTATAAGATGCTGATCCCCTACCGGAAGGATCTAATGGCCCTGCACTCCTATTATTACCAGATGATTAACCTGGGCGTCACGATCCGCTCCAACACCAATCAAATGCTCTCTGACGAGGAGTGCCTTGTGTACGGATACTTTTCGGACCGGGCGGAGCGGCTTCACAGCCACGTGGAGGCCCTGCGTGAGTATGTCCTTCAAATCCGGGAAATGCATCAAACGCAAATCCAAGTGAAACAGACCAAAACGATGAATCTGCTCACCGTCGTCTCGGCCATATTCCTTCCGCTGACACTGCTGGTGGGTTGGTACGGAATGAATTTTATCTATATGCCGGAGCTGAGATGGGCCTTTGGTTATCCCGGCGTTTTCGTCGTGGCGGTCCTTATCGTCTGCGTTGAGATCGTTCTTTTCAAGAAGAAAAAACTGCTGTGAGGATGAAAACATTACAGAACGGAATTTTGTGATATGAAAAACTGACGGATGGCAGCAAGAGAAGGGCGGGCAGCGGAAACGACGGAAAACGCTGTGAGGGAACGCAGGGGCCCCGGAAGGCCCGTTTCCCCGCTCCGGGAAGGTGTTCAGAGTTTTTCAACTTTGGTAACATCCCCAAGAAAATATTTCCGAAAAGGGCTGTTCAAATTCCTAGAGATGTTATATAATTAATGCTGTATCTAAGCCGGCATGAAAAGAGTGCCGCATATAACCGGCGTGGGAAGGGGATGGAACGAGGCATGACGAAGGCGCAAGTGAAGGCGGAACCGCAGATCGCGGTGAACGTGACCATGCTGGGCAGTTTTTCCGTCGGCCGGGGCGAGGCCAGGATCAGCGATGAGAACAGCCACTCCCGGAAGTTATTCGGCGTGCTGGGGTATCTGATTACCCACCGGGGCCACATGGTGACCCAGAGCGAGCTCATCGACCTGCTGTGGGACGACAACAGCGACGCCAATCCCGCCAACGCCTTAAAGACCCTTCTCTACCGCATCCGCCGGATGCTGGAGCCCCTCTTCCCCGAGGGGACCGACCCCATCCTCTCCAGCCGGGGCGGCTACACCTGGAACACCCAGGTGGAGTGCCTGGTGGACGTGGACCGCTTCGAGGCCTGCTGTGCCCGGTGCGCCAACACGGGGCTGGAAGAGGAGGAGCGCCTGTCCGCCGGAGAAGAGGCGCTGACCCTTTACCAGGGGGAATTTATGGCAAAAATGGGCCGCCAGATGTGGGTGATCCCCACCGCCGTGCGGCTCCATAACCTATATTTGGAGACGGTAAAGACCTGCGCCGCCCTGCTGGAACAGCGGGGGGAATACGGCGAGATGGAGCTTCTGGCCCACCAGGCGGTCCAGATGGATTCGCTGGACGAGGGGGTCTATGTGATCCTCATCCGCTCCCTGATCCGCCAGGGGAAGGACGCCGCCGCCCTCAGCCAATACGAAACCGCCACCGAGCTCCTCTACCGTAGCCTGGGGGTGCGCCCTTCCGAGGAGCTTCAGACCATCTACCGGGAGGTCATGAACAGCCAGCAGGCCATGGAGACCGACCTGGAGGTCATCCAGCAGCAGCTCAGCGAGACCGCCGAGCGGGCAGGCGCCTTCGTCTGCGAGTACGGCTTTTTCCGCGAGATCTACCGCCTGGAGGCCCGCCGCAGCTCCAGAAGCGGGGTGTGTATCCACGTGGCCCTGATCACCGTCACCAACCCCGACGGCACCCTGCCCCCGCTGGACGCCCTGACCGGCACCATGGACCGGCTCCAGGGGATCCTGGTGGACAGCCTGCGGCGGGGCGACGTGGTGGCCCGGTACAGCGCCGCCCAATACGTGGTGCTGCTGCCCGGGGCCAACTTCGAGGACAGCGTCATGGTGATGGAGCGAATCCTGGCCGCCTTCCGGGCCCGGTACCGGGCCATCCGGCTCAAGCTCTCCTATAAAGTGCGGGAGCTGGCCTGAGATGAAAAACGGCAGAAGGTGGACGGCGGGGGGACTGCTCCTCCTGGCGGCGGTCCTGCTGGCCCTGGCGGCGGCGCTGGCCTTCCGCCCGGCCCCCGGCCCCGTCCCCACCCCCGCGCCGACCGCGGAGCCCACGCCCCAGGCCACCCCGGAGGCGGCTTTGGACGACCCGGCCCTGGAGTCCCCGCCGGAGCCGGAGGAGACGGCTTACCAGGCCGGGGACGTGGTGGACGGTCTGCCTGTGGGCAAATGGGCCATCACCCAGGAGCGGCGGGAGTACACGGACGGGGCGCTCCGCCTGGTCATCCCGAAGCTGGCGGTGGACGTCCCGATCCTGGGCGGCACCGACGCCGGCACCCTGCTCAAGGGGGTGGGCCTCTACGATTACGCCCAGCTCCCCGGGGAGGGGAACCGGAACGTGTCCATCGCGGGGCACCGCAACGGCCTGAGAAACGGCAAGATCACCGACAACATGCCCTTTTACTATCTGGACACCCTGGCCGAGGGGGATTATCTCTATCTCTCGGACAAGGATCATATTTACCGATACTGCTTTGAGAGCGCCACGGTGGTGGAGAGCGACGACTGGAGCCCCATCGCCACCACCGGAGAGAGCTGTCTCACCCTGACCACCTGTACCCCCATCGGAGTGTCCGACCACCGGCTGATCATCCGGGGCTGCCTGGATGAGATCCTGCCGGCGGGGGAGACGGGGGGCCTGCCGGAAAAGGAGGCTGGAACCAAATGAAGAAGAAATCCGCCCTCACGCTGTTCCTGGCGGCGGCGCTGACGCTGGCCTGCGCGGCGCCGGTGCTGGGCGCCGACTACCGGGCCATCCCGATGAAGAAGTCCGCCCAGCAGGGCGTGACGGTCTATTCCAACGACAAGGCGGCGGTGGACGCCTCCAACCTGGCGGAGGGATATCTCTTTGTCCGCTACACCGGCGGAAAGAACGTGAGGATCAAGGTGCAGATCACCAAAGAGGGCGGCGCGGATTACACCTACGACCTCAACAACACCGGCCTCAGCGAGACCTTCCCCCTGACCGAGGGGGACGGGAAGTACACCGTGAAGGTGCTGGAGAACACCACGGAGAACCGCTATGCCCAGGCCTATACCTGCACCCTGAGCGTGACCCTCCGGGACAGCATGGCCCCCTTCCTCTACTCCAACCAGTTCGTCAACTTCACCCCCGACTCCGCCGTGGCCCAGAAGGCCGCGGAGCTGATGGCGGGGCAGACGGACACCCTGTCCAAGGTGAGGGTGGTCTTTGACTACGTGGTGGACAATTTCACCTACGACTATGACCGGGCCGCCTCCGTCCAGAGCGGCTACCTGCCCAAGGTGGACGAGGTGCTGGCGGCGAAAAAGGGCATCTGCTTCGACTACGCCGCCGTCATGGCCGCCATGCTGAGAAGCCAGAACATCCCCTGCAAGCTGGTGGTGGGCTACGCGGGCACCACCTATCACGCCTGGATCAACGTCTACTCCGAGGAGACCGGCTGGGTGGAGGTCATTTATTTTGACGGCACCTCCTGGACCCTGATGGACCCCACCTTTACCTCCAGCGGAAAGCGCAGCGACTCCATCATGAAATACGTCACCAATTCCGCCAACTATCAGCAGAAGTACGCCTACTGATTTGGGACACACCGGAACGCGGCGGGCGGGCCCAGCCCGCCCGCCGCGTTTCCCTGTTCCGGATCCGGGAAAGGAGGCCGCCCCATGCCAAAAGAACTCTCCTGTGAGGAGCGCTCCGTCCTCAGCTGGGAACTGGCCCGGCTGTGCAGGGCGGGGCTGAGCTGGCAGGACAGCGTGGCCCTGCTGTCCCAGCGGCCCGCCACCCCTGCCCTGGGGGAGACTCTGGCCCAGCTGGGC
This sequence comes from Pseudoflavonifractor phocaeensis, assembly GCF_038439875.1. Classification (NCBI taxonomy): domain Bacteria; kingdom Bacillati; phylum Bacillota; class Clostridia; order Eubacteriales; family Oscillospiraceae; genus Pseudoflavonifractor; species Pseudoflavonifractor phocaeensis. The sequence continues at coordinate 107,859 of NZ_JBCDMT010000001.1, forward strand.
CATGCCCTGGAGGAGGGGCAGTCCGTGGCCCGGGCCTTTGCCCAGACCGGCCGCTTCCCCGGCGAATACCTGCGCCAGCTGGAGGTGGGCCAGACCTCCGGGCGGCTGGACCAGGTGTTGGAAGCCCTGGCCGCCTATGACCAGCGGGAGAGCGAGACCAGCTCCGCCCTCCGGCAGGCGGTGACCTATCCCCTCACCATGATCGCCCTCATCGGCGGGATCTTTTTCTTCCTGGGCTGGAAGGTCCTGCCCATTTTCAACAGCGTCTTCGCCCAGCTTGGGGTGTCCGGCCCCGGCGAGGGGGGACGGCTGGCCATTCTGGCCGGCTCTGTGGCCTGCGTGGCCCTGGCCCTCTTCCTGCTGGTGTGGCTTCGGACCGGGCGGGGCATGGCCCTCTTCGGCCGGGGAGCGGCGGGGCTGTCCGCCGCCCGGGCCCGCTTTGCCTCGGCCCTGGCCATGCTCCTCCAGAGCGGCACCTCCCTGGACGAGGCCATGGAGCGGTGTGTGGCCATAATGGCGGGCACCCCCCTCCAGGGCCCGGCGGCCGCCTGTCAGGCCGCCATGCTCCGGGGGGAGGACTTTGACCGGGCGGTGGTGTCCACGGGGCTCCTGGACAGCTTCCTGGGGGGCCTTCTGGCGGCGGGACTCCGCTCCGGCGGCCTCCCCGAGGCCATGGAGGAGATCGCCCGCCGCTGCTCGGCCCAGGCCCAGGAAAAGCTGACGGCCAATCTGGGAAGGTTTGAGTATGCCCTGGTCCTCTTCCTGTGCGGCGCGGTGGCCGCCATCCTGCTGTCGGTGATGCTCCCCCTGGTGGGGATGCTCTCCGCCCTGGGAGGCTGAGGCCGTGGACCGGGGAAAACAAGTCCGCCGGTGGCTTCCGGCGGCGGGGCTCCTGCTGGCCGGATTGGCCGGGGCGGTGCTGATGGTGGACCGGGGGATCCTGCCCGGGGCCAGCGGGCAGAGCCGGGAGCTCATCGAAAAGGCGGTCCGCCGCTCGGCGGTCCAGTGCTACGCCATCGAGGGGGCCTATCCCGTCAGCCTGGAGGAACTGGAGGAGCGCTACGGCCTCCGGGTGGACCAGGAGCGCTGGATGGTGGACTACCGCTATGTGGCCGACAACCTGTCTCCGGATATCACAGTGATCCAGAGGCAGTAGGAGAACGGGACCGGAGAGGGGGAGAGACATGGGACGGGACAAAATGGAGCTGCCCAGCCTGGCGCTGTGCGGGGTCTTTGCCGTGCTGGCCCTGGCCGTCACCCTGCTCACGGGCGGGGTGTACCGCCAGTGCGTGGAGCGCTCGGACGAAAACTACGTCTGCCGCGCCGCCCTGTCCTACGTCACCAACCAGCTTCGCCGGGGGGACCGGGCGGTGGCGGTGTCCGTCACCGATTTTGAGGGCCATACCGCTTTGAAGATCGCCCAGGAGGAGGGCTACGAGCTGCTCCTCTACTGCTCCGGCGGCCAGTTCCGGGAGCTCTACGCCGCCGTGGACGGGGGCTTTTCCCCTGCGGACGGGGACGCCCTCTTCCCCATGGAGGAGCTGGCGGTCCGGCGGGAGGGGGCCCTTCTCGACCTCACCCTGACCGGGACCGGCGGGGAGACCTACTCGGCCAGCGTGGCCCTGCGGTGCGGGGAGGCGGCGGCATGAGGGGCAGGACCGGCGGCCGTGTCCGCCTTTTGGAGCTGATTTTGGATCTGTGTGTCTTTGCCGTGTGCGCCGTGGTCTGCGTGCTGCTGCTGGTCCGGGCCCAGGGGATCAGCGCCGGGAGCCAACGGCTGACCCGGGCGGTCTATCTGGCCCAGTCCGCCGCCGAGACCTGGAAGGCCGCCGGGGAGAACCCCGGGGCCGGTGCGCTGGCCGGCGAGGGCTACGCGGTGGAGATCGAAGAGGAGGACGGCGAGGCCGACGTGACCGTCACCTGGAACGGAGAGACGGTCTACACCATCGAGGGGGTGCGCCGGGTTGGATAAAACACAGGAAAACGGCGTCCCCGCCGGGATCGGCCTGGTCACCGTGCTCACGGTCCTGCTGGTGCTGGTGCTGGCGGTGTTCTCCGCCCTCACCCTGCTCACCGCCCAGGCCGACGAGCGCCTGAGCCGGGCCAACGCCGCCGCCGTCACGGCCTATTACGCCGCCGACGCCCAGGCCTGTATGGCCCAGGAGGCTTTCGCGGCGGGGACACAGGCCGAGTATGAGGCCGACTTCCCCATGACCGAGGTCCAGTCCCTTCACATCCGTCTGGGCAGGACGCCGGAGGGCGGGGTGGAGCGGCTGGAGTGGCGGACCGTCACCAATTCGTCCACTGTGGAAGAGGCGCCCCTGCCCGTGTGGGACGGCGCCGGGCTTCCGGGGCAGTGACAGGAGGAACATATGGATTTGAACGAGATACTGCACCGGGCGGTGCGGGAGGAGGCCTCCGACATCCTGGTGATCGCCGGCCTGCCCGTGACCTATAAGGTGCAGGGGGTCCTCCGGCGGGAGGGGGAGCGCTTTACCGCCCAGGATACCGGCGCCCTGGCCGCCCAGCTCTACCGGATGGCGGGACGGGACATGGCGGGCCTCACCGGCACGGGAGACGACGATTTCTCCTTCGCCGTACCCGGCCTCTCCCGGTTCCGGGTAAACGCCCTGCGCCAGCGCAATTCCCTGGCCCTGGTGATCCGGGTGGTGGCCTTTCAGCTGCCCGACTGGCAGAGCCTCCACATCCCGGAGGAGGTGACCCGGTTCGCCTCCTACGCCCACGGCATGGTCCTCTTCACCGGCCCGGCGGGGAGCGGCAAGACCACCACCCTGGCCTGTCTGGTGGATATCATCAACAACACCCGCCAGGCCCACGTCATCACGGTGGAGGACCCCATCGAGTACCTCCACCAGCACAAACTCAGCGTGGTGACCCAGCGGGAGCTCCACACCGATACCGAATCCTACGCCGCCGCCCTCCGGGCGGCTTTGCGGGAGGCCCCCAACGTGATCATCCTGGGGGAGATGCGGGACGCCGAGACCATCCAGGCCGCCGTGACGGCGGCGGAGACCGGCCATCTGGTCATTTCCACCCTCCACACCGTGGGGGCGGTCAACACGGTGGACCGCATCGTGGACTCTTTCCCGCCCCAGCAGCAGCGGCAGATCCGCACCCAGCTGGCCCTGGTGCTGGAGGGGGTGGTCTCCCAGCTGCTTCTGCCCGGGGTGGACGGCACCCAGCGGCCCGCCTTCGAGGTGATGACGGCCACCAACGCCGTGCGCAACATGATCCGGGAGGACAAGACCCACCAGCTGGCCAGCGTCATTGAGACGGGGGCCGCCCAGGGCATGATGTCCATGGATCAGAGCATCGTCAAGCTGGTCCAGGGGGGCCTGATCTCCGAGGAGACCGCCCTCCGATACGCCTCCAATCCGGAGAGCGTGAAACGCAGCCTGAAAGGAGCGATTTGATATGACGGCAAAAGAGCGGGACGGGCTGTTCCGTATCTGCGTGGACGGGGGCACCGGGGGCAGGGTATTCAGCCGCAGGGTGAGGGAGCCCTTTTCCTTCGCCGACCTGGGGGACCTGCTTTTGAAGATCGAGCGGCTTCTGGAGGTCCAGGACTATCCCCAGGCCTTTCAGGCCATCCGCACCTTCCGGCCCGACCGGGAGAAGGCCGAGCGCACCACCCAGCTCCCCCCTGACGGCATGCCGCTGGAGGCGGTGGAGGGGGCACGGGGGGAACGGTTGACCTTCGACCTTCAAATCACCACCCGCCGGAACGCCACCTGGCAGGGGTTCGTCCACTGGGGCGACGGGACCAAGACCGCCTTTGAAAACGACCTGGGCTTTTTGTCCATCGTGGCCGGGGCCCTGGAGCAATAGAAAAGGGATCAAAAAAGCGCGCGCCCTGCTGGGCGCGCGCTTTTTTTCTATTATTCGTCCCGGGGGCTGTCCCTGTCCTGGGGCTGGTCCGCGGGGGGCGCGGGCTCTTCCGGCGCCTCGCCGTCGTCCTGGGGGCGCTCCACCGGCTGGCTCACCATGTGGACGTGAACGGCGGGGGGCTCGTCCCCGGCGGGGACGGCGGGAGCCTGGGGGGCGGAGGCCTTGTGGGGCAGGCCGTAGTTGTCCACGGTCTCCGGGTCCCTGCCCTCCAGGATGGCCATCATCTCCTGGCCGGTGATGGTCTCCTTCTGAAGGAGGTAGCCCGCCACCTTGTCCAGCATCTCCCGGTCGTTTTCCAGGAGCTTCCTGGCCTCGGCGTGGCACTGCTCCAGGATGTCCTTGACCTCCCGGTCCACCAGGGCGGCGGTGTCCTGGGCGCAGTTGAGGCCCATGGAGCCGTCCAGGAACTGGTTTTGCACGGTGGCCACGCCCATGACGCCCAGGGAGCCGCTCATGCCGAACATGGTCACCATCTTCCGGGCCAGGTCGGTGGCCCGCTCGATGTCGTTGGAAGCGCCGGAGGTTTGGGTCCCAAAGACCACCTCCTCGGCGCTCCGCCCGCCCAGCAGGGTGCGGATCTCGGTGAGGAGGTCCTCCTTGGTCATGAGGAACTTCTCCTCCTCGGGCAGCTGCATGGTATAGCCCAGGGCCCCCAGGGTGTGGGGGACAATGGTGATCTTGCTCACCGGCTGGGCGTTCTTCTGCCGGGCGGCCACCAGGGCGTGGCCCACCTCGTGGTAGGCGGTGATCTTCTTCTCCTGCTCGGTGAGGACGGTGCCCTTTTTCTCACTGCCCGCGATCACCAGCTCGAAGGAGGCCAGCAGGTCCTCCTGGTTGACGGCCTTCCGGCCGTGGCGCACCGCCCGGAGGGCGGCCTCGTTCACCAGGTTGGCCAGGTCCGCGCCCACGCAGCCGGCGGTGGCCTGGGCGATCTTGTTGAGGTTCACGTCGTCGGACAGGCGGATGTTCCGGGTGTGGACCTGGAGGGTGGCCAGCCGCCCGGCCAGGTTGGGCCGGTCCACGGTGATCCGCCGGTCAAACCGGCCGGGCCGCAGCAGGGCCTTGTCCAGCACCTCGGGCCGGTTGGTGGCGGCCAGGACGATGACGCCCTTGGTGGGGTCGAAGCCGTCCAGCTCGGCCAGGAGCTGATTGAGGGTCTGCTCTCGCTCGTCGTTGCCGCCCATGCGGTTGTCCCGGGACTTGCCGATGGTGTCGATCTCATCGATGAAGATGATGCAGGGGGCCATCTTGGCGGCCTCTTTGAAGAGGTCCCGGACCCGGCTGGCGCCCACGCCCACGAACATCTCCACGAAGTCGGAGCCGGAGATGGAGAAGAAGGGCACATTGGCCTCGCCGGCCACGGCCTTGGCCAGCAGGGTCTTGCCGGTGCCGGGGGAGCCCACCAGAAGGGCGCCCTTGGGCAGCTTGGCGCCGATCTCGGTGTATTTGCCGGGGTTGTGGAGGAAGTCGATGATCTCTTCCAGAGATTCCTTGGCCTCGTCCTGACCGGCCACGTCCTTGAAGGTGACGCCGGTCTTTTTCTCTACGTAGACCTTGGCGTTGGCCTTGCCCACGCCGCCTAGACCGCCCATGCCGCCCATCTTGTTGGACATGGACCGGAACAGCAGGTACATCAGGCCCACCATCAGCAGGGTGGGGAGGATGAAGGTGGCCAGGAAGGAGACGATGGGGGAGAGGGGCTCCTGGTAATTCACGCCGAAGAGTTCCACCCCGTGGTCCTCCATCAGCTGGATCAGGCCGCTGTCGTTGATGGGGGCGCAGAAATAGGTACTGGCCCGGTCCTGTTCCTTCTGGGCCTCCTCATACTTGGACTTGGCGTCGTCGTACTGGGCCTGGGCCTTCTTCTGCTCATCCTCATACCTGGCCTTGGCCGCCTCGTCCTCCAGCGGGGGAAGGGGGAGGGCGGCGGCCTGAGCCCGGGCGGCCTCGGCCTCCTCCAGGGCGGCCTGGGCCTGGGCCATGGGGTCGACCCACTGGCCCTGGGGCTCGTTGCCCGGGGTGGCGTACTTGCCCGACTCGTCCACCTTGGGGTAGATGACGAACTTGTCGTTGGACATGACCACCTTGGCTACCTTGTCGTCGGCCACCATCTGGCGGAACTCGCTGTAATAGACCTCCTGGGTGTTGGCCTGCCGGGCCATGGAGGTGGCGTAGTTGAGGAATACGGTGATGACCAGGGCCCAGAGGACGATGGACATGAGGGCCATCGTATTTTTGGGATTTTTCTTCGGGCCGCCGTTATGGTTGTTTTGATTGTTGTCGGGCATAAAATAAGCCCCCTTTGCCTGTAAATTCAACTTGCATCATAACATAACGAAAGCGAAATTACAAGGAAACGGAGCGTAAACTTTCTATGAATAAAGGAAAGCCGGGCCGCGCCAATTTGGCGCGGCCCGGCTTTTTGTCAGGCCTCCGGGGTAAGGGTGAACAGCCGGGGGTGGCCGGCGAAATACTGGATCCAATAGATTGTCCCGTTGTGGACGGCGGGCTGGGTGGGAGGAAAGGCGGTGAGGTCGGGGCGGATCTGCTCTTGGCCCACTGGAGTACCAGCTCCGTCCAGCTTTTGGTAGTGGAGACAGCCATCCTGGAGCCAAAGGGCCGCAAAGCTGTTCTCATTCAGTTTTACAAGCCTGGCAGTGTCGATGGTATTCTCGCTTTGGGTGAGCCAGGTGAGTGTGGCAGAGGACAGGTCCTTGTCCGCATAGGAGAGGAATACATTCCAGGGGGCTTTTCCCTCGGCGGCAAAGTCCTTCTGGGGCGCGGAACAGCCCAGAAAGAGGTATCCGCGGTCACTGACCTCAAAGCCGGAGCCGATCGCGTGCGTCACGTTTTCCCCGGTAGTCCCTGCCAAAGCTAGAAGGGTGGCACCCTGCCCGTCCTTCTGGAGATAGAAGGAGCGGGGATAGGCGTCCCCGTGGTCCACGGTGACGGGGATATCCCCATCGTACTGAACGAACTGGCCGAAGGAGTGCCCCACATGGTTGTTGGGGAAGGGCGTGCTGACGGACTTCACGCTCATATCGGCGGTGTCCACGGTGATGGTGAAATTGGACTGGTGGTTAAGCCCGTCGCCGGAGGCATACCGCTCCCGGGCGGCGTGGAGGGTCAATTCCCCGCTGTCGCTGAGGGCCATGCGGGCAAGGGTGCAGTCGAAGGGGAAGGTGGAAAGGCTGCTCCCGCCGGTGACGGAGGCGGCGCCCAGCCGGTTCCAGCCGGCGTCATATTGAACGATGCGCCATACTTCCTTTTCATCGTTCTCCTCCAAGTTGGCCTCGCCGAAGGCCAGGTAATAGCGCCCGTCGGAGCCCGCCAGGAAGGCGCCGAAGAGGGGGAGCTCCATGGGCAGGCTTTTGGAAAATGTGACGTTCCCGGCGGCATCGAACCGCTCCACGGCGAGCTGGTCGTCGTAGAGGGCCACCACCGAGGTCACCGTGCCGGCCTCGTCCACGGCGACCCGCAGATCGTAGTCATATCCCGTCCAGGGCTGGGCGGTATACCGGCGCAGGCCCCTGGTGCTGTATCCGCCCAAGCTGCTCAGGACCTCCCAGTCCAGGGCAGACTGGAGGATCAAGCCCGGGGCGGATTCCGTGAGGAGATCCAGCGTTCGGGCGGCCAGCACCACGGCGGAGGGCCAGTCCAGCTGCGCCAGGGGGGCAAAGTTCCCGCTCTGGTCGCCCACCATTAGGCCGTAGCCGGCGATCCGCCCCGTGTAGGGGGCGGCCCAGGCTGCGATGGAGGCCTGGTCGGCGTAGGGGGCAGGGGCCTCGGCGGCGGTGACGGGATAGCCGGAGTCGATGGCAAAGTCCAGGGCGGAGCAGAGGATCTTCGCGCACTCCTGCCGGGTGAGGGGATTGAGGGGATCCAGATAGCGCAATCCGTCCTCTCCCATCCGCCCCTCCGCGATCCCGCAGGCGGCGGCCTTGTATACGCCGTCAGGGTAGTAGGACGAGGAGGCTCCGCGGGGGTTGTCCATGAAGTAGTCGTCTTCCACAGGCGGGATAGAGGCCAGGTAGTCAGGACTGAGAAGCAGTTGGAGGGTATCCATCACAAGGTTCAGAAATTCAGCCCGGGTGATGGGGCCGGAGTTGAAGAGGGGAGCGGAGCTGTAATTGGGCTCCTCCTGCAGCCGTTGATAGGCGCTGAGGGCCCAGTCGGGGGGCGGCAATGGGATCGCTCCGGCTGTGGGCAAGACCCCAACCAGCAGAACCAGAGACAGCAGCAGGGACAGCGCGCGTTTCATATGCTTTCCTCCCTTGCGCGAAAGCGCACAATTTATGATGTTCCCATTATAATGGAGGGAGAAATATAACGCAAACTTTTTCTTTTTCTTGCCTGAGAGTTATGGTATACTAAATTTGATTGCGCGGCAAGCGCGGACGAAAGGCGGGACAAGCATGGAAGAAAGGCGCAAGCCCCTGCCCAAGCGGGCCGGGGACGGGGAGGCCGACGGCATCATCGAAGGCCGCAACGCCGTCACCGAGGCCCTGCGGGCCGGTACGCCCATCGACAAAGTATATATCGCCCGGGGGGAGACCGATGCCTCTCTGGGCCACATCGCCTCGGCGGCCAAGGACAGGGGCATCGCCGTGGTGGACTGCGACCGGCGGAAGCTGGACTACATGAGCGTGACCCACTCCCACCAGGGGGTCATCGCCGTGGCCGCCGTCCGGGAATACGCCAGCGTGGACGATATCCTGAAGGCCGCCGCCGACAAGGGGGAGCCCCCCCTGATCGTGGTATGCGACGAGCTGTCCGACCCCCACAACCTGGGGGCGGTGATCCGCACCGCCGAGTGCGCCGGGGCCCACGGGGTCATCATCCCCAAGCGCCGCTCCGCCGGGCTCACCGCCATCGTGGCCAAGACCTCCGCCGGGGCGGTGTCCCACGTGCCGGTGGCCCGGGTGGCCAACCTCACCGCCTGTCTCAAGGAGCTGAAGGAGGCGGGGGTGTGGGTCTTCGGCACCGCCGCCGGGGCCAGGACCAGCCTCTATCAGGCCGATTTGAAGGGCCCCGCGGCCATCGTTATCGGCAGCGAGGGGGACGGCATGGGCCGGCTGGTCAGCGAGACCTGCGACGTGCTGGTCTCCATCCCCATGAAGGGCAAACTCAATTCTCTCAACGCCTCCGCGGCGGCGGCCATCCTCCTCTATGAGGCGGTGCGCCAGCGGCTCGGCTAACATCAAGATTTGAACGGGTGATCTCATGTCAAAACGCAGGGATGACGACGAACTGAATCAGGACGGCGGCTACTCCCTGGAGGAGATCCTGGCCGAATTCGGCAGCCTGGGCGCCGGGAAGGAGGGGGAAAAGGCCCCCCCGCCCCCCCCGGAGCCCGAAGGGCCCCAGGACCCAAAGCCCCAGAACTGGCGGGAGGACACCATCCCCTTCCCCATCCTGCCCCGCCAGCCGGATACCCCTCCCCCGGGGAAAAAGCCCGGCGTGGTGACCGAGTTCCCCGGCCCCAGGGCGGCCGCCCCGGCCCCGGAACCGCCCGAAGAGGAGCCGGAGGACCTCCCGGAGGAACCTGAGGAGGCGCCTGCGGCGGAGGAGGACCCCGACGCCACCAAGGTGCTGGAATTCCCGCCCCCGGAGCCGGAGAGCCCCCTGGCGGCGGGCATCGACAAGCTGCGCCGCAAGGCGGACGAGTTTGCCGGGCATATGTACGAGGAGGAGGGGGCCGAGGAGGACGCCGACCTCCGCCGGGCCGAGGAGCTCATCCCCGGCGTGGACGAGGAGGAAGAGGCCCCCGTCCGGGAGCGCAGGCCCCGCCGGGCCCTGCCCCCCGCCCCCGATCTGGCCCCGTCGGAGCTGGCCAAGCGGTACGCCAAGGGCCTCAAGGCCATGCGGGCCCGGGTGGTGCTGGTCTTTCTCCTCCTGCTGCCCCTATTGTATCTGACCCTGGCCGAGGGCCTGCCCCTTTTGGTGCCCAACATTCTGGCCGAGAGCGCCGTCCTGCGGTGCTACACCCTGGCGGCCCTTCAGGGCGGGGCCCTGCTGCTGGGGGCGGACGCCTTTTTCAAGGGGCTGGTCCGGCCCTTCCAGTTCCGAATGGGCATGGACAGCCTCATGTCTCTGGCCAACGTGGCGGTGCTGGCCGATGCGGTCACCCTCCCCGCCCTCTCCGGCGGGGAACTGCCCCGCCAGCCTTACTGCGTGGTGGCGGTGCTGGCCCTGTGGTGCGTCATGCTGGGGAATTTCCACAAGCGGCGGGGCCAGCGCTTGACCTGCCGCACGGCGGCCTCGGCCTCGGAGCCCTACCTGGTCACCCGGGACGAGGGGGTCTGGAACGGCCGGGACACCTACGCCAAGTGGTCGGGGCCGGTCTCCGGGTTCGGCAGCCAGATCCAGGCCGAGGACGGCGCCGAGCGCATCTACCGGGTGGCCGCCCCCGTGCTCCTGCTGGGCTGCGTCCTGTTCTCTCTGATCGCCTCCCTGGGCCGCAGCCGGCCCGAGGACCTCCTCTGGTGCCTCTCCGCCACCCTCTCCGCCTCCGCCTCCCTGTCGGCCACCCTCTGCTTCGGCCTGCCCTGGCGGAGGCTGTCGGCCCGGCTGGCCAAGTCGGGGGCCGCCCTGGCCGGGTGGGAGGGGGTCACCAACACCACGGGCGGGTCCAACCTGCTGCTCACCGACGTGGATCTCTTTCCCCCCGGCTCGGTATCCCTCAACGGGGTAAAGGTCTTCGGAGACTTTCCCGTGGACAAGGTGGTGGCCGATACGGCCACCGTTATCCGGGATTCCGGCAGCGGGCTGGAGAAGATCTTCCACGACCTCCTCCGCAGCCAGGGCACCGTCTACCGCCGGGGGAGCGAGTTCACCGCCTACGAGGGCGGCGGGGTCTCCGAGGTGATCCGGGGGGAGCTGGTGCTGGTGGGCTCCGCCTCCTTCATGGCCCTCATGGAGGTGGCCATGCCCCAGGGCCTCAACATCAAAAACGCGGTCTTCTGCGCCATCGACGGGGAGCTGGCGGGGATTTTCGCCCTCAATTACCACCTCTCCGGCGCGGTGCCTCCCGCCTTGGACTCCCTCATCCACAACCGGATCACCCCGGTACTGGCCACCCGGGATTTCAACCTGATCCCGGCCATGCTCCGCCAACGGTTCAAACTGCCGGTGGAGAAGATGGAATTCCCGCCGGTGGACCGCCGCCGGGCCCTGTCCGAGGAGGAGCGGGAGCACTCGGACACCCTTACCGCCGTCCTGTGCCGGGAGGGCATCGCCCCCTATGCCGAGGCCGTGGTGGGTGGGCGCCGCCTGCGCGCGGCGGTGCGGCTGTCGGCGGCGCTGGCCTGCCTGGGTTCCGTGGTGGGAGTTCTGCTGGCCTTTTATCTCACCTTTGTCCAGGCCTACGCCTCCCTGACCCCCGTCAACCTGCTGATCTATCTCCTTATGTGGCTGGTGCCCACCCCCCTCATCTCGGGCTGGGTGGACCGGTATTGAGGGGCCGGGAGATTCCCTTCGATCAAAAAAGGGGCCTCCGTGATACGGAGGCCCCTTTTCTATAATTCCTGCTCACTCACCCAGCGGATGAACTGCTCCACCAGCCTCAGCTGGCGGGTGTTCAGCGGCCGCAGGCCCTCGGCCACGTCCTGCCAGAGCCCCTCCTCCCGCCGGGCTGTGCCCACGAGAAACGCGTCGGGGGTGGTGTTCAGGGCCAGGGCCAGCCGCATCACCACTTCAGTGGAGGGGATGGACACCGCCCGCTCGATGTTGGAGAGGTACTGGTCGCTGATTTCGCACCGCTCCGCCACCTTGGCCTGTGTCAGGCCTAAATTTTTCCTCCGCCGGGCGATCCGGCTGCCGATGGTGCGGTAATCCAGTTCCAAATTCCATGCCTCCCATTGCTTTGGAACTATCATATCCATGTTTGAACGAAAATAAGAATCAATTAGTAGTTGTAATTTAAACTTGACATTGTGAATCTTTCTTATTATAGTTGATTTATCAACTGGAAAATGGGGAAAGGGGGCGTTCGATGGAGACCGGGCACGAAACAGAGGATCTTCTGGAGCGTCTCGCCGCTTTAGCCGGGTGTGAGTACCTCTCCGATCTGGGACGGCCCCAGCGCCGGGCCGCGCTGCTCCGGGCGGTGCGGCAGACGCCGCCGGAGGATTTTTCCTCCCAGGAGTGGCGGGAGGCCCGGAGTTATCTGCTCTCCGAGCCTGTGGGGGAAGGGACCGCACAGGCCCACCGCCAGGCCTTGCTGGACGCACTGGCCTGACGGGCTTCGTTTCCTCCGGCGGGGGCCCTTGACACCGTATGCGATTCGTGATATCATCCTGTCGTATATCGGCAACGACGGAGACCGAACCGCACAGCGGCGGACAGAGAGGGGCGCGTTTTGGTGGGAGCGCCCCACGTGACGCGGCGGGGAGACCGCTCCTGAGCCGCCTGTGAGCAAGCAGGCCGGGCAAGCCCGTTACAGCTGTTCAACGAGCGGCGGCGCTCTTTTTGGGAGGGCCGCAAGCAGGGTGGAACCGTGGAATACGACTTCGTATCCCACCCCTGAACTTTTTCAGGGGTGGGATTTTTTGTTTACCGCCCCAACAACAGGAGGAAATCATCATGGCAGAAGAAAACAACCAGTATACCTTTGAAAACCCGGAATACCGCAAGACCTATTGGCACACCTGCTCCCACATCCTGGCCCAGGCGGTGAAGCGCCTGTGGCCCGAGGTGAAGCTGGCCATCGGCCCCGCCATCGACGAGGGCTTCTATTACGACATGGACTCCCCCTTCCCCTTCACCCCCGAGATGCTGGAGCAGATCGAGGGGGAGATGCGGAAGATCTGCAAGGAAAAGCTGAAGCTGGAGCGCTTCGAGCTGCCCCGGGCCGAGGCCCGGAAGCTGATGGAGGAGAAGGGCGAGCCCTATAAGGTGGAGCTCATCGATGACCTGCCCGAGGACGCCGTTATCTCCTTCTATAAGCAGGGGGAGTTCACCGACCTGTGCGCCGGCCCCCACGTGGACTCCACCGGCCGCGTCAAGGGCAACGCCATCAAGCTCACCGCCTGCAACGCCGCCTATTGGCGGGGTGACTCCAGCCGCCAGACCCTCCAGCGCATCTACGGCATCGCCTTCCCCAAGAAGGAGGAGCTGGACGAGTATATGGCCCGGATCGAGGAGGCCAAGAAGCGGGACCACCGCAAGCTGGGCAAGGAGCTGGGCTTGTTCATGCTCCGGGACGAGGGCCCCGGCTTTCCCTTCTTCCTGCCCAAGGGCATGGTGCTGAAAAACACCCTGCTGGACTATTGGCGGCAGGTGCACAAGAAGTACGGCTACGTGGAGATCTCCACCCCCATCATGCTCAACCGCCAGCTCTGGGAGCGCTCCGGCCACTGGGACCACTACAAGAACAACATGTACACCACCGTCATTGATGACGTGGACTTTGCCGTCAAGCCCATGAACTGCCCCGGCGGCATGCTGGTCTACGCCAGCGAGCCCCACTCCTATAAGGAGCTGCCCCTGCGGGTGGGGGAGATTGGCCTCGTGCACCGCCACGAGCTCTCCGGCGCCCTCCACGGCCTGTTCCGGGTGCGCTGCTTCAACCAGGACGACGCCCACGTCTTCATGACCCGGGAGCAGATGCAGGACGTCATTCAGGAGACGGTGCGCCTCTTCGACGAGGTGTACTCCACCTTCGGCCTGAGCTACACCATCGAGCTTTCCACCATGCCCGAGGACCATATCGGCACCGTGGAGGAGTGGGAGCGCAACCAGGACATTCTGAAGGCCGCCATCACCGACATGGGCAAGGACTTTGTCATTAACGAGGGTGACGGCGCTTTCTACGGCCCCAAGCTGGACTTCCACCTGGCCGACTCCCTGGGCCGGACCTGGCAGTGCGGCACCATCCAGCTGGACAGCCAGCTCCCCGAGCGCTTCGAGCTGGAGTATGTGGGGGAGGACGGCCAGAAGCACCGCCCCGTCATGATACACCGGGTGGTGCTGGGCTCCATCGAGCGGTTCATCGGCGTTATCACCGAGCACTTCGCCGGGGCCTTCCCGGCGTGGCTGTCCCCCGTGCAGGTGAAGGTGCTCACCATCACCGACCGGGCCGACGATTACGCCGCCGAGCTGGCCGCCAAGCTGGACGCCCTGGGCTTCCGGGTGGAGACCGACATCCGCAACGAGAAGATCGGCAAGAAGATCCGGGAGGCCCAGCTCCAGAAGACCCCCTATATGCTGGTGGTGGGCGACCGGGATATCGAGAACCAGACCGTCTCCGTGCGCCACCGCACCGGCGAGGACCTGGGGGCCATGTCCCTGGACGCCTTCGCCGGGCTCCTCAAGGAGGAAGTGGACAGCAAGACCATCAAATAAGCACAGCGCTGAAAAGGGCCCTCCGGCGACAGCCGGAGGGCCCTTTTTCGACAAGATTTGCCGTCATAGCGGGTGTATGATCCCTTCCAACAAGAAACCGGAGGGGAGGGGCGGCGTATGAGACTGCCGAAGGGCGTGCGTCTGGCCCTGGGCGTCGGGGCGGTGCTGGCCTCCATCGTGCTGTCCTGGGCGCTGGAGGAATACGTGGGTCCCATCTCCCTGATGGCGGTTCTGCCGGGAGCGGGGCTCTTCGTCTGCTTGAATCCGGAGTTGATAAGCGGAAAATAAAGGCTTCCCCTGGGGGAAGGCTTTGAGGGGCGGGAAGGTTTTAGGCTTCCCCTGGGGGAAGCTGGCGAGCGGAGCGAGACTGATGAGGGGAATGTTCTCCTCACACGTCCCCGGCCAGCATAGCTGGCCGGCCACCGCTAAAAACTTGCCACCGGCAAGTTTTCTTCACGCTATGGCCCCTCATCCGTCAGCGGCTTCGCCGCTGCCACCTTCTACCCGCAGGGCATGAGCTGTCCGTAAGCGGCGCAGCCGCTAACGGACAGCCAACCCCGAGGGGAAGGCTCACTTATATATTCAGCGCCCGCCCCAGGGTTTCCGGGCCGAACAGCGGCTCGTCATACGCCGCCTGGGCCAAGGCGGCTAAATTCTCGTCACAGTGTTCCTGTTCCTTGCACCACAGCCCCACCAGCCGGAGCTGGCCGTCCTGTGTGAACCGCCCCTCCCGCGCCAGGGTCAGTGCCCCCAACTCTTGGAGGGCCAGCAGTGACAGGGCGGCGAAGCTGACCTTCCCGTACACGTCGCCGTCAAAATCCGCTTTCAAAAACCAGCGGTAGAGGAGGTAGACGGCGAAGTTTTCGTACTCCGCCTCCCGCCCCAACCTGGCCCGGACAAAGTCCCGCCGCCGCACGGCGTAGGTGTCCTCGCTCATGTCGGCGAGCGCCCCGGCGGCCTCGTCCAGCAGGGCCTTCCATTCGGGAGAGAGGATCTCCAGCGTCCCCAGGACCCGGAACAGGGCCCGGGCGGTCTCCAGCCGTTCCCCGGCCGTCCCGGCGGGGGGAGCCGGGGGCGGGGCCGTCTGAGACAAGCCCGCCACGTCCCCCAGGTCCAGCCGCTCCTGCAAAGCCCCGGCGTACCCCAGGGCCGCCGCCATCCGCGCCCCCACGGGGTGGCTCCGGTCCCGCAGCAGGCCGAAGAGCCGCTCCCGGCAGGGGAGGAGGGCCGCCAGCAGGGCCCCGTCCACGTCCTCGCAGTCCTCCTCCGGCTCATCGGTGACGGCCTCGGTGAACCGCCCGTCCCAGGCCAGCGTCAGCCTGGCCGCCTCGGGACAGGAGGCCGCCAGGCTGGCCTCCCGGAAGGCTCCGAAGGACTCGATGAACCGGGGGTGCTCCCGGCACACCTGGCACAGGGCCTCCTCTCCCAATTCCGCTTGGAGGGCGCACAGCCCATCCCCCCGGAGAAGGGCGCACCGGCCTTCCGCCAGCCGGAAACAGGCATCTCCGTCGCCGTCCACGGTGAGGGCGTCCCGGACGGTCCGGCCGATGGTCCCCGGAAGGGCCTGGTAGCGGGCCAGGCTCTTCTCGTCCACCACCGCCTCCCAGGCGGCGCAGCAGGTGTCCGGGCAGGCCCCGGCCAGACAGGCAAAGCCGTCGTAGTAGGAGGGCTTTCGGATCAGCATGGCCTTACGCCTCGCCGTCGCCGGCGCCGTCATCCAGCACCACGACCTTGATCTCCAGCACCCGCCGGTGGTCCACCTTGGTCACGGTCACGTCCAGCCCGTCGGACTGGAACCGGTCCCCCTCCTCGGGCACCCGGCCGATCTGCTCCATGACCCAGCCGGAGACGGTGTTGGCCTCGCAGCTGCCCTTGAGGGCGAAGAGGTCGTAGAGGTCGGTGAGGGCGGCGTTGCAGGAGATGAGGTAACTGCCGTCGGCCTGCTTCTGGAACTCCTCAATGACCTCGTCGTGTTCGTCCCAGATCTCGCCCACCAGCTCCTCCACGATGTCCTCCAAGGTGCAAAGCCCCTCGGTGCCGCCGTACTCGTCCACCACTACTACCATATGGGCCTTCTTTTTTTGAAGGATACGCAGCAGGTCGGAGATTTTGGTGTTCCCTGTGGTGTACAGCACGGGCGCGGTGATGGCGGACAGGTCGCTCTGCCCGTGGTAGCGGGCGGCGTGAAAGTCCTTTTCATGGATGACCCCCACGATGTCGTCGATGTCCTCGTGGTACACCGGCAGGCGGGAAAAGCCGCTCTCGGCGAAGGCCTTGGCCACGTCCTCCATGGTGTCGGTGTCCTCCACCGCCACGATGTCCACCCGGGGGGTGAGGATCTCATCCACCTGCATATCGCCGAACTCGATGGCGGAGCGGATGAGCTCACTCTCGTGCCGGTCCAGCCCGCCCTCGCTCTCGGCCTGGTCCACCATGGTCACCAGTTCCTCCTCGGTGATGCCTTCCTCCTCCTGGGAGCGAAAGACCTTGGACAGCAGACGCTTGAGCTGGGCGAACAGCCAGGCCAGGGGGGTGAGGAGGACCATCAGCACCCGCATGATGGGGGCGGCGAACATGGCGAAGCGCTCGGAGCGCTCCTTGGCCAGGGACTTGGGAGACACCTCGCCGAAGACCAGGATCACGATGGTCAGCACCACCGTGGACACCGTGGGGCCGTAGCTCCCCAGCAGCTTGATGAACAGGGAGGCGGAGACGGTGGTGGCGGTGATGTTGACGATGTTGTTGCCGATGAGGATGGTGGTCAGCAGCTTGTCGTAGTCCTCCTCCAGGGCCAGGGCCAGGGCGGCCCGGCCGTTTCCGTTTTCCGCCTTGGCCTTCATCCGGACCCGGTTGAGGGAGGTAAAGGCGGTCTCGGTGGCGGAGAAAAAGGCGCTGCAAACGATAAGGATGAGGATGGCGAAGATCATGGTCATACTGGAACTGTCCATAAAGGGCAAATCACACTCCGTTTCAAATTCAATGTGGATGTATGGATGGGAAAAGCGTGCAAAAGGACAGTCCTACTCTCTCAAGTAAGACTGTCCAAAGGATTGTTTTCTTATGTAATTGGGACTGGGCGGAGGTTCGTCCACGCGGGCTCACCGTTCCTTTTTTCTGATAAATTGTTGCCATGATACCACAGCTCCGGCAAAAAAGCAAGGGCAAAGATACTTTGACACTGCAATTTGGTAAATTATCTACTTGCGGCGGGGCGGTGGGGGGAGTATAATAGCAGACAACAAAAAAGTGCGAGGAGGCCGTTCAAATGCAGGAATTTCCCATCACCCGGGCCCCGGCGAGCAAGCCCAAGCCCGACCCCAAGACCCTGGTCTTCGGCAAGACCTTCACCGACCATATGTTCCTGATGAACTATGAGACCGGGAAGGGCTGGCACGATGGCCGCATCGTCCCCTATGGGCCCATCCCCATGGAGCCCTGCGCCATGGTGCTCCACTATGCCCAGGAGGTGTTCGAGGGCCTGAAGGCCTACCGCTCCCCCGACGGCGGCGTGCAGCTCTTCCGCCCCATGGAGAACGCCCTGCGGCTCAAGTCCTCCTGCGAGCGGCTGTGCATCCCCGCCATCGACCCCCAGACCGTGGTGGACGCCATCACCCAGCTGGTGCGGCTGGAGGCCGACTGGGTGCCCTCTGAGCCGGGGACCTCCCTCTATATCCGCCCCTTCGTCTTTGCCACCGACCCCTCCCTGGGGGTCCACGCCTCCCACACTTATCTCTTCGCCATCATCTGCTCCCCCGTGGGGGCCTATTACGCCGAGGGCATCAACCCCGTGAGGATCTACGTGGAGGACGAGGACGTCCGGGCCGTCAAGGGCGGCACCGGCTTCACCAAGTGCGGCGGCAACTACGCCGCCTCCATCCGGGCCAGCGAGCGGGCCGAGGAGCAGGGCTACGCCCAGGTCCTCTGGCTGGACGGGGTCCACCGCAAGTATATCGAAGAGGTGGGCTCCATGAACGTGATGTTCCAGGTAGACGGCACCGTCATCACCCCCACCCTCACCGGCTCCGTCCTCCCCGGCATCACCCGGAAGTCCTGCCTGGAGCTTTTGAAGAGCTGGGGCGTCCCCTGTGAGGAGCGGCTCATCACCGCCCAGGAGCTCTTCGACGCCGCCGAGGCGGGCAAGCTGGAGGAGGCCTGGGGCACCGGCACCGCCGCCGTGATCTCCCCCATCGGCGAGATGGGCTGGGAGGGCAGGCACGTGGTGGTCAACGGCGGAGAGATCGGCGCGCTGACCCACAAGCTCTACGATACCATCACCGGCATCCAGTGGGGGACCATCCCCGATCCCTACGGCTGGACCGTGAAGGTCTGCTGAACGAGAACGCCGCCGGGCCGAAAGGCCCGGCGGCGTTTTTGTTCTGTTTTCGGCCTGAAGGGGGCGGTTTTTCACCGCCTCCGCTTCTCTGATGGCTCTTGCCCGCCTCTCCATTCCATGCTATGATAGAAAAAACACGAAAAAGGGGGCACTCTTATGAGCCGCGCCGACCAACTTTTCCTCCAGAACTGCCGTGACATTCTCTCCCACGGCGTGTGGGACACTGATCTGCCCGTCCGGCCCAAGTGGACCGACGGCACCCCGGCCCACACGGTGAAGCTCTTCGGCGTGGTCAACCGCTACGACCTGCGGGAGGAGTTTCCCATTCTCACCGTCCGCCGCC
This sequence comes from Pseudoflavonifractor phocaeensis, assembly GCF_038439875.1. Classification (NCBI taxonomy): domain Bacteria; kingdom Bacillati; phylum Bacillota; class Clostridia; order Eubacteriales; family Oscillospiraceae; genus Pseudoflavonifractor; species Pseudoflavonifractor phocaeensis. The sequence goes on from NZ_JBCDMT010000001.1 coordinate 126,788, forward strand.
AGTATTTGAAAAGCGCCGTGGATGAGCTGCTGTGGATCTGGCAGAAGAAGTCCAACGACATCCATGAACTGTCCAGCCACGTCTGGGACGCCTGGGCGGACGAGAAGGGCTCCATCGGCAAGGCCTACGGCTACCAGCTGGGGGTGAAGCACCGCTACCCCGAGGGGGAGATGGACCAGGTGGACCGGGTGCTGTGGAGCCTGAAAAACGACCCGGTCTCCCGCCGCATCCTGACGAGCCTCTACAACCACCACGACCTGAGCGAGATGGCCCTCTACCCCTGCGCCTACTCCATGACCTTCAACGTATCGGGGAACGTGCTCAACGGTATCCTGAACCAGCGCAGCCAGGATATGCTCACCGCCAACGGCTGGAACGTGATGCAATACGCCGCCCTCCTGATGATGCTGGCCCAGGTCTCCGGCCTGGTCCCCGGGGAGCTGGTCCACGTCATCGCCGACGCCCACATCTACGACCGCCACGTCCCCGTGGTGGAGGAGCTTTTGAAGCGGGAGCCCTACCTCGCCCCCAAGCTGTGGATGGACCCGGATGTCACCGATTTCTACGCCTTTACCAAGAACAGCTTCCGGCTGGAGGGCTACCAGTGCCACGAGCTGGACGATAAGATCGAGGTGGCGGTGTAAGGCCATGAACATTTTGGTTTCCGCCTGCCTCATGGATGTCCCCTGCCGTTACAGCGGGGACGGCACCGACTTCCGGCCCCTGTCCAAGCTGCTGGAGGACCGCCCCGACCTCCATCCGGTCCCCCTCTGCCCCGAGCAGCTGGGGGGCCTGCCCACGCCCCGCCCGCCCGCCGAGCGCCGGGGGGAGCGGGTGGTGACCCAGGCCGGCGGCGACGTGACGGAGGCCTACCGCCGGGGCGGGGAAGCGGCGGTCCGGCTGGCCCGCAGGCTGGACTGCCGGTGCGCCCTGATGAAGGCCCGCAGCCCCTCCTGCGGCAGCGGCACCGTCTACGACGGCACCTTCACCCACACCCGGATCCCCGGCGACGGGGTGACGGCGGCCGCCCTGAAGGGGGCCGGCATCCCCGTGTTCGACGAGGAGCACTTCGGGGACTTTTTAAATTATGTAAACCTGGAGGGGTGAGTATGAAAGCCATCGTCGCCGTGGATCAAGCCTGGGCCATCGGCCGGGAGGGACGGCTGCTGTGTCCCATCTCCGCCGATCTGAAGCGGTTCAAAGAGCTGACCCTGGGCCATCCTGTGATCCTGGGCCGAAAGACCCTCTCCACCTTCCCCGGCGGCCGCCCCCTGCCCGGCCGCCGCAACCTGATCCTCTCCCGCTCCCCCGGCTTCCGGGTGGAGGGGGCGGAGGTCTTTGCCGATCAGGAGACCCTTCTGGCCGCCGCTCCCGACGACAGCGTTGTAATCGGCGGGGAGAGTATTTACAGGGCGTTATTGGATTTTTGCGATACGGTGTACGTGACCAAGATCCTCAGGACCTTCCCCGCCGACGCCTGGTTCCCCGATCTGGACGCCGCGCCGGACTGGTCGGTTGCCGGGACGGAGCCCCCTCTGGAGGAGAAGGACGTGGCCTTCCAATACGTGACCTATGCGCGGACCGCCCCGCCCCGGGGCCGGGACTGAGATCCGGGCGCCGCGCCGGAAAGGAGCCATCCTATGTATGTTGACGACATCGCCGCCTACGTCCCCCGGTCGGAGGCAGAGGCGGCCGACAAGGATATGATGTTATCTTATGTCAACCAATATCCCGATACCATCCTGACCCGGGAAAACAAGATCGCCCACATGACCGCCTCCGGTTTCATCCTCAGCGCCGACGGGGCGTGGGTGCTCATGGCCCACCACAACATCTTCAAGGTGTGGGCCTGGACCGGCGGCCACGCCGACGGGGAAGGGGACCTGCTGTCGGTGGCCCTCCGGGAGGCCAGGGAGGAGACGGGGGCCGCCCATATCCGCCCATTGTCCACACAGATCGCCTCGCTGGAGATCCTGCCGGTGTGGGGCCACGTGAAGCGGGGGGAGTATGTCTGCGCCCATCAGCATTTGAATGTCTCCTACCTCCTCACCGCCGACCGGGAGGGCCCCCTCACTGTCCGGGAGGGGGAGAACACCAAGGTGGGCTGGCTCCCGGCGGACCGGCTGCTGGAGCTGACCAATGAGTGGCAGATGGATGAGGTCTATACCAAGCTCTTGGCCCGGGGCAGAGAATTGCTGGGACAAAGGGCAAAATAGCGCTGTTTTTATCCGCTCTCGGGACCCGAGAGCGGATTCTCGCCCTGTGGGGTTCCCCATAGAGTGGATTCCATGGTATGTTGGGGGCACAAAGGAGGGAAGGGCCATGGAACAAGATTTTGGCGAACGGCTGAAAAACTACCGGCGGGCCAGGAACCTGACCCAGCGGGAGCTGGCCGAGCAGGTGGGGGTCAGCGACAAGACGGTCTCCCGCTGGGAAAGCGGCGGGGGCTACCCGGACGTACCGGTGCTGGTGCCCCTGGCAAAGGCCCTGGGGGTGACGGTGGATGACCTCTTGAATGAGGAGCGGCCCGTCCGCACCCTGACGAAAACGGACTGGCAGAACTTGCTTTCCTTTGCTTTCGCCCTGGGCGGCGGGGTGCTTTTTTTCCTGCTGGACCTGTTTATGCCCGCCCTCCTGTGCTACCTGGGCTACCTGGGGTGCCTGGCCTACGGGGTGTACCTTCAGAAGTACTACGCCTATCAAAGCCGCTGGTTCCTCCTGGGGGAGGCGGTGGTCAATCTGGGGGTGAACCTGTCCATTGCCCTGGGTCTGGTGGCCTCTCTGGGGGCCATGTCCGTTACCATGAATATCTGGAACCAGGATCGGGCCGGGACAAGACTGCTCTGGTGGGGCGTGACCCACCTGCCGGAAGTGGCGGTGGCCGTAGTGCTGCTGGCCCTCGCCCTCACCGCCGCCACCCAGTGTCTTGTATGGGAAAAGGGCTTTGGCGGGCAGTTGGGCGGCGCGGGAAAAATCCTCCGGCTGGACTGGGGGCGTCCATCCTGGCGGCGTCTGCTCCCCGCGCTGGTGCCCCTGCTGGCGGGGCTCTACTGGCTGCCCGCCCTGTGGCGGGAGGTGGGGCCCCGGGTGCCCCGCCTGCTTCACGCCCAGGACGGCTTCTATCTCCTGTGGCTGCTGGTTCTGGCCCTTCTGGCCGCCCTGCCTCTGCTGAAAAGAGGATACCGGAAGTGGATCCCTCCCGTCTGGGTCATGACGGCCCTGTGCTGGGGCATGACCGGCCTGCGGGTCTGGGAGGCCATGTGGTCGGACGGCTCCGGCCGTTACTGGGACTACCGGGCCGAGGCCATCGGGACCGGCCGGTTTTTTGCCGTGGGCTGGGGCACCGGGGGGACCCTGCTTTTTGCCCTGGCCTTGGCGGCGGCGTGGCTTCTCCTGTCCTGCCTGACTTTGCAGCGGGCGGCGCCGGAAGCTCCGGCACCCACGGAATAAGAGCGCCTGGACCCAGGGTGCGGGGACAGGGCTTTGCCGGCGGACGCCTCCGGCGGCATCCCTTCGGCCCGGTCAAAGGTCTTTTGATGCTGTTTTGAAAGCGAAAAGCAAAGAGGAGGGGGCCGCATGCCGTGGGCCCCTCCTCTTCTTTTTTTCCACTGGGGCGGTTCCGGCTGGAAGCCTCGTTTCATATTCGGCGGCATTGGAACAGTTGCGGCCGGGTCAGACCGGCAAAGGCCCTCACCGGCCTGGCGTGAAAATTGGCATGGAGTTTGCTCTTTATATCAGTACCCTGTCTGGTAATGAATGTCCGGTGTCCTCAGCGGCGCCGGGCGCTGTAAAAAAGGAGGAAACGCTATGCCGATGACCATCAGCGAAAAGCTGCTCGCCCGGGCGGCGGGGAAGCAGGAGGTCCACGGAGGGGAGATCATCCAGGCCAAGGTAGACAAGGCCATGATGGACGACATTCTGGGCCCCCGCATTGAGATTGCGGAAAAAATGGAGCTGCTGGGGGCGAAGGTGTGGGACCCGGAGCGGGTCACCATTATCTCCGACCACTACACCCCGCCGGCCAACGCCACCCAGGCGGAGATCGTGAAGTTCACCCGGGAGTGGGCCTGCGCCAATGGGGTGGAGCACTACTATGAGTTCGCGGGCCCCTGCCACCAGGTGATGGTGGAAAAGGGGCGGGTGTCCCCGGGGGAGCTGGTGGTGGGGACCGACTCCCACACCTGCATGTACGGGGCCCTGGGGGCCTTCTCCACCGGCATCGGCTCCACCGAGATGCTGGGGGTGCTGGTGACGGGGGAGATCTGGCTCAAGGTGCCCCAGAGCATCCGGGTCCGCTTCGACGGGACGCTGCCCGAGGGCGTGATGGCCAAGGACGTGGCCCTGCGGACCATCGGGACGGTGGGCCACAGCGGCGCCACCTACCGGGCGCTGGAGTTCTGCGGGACCACCTTTGAGGCCATGCCTATGGACGAGCGGCTGTGCATGACCAACATGGCGGTGGAGGCCGGGGCGAAAAACGGCGTCATCGCCTGCGACGAGATCACCAGGGCCTACCTGCGGGAGAGGGGCATCCCGGAGGGTGAGGCCTTCCGCAGCGACCCCGGGGCGGACTACCTGGAGGACCTTTCTTTCTCCGCCGGAGAGCTGGCCCCCCTGTGCGCCTGCCCCCACGAGGTGGACAACGTCACCGAGATCGCCAACGTGGGGGATGTGGCCATCCACCAGGCCTATATCGGCTCCTGTACCGGAGGTCGGTACCACGACCTGAAGGCCGCCGCCCGGCTTTTGAAGGGGAAAAAGATCGCCAAGGGCATCCGGCTGCTGGTCTCCCCGGCCTCCCGCGAGGTGTGGGAAGCCTGCGACCGGGACGGCATCCTGACCACCCTCTCCGAGGCGGGGGCCACCATCCTGGCCTCCAGCTGCGGGGCCTGCCTGGGGGTCCATTCGGGGGCCATTGGGGCGGGAGAGGTCTGCGTCTCGGCCACCAACCGGAACTTTATCGGGCGTATGGGCAGCAAGTACGGGGACGTCTACCTGGCTTCCCCGCTGTCGGTGGCGGCCAGCGCCGTCACCGGGCGGCTGACGGACCCCAGGACCATGCTGTGAGAGAGGAGAAGAAATATGGCTGAGATCATTACGGGCAGAGCCCTGAAATACGGCAGCAACATCAATACGGACATCATCTCTCCGCCGGCCTATATGGAACTGGCCATGGAGGAGGCGGCCAAGCACGCCATGAGCCCGGTGGACCCGGATTTCGCCTCCACCGTCCGGCCCGGGGACATCCTGGTGGCGGAGAACAATCTGGGCTCCGGCTCCAGCCGGGAGACCGCCCCGCTGACCCTGAGCATCCTTGGCATCCGCACCATCATTGCCAAATCCTACGCCCGCATCTTCTACCGCAACTGCATCAATTTGGGGATCCTGGCCATTGAGTGCCCTGACACGGAGAAGATCTCCAAATTCGACGAGCTGGAGGTGGACACCCGGGAGGGGAGCATCCTCAACAAGACCACGGGGGAGCGCTACCCCTGCGACAAGATCCCGCCCCACATTTTGGAGCTGGTGGCCTGTGGAGGGCTGGTGGAGTCGCTGAAGCAAAAGCTGGGAAAGGCGTAAGCTCTTCAAAAGTGCGGTAAAAGGGAGGCCCCCTTGAAGGGGGCCTCCCTTTTGCCGCGCCGCGGCGTTACCGGGAGAGTGCCTTGGCCACCGCCACCGCTGAGGCTACCGTGGCGCCCACCATGGGGTTGTTGCCCATGCCGATGTAGCCCGTCATCTCCACGTGCGCGGGGACGGAGGAGGAGCCGGCGAAGGTGGCGTCGGCGTACATGCGGGCCATCATATCGGTGTAGCCGTAAGAGGCGGGACCGGCGGAGATGTCGTCGTTGTTCATGGTGCGGCCGATGCCGCCCCCGGAGGCGCAGGCGAAGTAGGGAAGGCCGTGGTCGTTGCAGTATTTTTTATAGGTGCCGGCCACCGGGTGCTGGAATTTGATCATATTGGTGCCGTTGCCCGAGATGGACACGTCCACCCCTTCGTGGATCATGATGGCCACGCCCTCCCGCATCTCGTTGGCCCCGAAGCAGCGCACGGCCCCCCGCTCCCCGCCGGAATAGGCGGTCTCTCCGACGATGGAGAGGGCGTCGGTGGTAAAATCAAAGGCGGTGCGGACGTAGGTGAAGCCGTTGACCCGGGCGATGATCTCGGCAGCGTCCTTGCCCAGGCCGTTGAGGATGATTTTCAGAGGGACGGAGCGCACCTGGTTGGCCGAGCGGGCGATGCCGATGGCCCCCTCGGCCGCCGCGAAGGACTCGTGCCCGGCCAGAAAAGCGAAGCAGCGGGTGTTGTCGCTGAGGACCATGGAGGCCAGCTTCCCATGGCCCAGGCCGATCTGCCGCTGGTCGGAGACCGAGCCGGGCAGGCAGAAGGACTGGAGGCCCTCCCCCAGGGTGTTGGCGATGACGCTGGCCGCAGGGTCCCCCCGGCGGAGGGCGGCGGCGGCGCCCACCACGTAGGCCCAGGGGGCGTCGTCAAAGCAGATGCCCTGGATGCTGCGCACCAGGGAGAAGAGGTCCAGCCCGGCCCCTTCGCAGAGCGCCCGGGCCTCCTCCAGGGAGCCAATATCATTTTCCCGGAGAAAGGCCGTGATCCGGCCGATCCGGCGGTCGTAGTTTTCAAATCGGATGTCCGACATAGCCATCCCTCCTATTCCTTTCTGGGGTCGAGGAACGTGACGCCCTCGTCATACCGGCCGTAGCGGCCGGTGGCCCGCTCCAGGGCTTGGGCGGGCTCCGCCCCGGCGGCAAGCTGATCCATGAACTTGCCCAGGTGGACGAACTGGTAGCCGATGATGCGGCCCTCCCCGTCCAAAGCCAGCCGTTGGACGCAGCCCTCGGTGAGCTCCAGGTAGCGGGGGCCCTTCTCCAGCGTGCCGTAGCTAGTGCCCACCTGGCTGCGGGTCCCGGCCCCCAGATCCTCCAGCCCCGCGCCCACGGCCAGCCCCCCTTCGGTGAAGGCGGACTGGGAGCGGCCGTAGGCCAGCATCAAGAACATCTCCCGCATGGCCACATTGATGGCGTCGCAAACCAGATCGGTGTTCATGGCCTCCAGCAGGGTCTTTCCCGGCAGGATCTCGGCGGCCATGGCGGCGGAGTGGGTCATGCCGGAACAGCCGATGGTCTCCACCAGCGCCTCCTGGATAATGCCTTCCTTGACGTTCAGCGTCAGCTTGCAGGCCCCCTGCTTGAGGGCGCAGGTGCCCACGCTGTGGCTGAAGCCGGAGAGCTGACGGATCTCCTTGACTTCGCCGAAGGTCCCCTCCTGCGGGATGGGGGACATGCCGTGGGCGGTGCAGGGCTTGACGGCGCGCATGCGGTCCAACGCCTGGGTCGTTTCCATACTTCCACGTTCCTTTCCGTGTATTGCGCTCTGGGGTAAAATAGAAAGCGGGGGCGCGCCCTGCCGGGCGTGCGCCCCCGCCGCGCTGGATCACTCCCCCAGGGTCTTATGTTTTTCCAGCGGGGAGAGGAAGGCCTTCCGATGGCTCTCGGGCACCGGCTTGGTGCACAGGCTGACGCCGAAGAACAGCGCGCCGTTGGCCACAAAGCCCCAGAAGCCCGGGGCAAAGCCCAGGAAGTTGATCCCGGTCGCCGTCAGGGCCAGGGTGATGATGATCCCGGCCACAAAGCCGGCGATGGCGCCCTCCTTGGTGGACCGCTTCCAGAAAAAGACGCCGAATACCGGCCAGATGGCCTGCATGAAGCCCGCCAGGGCCGTGTTCACCAGGATCACGATCCCGCTGACGTTGACGAGGGACAGGGCCAGGGCCGCCGCCAGGATGATCAGGATGAGGGTCCGGGAGATATCCCGCACCTTCTTGGGGTCCATGTCGGGCTTGGCCTGCTGGATGAAGTCCACCGTGACCAGGGAAGAGGTGGTGACCAGGATGGAGGAGATGGTGGACATGCCGGCCGCCAGGATGCCGACCACCACGAAAATAGCCACATAGGGGGCGAACTGGGTCATGGTGGTGACCATGATGCTGTCCGCGTTGGCCGCCTCCACGCCCAGGGAGATCCCGCCGAAGCCCACCAGCATAACGGGGAGCATGATGGCGAAAACGTAGAAGAAGCCCAGGGTGCCGGCGATCTTCAGGATGGTCTTGCCGCTCTTGGCGGCGTAGGCCCGCTGCCACACGTAGGGGGCGAAATAGCCGCCGATGGCCTGGATGAGGAAGAAGGACAGGTACATTTTCCAGGTCCAATAGCCCTCACCCGTCAGATAGCGCAGCAGGTCGCCGCCGGCCCGCTCCACGCCGGCGAAGAGGCCGGCCACACCGCCGCCGTTCTGCCAGATCATGATGGCCACGGTGATCCAGAGGATAATAGTGAACATGATGCCCTGCATGGTGTCCACCCAGGCCTGGGATTTGAAGCCGCCGAAGTAGACGTACAGGCCCACCACCACGGCGGCGTAAAGGCAGCCCAGCCAGGAGGGGATAAACCCGGCGGTCAGGGTGCTCACCGCCAGGCCGACGCCGCTGACCTGGGCCATCATGTAGGGGAAGCAGAAGATGAGCTGTCCAAGGGAGATGGTCTTGCGCAGGCCGGAGCTCTGGTAATAGCCGTCCAGCAGGTCGCCCGGCGTTACGTACTCATAGCTCTTGGCCATCCGCCACAGGCGGGTGCCGAAGACGCCCATGAGGAACATGATGAGCAGCTGCCAGGTGGCGCCGGCGATCCAGCCGATGCCGTTTTTATAGAAGGAGCCGGGGGCCCCCATGTAGATCCAGGTGGAGAACCAGGTGGCCGCAGTGGTGAAGAACAGCACGAAGTAACCTGTGCCGCCGCCGATGAAGAAGCCCCGGGACGTGGAGACTACGTCCTTATCGTAGGCCTTGCCGATGCCCACGTAGAGCATCAGAGCGGTATAGGCCAGCAGGGCGATGATGCTGACGATGGTATGAGTGCTCATTTGCCCGCCTCCTCTCCGCCGTCATAGCTGTCCCAGACATTTTTGCTCAGCCACATCAGCAGGCAGCAGCACAGCAGCATCCACAGGAAAGCGGAGTATACCGTAAAGGGTACGCCCGCCAGTTTGGGTTCGATCCGATTCAACGCGGGAATGAAATAGGGTAGGTGACACACGATGGAGTAAAACAGGAACAGCCATTGGACACGCTTCTTTTTCATAGAGCTTTCCTACCTTTCACCTTTCTCTCCTGAGAGAGGAGTCACGTTCCGAACGGCGGCCGACCGCCCGAAACACCGCCTGCCGGCATCAGGATTGCTTGTGAGAAATTACTTCCCGGGTATTCTCGTCTAGTATTACCGCAAAATTGATGCCAACCTGGGCGAAAACGATCCGCAAAATTTTTGACGCCCGCTATTTCTGACAAAATTCGACTTTTCAAAAATAAAATTTCCAATATTATCCTGGTAAAAAAGAAAACAAAATCTAAGAAAAGAAAAAAGCGTTTCATTTTCTTTTCCGATTTTTTATATTTGAAACATGAGGGGGAACCAGAGCGAGGGGCCGCACCAGATTTCCCAAAATAAAAAGCTGGCACCGAATTTGCACGCAAAGAAAGCAGCCTGAAATATGAAAGGAGCAAGACCTATGGAGACCTATACGATCCGTCCCATCTGCGCCGGTATCTTTGGCGCCGCTGAAAAATCCAACTTCTCCTATCAAAAAGACGCGGGGACCAAACTGGCCGCCCCCATCCTCATGTACCTGGTCCAGGGCAGGGACACCTGCATGCTGGTGGATACCGGCTGCTGCGGCGAGGCGTGGGCCGCCCAATACCACCACCCCCTCACCCAGACCCCGGAGATGGAGCCCGTCCGGGCCCTGCGGGATCTGGGGGTGGAACCGGAAGAGGTGACGGTCATCGTCAACACCCATCTCCACTGGGACCACTGCTTCAACAACCACCGGTTTCCCAACGCCCGTATCTATGTCCAGCGGCGGGAGGTGGAGTTCGCCCTGGCCCCGGTCCCCACCCAATACACCTATTACGAGTCGCCCCAGCTGGGGATGACGCCCCCCTGGGCCAAGGCGATGGACCGTTTGGAGGTGGTGGACGGAGACTTCCGGCTCCAGGAGGGGATCGACCTGCTCTTCGCGCCCGGACACACCCCGGGCTTCCAGTGTGTCCGCATCCAGACCGAGGACGGTCCCTACCTGATCGCCAGCGACTGCGTGGGCCTGATCGAGAATTGGGAGGAGAACCTGACCCATGGGCTGCCCACGCCCTCGGGCATCCACGTGGACCTGCGGGAGTACTACGACACCATCCGACGCCTCCTCCCCCTGGCGGACGCGGCCCACATCCTTCCGGGCCACGACGCCAGGGCCCTGGAGCACAGCGTCTATCCGCCGCGCTGAGCGCCATTGCCAAAAAGAGAGCCGGGCTGTTTGGCCCGGCTCTCTCTTTGTTTTCTCAGATCCCGCGCTCCTCCTCGCCCTCGGCGTACCGCCGCCACAAAGTGGTGCGCCCGATCCCAAGCTGCTTGGAGGCCAGCGTGCGGTTGTTGCCGCAGCGCTCCAGGATGGCGCTGATATACTGCTGCTCCGCCTCCTCCATGGCCCCCTTCAGGGGAAGGTTGGCCTCGATGTCCAGGCTCACCGTGTCCCGTGCGGCAGACACGTAGCTGTCGATGACCATTCGGAGGTATTGGCGGGCCTCCTCCCCCTGGCCCGCGGTCTGGAGCAGGGCGATGCGGGCGCAGACGCTGGACAGCTCCCGGACGTTTCCCGGCCAGCGGTAGCCCCGCAGGCGCTTGAGCTGCTCGTCCACGCTCTTTTTGATCCCGATGGCGTGGGAGGAGATGCCCATCCCCTCCAGAAAGTGCTCGCACAGGAGGGGGATATCCTCCCGCCTGTCCCGCAGGGGGGGCACCTTCACGTTGAAGATGTTCAGCCGGTAGTAGAGGTCCTCCCGGAACTCTCCCTTGGAGACCAGCGTCCCCAGGTCCTTGTTGGTGGCGGAGATGACCCGGCAGTTCACCGAGATGATCTTGTCATCCCCCACCCGCATGACCTCCTTTTCCTGGAGGACCCGCAGGAGCCGGGACTGGAGGTACTTGGGCATCTCGCCGATTTCATCCAGGAAGATGGTGCCGTTGTGGGCCAGCTCGAAGAGCCCCTGCTTGCCCTCCCTCCGGGCGCCGGTGAAGGCCCCGGGGGCGTAGCCGAAGAGCTCACTCTCCAGCAGTTGCTCGGGGATGGCGGCGCAGTTGACGGTGACGAAGGGCCCCACCGACCGGGGGCTGGCGCTGTGGATGCTGTGGGCGAAGAGCTCTTTGCCGGTGCCGGATTCCCCCTCGATGAGGACGGAGGAGTCGGTCTGGGCGTAGAGGGCGGCCAGCTTTTTGGCCGTCTCCATGGCGTGGGTGGAGCCGATGATGCTGTCGAAGGTATATTTGGCCTGAAAGCCCTTTTGGTTCAGCTGGCGGCGGATCTGGCCCTCCAACTGCTGGATCTTGGTCACGTCCTGAAAGGTGCTGACCAGGCCGATGAAATTTTGGTCCATGTAGATGGGGATGTGGTTGGTGCTCAGGGTGATGTTCCAGGCCCGCTCCAGCTGGTTGAGCTCCGGCTTCTGCTGGTGGAGCGCCGTCAGGGCGCGGTCTCCGATGGAGATGTCGTGGATGTTTTCCCCCACCAACTGCTGGTGGTTCAGCTTAAAGATGCCGGCGGCGGCGGGGTTAAAGACCGAGATGGTGCCCCGCTCGTCTGTGATGCAGATCCCCTCGGCCAGGGAGTCGAAGGCAATCTTCAGCCGGGTGGACTGCTTGCGCTCCTCCCGCTTGACCTGGATGATGGCGATGGCCTCGGTGAGGGCCTGGTAGATGGCCTCCCGGCCGGAGACGATCTCGATGCCCTCCATGCCCAGCTCCCTTGCGTAGGAAATGCCCTCCGCGCCGCCGATAAAGACCTGACAGCCGTCCGCCTTGGCCTCATTGGCCGCCTGCCGGAGCTCGGCCTGGTTGGTAAACAGATATTGGAAGATCTTTTTGCCAAACAGCTCGCCGATCTGCTCGGTGCCGAAGATGGCCCGCTGGTAGTTGCAGAAGGCGACCCGCTTGTACTCGGCGGGGAGGTCGGAGACCGACAGGGTGAGGTCGAAGGGGGTGATGGGGATGGAGATGACCGGGATGGAGGCGGCATTTTTGACGAAACGGCCGGTGCCGCCCCGGGTGAGGATCACGTCCACCTCCGCCTCGATGCGCTTGGCCTCCTCGGCGGCCTGCTCGAAGGAGGCGTAGATGTCCAACAGCTGGATGTTGGTCCCCTCCACCAGCTGGGCCATGGCCCTGGACATGGCGGGGTAGGTGGCGATGAGCGCCACCGTGATCTTTTCGCTGGTCATCAGGGCCTTTCGGGAGGTTGCCAAATCCATAAATATCACCCGCTTGTTTCAATTTTGCGCTATTTTGAAACAGCTTATCACATCGAAAATGGGTTGTCAATTCGGGCTGGAGGTGAAATCGGAGGGAGGAGCGGACTTAATTCGACAAAATCCGGCAGGGAGAAAAGCTGGCATGCCGTTTGCTTTTAATCTAGGCAGAGAACAGAGCGTACCCATTCCGGGCGGGCCGCCGGCCCGCGGCATCGCCAACGAACGAGAGGATGAGGCAGAACGATGGAAGCAAAGGAAGCAAAGACGGCTGGACTGCTGGACGGATGCGTGGTGCTGGACCTGACACGGGTGCTGGCGGGCCCCTACTGCGGGATGCTGCTGGCGGACATGGGGGCCACGGTCATCAAGGTGGAAAACCCCAACGGCGGGGACGACACCCGCAAGATGGGGCCCTTCATCAACGACAACAGCGTCTACTACGCCAATTTCAACCGCAGCAAGATGGGCTGCACCCTAAACCTGAAGGACCCGGAGGGGAAAAAGCTGTTCCTGGAGCTGGTGAAAAAGGCGGACGTGGTCATTGAGAACTACCGCCCCGGCACCATGGAAAAGCTGGGGCTGGGGTATGAGGCGCTCAAGGCGGCCAACCCCGGCATCATCTACGGCGCGGTCTCCGGCTTCGGCCACACCGGCCCCCTCAGCAAGCGGGCCGGGTATGACATCGTGGGCCAGGCCATGGGCGGGCTGATGAGCACCACCGGTTGGCCCGGAGGCCCGGCCACCCGGGTGGGCACCCCCATGGGCGACGTGCTGGGGGGACTGAACCTGGCTGTCGGGGTGCTGGCGGCGCTGGTGAACCGGCAGAAAACCGGGCTGGGAGAGATGGTGGACGTGGCGCTGGTGGACTCGGTGGCCTCCGCCATGGAGAACATCACCATGATCTATCAGGCCACGGGCCGGGTGCCCGAGCGCATCGGGAACCGCTATGAGTCCACCTATCCTTACGACTCCTTCCCGGCCAAGGACGGGGACGTGATCATCGCCGCCGGCAACAACAAGCTCTTCAGCATCCTCTGCGAGGTCATGGGGCGTCCGGAGCTGAAGGAGGACCCCCGCTTCCGGGAGATCAAGGACCGGGTGGCCAACCACGAACAGGTGCGGGAGGTGGTGTCGGAGTGGACCCGGCGGTACACCATCGATGAGATCGACGATAAGCTCAATTCCGCGGGCTGTCCGGCCAGCGCGGTGAACACCATCGACCGGCTGGTGAGAGACCCGCAGATCGCCGGGGCCCGGGAGATGTTCCCGGAGATCGACCAGCCCGGCATCGGGCGGCTCCAAATCACGGCGGCGCCCCAAAAGCTGACGCGGACCAAGGCCTGTCCCCGCAAGCCGGCCCCCCTGCTGGGGGAGGACAACGAGGCGGTCTACGGCGGCCTGCTGGGCTTATCCGCCGAAGACCTCTGCCGCCTCACAGCCGCCGGTGTGATCTGAGGCCATTCCCCAGGGAGGCGGAAATATCCCGGAAGAGCCAGCCGCATACATGTACAACAAAATTTGGAACAGGAAAGGATCGATGACCATATGCATCCCCAAATGACGCCTTACAAAGTTGTGATCCACCGGGGCGGGACCAGCAAGGGCATTTTCATCAAGGAAAACGAGCTGCCCCGGGACCCGGCCCAGCGGGATCGGGTGATCCGCGGTATTTTCGGCACGCCGGACATCCGGGAGATCGACGGCCTGGGCGGGGCGGACGTGCTGACCAGCAAGCTGGCCATCATCGGCCCCCCCACCCGGGAGGATGCCGACGTGGACTACACCTTCGCCCAGGTCAGCTTCGACACGGACCTGGTGGACTACGGCGGCAACTGCGGCAACATCTCCGCCGCCGTGGGCCCCTTCGCCATCGACGAGGGGATGGTCCCCATCACCGAGCCGGTCACCCGGGTGCGCATCCACCAGGTCAACACCAACTGCATCCTGGTGGCCGACGTCCCCGTCAAGGACGGCAAGGCCCAGGTCATGGGAGACTGTAAGTTGGACGGCGTCCCCGGTACCGGGGCCCGGATCATGCTGGACTTCGGCGATACGGCGGGCTCCACCACCGGGAAGATTCTGCCCACGGGGAACCCCGCCGACGTGATCCACGCCGAGGGGTACGGCGACTTCGAGGTTTCCATCGTGGACGCGGGCAACGTGGTGGTGTTCATCGAGGCCGCCAGCCTGGGGCTGAAGGGCACCGAGACCTGCGCCGAAATCGAGAAGGATAAGGCCCTTACCGACAAAATGGAGGCCATCCGGGCCGCCTGCACAGTAAAAATCGGCATGGCCGCCACGATTCGGGAGGCCACGGAGAAAAGCGCCTATGTCCCCTTCTTCGCCATCGTCAGCAAGAGTGCGGATTACACCGTGGCCATCGACGGCCACAAGGTGAAGGCGGAGGAGATCGACCTGGTCAGCCGCCTGAGCTTCATGCTCCACATGCACAAGACCTATCCCGGCACCGGTACGGTCTGCACCGGCGCGGCGGCCCGCATCCCGGGGACGCTGGTCTACAAGCAGCTCTCCGAGGAGGCCAAGGGCCGGAACATGCTCCGCATCGGCCACCCCGGCGGCGTGATTGAAGTGGACGCCCAGGCCGCGGACCCCGAGGGGACCGCCTTCCTCCGGCTGGCCTATGAGCGCACGGCCCGCCGCATCATGGAAGGGACCTGCTATGTGAAAAACGACCGCCTGTGACCGGGCGGAGAAAGGAAGTGTCGGCAATGTCCCAGACAGTAGCTTGCCGCCCCATCAGCAAGGGCGTGGGCGAGGGGGAGGCCCTGGTCTGCCGCCAGCCCATCGGCTTCAATTTCGGCGTGGACGTGCCCAACGGCGTGATCACCGAGCACAACCATCAGCTGGAGGGGAAGTCCTTCCGGGGGAAGGTCCTTCTGTTCCCCCACGGGAAGGGGAGCACCGGCGGCTCCTATGTGGTATATCAGGTGGCCTGCGAGGGGACGGCCCCCGCGGCCATCATCAACCTGAATACAGAGACCATCATCGCCGTGGGCGCCATCATGGGGAAGATCCCCGTGGTGGACCACCTGGAGACCGACCCGTTTTCCATCATCGAGGACGGCGACTGGGTGAAGGTGGACGCCATCCGGGGGACGGTGACCGTCACCAAGAAAGGGGAGCTGCCGCATGAGGCTGACTGACGAGCAAAAAGGGATGCTGGACGGCGGCCGGGGCGAGCCGGTCCAGGTGGCCATGGAGATGCTCTGTGCCCTGGGTGAGATCTACGGGGCGGAGGAGCTTATCCCCATCAAGAGCGCCCACTGCGCCGGGCTGTCCCTCAAATCCCACGGCATCGCCGGGATGAAGTGGGCGGAGGACATGGCGGCCAAGGGGGCCCGGGTGGTCGTGCCCACCACCATGAACGTGATCGGGGTGGACCGCAGCCGGGACCTGGGCCTGCCCGCCGATTGGGTGGAGCCCCAGATGCGGATCGAGAAGGCTTACGAGGCCATGGGGTGCTTCGGCACCTCCTCCTGTGTGCCTTATTATTACAGCTTCCTGCCCCGGTTCGGCGAGCACATCGCCTGGGCCGAGTCCTCCGCCGTGGTGTTCACGAACTCCGTGCTGGGGGCCCGGGACAACCGGGAGGGGGGACCCAGCGCGTGGGCCGCCGGGATCACGGGCTTCACGCCGTGCTACGGCCTCCACCTGGACGAAAACCGGAGGGGTGACATCCTGTTCCGGGTCACCGTCCCCCTCCACGGGATCACCGACTACGGGGCCCTGGGCAACTATGTGGGGAAGATGGTGGGGGAGAAGATCCCCGTCTTTGAGGGGCTGGGCCGTCCCTCCACGGAGGAGCTGGTCTACTTCGGCTCCGCCCTGGCCTCGGCGGGAGGCGTGGCCCTCTTCCACGCCATAGGGCTGACCCCGGAGGCCCCCGACCTGGAGACAGTGTTCCGGGGAAAGCGGTACGAGGTGGTGGAGCTGGGTGAAAAGGAGCTGGCCCAGGGCTACGACAATCTGACCTCGGGGAAGAGCAGGGACGTGGACTTCGTGGCGCTGGGCTGTCCCCACTGCAGCTTGAATCAGGTGGCCCAGCTGGCCGGCCTGCTTCAGGGCAAGAAGGTCAAGGACGGGGTGACCATGTGGATCCACACCAACATGGCGGTGAAGGCCATGGCCAAGGAGCTGGGGTACCAAAAGACCATCGAGGACGCCGGCGCGGTGCTGACCCAGGATTTGTGCGTCGTGCTGGGAAATCCCGAAGTGCTGGGCTTTAAGACCATGGTCACCCACTCCCCCAAGATGGCCTTTTACGCGCCCGGGGGCAACGGACTGGACGTGTGGTACGGAAACGAGGAGAAATGTGTCCGGGCGGCCGTCACCGGCCGCTGGGAGGATTGACCGGGCGGGCATGCTCTTTGGGGAGGCGGGGAGATGAATAACCTATATCTCTCCTTTTCCGCCCTGTTTCCTGTGTTCTTCTTTTTGGCCCTGGGCTATTTTCTGCGGAAGATCGGCATGATGGACGACGGCTTTCTGCGAAAGCTGAACACCCTGGTCTACCATGTGCTCCTCTCCGCACTCCTGTTCTGCAACATCTACACGGCCCGGGTGGAGGGGGGCTCCGCCGCCAAGCTGCTGGCCTTCGGCGTCCTGGTCAACGTGGCCGTATTCCTGCTGCTTATGGTCCTGGTGCCGGTGTTTGAAAAGGAAAACACCCGGCGGGGCGTGATGGTCCAGGGCATCTTCCGGGGCAACTGCCTCCTGTTGGGGCTGCCGGTGCTGCAGTCCCTCTACGGAGGGGAGGATCTGGACCACGCCAGCATGCTGATCGCCGTGGTCGTGCCGCTGTATAACGTCCTCTGTGCCATTGCGCTGGAGGTGTTTCGCGGGCAGAGCATCCGGCCTGGAAAGATCGGGCGGGAACTGTGCCGGAATCCTCTGCTGATCGCCGCCGCCCTGGCCCTGGCCCTGCGTCTGGCCCGGATCCGCCTGCCGGAGCTGGTGGTGGTGGCCCTCCGGGACCTGTCGGCCATCGCCACGCCCCTGGCCCTGCTGGTGCTGGGCGGGATGTTCCATTTCTCCCAGCTGCGGGGGAGCGGGGGAAGGATGGCGGTGTGCCTGGTGGGCAAGCTGATCCTGTTTCCCGCCCTCGTGACGGGCCTTGCCGTGCTGTGGGGCTTTCGGGGGGTGGACCTGGGGGCCCTGCTGGTCATGAGCGCCTCCTCCACGGCGGTGTCCTCCTTCAGCATGGCCCAGCAGGCCGGGGCCGACGGCGTCCTGGCGGGCCAGGTGGTGGTGGGGACCACCTTGTGTTCCATGCTCACCCTGTTTTTGTGGATATTCTGGCTCAAACAGTTGGCCCTGATCTAAAAGGGGCCTCAGGGGTGTGGACGGAAGGCCCCCCTTGTGCCGCTCTACCAAGCGTAGGTTGCCCTTTCTCTCCATCTGGGGTATGCTGGGACCATGGAGAGAAAGGAGCCGAATAAAATGAGCAATTATGTGACCGGGACGGCCGTGAAGGTCCTCCGGGAGAAGAAAGGATATACCCAAAAACAGCTGGCGGACCGGCTGGGGGTCAGCGATAAGGCGGTGAGCAAGTGGGAGACGGGCCGGGGACTGCCCGACCTGAGCCTGCTGGAGCCGCTGGCCCAGGCCCTTGGGGTGAGCGTGGCGGAGCTTTTGTCCGGGGAGCAGATCACCAACGCCAACCGCTCTGCCAACCCCAAGCGGGGCAAGTTCTACCTCTGCCCGGTGTGCGGAAACGTGATCCACGCCATGGGGGAGGGGGCCTTCCACTGCTGCGGGGTGGCCCTGCCGCCCCTGGAGGCGGAGGAGGCGGACGGCGCCCACGCCATTACCCTGTCCGAGGTGGACGGGGAGTGGTATGTGCGGGCAGACCACCCCATGGAGAAGGGGCATTTCCTCACCTTTTTCGCCCAGGCCACCGACCGGGGGGTGGAGATCGTGAAGCTCTGGCCCGAGCAGGTCCCCGAGGCCCGGTTCACCAAGCGTGGGGTGGGGAGCGTCCTCTACGCCTGCTGCAACCGGCACGGGCTGTTCCGGGTGAAGTAGTGTCTGAGGGAAGGAACCCCGGCCCGCTCCGGCGGGGCTTGGGGGCCATCTCCCCAAGGTGGGAAAGCCCATAGGAGACAAAAAGGCCGGGGGATGTACGCTTTCGTACATCCCCCGGCCTTTTGCCGTTGATTTATCGCTGGCTGGGCATCCGCCAGGCCTCGTGGTCGGTGTGCAGGAGGTGGTGGGACTTCTCGCCCAAGGGCTGGCCCAGGTATTCGGCGTAGAGGGCCTGGACCTCCGGGTTCTCATGGGAGAAGCGGATGTCCGCCTTGGCGTCCAGCTCCCAGAGGCGCTTGCCCCGGGGCTCCGCCAGCTCCACGCCGCCGTGGATGGGCTGGCCGCCGCCCCCGGCGCAGCCGCCGGGACAGGCCATGACCTCCACGAAGTCGTAGGAGACCTCGCCGGCCTCCACCGCCTCCACGAGGGCCCGGGCGTTACCAAGGCCGCTGACCACCGCCACCTTCACGTCCCCGGCGCCGGGGACGGTGAAAACGGCCTCCTTCCAGGGCTTGCTGCCCCGGACTGCGGTGAAGGCGTCGGCGTCCGGGTTGGAGCCGGTGACCAGATAGTAGGCGCTGCGAAGGGCAGCGTCCATCACGCCGCCGGTGGCCCCGAAGATGACCGCCGCGCCGGTGCCGGTGCCCAAGGGGGAGTCAAACTTCTCCTCGGGGAGGTCGCCGGGGAGGACGCAGTCGCTGCGCAGCAGCCGGTCCATCTCCCGGGTGGTGAGGACCACGTCCACGTCCGGGTCGCCGCAGGCGTCCTTCATGGAGGGCAGGGCGCATTCCGCCTTTTTGGCCGAGCAGGGCATGATGGACACCACGAAGATCTTGTGGGGGTCCAGCCCCAGCTTTTGGGCCAGATAGCTCTTGGCCACCGCCCCGAACATCTGCTGGGGGGACTTGGCGGTGGACAGCCCCGCCACCTGGCCGGGGAACTGGGACTTCAAAAACCGCACCCAGCCGGGGCAGCAGGAGGTGTACATGGGCCAGGAGTAGCCGTCACGGTGGGTGAAGCGCTCCAGGAACTCGCTGCCCTCCTCCATGATGGTGAGGTCGGCGGTGAAGTTGGTGTCAAAGACGTAGTTGAAGCCCATGCGCTTGAGGGCGGCCACCATCCGCCCGGCGGTGCCCACCTCGGGGGAGAGGCCGAAGCTCTCGGCCCAGGCCACCCGCACGGCGGGGGCCACCTGGATGACGGTGGTGAGCTCGGGGTCGGCCAGGGCCTTCAGCACCCGGCCGGTGTCGTCCCGGACGGTGAGGGCCCCGGTGGGGCAGTGGGTGACGCACTGGCCGCAGAAGGTGCAGTCGGTGTCCCCCAGCTTCCGGCGCAGGGATACGTCCACGGTGGTCCGGGAGCCGGTGCCCGACACGTCCCAGATGTGCATATCCTGGATCTTGTCGCAGACCTGGACGCAGCGCATGCACTTGATGCACTTGCTGGCCTCCCGCACCACGGGGACGGACAGGTCCACCCGGGCCCGCTCGGGCTGGACGGGGTAGGGCTGGTAGTGGATGTTCATGTCCTGGGCCAGCTTTTGCAGCTCGCAGTTGCCGCTGCGGATGCACACGGTGCAGTTGGAGTCGTGCTGGGAGAGGATGAGGCGCAGGTTGGTCTTCCGGGCCTGCCGGACGGCGGGGGTGTTGGTGTGGACCACCATGCCCTCAAAGACCTGGTTGTTGCAGGCGGTGACCATCCGCTCGGCCCCCTCCACCTCCACCACGCACATGCGGCAGGCGGCGATCTCGTTGAGATCCTTGAGGTAGCACAGATGTGGGATGGGAGTGCCCGCCCGCTGGGCGGCCTCCATAATGGTGGTGCCGTCCGCCACGGCAAGCCGCTTGCCGTCGATTACGATGTTTACCATGTTCTGATCCGCCCTCCTTTGAAGATGCCGTAGCCGAAGTGGTCGCACCGCAGGCACCGCCCGGCCTCCTGCCGGGCCTCCTGGTCGGTCATGGCGCACTCCACGCAGGCGAAGTCGCCCTTACGCTCCGCCGCCTCCCGCTCCGTGGGGTTGACCCGGCCCTTGGGCCGCAGGTCGGCGAAGCCGGGGAGAGGCACCTGCACGTCGGTGGTGATGGCGTGGTGGAAGCCCAGGTACTCGTCGATGTTGGCCGCCGCGGCCTTGCCCGCGGCGATAGCCCGGATGACGGTGGCGGGGCCGGTGACGCAGTCGCCCCCGGCGAAGACGCCGCCCTGGTCGGGCAGGTGGGTGCTGGGGTCGGCCAGCAGGGTGCCCCCCCGCTGGACCTTGATGCCGCCCTGCTCGAAGCCCCGGCTCTCCACCCCCTGGCCGATGGCCACGATGATGAGGTCGGCCTCGATGCGCCGCTCAGGCACGTCGGCGTTCACCGGCTTGGGCCGGCCGTGGCCGTCCAGCTCACCGGGGATTTGGGGCTGGGTCCACAAGGCGGCGGCCTTGCCGTCGCCGTCGGCCTCGATGCGGACGGGGGCCTGGAGGGTCAAAAGCTCGGCCCCCTCGGCCACGGCGCCCTCCACCTCCTCGGCCAGGGCGGTCATGTCGGCCTGACGGCGGCGGTAGACGCAGGTGACGGTCTTGGCCCCCAGGCGGATGGCGCTGCGGGTCACGTCCATGGCCACGTTGCCGCCGCCGATGACCACCACCCGCAGCCCGGAGAAGTCGGGCAGGTCGTTGTCCCCGATGGCCCGCAGCAGCTCCACGGCGGAGATGACGTTGGCGCTGTCCTCCCCGGGGATGCCGGTCTTCTTGTCGGTGTGGGCCCCGATGGCCAGATACACGCAGTCAAAGTCGTTTTTCAGGGTGTCGAAGGACACTTCGGTCCCCACGTCCACCCCGGTATGTACCGTGACGCCCAGGGAGAGGATGGAGTTGATCTCCCCGTCCAAAAGCTCCCGGGGGAAGCGGTAGCTGGGGATGCCGTAGCGCATCATGCCGCCCAGGGCCTTGCGGCGCTCATAGACGGTGACGCTGTGGCCCATGAGGGCCAGGTAGTAGGCCGCGGACAGCCCGCCGGGGCCGCCGCCCACCACGGCCACCTTTTTGCCGGTGGCCGCCGCCGGAGCGGGCTGGGGGACCTCCCCCGCCTGGTCCACGGCGTAGCGCTTGAGCCCCCGGATGCTGATGGCGTCATCCACCATGTTCCGACGGCAGCGTGCCTCGCAGGGGTGCTCGCAGATGTAGGCGCAGGCGGTGGGGAGGGGATTGTCCTTGCGGATGAGGCGCACCGCGTCGGCGTACCGCCCCGCCTTGATGAGGGCCACATAGCCCGGGATGTCCACCCCGGCGGGGCACATGGCTACGCAGGGCACGGGGTTGCCCACGCTGCCCAGGCACCGGTGGTGGCGCACGTGCTCCTCGTAGTCCTCCCGGAAGCCTCTCAGGCCCGTGAGGACCAGCTGGGCTGCGTCGATGCCGATGGCGCAGTCCGCCGTGGCGGCCACCACCTGGGCGGTCTCCTCGATGCGGGCCAAAATGCGCTCGTCCGGCTCGCCGTCCAACACCTCGCGGATCATGTTGGCCAGCTGTTGGAGCCCTACGCGGCAGGGCACGCACTTGCCGCAGGTCTGGGCCTGGCAGAGGCTTAGGAAATTGAGGGCCATGTCCACCGGGCACAGTCCCGGGGGGCTGGCGGCGATGCGGCGCTCCATGTCGCGGTAGAGCTGGTCCACCACGTCCTGGGCCCGGCTGGGGGTCTTGACGTCCAGTCTGCTCATTTGCTTGTTACCACTCCTTCTGGCGGCCCGAACCGGTCCCCGCCCATCATCTGCCCCATGGTCTCTGGCTATTTCCATTGTACTAAAAATTTTATATATAGCAAGAACTTTTTTTAGGTTTTTTGGAAAAAGACAAAAAAAGTGCCCGCCGGAGCGCTCCGGCGGGCCTTTGGCTTCCATTTAATTGAATTTATAGATATGCTGGGCCACGTGGTAGAGGGAGACGGAGAGCTTCCGCCCCTGGTAGCCGGGGAAGACACCCACGGCGGAGAGGGCCCGGTACTTGAGCCGGTGGTAGAGGGCCTGGTCCACGGTGCGCAGGTACTCCCACAGCTCGGTCTTCATCCCCAGGGACTCCGGCGTGCCGGAGATGTTGAGGAAGATGGAGGAGATGGTCATCATCATGGACAGGTAGCTGAGCATGTACCGGCCCAGACGGGGGTAGTCCCGCTTCACCTTCCACAGGTCGTGGGCCTCGATCATCAGCTTGGTGACCCGCACCTGCTGGTCCACCCGGCCCACCATCACCTTCTCATTGACGCTCTGGTCCGCCCGGCCGATGAAGTAGCGGTAGAGGTCCAGGTCCATGTAGTAGATGGACTTGACGTAGGGAAGGGGCTGGTAGACGAAGATGTTGTCCACGTAGAAGGTGTGCTTGGGCAGCTCCAGCCCGCAGTCCCGCAGAAGCTGGGTGCGGTAGATGACCGAGTGCATCAGCAGGTATTGGGAGGGGCGGAAGCGGCCCATGTCGTCCCAGGTGAACACCTTCCCCTCGGGGAAGACGTTGCGGTAGCGCATGACCCGCTGGGTGTTGTCCTCCACGTGCTCGTAGACGTAGTTGGCAATGAGCATGTCAAGGGGCTCCGGCCACCGGGCACACTCCCGGAGCTTGGCCAGAACTTGTTGCAGGGCGTCCACGTCCAGCCAGTCGTCGGAGTCCACCACCTTGTAATAGAGGCCCGTGGCGTTCCGAAGGCCCTGGTTGACACCCTCGCCGTGGCCCCCGTTCTCCTGGTGGATGACCTTGACGATATCGGGGTACCGCTCAGCATACCGGTCGCAGATAGCGGGGGTGTCGTCCTTGACGGAGCCGTCATCCACCAAAATGATCTCCACGTCGTCCCCGCCGGTGAGGAGGGTCTCCACGCAATGGTCCATGTAGGCGGCGGAGTTATAGCAGGGGACGGCAAAGGTCAGTATTTTTTCCATATCGGGCTTCAGCCTCCCAGCAGTTTGTCCGTCAGGGCCAGGGCGCGGCCCACGATGGCGTCCATGTTGTAGTATTTGTATTCCGCCAGCCGGCCCAGGAGGTGGAGGGAGGGATACCGTTCCGCCAGAGCGGCGTATTGGCCGTAGAGGGCGTTGTTGGCGTCGTTGATGATGGCGTAATAGGGCACCTCGCCGGCAGTCCCGGTGTAGGCCCTGGAGAACTCCTTCATAATGGTGGTCTTTCCCGGAAGCTCTTGGCCGGTAAGGCGCTTGAACTCGGTGATGCGGGTGAAGTCCTCATCCATGGTGTAGTTCACCGTGCCGTGGCTCTGATAGAAATCCCTGTCGTAAGTCTCGAACCGGAAGTCCAGGGTGCGGTAGGGCAGGCGGCCGAAGCGGCAGCCGAAGAGCTCGTCGGCGGCGCCGGTGTAGATGACCTCTCCGGCGAAGGGCTCCCCGTCCAGCAGGAGCTGGTCGCCCAGGGTGAGGCGGGCGGCGGCGTCCTGCCCCAGCTCCACCGTGATGTTGGGATGGTCCAGAAGGCGCTGGAAAATGGGGGTGTAGCCCTTGGCGGGCATCCCCTGGTAGGGGTCCTGGAAGTAGCGGCAGTCCCGGGAGAGGAACACGGGGACCCGGGCCGTGGTGTTGGGGTCGATCTCCTCCGGCTTCTGGCCCCACTGCTTCATGGTGTATCTCACAAAGACGTGGTCGTAGACATATTCGGCCAGGGCGGCGATCTCAGGGTCGGGGCTCTGGCGCAGCTCCAGGATGGTGACCTTCTTTTCGGCGCCGTAAGCGGCGATGAGCTTTTCCTCCAGCGCCTTGGCCTTATCAGGGCCGAAGGCCGCCTCCAGGGAGACCAGGTTGAAGGGGACGGGCAGCTCCATGCGGCCCTCCGGCCCGGGGATGCTGGCCACCACCTTGTGCTGGTAGCCGGTCCAGGCGGTGTACTGGGATAAGTAGTCGTAGACCCGCCGGTCGGCGGTGTGGAAGATATGGGGGCCGTACTGGTGGATGAGGACGCCGTGGGCGTCCAGACAGTCGTAGGCGTTGCCGCCCAAGTGGTCCCGGCGCTCCAGCACCAGCACGTTCCTGCCGCCCCGGCGGGCCAGCTCTCCGGCGGTCACCGCCCCGGCGAAGCCGGCGCCGATGACGAGCGTATCATAATGTGCCATGATCCTTCTCCTTTTCTTCTCTTCGCTGTTAGAAATAGTTTATCATACAGCGGCCTTGGAAAAAAGGAATTTTCTCTTAAGTTTCCGCAAAGAAAAGGAGATCAACAGAATTTGTCCTTGTAATGGAGGATGGCGTTTCGGATGACCTCGATGGCGCCCTCCCGGCCCTGGACGTCCCCGGCCATGGTCTCCTTGCCCTCCAGAGTCTTGTAGACGGTGAAGAAGTGGGCCATCTCGTCGAAGATGTGGTCGGGCAGTTCGGAGATGTCCTTGTAGTTTTTATAGGTGGGGTCGGCGAAGGGGATGGCAATGATCTTCTCGTCGTTCTTGCCGTCGTCCAGCATGGAGATGTAGCCGATGGGGTAGCAGCGCACCAGGGTCAGGGGATCCAGCACCTCGGAGCACAGCACCAGCACGTCCAGGGGGTCGCCGTCGTCGCCGTAGGTGCGGGGGATGAAGCCGTAGTTGGCGGGGTAGTGGGTGGAGGTGTAGAGGATGCGGTCCAGGATGATGAGGCCGGTCTCCTTGTCCAGCTCGTACTTTTTCTTGCTGCCCTGGGGGATCTCCACCACGGCGATGAAATCCTCGGGGGAGATCCGCTTGGGGTCGATGTCGTGCCAAATATTACTCATCGGAAAAACTCCTTCCGTATTCTGGTCTGGCGGTCACATACAATTTCATTATAGCCGCTTTTGGGTGGAAATACAAGGGAGAAGGAAACACAAGCGCCAGGGTGAGAACCCTGGCGCTTGTGTCTGGTTGGCGGCAGTTTCGGTCATTTGCTCTTTCTTCCGTAGCCGGTGACGATGGCCACCACCAGGATGACCAGCATGGCGATGGAGTAGAAGTTGACGAAGGGGATGGCGGCGGGGGCCACGGCGAAGGCCTCGCCGAACTCGGCGGCCTTCTGGGCGGGGATGACGCAGTGGACCGTCCAGGGGGCCAGGAAGCAGAAGACGCATCCGGCGCAGTCCATCAGGTTGGCCCGGCGGTAGGGGTCCAGCCCGGCCTTCTCGCCCAGCTCCTTCACCAGGTCGCCCATGGCCACGATGGCCACGGAGATGACGCCGGTGATCATGCTGAGGATGCCCACGCAGCCCACGATGGTGGCCTCGGTGCTGGCGGGGCCCTTGGCCAGCTTGGACAGGCCCCGGCCCACGTCCTCGAAGAGGCCGCTCTGCTCCATGACGCCCAGCAGGGCGAACACGGCGATGAGCATGGCCACGGTGCCCATGCAGCCGGAGATGGAGTCGGGCAGGGCGCCGGCAACCTTAAAGCCGCCGGGGAAGGACAACAGATCGGCCACGTGGTAGATGCCGCTGATCAGGCCGGCCGCCACGCCGGCGATGACGCCCCAGGCCAGGGCGGTGATGAGGTGCTTCTTCATCAGGCACAGGGCGATGATGACCACGGGCACCACCAGCATGATGAGGGACAGGGCCCGGGGCTCCACCTGGGCGGCCTCCAGCATGGCGGAGTTGGTCTCGGTCTTGGTGAAGAGGAGGAAGCAGGCGAGGGCGATGACGGCGGCGGGAATGGAGTATTTGATCCGGGTGCGCACCACCTTGCCCAGCTCGGCGCCCTGGGTGGCGGAGGAGGCGATGGTGGTGTCGGAGATGGGGGCCAGGTTATCGCCGAAGGCGGCGCCCGAGACGATGGCGCCCAGCATGTACACCGGGGTCACGCCGGTCATGACCCCCACGGGGAAGAGGATGGGGATGACCACCATGTAGGTGCCCACGGAGGTGCCGGTGGAGAAGGCCAGCAGGCAGGTGATGAGGAAGGTGGCCGCCGCGAAGAGCCTGCCGGTGAAGCCGGCGTTCACGGCGTAGGCGGCGATGGTCTGGACCATGCCGCTGCCCGAGATCAGCTTGCCGGAGATGGCGGCCAGGATGACGGCCAGGGCGATGACGGGGAACATGGGCTTTGTGAGCCCGGTGATGATGGCCTGGCCATAGGCCTTCTCATCCTTGACCAGGATGACGCCGAAGATGATGGCCATGAAGAAGGCCACCATGTAGCCGCTGACGTTGGAGCCCTTGACGGCGGCCCAGATGATAAAGACCACGGCCACCAGCAGGGGGACCAGCTTGCCGAAGGTACCCAGGTGGAATTCCAGTCGCTTGTTTTCACTCATTACAATACCTCCCTATTCTCTCTCGGTTCGTTGCGCTCAGAAGTGCCGCCTCCCAAGCTATGTGATACGCCTCAGCCCTCCTCCAGCAGGTGGCGGGCCAGGGCGCGCAGGGAACGCTCGCTCTGTTCTTCGTGGTATTCGCTCTCCGGGCGGCAGGTCAGGGCCCCGGTGGGGCAGACCCGGACGCAGGCGGGGACCATGCCCCGGCGCAGCCGCTCCACGCAGCCGTCGCACTTGACCATCTTCCCCTCGCCGTCGAAGGAGGGGGCCCCGAAGGGGCAGGCCATGGCGCAGGAGTGGCAGCCGATGCAGTTGGTGTTGTCGTAAAGGGTGAAGCCGCTCTCTGGGTCCTTGTAGAGGCAGGCGGAGGGGCAGCCCAGGACGCAGGGGGCATCCTCGCAGTGCATGCAGGCCACCGAGAGGAAGGAGAACTTCTCCCGCCCTCCCTCCCGGGTCTCCAGGGCGGCGGCGTTGCGGAAGGGGTGCTGCTTATGGGCGGCGTCGATGTCGTTCTGGTCCATGCAGGCCATGACGCAGGCCTGGCAGGAGGTGCACTTGGAGGGATCAAAGTCAAAGATCATCTTTTCCATGGTCAGATCCTCCTGATTTGGACCCGGGTGTCCCGGTAGGCGGGGAAACCGGAGTAGGGGTCCAGGGCTTCGTTGTCGGTGAGGAGGTTGGCGTCCGCCTCGGAGTAGCCGTGGTAGAAATAGACCATGCCGGGGTCTACCTTATAAGAGAGGTTGGCCTTCACCACGATGGCCCCCCGGGGGGAGGAGAGCTCGATGTCGTCCCCCTGGGCGATGCCCAGGGCCGCGGCGTCGTCGGGATTCAGGTCCGCCGCCGGCGCGGGCCGGAGGGACCGGGCCCAGGGCACCTTGTGGAGGCGGGAGTGGAGGGCGTTGGTGATGCGGGGGGAGGAGCACAGGTGGAAGGGCCAGTCCGGGTCGGAGGGTGTGTCGAAGGGGGGCGTGTAGGCCGGCAGGGGGTCCAGCTGGGGGTATTTGGCGATGGCCTCGGACCACAGCTCAAATTTGCCGGAGGCGGTGTCCAGGCCTTGTTCCAGCATGGTGCCGGGGACGTAGGGCTCCACGCCGGGGAGCTTCACCGGCTTGTCGGAGGCCCGCAGCTCTTCCAGGGTGATGGGAAGGTCCTGGAGGATCCAGCGCCAGCAGGCGTCGGGGCCCTGGCGGAGGAGCTCGTCGTCCAGGTCCATGGCCTGGGCCAGCTCGCAGAGGATGCGCGCGTCGCTGCGGGCCTCGCCCAGGGGCTCCACCACTGGCTTGGTGGCGAAGAGGTGGCCGCCGCCGTAGGCCTTCAGCTCTCCCCGCTCAAAGGAGGTGCAGGCGGGGAGGACGATGTCGCAGAACTTGCAGGTGTCGGTGAGGAAAAGCTCGGTGTTCACCAGGAAGTCCAGCTTCATGAGGTTTTGTTTGAGCCGCTCATCCTCGGGGGAGATGCGGTAGTTCATGCCCACGCCCAGCATGGCCCGGACGGGGTAGGGCCTGCCCGTCTCGATCTGGCGGGAGAGGTCGTTGGCCTGGGCCTCGTGGATGAAGTCGTTCCACACGGGGAACCGCTCCGCCCCCACGGCGGGGGCGGTCACCCGGTGGTGGTGGGCCATAATGAAGTCGTCCTCCCGGGTGCGGAAGCCGCCGGGCATATAGTTGTAGCTGAACTGAACGGGGACCTGGCCGCCGGGGCGGTCGAAGCAGCCCAGGATGGCGGAGAGGGACATGATGGCCCGGTAGGCCTGGAAGCCGTTTTTGTGGTGTCCGATGGGGGCGGCGCTCTCGTTGATGGACAGGGGGAGGTTGTCCGCGATCATGGCGGCGGCCTCCTCCAGCTGCCCGGCGGGGACGCCGGTGAGGGCCTCCACCCGCTGGGGGGTGAAGTCCTTGACATAGGCGGCGTACTGCTCAAAGCCGTGGACGTATTTCTCGATGTAGGGCTTGTCGATCCTGCCGTCCCGGATGAAAATGTGGGCCAGGCCCAGGGCCACCGCCCCGTCGGTGCCCACCCGGGGGCGGAGGTGGATGTCCGCCAGCCGGAGGGAGGCGGGGGTGATCCGGGGGTCCACGATGATGATCTTCATCCCCTCCGCCTTCCGCTTTTCCACGTTGAGGGCGGCCAGGTGGCGGGAATAATAGGGGTTGAAGGCCCAGCCCAGAAAGACCCCGGAATTCAGCACGTCGGAGGAACACATGGGGTTTCCGGTGGTGACCCACCAGTTGAGGAAGGTGGAGGTCATGCAGGAGCTGGACTCGGTGAGGAAGTTGGGGGAGCCGAAGGAGTAGGTGAAGCGGTGGAGGAAGGGGCGGTACCACTTGGAGTAGCCCGAGTAGAAGAGGACGCTCTCCGGTCCGCTCTCGGCTTTGATGGCGTTCAGCTTTTGGGCGATCTCGGCGTAGGCCTCGTCCCAGGTGATGGGCTCAAATTTTCCCTCGCCTCGGGCCCCCACCCGGCGCAGGGGAGTCTTGATCCTGTCCTCCCGGTAGAGGTACTGCCGGTTGGACAGGCCCTTGGGGCACAGCAGGCCGTGGTTCACCGGGTGGTCGGCGGTGCCCTCCACCTTGATGATCTTTCCGTCCTTCACATAGGCGTCGATGCCGCAGTGAAAGGAGGGGCAGCAGATGTCGCACAGGGTGTGCCTCACCTCGATGCCGGTCTCCGGGCCGGGGATCTTCGCGCGCAGCAGGCGCTCTTTTTCATCCATGGGAATGTCCTCCTTCCAGGGGCGCGTTTTCAAGCAGCTCGATGACGGGGGCGGTGAGGCCATTGCGCAGAAGAATGACCTTCTGCATGGGGCTGATGGGCTCATTGCTCCCCAGGAATTTGCGGGTCATGTAGTTTTTGATGACGCCGCTGATGATGTGGTTGTCCACGATGTTGACCAGCACCAGCTTGCCGTCCCGGCGGACGGCGTAGAGGAAAAAGCCGTCGTTTTCATAGCGCAGGACCTCTCCCTGGGCCCGGATGTCCCCGAAGCCGATGAAGTCCATGTCCATGAAGTGGGTGATGTTGTGCAGCAGGTTGCCGGGGTAGTTGACCCGCCGGCCCAGCATGGCTCCGGCGGCGGTGATGCCCTGGTATCCGGCGTTGGCCCACAGCCCGATGACCTGATGGCTGCCGCTTTGGATGTTGTAGCCGCTGGCGCAGTCCCCGGCGGCGTAGATACCGGAGACGGAGGTCTCCATCCGCTCGTTCACCAGGACCCCCCGGTCCACCAGGGGGGCGTCTTTGTCCAGAAAATCCAGGTTGGGCCGGGTGCCGATGGCCAATACGGCCACGTCGGCGTCCAAAACGTCGCTGCCGAAGGCGACCTTCAGGCCCTCCGGGGTCTCGTCGATGGCGGTCAGGCCCACGCCCAGCTTGAGCTCCACGCCCTTTTCCGTCACCCGCCGGCCCAGCTCGGTACCAACCTCGGGGACGGCGGCCAGAGGGAAGAGGGAGGGGGCCATATCGGCCAGGATGCAGCGGGCACCGGCGCGCTGGAAGAGCTCGGCCACCTTGATGCCCACCATGGAGGCCCCCACCACCACGGCCCGCCTCACGTCCCCCCGGTCCAGCCGGGCCCGGAGGGCCTCGGCGTCGGCGGGGGTGCGCATGACGTAGACGTTTTCTTTCGGGAGATGGGGCAGAGGCGGAATAAAGACCCGGGCGCCGGTGGCGATGAGGGCGGCGTCGAAGCCGTGGCGGCTGCCGTCGGCGAGGACCACCTCCCGGGCCGTGTGGTCCAGCCGCTCCACCGGCTTGCTGGTATGTAGGGTGAGGCCCAGGGAGCGGGCGATCTCCTTCAGGGAGCCGAAGGGGAAGAGCCCCTCCCAGGGCAGCCGGTGGCCGGCATAATAGGTGGTGAGCATGGGGTTGTAGGGGGGCAGGCTGGTGTCGGAAAAGACATGGATGGCGCCGTCATATCCCTCTTCCCGAAGGGTCTTGGCGCAGTGGTAGCCGGCGCAGCCGAAGCCCAGGATGGCAATCTTTTTCATGGATTTCCTCCTGTCAGTTGATATCGCTCAGACCCTTGAGGGCCTCTAAATCATAGATGTACCAGCGGCCCCGCTTCTTCTCCAGAAAGCCCTCCGCCTCGAACTCGCTGATGGCCTTGTTCACCGTGAGGCGGGAGGTGTTGATCAGGTTGCCGATGCCTTGCTGGATGACGGGCAGCTCGACCCGGATGCCCTCCTTGACCCGGACGCCGAAGACGGCGGCCAAATCCACAAAGACGGCGGCCACCCGGTTCTTGGCCTCCAGGAAGCACAGCCGGCGGATGTGCTCCATCAGCAGGTGGATCTTGTGGGACATGGAGGAGAGGACCTGGGCGTTGAGGCCGATGTCCTGGCTGAGGCGGCGGAGGAACTCATCCTGGGGGATGCAGTACAGCTCGCAGTCCACGATGGTGGCGGCGTGGAGGAACTGGGCCTCCGGCTCGAAGCAGGTCTCCTCCCCGAACATGGCCCCGGGCAGGGCGAAGATATAGATCTTCTCGGCGCCCTCGCTGGTGAAATAACTCAGCCGCACCCGCCCGCTTTTGACGATATAGATCTGGGAGATGTCCTCCTCCTGGTTGTAGATGACCGTTTTGCCCTTGACCCGGATGAGGTACCGCTCGTCCAGCAGGGAGCTCCACTGGTGTAGGTCATAGCGGATCCAGGGGGAAAAGTCTTTGTTGGCCAACATCGCCATCGCCGCCTTCCGTTGATTTCGTTATAGCATACCACTTCCAGGAAAAAATATATAGTAGCTTACAATTTGAAGGCTCTTTTTGGGTTTTTGCGGAGAAAATGAGGGCAACTTACACAAAAGGGGTGTCGAATAAAATCAAATAAACGGTGGTTTTGTCTTTGAAATGTAAACTACTTTCTATTTTTTCGTTTGCGACTTGTGGTAAAACAAGCCTGTTCAAAATTTGTAGGAGGTGTTCTAAAAATGGAATTTGGCTTTTTGAGCGTCATTCCATCCATCCTGGCGATCGTCCTGGCCCTGGCGACGAAGAACGTGTTCCTGGCGTTGTTCGCTTCTCTGCTGGTGGGCAACTTCATGCTCTCCGGGTACAGCCTGATGGGTATGCTGGAGGGGACGAAGAACATGATCGTAGGCGTGTTCTCCAGCTCTTCCAGCACGTCCATCATCATCATCCTGCTGACCCTGGGCGGGATGTTCTACCTCATCGAGAAGGCGGGGGGCCTGAAGGGCTTCACCGCGCTGATGATCAAGAAGCGCAGCGTGGTCAAGTCCCGTGTGGGCGCCGAGCTGTTCACCTGGCTCATCGGCGTGCTGGTCTTTATCGACGGCACCCTGAGCGTCATGATCACCGGCTCCATCTCCCGGCCCCTGACCCGGGCCTTCGGCATCTCCCCGGAAAAGACGGCCTGGATCGTCCACTCCACCGCCACCCCCATGTCCATCCTGATCCCCATCGCCGCCTACGGCCCCTACATCGCCAGCTTCATTGAGGCCCAGGGCATCGAGAATCCCACCGCCCAGATGGTGCGGGGCATCGGCTTCAACTTCTACTGCATCTTCGCCGTGGTGGGCGTGGCCGCCTTTATCCTGCTGCGCAAGGACTTCGGCCCCATGAAGAAGGCCGAGGCGGCCTATATGGCCTCCGACCCCTGCGTGGGGCCTGACGCCGACGAGTCCTGCGCCGACGGCGACCCGGACAAGGCGAAGTTCCTCCTCATCCCCATGGTGGTGATGATCGTGGTCACCGTGGCCTATCTCTTTTACAGCGGACACGGCAGCCTCATGGGCGGCGACGCCGAGACCGGCCTCATTTTCGGCATCGCGGCGGGGGCCCTCTATCTCATCGTGGCCATGGCCGTGGAGAAGCTGGGCAGCGTCATGGACAACATCGGCGCCTTTTTCCAGGGTTGCGGCAATATGATGGACATCGTGGCCATCATGGTGTTTGCCTATGCCCTGAGCAATCTGCTGGGTGAGCTGGGCACCGCCGCCTATCTCTCCGAGGCCTTGATCCGGTTCATCAACCCCGCGGTGTTCACCGCCATCGCCTTCCTCTTCACCTGCGTCATCTCCTTCTCCACCGGCTCCAGCGCGGGCACCATCGCCATCATGATGCCCATCCTGCTGCCCATGGCCCTGGCCCTCAACGTCAACATCCCCATGATTGTGGGCGCCATCGCCGGCGGCGCCGTGTTCGGCGACCACACCTCCCCCATTTCCGACACCACCATCATGTCCTGCTCCTCCACCGGCTGCGACGTGGTGTCCCACGTAAAGACCCAGCTGCCCTACTCCCTGTGCTTCGCGGGGGGCGCTCTGGTGCTCTACCTGGTGCTGGGCTTCATGCTTTAAGATCCAAGACGAGAGAAAAAGGAAGGGAAAAGCCGCCGCTCCGGCGGCTTTTCCCCGTCACAGGAGGGATTTTATGTACGATTTTGATGAAGTGATCGACCGCCGCGGCCATAACAGCGCCAAGTGGGACAGGCGGTTCATCGGGGAGGGGGAGGAGGCGCTGCTCCCCTTCTGGGTGGCGGACACCGACTTCCGCACCCTGCCCCAGGTAAACGAGGCCCTGGAGGAGTGCGTCCGCCACGGGATCTACGGCTACACCCTGCCCCCCGAGGGCTGCGCCGCCGCGGCGGCCCGGTGGCAGCGGGTCCGGCACGGCTTTGAGGTGAAGGAGGAGTGGGTGACCTTCCTGGCTGGCATCGACTGCGCCCTGGCCACCGCCGTCCAGGCCTTTACCCAGCCCGGAGACGCGGTGCTCATCAACACCCCCATCTACACCCCCTTCTTTGAGATGGCCCAGCTCAGCGGCCGGCGGGTGGTGGAAAATCCCATGAAGCTGGTGGAGGGGCGGTATGAGTTCGACTTCGACGACTTCGCCCAAAAGGCTAAGGAGGCCAAAATTTTTCTCTTCTGCAACCCCCAGAACCCCACCGCGCGCTGTCTCACCCGGGAGGAACTGGAGAAGATCGGGGCCATCTGCGCTGAGAACGACCTGCTCATCCTCTCCGACGAGATCCACGCCGACATCGTTTTTGACGGCAGAAAGCACATCCCCATCGCCTCCCTGTCCCCCGAGCTGGTCCGGCGGACCATCACCTGCACCTCCCCCAGCAAGACCTTCAGCGTGGCAGGGCTGGTGGCGTCGGTCATCATCATCCCCGACGGGGACATCCGCGCCCGGTTCGAAACGGTGAAGGAGCGCAACAGCATCAACACCGGCATCCTGGGCCTGGTGGCCATGGAGGCGGCCTACAACAGCGGGGACGCCTACGCCGACCAGGTGCGGGACTATCTCCAGGCCAACCGGGATTTCGCCGTGGACTATGTTCAAAAGCACATCCCCGGCATCACCCCCGTGGTCCCCGAGGCCACCTTCCTTCTCTGGCTGGACTGCGCCGGCCTGGGCCTGCCCCGGGAGGAGCTGGAGGGCTTCTTCACCGCCGCCGGTGTGCGGCTGTCCGGCGGCACGGCCTACAAGGAGCCCACCGGCCAGTTCGCCCGGCTGAACTTCGGCTGCGCCCGGGCCACGCTGGAGGCTGGTCTGAAACGGATCGAGGCGGCCGCCAAAGCGAGGGCCGCCGGATGAAAAAACGCCCGTCACGCACTGCGTGACGGGCGTTTTTTCGCGAAAAAGGGGAATGCTTACTTCATGCCGTTCTCGTAGGCCTCGATCATTTTCTTGACCATCTGGCCGCCCACGGAACCGGCCTCACGGCTGGTCAGGTCGCCGTTATAGCCCTGCTTCAGGTTGACGCCCACTTCCTGAGCGGCCTCCATCTTGAACTTGTTGAGGGCCTCGCGGGCGCTGGGCACGACAGGCTGATTGGAATTGTTGGAATTAGACATAACTTCGCATCTCCTCATTTTTTATTATCTCTCTGAGATTCGGTTGGATCGAGAATCCGAGCATAGTTTGGCCCAGGTGCGGGGTTCTATGCGTTCTTCTTTTTGTCAAATTTAGGTGGGGCCTGTTTAGGCCGCAGCAGAAAATGAACCGGGTGCGGTTCGTTTTTTTGTCGCTCTTTTACCCTGACGAAGTGCCGGATGAGTGAAATTTGTGCAAAAGAGATGGAGCGGCTTGTGAGCGTTGGTCATATGAACAATAGAAACATCAGAAATCGGCGCAAAGACGTTTCGGATGCCCCATGAAACCGGCATTTTTTGAGGTTATGATATTAATAGAAGCAGAAATAAACAAAAAATATGATGACGGGGTGCTGAAATTGACGAATCACACAAATGAGCTGTCGGCCTTTCTCTCCGGCCTCCAATATGAGGACATTCCGGCGGACGTTATCGATAGGGCCAAGAAGCTGACCATGCACACGGTGGGGGTCACTCTGGCGGCCAGGGACATGCCCTGCGTGACCCGGGCCGTGAGCACCGCCAGGGACACCATGGGCGAGGGGGGCGAGGCCCAGGCCACGGTCTGGGGCCGGCACGGGAAGGCCCCGCTGCTGGGCGCCGTCTTCGTCAACTCCACCGGAGCGGATACCCTGGACTGGGAGGATTGCTCCTGGACCGGCCACCCCACAGCGGGCTTCATCCCGGTGTCGCTGTCCATGGCGGAGGCCATGAAAAAGCCGGGGAAGGATTATCTCACCGCGGTGGTGGGCGGCTTTGAGGTCTACCAGCGCATCGCGGGCTATATCCAGCCGCCCCAGGACTGGAACCTGGGCAAGCAGGGCTGGGGGCTGGCCACCTGGCAGATTTTCGCCGCCTCCATGCCGGCGGGCAAGCTGATGGGATGCAACCCGGAGCAGTTCAACCTCCTCATCGGCGCCACCGGCTGCGCCACCACCGTGGTGGACACCATCATCCACAAGCAGATGTCCGACTTCTACCATCTCCAATTCGGCTTCACCAGTATGAACGGCACCATGCTGGCCCGGATGGCCAAGCGGGGCGAACTGGACAACCTCTACGATATTTTGGACGTGGAGGGGGGCTACGCCTTCATGACCCGGGGCTTCGAGAACGAGGGCTGGCTGGACCGAAACCTGGGCACCGAGTACATGTTCAACGAGATTTTGTTCAAGCACTGGCCCGCCAACATGTGGGTGCAGACCCCCCTGGACTGTCTGGACAAGCTGCGCAGGGAGCACGGCTTCACCGCCGCCGACATCGAGGCCATTGACATCACCCCCGGCTTCCAGGCCCGGGACGGTTACGACCCCAAGGGCTACCACAGCGTCAAGCACGGCCAGTTCTCCATCCCCTACTGTCTGTCCGCCTATCTTCTGCGGGGGGCGCCCGGCCCCGGCTGGTTTTCGGCGGAGAGCCTGTCCGATCCGGCGCTGCTGGATTTGGCGGGGCGGGTACATATGGACCGGGAGCATGTGATGCAGCTGCGTCAATGCTTCAACACCTTCACCGGCGGCTCCTTCCCGAAGGTGGAGATGACCATCACCTTGAAGGACGGCTCCGTTTTGAAAGGGGAGCTGCAGTTCCCCAAGGGCCACCCCCGCAACCCCTTCGATTGGGCCGAGTGCGAGAACAGCTTCCGCATCGGCGCGCAAATCGCCGGGCTGGGGGAGGAGAAGACGCAGCGGTTTATCCAGCTGTGCGAGGATCTGGAGAATTTGGAAGATTTAACCGAGTTGGCAGAATGTCTGGAGGTATGAGATAATGAAAAAAGTTGGAATCGTGGGGGGCGGCTCCACCGGCCACACCCTGGCCGCCGAGCTCTCTCTGAGAGGGCATGAGGTCCACCTGTGCGACAGCGAGGCGTACAGCGAAATTCTGGAGGAGACGGCCCGGCTGGGGGAGATTGCCCTCACCGGCAGCATGGGGGAGGGAAAGGCCAAAATCGCCATGGTCACCACCGACGTGGGCAAGGCCCTGGACGGCGTGGATGTGGTGCTGTGCTGCACCATTGCCAACCGGGATCGGGAAGCGGCGGAGATGATTGCCCCCTTCCTGCGGCCGGACAGTGTGGTGCTCCTCAGCAGCGGCGGCCTGGGCTCGCTCATCTACCGCCGGGTGTTTGACGCCAAGGGCCTCACCGGCGTGGTGGTGGGGGAGACCTGCGGGAACCTCTTCCCCTGCCGGCTGGTGGAGCCGGGACTGTGCCGCATCGGCCTCCCCTACTCCAAAAAGAAGGCGGCGGCCATGCCGTACAGCGACACGGGAAAGCTCATCGACGCCATGGCGGAGCTCTACGAGCTGGAGCCGGCGGGGAGCATCCTGGAGTGTGCCCTCAACGGCCCCAATCTGGTGGGACATATCGTCCTCACCCTCCTCAACGCCGGGGCCATCGAGAACGCCAAGGAGCCCTACTACGTCTTCCAGCAGGGGGTGTGCCGCAGCGCCATGAACCTGGCCGACGCCATGTGGCTGGAGAAGAAGGCCGTCATGGATACCCTGGGGCTCAAATACGGCCCCTCCTCCTCCGTGACTTACAAAAAGTACCTGGACCCCGAGGTCCACGAGTACGACAACTTCAAGCAGCTGGCCGGCCCCGACCAGGTGACCAACCGCTACATCTCCGAGGATACCCCCACCCTGGTGTGCCTGTTCATCTCGGTGGCGGAGGCGCTGGGCATCGACGTGCCGGTGTTCAAGGCTATGGTCACCGTGGCCTCCGCCGTGAACCAGACCGACTACTACGCCGAGGGCCGGACCCTGAAAAACCTGGGCCTGGGCGCTCTGCGGGGAAAGGAAGTGCTGGAGTTTTTCCAGACCCAGCGGGGCTCGTAAACATAAGGAGGTGAAGCGGAAAAATGCCCTATGGAACTTTGGGGCGCCTGGCGGTGGTGGCCCCCACGCCCGGCGTCAACGTCAACACCCAGCTCCACCGCAATCTCCACCCGGACATCGGCATCGCCAGCATCCCAGTGGCCTATGAGAAGGTCACGGTGGAGGGCATCACGGCCATGAGCCGCCGGACGGTGGAGGCGGTGAAGATTTTCCAGAGCTACCGCCCGGATATGGTCTTCTTCGGCTGTACCACCGGCAGCCTCATCGGCGGGGACGGCTACGACCAGCGGCTGGGGGAGGAGCTCAAAGAGGCCACCGGCGCCCGGTACGCCTCCACCACCACCACGGCGGTGCTCCGGGCCCTGGAGAAGCTGAAGGCCCGGCGCCTCACCATCGTGACCCCCTACCCTGACGAGGTGAACGAGAAGGAGCGGCTCTTTTTGGAGCACCTGGGCTACACCGTGGATGAAATTGTGGGCCTGGGCCACGAGGACCCCCGGCTCATTCCCAAGACGGAGCCACAGGAGATTTACGACCTGGCGAAAAAAGCCTGGAAGCCCACCAGCGAGGCGCTGTTCGTCAGCTGCACCGGCCTTTGCATCCTGGACGTCATCCCGCCCCTGGAGGAGGCGCTGGGCGCGCCGTTGGTCACCAGCAACCAGGCCTCCGTCTGGGAGATCGGCACGTTTTTTGGACACCACAGCGAGGAGAGTAAACGGAAGCTCGGCCAATTATTTCAGTGAGAAGACCCTCCATCCGCCCACAACTTAAAAAAGAGAAGGAGCGTATCAAACATGAAAAGAACCCTGAGTTTCGTCCTTGCACTGGCAATGATCTTTGGCCTGACCGCCTGCGGCGGGAATTCCGAGGAGAGCAAGGCCCCGGAAAACAGCGTGGCCGCCGAGGTCTCCCAGGCCCCCGATGCCGCCCCTGAGGACAACAGCGACCAGCCCGTCACCGAGAATACCCGGGTCTTGAAGGTGGCAACCCAGAACACCACCACCACCATCAACTACATCATCTATCAGGAGTTCAGCCGCATCCTCTACGAGAAGACCGACGGCCGCTACAAGCTGGAAATCTACCCCAACGGCCAGCTGGGCACGGAGGAGACCTGCCTCCAGCAGGTGCTGACCGGCACCCTGGATATGCTCCCGGTCAGCACCACCACCCTGGGCAACGTGGTGCCCGAGTGCAATATCTTCGCCTTCCCCTTCATGATTGAGAGCTTTGAAGTCTACAACGACTTCGCCCTGGACGAGGAGTTCCGCACCGCCCTCTTCGACGCCATCAAGGAGCAGACCGGCTGTCAGGCGCTGGGCTTCGGCTACGGCGTGGGCCGGGGGGTGGGCAACACCAAGCACGAGGTGCGCACCACCGCCGACCTCAAGGGCATGAAGGTCCGTACTCTGGGCAACCCCATCATCATCGACACCTTCAACGCCTTCGGCGCCACCGCCACCTCCATCCCCTTCAAGGAGGTCTACACCTCTCTGTCCCAGAACCTCATCGACGGCGAGGACTCCACCATCTCCAACAACCTGGACCAGCGCTTCTGTGAAATCAACCGCTACTACACGGTGCTGAACACCATCTTCCAAAACGCCGTCATGTTGGTGAGCGAGGACGTGTGGAACTCCATCCCCGCCGAGGACCAGGCCATCTTCATCGAGTGCGGCCAGCTGATGGACGAGTACGGCTTCGCCATGTGCGAGACCCACGTGGACGAGGAAATTGAGCGGGCCGCCGAGGAGGCCCCCGACTTCAAAATCACCAACGACCTGACCGCCGAGGAGAAGGCCACCTTCGTGGAAGTCGCCAAGCCCCTGTGGGACAAGTATAAGGACGACTGCGGCGCCGAGTTCTTCGATTTCGCCTACGGCATCTGCGAAAAGTATAACGAGAAGTACCGCTGAACCAAGCCCCCGCTGTAATCATTGCGGCGCGGCCCCGGAGCGGCGGCGTCCGGCCCGGTCCCGGACGCCGCCCTCCGGCCCCGCGCGCTGAGGAGGATCGACATGCGTGAAAAAATCAGCAAGGTGATCTCCGGATTCGACAAGGTGGAAAAGCTGCTGATGGGCGGAGTCTTCATGGCCCTGACCGTGCTCATCTTCATCCAAATCATCATTCGCTGGATGGGCCTTCAGAGCTTTTCCTGGCTGGAGGAGATCGCCCAGTACTCCTACCTGTGTGTGGTGTTCGTGGGCACCAGTATCGGCATCAGCGAGGGCGGGCTGTCCCGGGTGTCGGTCTATAAAAGCCTGCCCGCCCCCATTGTGAAAATCATCGACCTGGCCATCGGCGTATTGGCTACCGTGGTCTCCGGCTATTCCGCCTACCTCTCTTATGAGATTTTCGTGAAGATGCTCAAACTGAAGATGACCACCTCGGTCCTCTCCATGCCCATTTCCTTCTTCTACGCCTTCATCATGGTCAGTTTCGCGGGCATGACCATCCGGTTCCTGATTTCCACCATCTTTACCTTGACAGAACCCAGGGCGGAAGCAAAGCCCGCCGCAAAACAGTAAGGGGAGGGGAGAGACAACTATGAGTGTTATCATCATGGGCTTTATGATCCTGCTGATGCTGGGCTTTCCCATCGCCTTCGTCATGCTGGCCGTCACCATCTTCGGCTCCCAGTTCATCATGGGCACCAACCCCACCGCCATCATCCAGCAGGCGTTCAGCGGCCTGAACTCCTACACCATCTTGGCCGTGCCCTTCTTCATCATCTCCGGCTCCATCGCCTCCAACGGCGGCACCGCCCGGAGCCTGGTGAACGTGATGCGCAAGGCCTTCGGCCGTCTCCCCGGCGGCCTGGGCATCGCCGCCATCATGGCCAGCGCCTTCTTTGCCGCCATCACCGGCTCCAGCATGGCCTGTATCGTGGCCGTGGGCGCGCTGATGATTCCCTATATGCTGGAGGAGGGCTACCCCTCCGACATGGCCATCGGCGTGGTCAACTCCGCCGGCTCCCTAGGCATCCTCATCCCGCCCAGCATCCCCATGGTCACCCTGAGCGTGGTGATGGGGGTTTCGGTGGCCGACACCTTTGCCGCCGGCCTGATCCCCGGCCTGCTGCTGGCGGGCGCCTGGGCCGTGTACGTGTGCTTTACCTGCAAGAAAAAGGGCATCCCCAACGCCGAGTTCCGGAAAAAGACCTTTGAATACGGGTTCAAGGATTTTGTCAAGGACCTGCCCGCCGTTTTCTTCCCCGTCATCATCCTGGGCAGCATTTACGGCGGCATCGCCACCCCCACCGAGGCGGCGGCCCTGTCCATCGTCTATATCGTGGTGCTGGAGCTCTTCTACTACAAGACCCTGAAGATTCCCGAGCTCCCCGCCATTTTCGGCAAGGCTACGGTAGAGGCGGCGGCCATGTCGGTGCTGATGGGCTTCGCCACCCCCATGACGTGGGTGGTCACCAACCTGAACCTGCCCCAGCTGCTGGTGGAGCTCACCGCCAAGTTCATCCCCAACCGCTTCGTCTTCGTCTTCATCATGTTCTTCGTGCTGTTCTTCCTGGGCTGCTTCATCCAGACCACGCCCCTGGTCATCATCCTGGCCCCCATCCTGCTGCCCACTTTGGCCAGCCTGGGCATCCCGGCGGTCCACTTCGGCATCATGACCATCCTGAACAGCCAGATCGGCATGCTGACCCCGCCCTTCGGCTTCAACCTCTTCACCACCATGCGCATCACGGGCAAGAGTATGTCGGAGGTCTCCAAAGCCACCATCCCCTATCTGGTCATCCTCGTCGTGGTGGCCCTTATCATCTCCTGCTTCCCGCAAATCACCATGTTCCTGCCCAATTTGATGAGCCGATAAGGAGGGCTTCCCCATGATTTTTGACTGCAAGATGGGCCAGAACACCCTGGAAGAGCTGCTGGATAAGGAAAACATCCGGGAGCTGGTGGAGTTCGAGCGCTACTGCCGGGACTACGAGCACTGGGACCAGATGCGCGCGTGCTACCACGACGACGCCACCGTCTGCACCTCCTGGACCACCGCCAAAATCGACGACTTTGTGGAGGGGTCCAAAAAGCGGGCGGGCATCCCGCCCCGGCACAAGATTTTCAACACCCTGGTGTGGCTCAACGGGAACCGGGCCTGCGCCGAGTGCATCGCCGTCATCCAGATTCGCTGTGAGCTGGACGGGGACCTGGTGGATATGACCACCCACACCCGCATCCACTTCCGCCTGGAAAAGCGGGACGGCGTGTGGAAGATTCTCCACCTGGGGGGCGTCTACGAAAAGGACACGATGCACTCCGCCTACGCCAACGGCAGCTTTACCACCGCCCCCGAGGACCTGGCTCCCTACCGGCCCTCCTACGCCAATATGATGTACCGCCAAATCAAGTACGGCGGGCATCCCAACCCCGACATGATTGGCGAGGACCGGCCCGAGACGGTGGCGGCGATGTACGCCGAAAGCAGCGAATTCCTGGGATTGTGAGGTGTCCGCCATGACACGGATCGGCCTTCTGGGCTCGGGGCGGCTGGGAGAGATCATCGCCCGGGCCCTCTGCGACGGCAAGGTCCCGGACTGCGCCCTGGTGGGCGTCCTGGGCCGGGGGACGGAGCGGTCCGCCCGCCTGGCCGGGGCGTGGGGCGGTACGGCTTGCGCCGGGCTGGAGGAGCTCCTCGCCCTGGCGCCGGACTACGTCATCGAGGCGGCCAACGCCCAGGCCGTGACGGAACACGCCCCGGCCATCCTCTCCGCCGGGCGGAGCTTGATCTGCCTGTCGGTGGGGGCTTTCTACGACGAGGGGTTCTATGACCGCTGCGCCTGCCTCGCCCGGGAGCACGGCTCCAAGGTATATCTGGCGTCCGGGGTCATCGGCGGCTTCGACGCGGCCTCCGCCCTGGCTCTCATGGGGCCGGCGCGGGGGACCATGACAAAATACAAATACCCCCGGGACACCGGGCGGTGTCCACAGGGGCTTTCTGAGCTGCCCGACCGGTTCGAGGGCAGCGCGCGGGAGGGCTTCCTCCTGTCGCCGGACCACCTGAACGTGGCCGTGACGGCGGCTCTGGTGTGCGGCAGCCTGGACGAGACCCGGATGCGGGTGGAGCCCGTGGGGCCGGACGAGCGCTCCGGCTTCGGCTTCGCCGTGGAGGGGGAGTACGGCTCCGCCCGGCTGCGGGTGGAGCAGAGCGGGGCGGTCTACGGCCCGGCCCTGGCCGCCTGGAGCGCCCTGGCCCTTCTGAAACGGCTCGTCTCTCCCATTACCTTCTAACTTTTGAAAGAGGTGTCACATTTGACCAACTACACCGAGGGCCTGGCGAAATTCATCGCCGGCATCCAATACGAGGATATTCCCGCCGCGGTCATCGACCGGGCGAAGAAACTGACCATACACTGCGTGGGCGCCACCCTGGCCGCCGCCCCCTCCCCCTGCGTCAAGGCGGCGCTGAGCACCGCCCGGGACACGGTGGGGGAGCGGGCCGAACTCATGGCCACCACCTGGGGCCGGCCGGGCAAGCAGCCCATGAACGGCGCCATCTTCGTCAACTCCACCGGGGCGGACACCCTGGATTGGGAGGACTGCTCCTGGACCGGCCACCCCACCGCGGGCTTCGTCCCCGTGGGTATGGCCGTGGCCGAGGCGCTGGGGCTGCCCGGGAAGGACTATCTCACCGCCATCATCAGCGGGTTCGAGGTCTATCAGCGGGTCTCCGGCCACATCCAGCCCGACCCGGACTTCGACATCGTGAAGAACGGCTGGG
Source organism: Pseudoflavonifractor phocaeensis (assembly GCF_038439875.1). Lineage (NCBI taxonomy): Bacteria > Bacillati > Bacillota > Clostridia > Eubacteriales > Oscillospiraceae > Pseudoflavonifractor > Pseudoflavonifractor phocaeensis. Next base: position 169,830 of record NZ_JBCDMT010000001.1, read on the forward strand.
GGTTGTGCTCCTGGCAGATTTGGGCCTGTTCCATGCCCGCGGGCAAGCTGCTAGGGTGCGACGAGGAGCAGTTCAACCTGCTGATGGGGGCCACCGCCTGCGAGACCCCCGTCATCGACACCATCATCCACAAGCAGATGTCCGACTTCTACCATCTCCAGTTCGGCTTCACCGGCATGAACGGCACCATGCTGGCCCGGATGGCCAAGCGGGACGAGCTGGACAACATGTACAATATTTTCGACATCGAGGGCGGCTACGCCTTCATGATGCAGCGGGGGGACAACCCCGGCTGGCTGGACCGGAACCTGGGCACCGAATATATGTTCAACGAGATTTTGTTCAAGCACTGGCCCGCCAACATGTGGATACAGACCCCCCTGGACTGCCTGGACAAGCTGCAGAAGGAGCACGGCTTTGCCGCCGCCGACATTGAGGCCATTGACATCACCCCCGGTTTCCAGTTCCGGGACGGCTACCGCCCGGAGGGCTACAACAGTGTCAAGGACGGCCAGTTCTCCATCCCCTACTGCCTGTCCGCCTTCCTGCTGCGGGGAGAGCCCGGCCCCGGCTGGTTCGACGAGGGCCGTCTGGCCGACGCCGACCTGCTGGACCTGGCCGGACGGATCCACCTGGACAAGGAGACCGTCCTGCCGCTGAAGCACTGCTTCAATATCTTCACCGGCGGCTCCTTCCCCAAGGTGGAGATGACCATCACCTTGAAGGACGGCTCCGTTTTGAAGGGGGAGCTGCAGTTCCCCAAGGGCCACCCCCGCAACCCCTTCGACTGGGACGACTGCGAGAAGACCTTCCGTATCGGCGCCAAGGTGGCGGGGCTGTCCCAAGAGAAGACCGAGCGCTTCATCGCCCTGTGCAGGGACCTGGAGCACCTGGACGACGTGGCCCGGCTGGCCGAGTGCCTCTCCGCGGACTGAGCGGGCTTAGGAATTGAAAGAGCGGTAAAAGAGATATCCCAATCTCAGGGTGAGGATGTCATCAATGTGATATACGCTATACCCTGTCAGCTCCTCGATTTTTTTCAATCGGTGCTGCAGGGTATTGCGGTGTATGAAGAGCTTTTGGGAGGCTTCGGTGCTGTTCATATCGCAGGCGAACAACACCTCGAGGGTCTCCAAATAGAGATCTTTCTGGTTCGAGCGCAACAAGCTTCCCAACACGTGTTCAGCGATGCTTCGTTTTTCCCGCTCAGGTACAAAGGCGGCAATGTTGCCCAGGACGATGGAGTTGCCCAGCAGGACGGGGGTCCGGGGGAAGAGAAATTCCCCCAGCTCGAACTTCAGCATCATCTGCTGGTACTGCCCGTCGTAGTCCTCCAAACAGCAGCAGCGCCTGCCCACCACGGCTTTGAGGGCGATACCGTAATTGACCCGGGAGTCCTCCTCCACCGCCTCGCACAGCTGGACCAGCTTGGACTCGTTACCTATGGGGTCCCGGCTGCGGTCTGCGCACAGGATCATGACGAGCCGGTGCTCGGGCTCGGGCAGGAGCAGGTCATACTCAAAGGAGAAGCGGCTTCGAAGAGAGGAGAGCATGTTGCGCATGGCATCTTGAAAAATGCTCTCTTGGTTCCTTCCCTCCTGTTTCACCACTCCTTCCCGTTGGATGGGGGAGAATTTGATGAGCACCACGGTCCTGGGACGGCTGAGGTCGATACCGTGGAGGGCCAGGGCCTCGCTCAGTTTGGCCCGGTCCTTGTGGGGGGAGATGAGCCGCCGGAGCACCTGATGGTCGGTGGCCTTCCGAATGCTTTCTTGGCGCTGTTCGGCTTCCCATTCCAAGACCAGTTCGGCAATAGTTCGAGTCATCTCGAGATAGGGGATGACTTGCTCTGTGAGGCCGGTGAGGCCGATGGCTCCCACCAATTCATTTTTCACAAAGAGACAGCGGCCGTTCCCGCCCTCTTTCACGGTGTTCCGGCTCTTGCCCCCGGAGGGGGAGCTGAGCAGGCGGCGGTACTCATCCATTCGATGAATGGCGTCCCAGTGGCGCTTACCCAGGATGCGTTCGTCGGTGGCACCCACGATGATGCCCTCGTGGTCGATGACCACCACATGATAGGGCTGGACATTTTCCAGTTTTTTAATTACCTTTTCGGCCAGGGCCTGATCAAGTACCATGCGGCGTTATCCCCCTTCGATGGATTTCGACACAATTATATCATAGATTCCGCCAGGACGGAATGAAAACAGACAGGAGGAAGCTGCCATGACCGATGTCAAACGAATTGCCATTATCGGCAACGGATGCGCGGCGGCGGAATGTGTAATCGCTCTTCGAAAGCACGGGTATTATGACGAGATCAGGCTGTTCGCGGATAACAGAAACGAGATCGCCAACCCCATGCTCACCACATATTACGCCTCCCGGCGCATTCCCTTTGAGTACATGTTCCCTTACGGGGACGCCTTTTATGGCCGGTTTGGCGTGGACTTCCGGTATGACTGCCCGGTGATGGCGCTCAAGGCGGTCGAAAAGCGGCTGGAGGCGGGGGGAGAGAGCCATCCATTCGACCTGTGCCTCATCGCCTCTGGCGCCTCAGCTCTCCGTCCCCCCATCCCAGGGGCAGAGCTGGACCGGGTGCTTACTGTACGCACGGTGGAGGATGCCGTCCAGCTCCGCCGAGCGGGGGAGGAGGCCCCCAAAAAAGTGCTGGTGGTGGGGGCCTCCATGGTGGGCATCAAGGTGGTGGAGATGTTCCACCGTATGGGCTGCGGCGTGGTGCTGGCCGACCTGGCCCCCTATATCTTTCCCCTAGCTGCCTCCCCAAAGTGCGCCGCCGCCATAGAGAGAAGGCTGACAAACCAGGGCGTGGAACTCCTAATGGGGGCCGGACTGGAGCGGATCGAGGCCCGGGAGAACGGGATCGCCGCCTATTTTACCGGCAGGGAGGCACCCGTGGAAGCAGAGTACCTGGCCATGTGTATAGGGGTTCGGAGCAATATGAGCTTTGTGGACCGGACTGAGCTCCAGGTGGACCGCGGGGTGCTGGTCAGCGAGACCATGCAGACCAATATCCCGTACATTTATGCCGCCGGAGATGTGGCCCAGGGACGGAACCTGGCCACAGGCCAAAATCAGATCATCGGCCTGCTGGCCAACGCCCGGATGCAGGGGCGGACGGCGGGCAGGCACATGTGTGGCCTGCCCAGCGGGTATGAGGGCAATTTGCTGCACAATATTACCCACTTCATGGGCATGGACTTCGTGGGGCTGGGGGAGGTGCGGAGCTATGACCGAGTGGAGGAGCGGTTCACCGAGGACTGCCTGGAACAGTTCTTCTACACGGCGGACCGCCTGACCGGCTATAATTCCCTGGACCTTTACGGGGATTGTGGAGTGCTGAAAAACACCATGCTCAAGCAGTATATCCAGGGGGAGAAGTCGGCCGGGCCGGGGCCCGCAGACGGGCTCACTGCTTTGCTGGCCCAGTTGGAGGTACTGGAAAAAGTGGAAGAAAGGAAGTCTTGGTATGACACAACAACAGCTGCTCAAGGCTAAGATCCCCTGTCTAGAGACCGGGATCACGTTGAAGAAGACCATCTGCGGGATCTGCGACCCCCAGCAGTGCGGGTTGAAGCTCTCTATCAAAGATGGGCGCATCATCAAGGCCGAAGGCAACGAGGATCACCCAGGCAGCGGCGGCAACCTGTGCGGGAAGGGGGCCGCCACCCGACAGTATGTCTACTCGGAAAAACGACTCAAGACGCCCCTGAAGCGGGTGGGTGAGCGGGGAGAGGGAAAGTTCATTCCCATTACCTGGGATGAGGCCCTGGACACTGTGGCCCGGGAGCTGAACAAGGCGAAGCGGGAATATGGGCCGGAATCCGTAATGTTTACTTCTGGCTACTCCAAGTACTATCGTCCTTGGCTCAGCCGCCTGTGCCTGCTGTTCGGAAGCCCTAACTACATCACGGAGACCGGCGCCTGCTTCGAGGCTATGCACATGGCCAAGTGTTTGGTGGCCGGATGTATGGACGGCCCAGATATGGGGCGGACAGACTGCCTGCTGGTGTGGAGCTCCAACCCCTTCTATACCGGCGTCATCAACGCCAAGGGCCTCCAGGCCAACCTGGACCGGGGGATGAAGATGATTGTGGTGGACCCCCGTATCACCCCCACCACCCAGCGGGCGGCGGTCCACCTGCGCCCCCGGCCCGGCACCGATGGGGCTGTGGCTCTGGGGATGGCCAACACTATCCTGATGGAGGGACTGGAAGACCGGGGGTTTATTTCACAATATACCAAAGGTTTTGAGGAATATAGGACCTATGCTGCCCAATTCACGCCGGAACGGGTGGAAGAACTGACGGGTGTCCCTGCCGCGGAGTTACGGGCGGCAGCTCTTCTCTATGCCCAGTCCAAGTCGGCCGCCATTATGGCCAGTGCCTCTCCTGTGGTGCACCATACCAACGGTGTGCAGAACTACCGGGCCATCTTTTCTCTAGCCGCTCTCACCGGCAACTATGGCAAGCCCGGCGGTCAGGCTGTGCCTCCAGGAATCAAGAGCCGGATGAGGGAGTTTTCCTATCCCGTGGCTTGGAGCGACCTACCCCAGCGGGTGGGGGTGGATCAGTATCCCATCTGGGGGGCGGTGTGTGACGACGACGCCACCGGCATGGGCATCCCCCGGCAGATCCGAACAGGGAAGCCCTATCCCCTGAAGGCCATGTTCGGCGTGGGCTTCAACCACCGGATGTACCCCGACCCGGCCGCCTTTGCCGAGGCAATGAAGGAACTGGATTTTATCGCTCTGGTTGATCTCTTCGACACGGAAACCTTGAAGTATGCCGACATCGTTTTGCCCGCCTGCTCCTCGGTGGAGCGCAGCGAGCTCAGATTTTATGGAAACGGTACCTTTATCGTTACGGAGCCCGCCATCGAGCCTCTCTATGACTCTAAATCCGACGTGGACATCATGTGTCTTTTGTCCTCTCGGCTTGGGATCGACGACCCGCTGATGAATCACGGCCTGGACACCTGCCTCGACTATATTCTGGAGCCTACCGGCCTGACCGCTCAGGCGCTGCGTGCCTACCCCGACACCTTCAGGGCTACCCCTGAGATGATGGCGGGCAAGCCCCTGGACTATTTCAAAAAAGATGGGTTCCCTACCCCTTCGGGCAAATTTGAATTTGCCTCCAGCGTACTGGAGCGCTTTTCCGATCACCCCGGCCATGACCCGCTGCCACTCTACCATCCACCGGGCCGGGAACCCAGGGTGGGGGACGAATTCGATCTGGTGCTCAACACCGGTTCCCGCCAGCCCATGCTGGTCCACACACGGATGTACCATGTAGGCTGGTCTCAAACGGTCTTTCCCATGCGGGCGGCCTGTGACATGAACCCCGCGGATGCGAAAAAGCGGGGCATTGTTCAAGGGGACGAAGTGGTGCTCTCCACCCCGGAAGGCAGCCTTGCAGTTATGGCCAACCTCACTGAGGCAGCCCTTCCTGGCGTGGTGCACATCTTCCACGGCAACGCCAAGGCCGATGTAAACACCCTCTTTCCCATGGAGTATGTGGACCCTATTTCGGGGTATCCAGGGTATAAATCTGCGGTGTGCAAGGTGGAAAAAGCGCCAGCCCGGGGCGGACAGGGGGTGTGAGTATGAAGGATATCATTCTGGATATTGACAAATGCGTGGGATGCGGTGCCTGTGCCGTGGCCTGTATGGATCAAAACGATACCCTGATTGATGGGAATGCCGGCGCCCCCAACCGCCGGATCTGCCGGGCGGAGACAGGAGCTTTTCCGGAAGCGCGTATCCGGTATGCATCCATCAGCTGTATGCACTGCGCCGACCCGGCCTGCGTGGTGGGATGCCCCACAGGGGCCCTCACCAAGGACAAGGCTACGGGGGCGGTAGTGGCAAACCCAAACTTGTGCATCGGCTGCCACTCCTGCGCCCTGGCGTGCCCCTTCGGCGTGCCCCGGTACGACGTGGATGACAAAATCACCAAGTGCGACAAGTGCTGGGTACGTACCCAATGCGGCCTGCTGCCCGCCTGCGTGAAGGTCTGCCAGACCGGGGCCCTCCAATATGTAGAGGTGGATGTGCTGCAGGCCGAAAAGGAGGAACGGAAATATCAGCGGCTGCTGCAGGGCTGAGATAGTCATAAACAAAAAGAGGCGGCTCCAGTCAGAAAACTGGAGCCGCCTCTTTTTTTCGGCCTGTTCAGGAGCTTCCGGTGTCCACCAGGATGTTATCCGTGCCGTGCTCCTCGAATTCGGCGATATAGGCGTCGATGCGGGAAGCCAGCTCGGGGTAGTTGTGTTCGTCGATGGGCACGTCCTCCATGTCCCGCCTGGCCAGATCCTCGGCCAGGATGTCGAAGAAGACGTTGTTTTCATACTCCATGATCGCCTCGTGGATGCCGCCCTCGGCGAAGGCCTGGGATGGGACCGCGGCGCCCTCCCAATATTCCGTGAGGGCGTCCATGCCAAGCTCCTTGGCTTTCTGAAACAGAAGGCTCTCCACTTCGTCGTAGTCGGCGAACCGGTCGTCGCCCCTGGTGGAGTTCAGGATCCAGTTGCCGATATAAGCCATATCCAATAGGCGCCGGAACTGTTTGGCTGTCAGCTCTAACTTCATGGGAAGATACCTCCTCGCCGTGATGGGATAGAGGGCACGGCCCTCTCCGTCTCTATATTATAATGATGTAAATAGAAATGTCAAACGGGAGTGAGGGCCTTTTTTCAGGGAAAAGAGCGGGAAATTTCCCTTGCCTTTCCTCAGGAAACGGCATATCATAGTAAAGATTCATTTTTCATGATTTCGTTCAGAGGGGGAGAGGGGTATGGATCAGCGGGCCATCGGCGTGTTCGACTCCGGCATGGGGGGGCTCACCGCCCTGCGGGAGCTGCGGCGCCTGCTGTCGGGGGAGGATCTGGTCTACTTCGGGGACACCGGCCGGGTGCCCTATGGGGGCCGGGGCCGGGAGACCATCCTGCGCTATGCCCGGCAGGATGTGGCCTTCCTGCGCTCCTTTGATCTGAAGGCCGTTGTGGTGGCCTGCGGGACTGTGTCCGCCAACGCCCTGGCCGAGCTGACGGCGGAAAACCCCCTGCCTCTCTTCGGCGTGGTGGCCCCGGCGGCACGGGCCGCGGCGGAGGCCACCCGGAACGGGCGGATCGGCCTTATCGGCACGGCGGCCTCCATCCGCTCGGGGGCCTACGAGCGGGAGATCGGGGCCATCGCCCCGGCGGCGGAGGTCTTTGCCAAAGCCTGTCCCCTCTTCGTCCCACTGGTGGAGAACGGCCGCTTCCGGGTGGGGGACCGGGTGGTGGAGCTGGTGGCGGAGGAATACCTGTCCTCCCTGCGGGAGGCGGGGGTGGACACCCTGGTGCTGGGCTGCACCCACTACCCCCTCCTGGCCGAGGTGGTGGCCAAGACCATGGGGCCGGAGGTGGCCCTCATCGATACCGGGGCCGCCTGCGCCGCCGCCGCTGCCGGGACCCTGGCGGAGCGAGGCCTGCTGGCGGACCGGGTCCGGGGTGGGAGCCGCTACTTCGTCAGCGACTCCACCGAGGACTTCGCCCGGCTGGCCTCCGTCTTTCTGGGGGGCGGCGTGGACGGGGACGTGGAGCGGGTGGAGATCGAGAAGTATTGACGGCCCCCTCTCAGTCAGGCTTCGCCTGACAGCTCCCCCTCCGGGGAGAGCCTTGCTCCGCGGAGGACGGGGGCGGGCGGATGGTATCCGCCCCTACGGACGCGCGTATGCTCTGGGGTTTCCCTGCGGGGGCACCTATCGAAATCCGCCCTTTACACAGCCCGAAAACCCATGTATAATATCTGCGCTTCATTTTTTGAGACGAGGTCGCATTTTATGTCTGAGAATAATGTCATTATCTCCATCCGGGGCCAGCAGGCCTTCGAGGGGGCCGAGGGGGAGACCATGGAACTGGTCACCGAGGGCCTTCTCCAGCGGGAACCGGACGGCTATACCCTGAGCTATCAGGAGAGTGAGGTCACCGGTATGAAGGGGACCCTCACCACCTTTCAGATCGAGAAGGACTGCGTGACCCTGATGCGGGTGGGGCAGTTCAACTCCCAGATGGTCTTTCAGGAGGGCCGCCGCCACCTGTCCATGTACGATACCCCCTACGGCAGTCTGGCCGTGGGCATCAACACCCGGAAGATGCGCTCCGCCATCGGAGACCAGGGCGGCGACATCGAGATCGACTACAACATTGAGATCGACCACCGGGTGGCCGGGATGAATGTCTTTCAGATCAGCGTCCGGGAGAAAACGCCGGGGGACATCGCCCAGTGAATGCCTGGCCCAACCAAAGAGAGAAGGAGAATCACACCATGTCCAATCTGATACTTGCCGCCCGGGAGCAGGTGGCGGCCCTCACCCAGAGCGCCTACGAGAAGGCCGCCGCCGCGGGGGTGCTGCCCGCCGGGGCCGCCGTCGCCGCCAAGGTGGACATCCCCAAGGACGTCAGCCACGGGGACTACGCCTCCTCCTTCGCCATGGCCGCCGCCAAGGCTCTGGGCAAGCCCCCCCGGGACATCGCCCAGGCGCTGCTGGACCACCTGGATTTGGGCGGCAGCTTCTTCGACAAGGCGGAGATCGCCGGGCCCGGCTTTTTGAACTTCACCCTGGGGAAGAACTGGTTTGCCCAGGTCCTCGCCGACGTGGAGACGGAGGGTATGACCTACGGCAAAAGCGACGAGGGGAAGGGGCGGAAGGTGATGGTGGAGTTCGTCTCCGCCAACCCCACCGGCCCCATGCACATGGGCAACGCCCGGGGCGGCGTGCTGGGGGACACCCTGGCCTCCATCCTGGAGCGGCTGGGCTATGACGTGTGGCGGGAGTTCTACGTCAACGACGCGGGCAACCAGATCCACAAGTTCGCCACCTCCATCGACGCCCGGTACATGCAGCTCATCCTGGGGGAGGAGAACGTGCCCTTCCCCGAGGAGGGCTACCACGGCGAGGACATCAAGGCCCTGGCCCAGGCCATCTACGACGCCCACGGCGAGGGCTGGAAGGACCTTCCCGAGGAGGAGCGGCTGGAGCGGATGGCGGAGTACGGCCTGGGGGTGAACATCCCCAAGATGAAGGCCGATCTGCTGAAATACGGCATCGAGTACGACCAGTGGTTCCTGGAGTCCACCCTCCACGACTCCGGCGCCGTGGCCGCCACGGTGGCCGAGCTCACCGGGAAAGGCTGGACCTACGAGAAGGACGGCGCCCTGTGGCTGGACACCACCCGGCTTCTGAAAGAGAAGTTCATGCGGGAGGGGAAGACCCAGGAGCAGGTGGACAAGCTGGAGCTGAAGGACGACGTGCTGCGCCGGGCCAACGGCTTCTACACCTACTTCGCCGCCGACATCGCCTACCACAGCAACAAGCTCAAGGACCGGGGGTACGATACCGCCATCAACATCTGGGGCGCCGACCACCACGGCCACGTGGCCCGGCTCCAGGCGGCCCTGGACGGCCTGGGGCTGGACGGCTCCCACCGGCTGGTCATCGTGCTGATGCAGCTTGTGAACCTCCTCCAGGACGGCAAGCCGGTGCGGATGTCCAAGCGCTCGGGCAAGGCCATCGCCCTGGCCGACCTGCTGGACGAGATCAGCGTGGACGCCGCCCGGTTCTTCTTCAATAACTCCAAGCCCACCAGCCCCCTGGACTTCGATCTGGACCTGGCGGTGCGGCAGGACAGCGACAACCCGGTGTATTACGTCCAGTACGCCCACGCCCGCATCTGTTCCCTGTGCGCCAAGATGGCCGAGGAGGAGCACGTGGCGGTGCCCACCGCCGGGGAGGTGGACGCGGGGCTGCTAAGCAGCCCGGAGGAACTGGCCCTGGTGAAGGCCCTGGCCCGGTTCCCCGAGGAGATCAAGATCGCCGGGCGGGACTACGACCCGGCCCAGATCAACCGGTATCTCATCTCCCTGGCGGGGGACTTCCACCGCTTCTACAACGCCCACCGCATCAAGGGGGAGGAGCCCCAGGTGGCCAAGGCCCGGCTCAAGCTGGCCGACACCACCCGCTCTGTGCTGGCCAACGGCCTGGCCCTTATCGGCGTCACCGCGCCGGTGAAGATGTAACACAAAAAGGGCCCGTTCCGCCGGAACGGGCCCTCAGCTTGCGGAAAAACCTGTACATTAGGGATCTCGCCCGGTCTGCGGCGGGGGAGCACGAGGGGGCGGCGCCCGCCTCGTATGGGATCAAATGCCCCGAAAAGCCTGTATCAGCAGGCGTTCGGTGAGCGAAGCGAGGACTTTCCTGGGGCAAAGCCCCAGGAAAGTAACGGCATTGAGCAGGCTGCGAAAAATTCCAGTTGGAATTTATCGCAGCCTGTGGGCCCGTTCCGCCGGAACGGGCCCTTTTCACTCTTATTCCTCCACGTAGATGACGCTAACGGGGCAGCTTTCCGCCGCCGTTTTCGCGGCCGCCTCCTGGTCGGGGCCGGGCTGCTGGTAGGCCTCAGACCGGCCATCGTCCGCGATGCGGAAGACCTCGGGACAGGTGGCCTCACACAGCCCGCAGCCGATGCAGTCGTTCCGCTCGATGGAAACTTTCATCCATATCACCTCCCAGACAGTATTCCGCGCCTTTCCGGCTTTATGTGCCGTACACCCGGAAACGAGAGAGACGGGGACGGCGGGAGAAGAGGGGAAAATATCTTTTGTCGATGACCGGACGGGTTTTCTCCGATCGTTAAGAAAACCTTTATCGTCAGTTCACAGCCCGTTCACCAAATCTTTCCTCGCCTGTATTATCATAACATCATCAGGCAGGAGCCTTTTACATAGATCGTATCACCTTTCCCCCTTCTCTTTCTCTCTCTCAAATACAGCAAGGACGCAGGCCGGTTCCCCGGCCTGCGCCTTTGCTGTTGTCTGCCGTGTTCCCCGGCCAGTGGGATTCCACAATATTTGAAGAGGCGGAGGCCGATAGAGATGTTTTTGTTTCCAGGCTATATCCTCGCCATTGAGGACGACAGCGACCGGGCTTTTATGGAAGAGCTCTATACGAGATACCACAAACTGGTCATTTCAAAGGTCCGTGACAGTCTGACCGATGCCGACAACAGCTGGCAGGATGTGGTCCAAACCACATGGATGAGGCTGATCCGCCGCACCGCCCAGCTGCGGGAGCTGGACTCCTCCCGTATGGCCTCGTATATCGTCCGAACGGCGGTGAACGCGGCCAAAAACCACAACCGTGGCGGGGCCCGGCACGCCGCCGTGCCCCTGGACGAGACATGGGACCAGCCCGACCCGGAGGACGGCGTGGAGAGCAGGCTGATCCGGATGGAGGAGATCGGTGAGCTGTACACGGTGTGGAAGGACCTGGATGAGGAGACCCAGTCCCTTCTGTCGGACCGGTATATTTTGGGGATGACGCCCACGGAGATGGCGCAGCAGCGGGGCGAAAAGCCGGGCACCGTTCGGGTGGCCCTGAGCCGGGCGCGGAAAAAGGCGCTGAGGCTCATCGAGGCCAAACGGGGCGAAAAGGCCGCGGTCCGGTGAGGAGGCTCCTACGCAAAAACCCGCCCTGGGGATGTTTGCCCCCGGGCGGGTTTGTTTTTTGCCGCCCCGCGGAAAAGTTTGGGATATAAAAAGAAAACCAGATATGTCCCGAGCCAACCCTCTGTTTTTGTGCAAAGAATAAAGAGTTTCTTAACGTTCCCTTAATTCATTATTATTGCGGCGCAATGGATTGAAGGCATTTTTGTTACTAACGTGTTACTAATACGTTACTAACGGCTGATAATTGGTGATTATGATTAAGCAAGTTTTTGAACTGCTTCAGCAAGCCATTCAACAGGGGGATGGGCATACCCGGCGTTTGTGTCCTTCTTGAGGGAGTGACCCATAAGGAGTTTTCGGGTGATCTCGTCCACCCCTGCTGTCAAGAGCCGGGTGTTGAAGGTATGACGGCACCAGTGCGGTGTGGCTTCCGGCAAATCAAGGGCTTCCATGATGGGGGGAAAAGCACGTTCCCGATACCACCATGTCGGAACTGGTTCGCCATGGTCGTTTGTGATGATGGTGGCTTTCCCTTGCGCCAGACGGCGGGTGAAATAGGGCTTGATTTTGGGGTGAATGGGGAGGATGCGGTTCCGGCCCGCACCTGTTTTGATACCGGCTGAAAAATAGCCCCCGCTTTCCGGGTGGTACTGAAAGGGGGAGAGAGACAAAAATTCTGTGATGCGGTATCCCGTGTAGCAGAGCATGAGAACAGTGTCGGCCCATGGAAAGCCGTCTTTTGCCATTTTTTCCAGCTTGGCAAGTTGGATGTCGGAGAGGGCACCCTTCGGGTTCTTGGGGTCAACCGAAGGGACGTCTAGATATTTGGAGTAGTCCTTGCCGACAATATCCCGTTCCATTGAATAGGCGTAGAGGGCACGAATTAGGGCGGCGTCATTGTTTATGGTGCTCTGGGAGAGCCCCTTATCTTCATCTTCGTCCAGGATGCTTTGCCATTCGTCCAGGGCAACTTCACGCATCTTGCGGGAGGAGAACCGGGAAACCCGCTTGTTCCACGCTGCCTTGTGGCTTTGCAGGGACGAGGAGCGTCCGGCCTTTTCGAGTTTTGCGTATTCCCGCCCGGACCATCCATCGTAGACCATTTGCACGGTCATGGAGAGTTTATCAGGGAGCGGGGCGGTCCCTGCTCTCCGGCGGTCATTGTAATCGTCGAGGGCGGCCTGGGCCTCATCGCCTAAAGCATAGTACCCAAGTGGCCGTTGAACTATATGGCCGTGTCTATCTTTTTCTGAAACCTTGACGACATAGGGCTTACGGCGATTTCCTGGTAATTTTACGATGGTTCCTGTACCGTTTGGCCGGCGCATGGTGGATTCCTCCTTTTCACTTGCACCAGACGCCCCGATGTGATAGGATTAAAGGGCGCAAAGGTGCCTTGGTGTGATAGCTTGGGGCCTGTGCATGACCGCTTCGAGGGTAGGATCTCGGGGCGGTCTTTTTTATTCTAGGGGCGGCAGACGGAGCAGGGCTCCTTGCCGTCGTCCTCGGCTTCCGTCACAGTGTCGTAGTAGACACGGTTTTCGTTGAGAATGTCCTGGGCATGACGACAAGATGTGCGGTGAAATTTGTTGCTGTTCACGCTGGCGACGTATTGTCCAGAGGTGCGGGTGACGGCCTGGGTGGTGGTGACGGCGGGGGTGGAGGCGGGAACGCTGGGGGCCAGAGAGGGGCGGAGGGCGAAGAAGAGGCAGAGGGCGGCGAGGACAACTGAAATGAAAATAAGAATATTACGCTGTTTTATATATTGATGTACATTGCATAGTCTGGTGTCCCAAAGACGATTGTCTAACTCTGTGGAAATGTAGAGCTTTTCCATGCAGGCATATGCTTCTGGAGACCCAAGTTCAATTTTATCAAGTTTAAAGTCTTCATAAAGCTCTCTCTCAATGTCCGCTTCAGTTAATTTGAAATCCTTCCGTTTGGGACGCACCTCAAACTTTTCACTCATGACAATACCTCAAACGAGATGTGAAAGGGTATCAAATAATTGTTGATTTGCTTTCGTGTAGCCGGAAAGGGCGTCTGGATGCAGAGCAAAAAGAGTAGAAGCAATAGTTTTTGCTTCCGATATGGATTCAGCACGTAGTTTGTGCCGTTGCCTGGAAATATCGTAAATGATAACGACGTTTTCAGCATTTTGTGTGAAGTTTATTTGTTTTGTAGCTATATAAATCCAAGCAATATCTTTTCTTTGTATTATATCGAAGTGCCTTTTATCAAAAATAAAAAGAAGGCTTTGGGTACAGATAAACTTTTTCGTGGAAAGCGATTCTATAAAAGTTGACATGCTATGGGGAATAAATATTTCAGGTGGCAATAACTCACGAGTTTTTTCATTATTAGCATCGTGTAATGATGGAGCAACTACAAAAAGCAAGGCGGAAAATAATCTGGGCCATAAGACAACGGAAATGAGAAGACTACAAAAAAGAATAGTAAAATCCAGATTGTGATGTGCAAAAAAAGAAAATAGAGTAAGGGCGGCACTTAAGCTGATAAGGATTAAAAATAGTATTGAAACAGGATGCTTAATAATTTTCAAATGGGTTTTCCGTATGAGTTGGTTCATGTCTCATTCCCCCATTATTTATTCCCGGATGGTGCTGGTGAAGGCCACGGCACGGCCAAGGATGCGGATCTGGTCCAAGGTCTCGCCCTCATAGACCATATCGGCGTATAGAGGATTGCAGGCCCGGAGGGTGATGCGGTCGGAGCCGGGGGTGTAGTAGACCTTTTTCAGGGTGGCCTCGTCGTCGATAATGACGGCGGCGATCTGGCCGTTCTCCACCTCGGGCTGCTCCTTCACGTATACAATATCGCCGTCGAAGATGCGGGCGTTTATCATGCTGTCGCCCTTGCACTTGAGGGTGAAGTCGCAGTCCACGCCCTCGGGTACGTCGTCAAACTCGTCCACCTCTTCCACGGCCAGGATGGGCCTTCCGCAGGCGATAGTGCCCAGGCGGGGCTTTTTCACGAAGCGGGGCATGGGGAGGATATTGGCGGCGGAGGGGATTTGTTTGCCGGTGTGCTCCTCCCAGCCCATGATGTAAGCGGGGGTCGTGCGAAGGGCTTTGGCCAGGGATTCTATTTTATCAGAGGGGATATTACCAATGATCCCGGTTTCATAACGGCTCATGGTTTGACGGCTGATTCCAACGAGAGCCGCCACTTCCTCCAGCGTCATATCAAGTTCTTTCCTTCTGCGGCGGATGTTTTCTCCGATGCTCACGGGAAACACCTCCTTTCATGATGAACTTATTATAACATAAATTACTTAATGCGCAACAACTTTTTGAAAAAAGAAGCAAAAAATCTCTTGACACGTAACTTGAGCGGTGGTATAGTTTGGTGCGTAAGATGCACCAAACGATACAACAACGAAGGGAGGGCATAGGGCGATGGTTGATACGGACAAGCTGCGTGGAGTGATTGCGGAGCGTGGGCTTTCGCAACGCCGGGTGGCAAAACATCTTGGTATGACTGAAAAAACCTTTTATACCAAGATGAAAAAGGGCGTGTTTGACAGTGACGAGATGGCGGAAATGATTACGTATCTTGGAATTGATAACCCGTACGAAATTTTTTTTGCCTCGCTTGGTGCGCATTGC
The DNA here is from genome assembly GCF_038439875.1 of Pseudoflavonifractor phocaeensis. Taxonomy (NCBI): domain Bacteria; kingdom Bacillati; phylum Bacillota; class Clostridia; order Eubacteriales; family Oscillospiraceae; genus Pseudoflavonifractor; species Pseudoflavonifractor phocaeensis. The sequence continues at coordinate 184,971 of NZ_JBCDMT010000001.1, forward strand.
GCACCAAGCGAAAAAAGGGGGTGAGCGGATGAAAATTGTAATCGAGGGGACGGAAAAGGAAATTGCCGTCCTTGTATCGGCCCTGCAAGGACGGCAAGGGGCGTACCCGACACTGGATGAATACCTGGCGAAGCGCAAAGAGGCGTTGGAAGCGATTCGCAGAAAGAAGAGTGAAGTCAATGAAGCCCCCGGAGAAAAGTAAGGATTTCAGAGAAATGTTCGACCACGAGAGTAAGCCCAGCGCCGACCAAGGCACCGAGCAACGTATTCGTAAGCTGGAATCTTCTGTCCGATTTCTTTTCGGCCTTTTTCTTGGCGGCTTGCTGGGCCATTTCCTCGGCATGGCGCTGTTCCATTGAAAGCCGCTCCCGATGGGCTTCCAGTAAGGAAGTTCCAAATGGGGTAATTCCAATTCGGGCATTTTCCATAGGAAATGCCTGAGAGAGGTAACAGAGAGTACCCTTGGACAACAGATGGTTTAAAAGTCGTTTGGTCTCGTTGCATTGTTTCGAGGGGTCAAATTGATTTATTACATCGAGGTAATAGCAACGTTTTCTCTCATCAACAAAATTCAAAATTCTATACTCGTGTTCGGAAAAATCAGACATAAAAAGACCCCCTCCCCGACAATGTAACACGATTGACGGGGAAGGGCAAGAGGAAGGCGGTGAGGCGGTGCCCAAGTGGAAGACCGCCCCGCAGAAACGGCTTTTTCGGTGCGCCGTCTGCGGGGAAATCGCCCCGGCGACCAAGCGGAGGGGCAAAACCACACAGCCGGGGCACGTAAAGCACATGTACTGCCTGCGGTGCAAGGTCGTGACGAAACATGTACAAATCGAATAAAGGAAGCCCCGCCCGGTGCTGACACACCGAACGGGGCCGAGGGTGGAACAGTTGAGCACCATTCCGCCCTCCATTCTAAGGTGTGCCGCCCGGTCTGTCAAGGGCGGGCGGCGGAAGGAAGGAGGACTTCAAAATGAAGAAAAGTACGTTGCCGGTGCCCGGCGACGAGGAGATCAGAGCGTTTGAGAACGTGCCGGTAGACTTGGCGGCCCGGTATATCGGCTGGTCCACGCCCACAATTTACCGGGCGCTCCAAGAGGGGCGGGCCCCCTTTGGGTTTGCCGTCAAATGCGCAGGGGGGAGCTGGGCCTACAATATTTCCCCCGGCCTGCTGATGAAATACAAGCAGGGGGATTTGCCCACCTACCGACTGCGGGAGGTTGAGGAAATCGCCGTGGATGGGATTACCCGGATCTTGGACGAAAAGCTGGGGGCCCTGCGCAAACTCACGGAGGCCCTGGTATGAAGCGGGTCTGCGGGATGCTCTGGCCGGTGTTTCTCCTGCTGGTGCCGATGGACGTTGCCGGTGCGGTGGAGCAGGGGGCGGCGCTGGGGTGGATGGCCTTGGCTTTTGGCTCCGTCCTGGCGGGCGGCTGGATGGCCAGGAAGGGGGGCGCTCTGTTGTGAGCCTGGGAGAACAGGTACAGCGGCGGCGGCTGGAGATGGGTATGACCCAGGGCCAGGTGGCCCGGTGGCTGAAGGCGGTGGACCGCCGGATGGACACTCCCCAGGTGAGCCGGTATGAAAAGGGGCTGTGTCTGCCGACGAGGGAACAGCTTTTCGCCCTGGAGGAGGTTTTGCAAGCCTCCAGGTTCGAGTTGTACGGGCGGGACGAGCTGGAGCTGGCGGGCGGGGTTCCCGCCTGTGACGGGCGGGCAGAAGCCTGCCGGTCGGACGGCGGGGAAGAGCCGGAGGCCGAGACCAGAGAACAGCGGCGGGGCCGGAGGTTTTACCGCAAGTGCTACCGGGTGAGCCGGGCGTTTGAGGAAGCCCTGCCCGGTGATCTCCTGGCCGTATGCGGCTACTCCTCCTGGCAGAGCTGGTATGACGCAGCCCTCAAGCGGCTGGTGGGGGAGTACGGGGCCCGGAAGCGGGCGCTGTCTGTCCGGGAGGGCCGGAAATGCTGAATCCGATGCGGGACAAACAGGATATGGCCCCGGCGGAGTGGTGCCAGAGGTGCCGGGGAGAAATCTACGAGACTTCCCCGGACGGCCTGTGTGACAGATGCCGGGAGGAGCTTCAAGAAAAGGAGGAAAACGATATGCAAATGGGAGAAATGTGCAGGGCAAGCATTATGGAGATGGCGAAGGGGGCCATCATGGAGCGGATCGACTACGAGATGGGGAAGGTGCTGGACAATATTCTGGACGTCAACACCAGGGCCACGGCCAAGCGAAAGATCACTGTCACCTTGGATATGATTCCCAGCGCCGACCGGCACAGCATCGCCGTGTTTGCCACGGCTAAGCCCACGCTGGTGCCCACGGAGCCGGTAAGCATCAATTTGTGCGTTGCCGCCCTTCCGGGCACCGGGGAAATGGTGGTGGCCGAGATGGCCCCGCAGATCCCCGGACAGATTCATTTGGACGGGACAGAGCAGGAGGAGCCCAAGGTCCTCAAGTTCAATCAGCAGAAAGCGGCCATGGGGTAAGCCGTGCTTTACATTGTTGTGAGGGTGGACAGCCCCCAGCGGGATATCGCCGGGGTGAAGGAAGAGCTGGCCGCCTACTGTGAGCGGTATGGAGATATTCGGGCCGTAGAGGTCCGGCAGGACGAGCCCAGACAAGAAACTCTATTTTGAAAGGATTGTTACTTATGTTGAAAGAAGCCTTCCAGTATCTTGTGTCCCTCAAGGAAAACAAGACCTACGAGATCCACGGGGATACCTATTCCGACCACGAGCTGGTTCGGATTCCCGTCAACGTGGACCGGCCCAACGAATTGGAGGTCAACGGCCTGGACAGCATCGTGAAGCTGGTGCGCACGGAGCTGGAGATGATGGAGAATTTCCCGGTCTTTATCCGGGTGTCCGACCCCCGGCGTGTCAATGTGTTCAGCACCTTGGACACCGTTATGGGCAGGGATCGCCTGTACTGCGCCGTCTGTGACGCCCCCGACTTCCGGGAGGGCTGGCGGGAGCAGGAGGAGGCGATCATCCAGCTTCGGAGTGCTTTCGTGCCCAACGAGGACACTGCGTATCTTCTCGATTTGCTCTCCCGTATCCACAAGGAAGAGGGCGTTACGACCGTGGACAACGGCGTGAGCCAGTCTGTGGAGGCCCGGGCGGGGGTTCAGCTCAAGCAGATGGTCCCGGTCAAACCCCGTGTCACCCTGTGCCCCTATCGCACCTTTACCGAGATCGAGCAGCCGGAGAGTGAGTTCATCCTGCGGCTGAACGAGAATGCGGGCGTGGGACTGTTCGAGGCCGACGGCGGCAGGTGGCGGCTGGAGGCCAAGCGCCGGATTGCCGATTACTTTGAGAAGAAGCTGGCAAAGGAGATCGAAGTCGGCTATGTGGTCGTGATGATGTGATGGCGTACCCTGAGTACGAGCTTTTTGCCGGCCGGGAGGCTTGGCTGGCGCATCGCCGGGACTGGCTGGGGGCGTCCGACGCCCCCGCCGTCCTGGGGGTGTCCCACTGGAAGAGCAACGAACAGCTCTGGGAGGAGAAGATGGGGCTCGTAGTGCCGGAGGACATTGGGGAGAAACCCTATGTCAGGTACGGCAACGACGCCGAGCCCCTTCTGCGGGCCTTCTTTGAGCTGGATCACCCGGAGTACGAGGTGTCCTTCGTGCCCTTCAAGGTGTTCCATCACCCGGAGAAGCCCTTTATCGCCTGCACCCCGGACGGGGAACTGGTGGAGAAGGCCACGGGGCGGCGGGGCGGGCTGGAGATCAAAACCACGGAGATCATGAACGCCGCCGGGTGGGACAAATGGAAGGACCGGGTTCCTGATGAGTATTACGTCCAGGTGTGCCACCAAATGCTGGCCGCCGGGTGGGAGTTCGTGGAACTGCTGGCCCAGCTCAAGTTTACCACTGCAGACGGGGACGACAGAAAAGAGGTCCGGCACTACCGCATCGACCGGGCGGACGTTCTGGGAGACCTGGAGAGGGTGGAGCGGGAGGATACCGCCTTCTGGACCTGCGTCCAGGAGCGGCGGCGGCCCAATTTGAAAATACAGTTGCCCGGCGAGAGGCCGAGGTTGAAAGGAGAAATTTAAATGAATGAAGCGGTTTGCTGTTGTAATGAGGTCAATAAGGTTACCCTGTCCCAAATGACGGAGCGGGTGAAGGACCCGCTGATGAGGGCGGAGGCGTATCTGGTGAGCGCCCTGTCCGTGCTGGAGGGGCGTTTTGCGAAGGAAGATGGAAACGACCGGGAGCTTATCGGGCTGTTCGACGTCATGGAAGATTTGCAGGGGCGGGCGGAACGGATCGCAATTCTGGCGGATACGCTGGCCGGGAGGCTGTGAGGGCGTTATGGACACTTTGGAATTTGTGATGAGCCCGGACGTGGCGGAGGTGGTGCCCGCTGTCCTGGGGTTCAATTTTGAGGAGATGAAATCCGTTCTCCAGGAGCGGTTGCGGTATTACAGCGGCTTGGTGGTGACTGAGGGGGCAATCAAGGCCGCCAAGCAGGACCGGGCCGACCTGAACAAGCTCCGGGAGGCGTTGGAGGCCAAGCGGAAAGAGGTCAAGAAGGTTTGTCTCGCCCCCTATAACGACTTTGAGGCCAAGGTCAAGGAGCTGGTGGGAATGATCGAAGCCCCTATCTCCGCCATTGACGGACAGCTCAAGGAGCACGAGGACCGCCGGAGGGAGGCCAAATATGGGGAGATCGACGCCTTCTTCCGGGAGGAGGTGGGGGACCTTATGGGATTGGTGCCCCTGTCCGCCGTTTGGAAGGACGAATGGCTCAATGCCGGTACGTCGATGAAGAAGATCAAGGAGGAGGTTTCCAGCGCTTTGTCGAAGATCCGGGCCGACCTCAAGGTGTTGGGCACCGTAGAGGCGGAATACCAGGACGAGGTGAAGGTCAAGTATCTGGAAGCTCTGGATGTGTCCGCCGCCTTGGCCCACCGCCACCACCTCAAGGAACAGGCGCAGAAGTTCCGGGAGATGGAGGAGAAGCGGCGGCGGGTGGAAGCGCTGGGGGGGCTGGCCCAGGCCGATGCCTGCGGGGCGGGACCGGCCCCGGAGGAGCCGACGGAGCAGGAACAGGAAACGGTGTATTATCTGGCGTTTGAGTGCTCCGTCACCAAGGCCCAGGCGGCGGCGCTGAGTGCCTTCATGAGAAACAACAACATTACATATCGGAGGATTTACAAATGAGAGCCAACAACAGCTTGCAGAATCGGAGGCCCCGGTTTTCCGTGGCGATCCAGACCCCGGCCTATCAGCGGCTTGTAAACGACACTCTGGGGGACCCGGACCGGGCCCGGCGGTTCGTGGCGGCGATCACTTCCGCCGTTTCCGTCAATCCCGCCCTTCAGGAGTGCGACGCCGGGACGGTGCTCTCCGCAGCACTCCAGGGGGAGGCCCTCAACCTGTCCCCCTCGCCCCAGCTGGGCCAGTATTATCTGGTGCCCTACTGGGACAAGAAGCGGGGGTGCAGTGTCGCCCAGTTCCAGGTGGGTTACAAGGGCTATATTCAGTTGGCCGAGCGGAGCGGCCAATATCTCGATATTGACGCCTTCCCCGTGGTGGAGGGCGAGTACAAGGGGCGGGACCGATATACCCGGCGGCCCGTCCTGGAATTTTTGGAGGACGATGGGGAGCGGGAGAACCGGCCCGTGGTGGGCTACTACGCCTACTTCGAGTTGACCAACGGCTTCCGCAAGGTGCTTTACTGGTCCAAGTCCCAGATGCTTTCCCACGCTGACCGCTATTCCCAGGCGTTCCATTTGGACAGTGTGGAGAGCGCCGACCCGAATAAAAGCCGGGTCTCCTTTGCCGACTTTGAGGCTGGGAACTTCCCCAAAGAGGATGCGTGGAAGTATTCGTCCTTCTGGTATAAGGACTTTGACGCTATGGCGGGGAAGACCATGCTCCGTCAGCTGATCAGCAAGTGGGGCATCACGTCCATCGACATTCAGAAGGCCCTTGCAAGCGACGGTGCGGTGATTTCCAGGGATGGGACGCCGGATTACCTGGATACGCCGGATGATGAGCCTGTGACGCTCCAGGAGGGGGAAAAAGGGGTCCCTACTGAGGCGGACGCCTCTGTGGGGGGAGGAGGAGCAAGGGAGCGGGCAGAGCTTTCGCCGCAGGCGGAGGCGGAGCTTAGCGGACTTTGCGACGACGAGGGCCCCGTCGCTGGGGTTGGGTACGCCGACGCCGAGGAGAGCCCGGAGGAGCTGCCGGACGGGGCGTTTTGACCTGTGGGCCGTGACTGGAGGAAGAGCCGATGAACTCCTGGTTCTCAATGGACTGCAATATCTACACAAACCCTAAAGTCCTCCAGTTCGCCAAGGAGGCCAAGCTGGACGTGGACGCCGCCGTGGGGAAGCTGGGCCGCCTGTACGCATGGGCGGCCCAGTGCGGCAATGAGGACGGGGACATCACCTTTCTTCCGCCCCAAGAGCTGGCGGAGATCATGCGCTGGAAGAAAAAGCCCGCTGATCTGGTGGGCATTTTGGTAAGCGTTGGGCTATTGGACCAGATGGAGGTTGGGGCGCTGGTGATCCACGCCTGGGACGAGCGCAACGGGGCCTTTCTGCGGAACCGGCGGAAGGACCGGGAGCGGAAAAAGTGATGGAACTTCCACAGAAATTCCACGGAAGATCCATGGAGATTCCACGCCTACCGTACCTAACCTAACCATACCCTACCCTACCGTACCAGGAAGGCATAGACGAAGACTGGTTCTTCTCCAGGGGGAGGGGGGGTGCGAAAGGGGAAGGGAGCCGCCCCCGGCCCCGGAGAGAGGGGTAAAAGGGGTCCCCGGCAAGGGCAAAGCCCTTGTTGGGGGGAGGAGGAACCCCGTAGCGAGTGAGCCCTGGGCGTCAGGCCGGGGCGAGGGATACGAAGGCGGTGACGACGTTTTGAATAAACAAGAGATGAACGAGATCTGGAGGCTCCTGAGCCGCTACCGGGAAGGGGACAAGCACCTAAAAGACCAGGGGCTTTTGAGGGCTTGGTACGACACGTTAAAGCCCTATGAGGCCTCGACGGTGCGGGAGGCGGTGGCGGCCTATTTCCGGCGGAAGCACTACTGGCCGGACGTGGGCGAAATCACCGCCCTTTGCCCGCCTCCGGCGGAACCGTGCCGGGTGGAACGGGACGACATGGAACGCCTGCGGCGAACGTGGAGCGGGCTGGTGAAGCGCAGGCAGGCGGTCGGGGTCCCTGCCACCATCACCGAGGCCAGGGAGGCGGGGCTGGACAGCGGGGTGTGGTTCCAACTGCTGGTAGCCAACGGCCTCACCCTGGGCTGAGGTGGCATCATGGGAAAGACGTGGTGCTGTCCCTTCTTCTTCTGGGGGGAGGGGCTTAAGGTTCGGTGCCAGGGGGCCAAGGTGGACTTTGCCGACGCCGACAGCCGGGACGCCTGGACGAAACGATATTGTGAGCGGGTGCCGGGGTGGGAGGAGTGCCCCATGGCCGGACCGCTCTGGAAAAGAGAAAGCGAGGAAGAACATGCCGGAGAGGAACGTGGACAAGATCAAGCGGCTGGAGCGGGAGCTGGCCGGGTGCAGGAGAGAGGCCGAGGAGGCAAAGCGCCTGCGGGAAAAGGTCACCGCCGCCAACCAGGAAATCGCCAGTCAGCGGGAGATCGCACGAAAAGCCAGAAAGGGCGTTCACGAGGTCGTTCAGAGCTGTGACGCCTTGTGTATTGCCGTGGGTCTCAAGCTCGGGGTTCAAGTTGGGCCGGAGGCTTGGGAGTTGGACCTGCCCATGCCCCAAGTGGCGGAACTGCTGGGGAAATACCGGCTGATGGCGTCGGAAGCGCCGGAGGCGGGCGGCTTCCGCCTGCGGGTGGAAAAGCGGGGAAGCACCGATGGCGAAAGCGTGTAAGGGTTGCGACTACACCTTTTGCTATGAGGGCTGGTGGTGTGACTACTACGGAATCACGGGGATGCACCACCCCGGCCCGATGGGGAAGGGCTGTCCCGTGCGGCATGAGGGCGGGCTGGGCCGCAGGCAGTCTCCGCCGATCACGGAGCGGGCCGCCCGGCTGGACAAGGAGCGGCGGCGGGCGGCGGCGCTGAAGAACGTCAGGCGGTCGAAGCTGGACGGCGAGGGGGCGCTGAAGCTGTACAGGGAAGGGCTGAGTGATCGGGAGCTTGCCCTGGCCTTTGGAATGACCCGTGGGGCCGTCACGAAGTGGCGGAAAAAGCGGGGGCTGGCGGCCAACGGGGCGGTAGGGAGGCGGAAAGGTTGAGAATAGAGCAGATGCTTGACCTGTTTGCCGGGGAATCCGACAAGGCTATCCGGGATTCTCTACGTAAACTGCACGCAAATTTGATGTTCCGGTCAAAGAACGTTGCGGTCTCCATATCCGGCGGCTCGGACAGCGACGTAATGCTGGACATGATCGAGGCGTTGGAGCCGAGGAAGAATTATCCACATGCCGCCATACATTACGTCTGGTTCGACACGGGCCTGGAGTATGCCGCCACCAAGCGCCACCTGGCCGCTCTGGAGACCAAGTACGACATCACCATCGAGCGCCGCAGGGCGAAGGTCCCTGTTCCGCTGGGATGCAAAAACTGCGGCCTGCCATTCCTCAGCAAGCGTATCTCAGGGTACATCAGCCGCCTTCAGGCCCACGGATTTCAATGGGCGGACGAGCCCTTCGACGTCCTTTACGCCCGCTATCCCAAATGCAAAGCGGCCCTGCGCTGGTGGTGCAACGAGTGGGGCGATGGCAGCCAGCTCAACATCAGTGCCAACCGCCTGCTCAAGGAGTTCATGACCGCCAACCCGCCCACGTTCCGCATTTCCGACGGCTGTTGCAAGGGGGCCAAGAAGGACGTGGCCCACGATTATATCCGGGAGATCGGGGCGGATCTCAATATCGTGGGTGTCCGCCAAGCGGAGGGCGGGGCCAGGGCGACGGTGTACAGCAGTTGCTTTTCCGAGCCGTCCATGCCAGGAGAGGCCGCACAGTTCCGCCCGTTGTTTTACCTTACGGACGCCGACAAACGTGTCTATTGTGAGCGACGGGGCGTCATACACTCTGATTTGTACGTCAAATATGGCTTCACTCGGACGGGGTGCGCCTGCTGTCCCTTCGGCTCCCGGTTTGAGCAGGAACTGCGGGTTGCGGAGTGGATCGACCCAGGCTTGGCGGCGGCGGCAAAGACCATCTTCGGCCCGGCCTACGAGTATGCCAGGGCCTACCGGCAGTTTAGAGCCCGGCATGACGTTGATCGCAAACGGGACCCGGATCAATATCTCATTGAAATACACTCTGCCGATCCAAGGCGGATTGAGCGGATCAAGGAGTATTTTGGGGAACAGATATGCGGCCTCCAGGGGGCCGGGGAGGGCGGAGAATGAACGAGCGCTGTATTTCCTGCAAGTATTTTGAATCTACCCACGAGGGAGCGTCCGGTGCGTTGGGAGAAGATATTTGCAGTTGCCGAATCTGCTGCGAGGATGAAGAAGATTGTCAAGATTACGAGGAGGCCGCCCATGGGTAAGAAGCTGAAGACGTGCCCGTTCTGTGGGACAGAGGTATCTTTGGCAAAAGAAAACCGCCCCAATTAAGGGGCGGCCTCGGCCTCGTCGACGATCTCCTGGAGAACGTGGATCAGGTCGTTGAGATTGCTTAGAGTGACGTCACGGGCGAGGATCTCGTTTTTCAGATCGATAGGCAGGGTTTCAAACTTGGGCCGCAGAGCCGGGTTGACGTAGGACATGTTCATCACCTCACAGCTAGTGTGCCCCAAATAACAAAATTGTCTGGCTTGAGCCGGGGGAGGAAAGATAGATGAAATGTGATAATTGCCTTGTTGTAGAACAAATGAGCAAGAGCGATGTTCCGGCGTGCTGCGCATGGTATCTGGAAAACGTAGTATGTGGAGACAAAAGTGTGGATGACTGCCCGGAATGGGAGGCCCGGCATGGATGATCTGATCAGCCGGGAGGCGTTAAAAAAGGACCTTAAGCGGACGAAGTGGCTTTCTGCTCCTGATGGGAGCAAAGCGGTACATCTGCTTAACATAGCACCAACCGTTGACGCCGCGCCGGTGGTGCATGGGCGGTGGCTTAGAACCGAAAGCATTATCTGGTGTAATCGGTGCTCCTTGTGTGGCAGTCAGGCAAGGATAATGCACAACTACTGCCCCAACTGCGGCGCCCGTATGGACCTGCCGGAGGGAGAGGAGGAACAGAACGATGGGTGAGTGGATCAGCGTCAAAGATCGGCTGCCAGAATGTTTTGCACCGGTAATTGTATGCCGGGCTGATGGTAAAGTGGAGTGTGGGATGCGGGACATAAACAACTGGTGGAAGGTGTATGGCACCAGGACGAAACGTGTCACCTACTGGATGGACTTACCGGAGCCGCCGAAGGAGGATGACAATGGATAAGATGGACAAGCCCCTCGTATTTATGGACGGAATCTGCCCGAAATGTGGGAACATGTGCGGCAATAGAGGCGCAGGAGATATTCTGCGTTGTTCTTGCGGCTGGAGCGGTAAAATGGACGAGAAAGATACAAAGGCTCTTTCTGAGCTCATCCGCCGCCACAAAGAACGGAATAAGGAGGCCAGTACATGAAATTCCGAGATCCTAAGACGGGAGCAGTCTTTGATGATATCAGGAGCGCACAGGTGAGATTTATGTGTCCGGGCCCTTGCAACGTGTGTCCGCTTGGGCCTGACCGCTGTACCGAAGAGTGGTGTAACAAGCATCCCCTTGAAGCCGCTTACCTGATGGGATATGAGTTGGTGAATGAACGGAAAAAAGCACGATGGGGAAAATAAAAAACGCCCCACTTTGAAAGAGAACCGCCCCCAGGACTTTAAATGGTCCTGGGGGCGGTGTTGCTATCTGTTTTTCAAGTCGGAGGGGGAAAGCCGCCCCGAATCATGGCCGTTTCCCACCAGTCGGCGGATACGTCGGTGGGCGGTGGGGGTAAGCTCGGACCACGTGCGGGCGAGACCGCCGCAGTCCAGGTCCCAAACAAGTCGCCATTGGTCTTTCATAGTATTTCTCCCTTCTGCGGTTGAATGGATCAATGCTCCCATGGTCGTTTGTCGGTGTCCTGATGGATCTCGATGCCTGGGCGCTCCTTCTGGAGGGAACGAAACCGGGCGAACGCTTTATGTCGTTGCGGGCCGGGGTAACGCTCTTCCAGCTCTTTGGCCTCGGTGCCGTCCTCGTACCGGCGGACGATGCGGAGCCAGTACCATTTTTTGTTGTTCTGGTAATAGCGATTTTCCCGGATCAGCTCCAGGCGGAGGGTGTAAGGCATGGTGGCGAGCTGGGCATACCGGGCGGCCAGGGCCTTTCGGTATTCGGTCAAGTCGGCTATGAGCTGACGGGCCGATTCGATGTCTCGGGCCGCCACGTCGTCCCGGTAGGCCACTTCTTTCGGGAGCAGTGTGGTCGGGTCCTGGACGTGGATATAATACGTGAAATTCTTGTGGGAATCGGAGCGGGAGCTTTCGGGGTCGAACCAGTTTTCATAGCTCATGGGGGATACTCCTTTCGGCCTGCCATCGTCAGGGCGGGGAGGCCATTCCCCGCCGACGCCCTGGAGGGCGTTTCGGCTGTTGTGGTGTGCCCTCGTGACCTCAGGGGCGGGCGGGGATTTATACCTCTTCCAAAATTCCTTTATAGCCGTAGCTGGTCTCAAATTCAGCCCATGATTTGCGGCGGCTTTTCGTGTACCAGTGCGATTTATAGGTAAAATTGCCATCAGCGTCCACCAGTTTCAGGAGGGCCTGTCTAATGCAACGGGCCTTTACCGTGTACCACGTCCCTCTAATTCTGTACTGCTTCATGCTTCCTCCTTTGCCCTCGTGACCTCCGGGGCGGGTGTGATTCTAGATTCTTACCAGCCGCCGCATTCCCGGGAGCTTAAAAGAGATATAACCAGCGTCCCGGATGGCGGTAACGATTTGATTCATCGTAGGGTCTTGCGGTACGATAACTTTTGCTCCCTGAATGTAAGAACTTCCGCCGCATGTCAAACTCAACTCGCCGTCAAAGCAAATCTCTGTCATGGTCCGTGCTCCTTTCTGCCGCCGTGCGGCTCCCCTCGTGACCTCCGGGGCGGGATTGTGGTTGATCTTCAGGCCCCGGGGGCCTCGGTGATGGATCGGAGGATGGAGAGATTTTCTTCCGTGTTCTTGTTGTACCAGCATTGTTTTTTCCCGTGCCAGCGCCAGCCGTGGACCTTCAGGGCGTCCCGCACGTTCTGGGCGGGGCGGGCCGGAAAGAAAACCTCAATGCCGTTAAAATCCTGATTGATCTTTACCACGATGGCCCCGGAGGAGGGGGAAACGGGCTCAGGCTGAGGAAGGCGGTTGGGAGCGGCCTTCACGGTATAGGGCTTGTCCCATTTTCCAACGCCCAAGTCATAGTAGAAATTCACGTCGAAATAGTCGATCTGGCTGTCGCTGTCGTTCCAGTGGTAGGACTTGATACAGTCATTCACATCGGACAGCACCGCCTTGGCCCAGTCGGTGAGGAGCGGATCACGTTCCACGTGGTATTGGTTTACGCTGTGGTAAGTCTGGCCGTCCTTAAGGGCCTCATAGGGGCCGGACATGAGGGAGACCCGGATCTCACTGCACATGCTGGCATAATGCGTGGTGATACTGAATTTGCAATCGGGGTAAGCCGTTTTCACGTATTCCCGGATTTTGATGCTGATGTCCTTGGTCGACATGTTCATGTTGTAGCGGCTACCCTTCCACCCGTTCCGGGTGTAAAACTCGTTGCGGGTGCTCTCGGCGGTCTCGTGGGTAGGCTCGACGGCGGTCTGGTTATAGGCCAGCTTGAAGAGGGGGAAGAGGCGGTCATACTCGGCATTGATGGCCTGCATGGTTTTCAGGTCGCCGCCCACGTCCGGGTGGTGCTTCATGGCGGCGGAGCGGTATGCCTTTTTCAGGTCGTCCAGGGTGGCGCAGTTCTCAAAGTATTTCATGGTAAAGCCTCCTTTGCTTTTTGGGGTTTTCCCTTGGTCTGATTGCATTATATACGGTTATACAGTATCTTGCAAGGGGCAACATGTACAAAGTTAAACCGTATCTTTTGTACAATATGGATACTGTTTAACTTCTGCGGGCTGTGATACAATAAAACCAAAGAGGGGAGGGGTGAGATTGCCCGTATCCAAAGCCAAAAAAACGGCCCGCAACAAGTGGGACAAGGAAAACATGACAGTTTTGGGGTGCAAGGTCAAGGTGGAAGAGGCCGAGCGCTTCAAGGCGGCCACGAAGGCCAGGGGGACAAACCCGAACGCAGTTTTTAAAGCCTGCATGGAGCAATACCTGGAAAAATATGACCCTCTGCCGAATCAAGAGGACCCGGAGTAATACCGGGCCCTCTTTTTTTACCGCTTTGTGTGGGAGGAAGGGGGAGAGGGAAGGGGGGTAGGGGGGATAGGAGAGGGGGAAGGTGGGCGTGGGGGCCTGCCTTTCTTTTTTTGTTCGCTCATGCGGGAAGTGATGTCGCTTTTTAAAAACAGGCCCGCTATCCTGAAAAAAGGAAACTTCATTTTCACAAAAGGGGGGCGGGGGCGTTGCCGAAAAGCAAATATGAGACGCACGTGCTTCCAAAACTGGTTTTGGTGGAGGCTTGGGCACGGGATGGGTTGAGCTTGGAGCAGATCGCCCACAACCTGGGAGTGGCGGATTCCACTTTTCGGGACTATAAGACACGGTATCCGGCGCTGTCGGCGGCCCTTGCGCGCGGAAAAGAGGTCGTAGACATCGAGGTAGAAAACGACCTGCTGAAAAAGTGCCACGGCTATAACGCCACGATTACCAAGCACTACAAGGTCAAACGGGTGGAATATGACCCGAAGACCGGCAAGCGGCGGGCCGAGACGGAAGAGCTTGTGGAAGTGCTGGACGAGGTCCACGTTCCGGCGGATACCACCGCCATCATGTTCTGGCTGGCCAACCGGCGGCGGGAAAAGTGGAGCTACAAGCCGGAGGGCGGCGGAGAGAGCGAGGGCACGGGCGTGGTGGAACTGGCCCCCGTGGATGTGGAGCCGGTGGTCCCGCCGGAGGTACGGGAGAACGGGGAGGGCGTGGAAAATGGCGAGTAACGTTCTTTGGTCGCCCCAGCCGAAGCAGATCGCATTTATGCGGCGGGGGGAGTATGAAGGGCTGTACGGCGGGGCGGCGGGGGGCGGCAAGTCCGACGCCCTGGTGGCCGAGGCGCTTCGGCAGGTCAAGATTCCCCATTACAAGGCGCTGATTCTGCGCAAGACCTTTCCCCAGCTCTCCGAGCTCATCGACAAGTCGCTGGCCCTGTACCCCAAGGCGTTCCCAGGGGCCAAGTACAACGCCAGTGCCCACGCCTGGACCTTTCCCAGCGGGGCCAAGATTCGGTTCGGGTCCATGCAGTACGCCAAGGACCGGGTGCAGTATCAGGGCCACGCCTATGACTTCATCGCCTTTGACGAGCTGACGCACTTCACCTGGGATGAGTATTCCTACCTGTTCAGCCGCAACCGGCCCAACGGGCCGGGTACACGGGTGTATATGCGCTCCACCGCCAACCCCGGCGGCATCGGGCACGGGTGGGTCAAGGAACGGTTCATTACCGCCGGGCCGCCCGAGAAAACCATCTGGGAGGGCTTTTCGGTCCGCTTTCCCGATGGGCACACCGAACGGCGGTTTCGGAGCCGGGTATGCGTCCGGGCGTCGCTGTTCGACAACAAAAAGCTGTTGGAGAACGACCCAAATTACATCGACAATCTGTCGCTGATGGCCCCGGCGGAGCGGGACGCCCTGCTCTACGGCAACTGGGACAGCTTCGAGGGGCAGGTCTTTACCGAGTGGAAGAACGACCCCGCCCGATACGTGGACAGGGTGAACACCCACGTGATCGCCCCGTTCAAGGTGCCGGAGAGCTGGGCCGTCTGGAGGGGCTTCGACTGGGGGTATTCAAGGCCCTTCTCCGTGGGATGGTACGCCGTGGACCAAGACCGGCGGCTCTACCGCATCCGGGAGCTGTACGGGTGTACCGGCAAGGCCAACACCGGCGTGAAGTGGGAGCCGGGGCAGGTGGCCCGGCGCATTCGGGAGATCGAGGCCCAGGACCCCAACCTCAAGGGGCGGCGCATCCACGGGGTGGCCGACCCCGCCATTTTCAACGACGGGGGGATGGAGAGCGTGGCCGCCCTCATGGAGCGGGAAGGGGTCTACTGGGACCGGGGGGACCATGAGCGCATCAGCGGCAAGATGCAGGTCCACCACCGGCTGGCCTTCGACGACGGGGGGATTCCCATGCTGTACGTGTTCGAGACGTGCAGGCACTTTATCCGCACCCTGCCCAATCTCGTCTATGACCAAACAGATGTGGAGGACGTGGACACCGATGGGGAGGATCACATTTACGACGAACTGCGTTACGTGTGTATGGCAAACCCCATTGCCCCCAGGACCAGGAAGGCAAAGCCGCTGGTGGTGTATGACCCGCTGGGGGTGGACGAGCCCGAGCTGGGGCGGTATGAGTGGTTCAGGAGGGGGTAGGTTCCCCTCATCCGCCGCCTGCGGGCGGCACCTTCCCCCAGGGGAAGGCTTAGAAGCTGACAGGAGGGTTTACTTTGGGTTTGTTTGAAAAGAAAAATGGGGTCCCAGGCAAGGACGAAGCCCTTGTTGGGGGGAGGAGACCCAGCGGAGTGAGTGAGCTTTCGGGCTTGCCCGGAAGCGAGGGGTACGGAGCTTGGGGCGACGAGGGTCCGGCGTTGCTGATAGACCAGTCCGCCCGCATTGGCACCGAGGAGGTGCGGAAGGCCGCCGCCGTGCTTCGGAAGTACAAGGACGGGAAGGCCAACCTGGAACGGCGGGTGGTGGAGGACGAGCGGTGGTACAAGCTCCGACACTGGGAACTGCTGAGGCGGACGAGCGGCCAACAGAACCCGGAGCCGGAGCCCGCTTCCGCCTGGCTGTTCAATTCCCTGATGAACAAGCACGCCGACGCTATGGACAACTACCCCGAGGCCACCGTCCTGCCCAGGGAGCCGGGGGACAAGGAGAGCGCTTCCGCCATCGGCTCCATCCTGCCGGTGGTGCTGGAGCGCAACGAGTTTGAGGACACTTACTCCAACTGCTGGTGGAAGAAGCTCAAGCACGGGGCGGGGGTGTACGGGGTCTTCTGGAACGCCACGCTGGAAAACGGGCTGGGGGATATCGACATCAAGCCGGTGGACCTCTTAAACCTCTTCTGGGAGCCGGGGATCAACGACATTCAGGACAGCCGGAACGTGTTCCACGTCCATTTGGAGGACAACGACCTGCTGGAGGAGGCTCACCCGGAGCTGAAAGGGAAGCTGGGCGGGGACAGCGTGGACGTGGCCCACTACGTGTACGACGACAGCGTGGACACCTCGGAGAAGTCGGTGGTGGTGGACTGGTATTACAAAGCCCCCGCCGCCAATGGGCGCAAGCTCCTCCAGTACGTCCAGTTCGTGGGAGACACGGTGCTGTTCTCCTCCGAGGATTACCGGGACCCGGAGACGGGGGAGCTCGTTTACCGGGAGCGGGGTTGGTACGATCACGGGGAATACCCCTTCGTATTCGACACCCTGTTCCCCGAGGAGGGAAGCCCGGCGGGGTTTGGGCTCATCGCCATTACCAAGGACCCCCAGCTCTACATCGACAAGTTGTCCGCCGCCGTGCTCCAGTACGCCGATTTGGCCGCCCGGCCCAGGTACTTCATCAGCGAGGACGCCGGGATCAATGAGGAGGAGTTCTTGGACAGCCGGAATCCCATGGTTCACGTGGCCGGGAGCCTGGATGAGCGGAAGATCCAGCCGGTGCAGATGCCCCAGATGGATTCCATTGTCGTGACCATGCTCCAGATGAAGCAGGAAGAGCTGAAGGAGACCTCCGCCAACCGGGACGTGTCCCAGGGATCTACCGGGGGCGGGGTGACGGCGGCTTCCGCCATTTCCGCCTTGCAGGAGGCGGGCAACAAGTCCAGCCGGGACATGATCGCCGCCTCCTTCCGGGCCTATACCCGCATCGACTATCTGTGCATCGAGCTCATGCGGCAGTTCTACGACGAGGCCAGGAGCTTCCGCATCACGGGGAAGGACGGGAACTATGACTTCACCGACTTTTCCAACGCCCAGATACGGGAGGCGGAGGTGGGGGCGGATTCCGTGGGAACGCCCCTGTTCCGGCGGCCCGTCTTTGACGTGAAGGTGAAGGCGGCCAAGCGCTCCCCCTTCTCCCGCATCAGCCAGAACGAGATGGCGAAGGAGCTGTACGGGCTGGGCTTCTTTAACCCGGAGCGGGCCCAGGAGGCGCTTGGGGCCCTTCAGATGATGGAGTTTGAGGGGAAGGACGACGTGATGGAGCAGGTCCAGCAGGGGCAGACCTTGCTCAACCTCTGCCAGCAGATGGGCCAGCAGGTCGACCAGATGGCCGGACTGCTCCAAGAGCTGACCGGCATGGACATGGGGGTGGAAGAGCCTGCCGCCGGGAGGCCGCAGGCGGGCGGATCGCCCGCCGGGGGCGGGGTCAACGCCCGGGCGGCTCAGGCGGAGAAAAGGGCGGTCACCCCCTTCATGGAAAGACTGGCCGCACGGTCCACGCCGGACATGGATACGGGAGGCGGGGTATGACACGGGCCGTATTCAGCCGCCGGGGGGAGCGGTGGCGGGTGGAGATGGACGGTCACGCCGACTATGACCCCGGCCATGACGTGGTATGTGCCGGGTGCTCCGCTATTGTGTACGCCCTGGCAAACTACCTGCGGGGAGTGGGGGCGGAACGCCTGGAGGAGCGGTTGGAGCCGGGAGAGGTACGGCTGGAAGCCGAGGGGGGCGGGGCGGTAGCGGCGGCCTTCCAGATGGCCGCCGTTGGGCTGGAGGAGATCGCACGGCAGTACCCCGAGCATGTCCAGGTGAAAAAAAGCGAAAATTTTTTCTGAAACTTTGAAAAGTGACGTCGCAAGCGCAAAAAGGGCTTGCTATGCTTATGGTGTCCTCCTTCCTGAGACGATGCGTTTCCTCCGGGAAATGCCCGTCTCAGGCGGGGACACAAAAGGAGGAAACTCTATGTTTACTTGTAAAACTCTGGAGGTCCGGCTGGATCTGTTTGACGGCGGGGCGGCGGCCCCGGCCCCGGCTGGCCCCAGTGAGGGCGGTTCCCAGGCGCTTCCCGGTCCCACCCGCCGGGGAAAGACGGGCGGTGAGCCCGCTCCGAAGGTGGTCTATGGAAAACAGGCCGCCCCGGAGGGGGAGGAGAGGGGTCCCGACGCCGGGGACCAGAAACAGACGGAGGGTGAGGCCGCCAAGGAGGCCAAGCCCGCCGAAGAGACCCCGGAGGAGCGGAAAGCCCGGTTCAAGGCACTGGTGGAGGGGGAGTTTAAGGACCTATACACCGAGGAAACCCAGCGCATCATTGACGCCCGGTTCCGGGACGTGAAGACCCTCCAGGAGCAGATGAACGCCCATAAGCCCATTTTGGACCTGCTGGCCCAGCGGTATCACGTGGACGATGGGGACCCGGCCAAGCTGGCGAAGGCCATCGAGGCCGACGACGCCTATTGGACCGCCGCCGCCGAGGAGGCGGGGATGAGCGTGGAGCAGTACAAGGACTTCGCCCGGATGCAGAGGGAGAACGAGAGCTTGAAGGAGGCCCAGCGCCGCCAGCAGAGGGAAGAGGCATCCCGGCGGCAGTTGGATACCTGGATGGCCGACGCCGAGAAGGTGCGGGAGGCTTACCCGGAGTTTGATCTGAACGCCGAGGTGAAGGACCCTCAGTTCTTGAAGCTCCTGCGCTCCGGCATCCCCATGCAAAAGGCGTATGAGGTCCTTCACATGGACCTCATCACCGGGCAGATGGTCCAAAAGACCGCCCAGGAAACCGAGAAGAAGGTCGTGGACGGCATCCGGGCCAAGGGGGCCCGGCCCGTGGAGGGAGGGGTCCCCCAGGGCGGTGTGCTCATGAAAACCGACGTCTCCAAGCTGACCCGGAAGGACAGGGCGGAGATCGCCAGACGAGTTGCCAGGGGAGAGCGGATCGAGTTTTGAGTTCTTCCCGGAGGCAGAGAAGGGAGAAAGTATGAAAGACAACAAGCGTTTTGCGCCGGTCCCGGCTTACCTGCCGGTGAATCTCCGGCTCTTTGACGGCCAGACCAACGTCACCACCGATTCCGGCCTGTCCGACGAGATGAAGACCTATTACTCCGACTATCTCATCGACAGCGCCAAGCCCAAGCTGATCCACGACCAGTTTGGACAGAAGCACCCCATTCCCAAGAACGGGGGCAAGATCATCGAGTTTCGCAAGTATGATCCCCTGCCCAAGGCGCTGAATCCCCTCACGGAGGGCGTGACCCCCCAGGGGAGCAAGCTGTCCGTCAGCGCCATCACCGCCGAAATCCACCAGTACGGCGACTTCGTGGAGCTGTCCGACGTGCTGTTGCTGACGGCCATCGACAATAACCTGGTCCAGGCCACCCAGATTTTGGGCGATCAGGCCGGGGCCACCCTGGACACGGTGGTGCGGGAAGTCCTGAACGGCGGCACCAACGTGCAGTACGCCGAGGGGCAGGTCACCAGTCGGGATCAGCTGGTGGGCGGCGACGCCGATGCCACCAAAAACCATTACCTCAGCGTGAAGGCGTGCAAGCTGGCGGCCCGGTTCCTCAAGACCCAGAACGCCGTCCAGATTGACGGCTCCTGGGTGGGCATCATCCACCCGGACTGTTCCTTCGACCTCACCGAGGACCCGGACTGGAAGTACCCCCACCAGTACCAGGACACCACCGAGCTCTACGAGGGGGAGATCGGCAAGGTGGCGGGCATCCGCTTCGTGGAGACCACCGAGGCCAAGAAGTGGGCCAACGCCGGAAAGGACACCGCCGCCGGGAGCGCCGGGAGCCGGGACGTGTACTCCACCCTCATCCTGGGGGCCAACGCCTACGGCGTGACCGAGGTGGAGGGCGGCGGCCTCCAGCACATCGTCAAACAGTTGGGCTCCGCCGGGACCGCCGACCCCCTGAACCAGAGGGCCACCGCCGGGTGGAAGGCTATTCTCACCGCCGAGCGGCTGGTGGAGCAGTTCATGGTGCGCATCGAGACGGCTTCCACGTTCAGCGACGGCGTGGCGAACTGAGAAGGAGGAGATTTCATGTCTAAGACGGATGAGACGTTGAAAGACCAGGAAAAGGCCCAGGCGGCTGTCGAGAAGGAGGTCGCCAAGAAGGAGCCCACCAAGAAGGAGCCCGCCGCCCCCCGGCCCGGAACGGCGGAGTGGTATGAGGAGAAGATTCCCGTGAAGCTGTTCAAGGACAGCGGCAAATACGCCTCCGACGTGTTTGTGGCCGTCAACGGGAAGGGCTACCGCATCCGGCGGGGCGTGGAGGTCATGGTGCCCCGGTTCGTGGCAAAGGTCCTCCAGGAGAGCATGGACCAGGACACGGCCACCGCCGAGCTGATCGAAGGGCTGTCCGGGGAGTACGCCGACAAGGCGAAGGCCCTTGGCATGAGCTGAACCAACTTCATATCAGCCGCGGGACACAGGTGGAATCCTATGACACGGCCATGGGAGGGCGGGACGCACCAAGCGCCCTTGCCCTCCCTTTTCTTTATTTGAGGGGGTGAGAGATTGGCAGTTCGTGAAATCAATGTCATTGTGGCCGGCGAGTTTGTTCGCAAGGACAGCAAGAACGCCGGAGTGCAGGGGGAGGGGAACGTCACCACCCTGCGGCTGACGCTGGACAAGACCTGGGAGGGGTACGCAAAACGCATCATCTGGCGGGATGCCGCCGGGGAAAACCCGGTGGCAGTGATCCTCTATACGCCGGTAACGAAGGCTGTTGAGGCAGGGGGCACACCTGACCCGCTGACCTTCGAGACGCCCATTCCCTCCGAGCCTATGGCGGTGCCCGGATGGTGCTCTTTTACCCTGGAGGGATACGAGCCGGGGGCAGAGGGGACGCCGGGACGGGTGGCCTACTCCGTCACCGACCGGCTGGAGGTTCGGCCAAACGACGGCTTTTACTCCCCGGCGGAGCCCACCGCCGGACAGGCCCTTCAGCTCCAGGCGGAGATCGAGGGCATCATGCCCCAGGTCACCGAGCTTGTGGGCGGGGCCGTGAGGGATCTTGAGGCCGCCAGGGTGTGGGAGCCGTGGGACGGGGATAAGACCTATGTACGAGAGAATAAGGTCTCCCGGCGTGGAAGCTCCTATCTCTGTGTTGCCCCATGCCAGGGGGTGGACCCGGTTCTGGATGTGGCCGAGAGCGGCGGAGAGCGGGGGAACTTCTGGATCAAGATTGCCGCCAAGGGTGAACAGGGGGACCAGGGAGCGGCGGGCCCGCAGGGGGCCGCTGGACAGCGTGGAATTCAAGGAGAGCAGGGCCCCCAGGGAGAGCTCGGGCCGGAAGGGAAACAGGGACAGCGGGGCTTGCAAGGCCCAGCTGGGGCCCCTGGACCGGCTGGACCCAGAGGCCCGCAGGGAGAGGCAGGGCCCCAGGGCCCACAAGGAGAGCGGGGGATCAATGGGGTAGCGGTCTCCACCGCCGGGATGGTGGCCTTCAACGTGGACGCCGCCGGGCATCTCCTGTGCGCATATACCGGCGAGGAACAGCCGAACTATTACATCAACGGTTCGGGGCACCTCTGCCTGGACATTTGAGGAAAGGAAGTGTGAAGGTTGCCTACGTTTGATTTAGGGCAGGTAGTGGGGCCCAAGGGGGAGCGGGGAGAGATGGGCCCCCAGGGCCCGCAGGGTGAGACCGGGGCCCAGGGCCCCCAGGGGATTCAGGGCGAAAAGGGGGATCAGGGCATCCAAGGCCCCCAGGGTATCCAGGGGCCCAAAGGAGAACAGGGCCCGCCCGGTGCCGACGGCGTGACGCCAAACATTCAGGTTGGGACGGTGGATACGGTGGCCTCCGACCGTCCCGCAACCGTCACCCGGCGGGAGGGTAGCCCGGACGCCGCCCCGGTCTTTGATTTTGAAATTCCGAAGGGTCGTGATCCCACAAACCCCGGAGATATGACAAAGGCGGTGTACGACCCTAGTGGAAAGGCGCAGGACGTATTTGCCTATGCTGACGCCGCCGCCGCCGAAAAGGCTTCTCTGGTGGCCCCTGTAACGGTGACGGTGGATGTGGCTTCGTGGACCGGGAGCGGGCCGTGGGAGCAGACGGTGAGCGTGGCCGAGGTGACGGCGGAGGATGAGCATATCGGGGTGTTCCCGGTGGACACTGCGGACGCCAGCGCCCGGAAACTCTACGAAAAGGCGTATGGGTGCCTGGCCTGCGAGGCGGAGACGGTGGCGGGGGGCGTGAAGCTGACCTGCCGGGACGCCAAGCCGGAGATCTCCTTCCAGGTGAAGATCAAGGGGGTAAGGTAGCATGGGGAAGGCGGATGTGGTGTATAAGGGCATGGGCGGCAACTCTGCGCTTATCAATTTGGGAAAGAAAACCATGACTGGGACAGCAAGAATGGGTGTTTTAGACATGGTGGAAGGGGCGGGGATCACGCCCCGGGTTGGAGACATGGTAGTGGCGATGGAGGATGGCGAACCATTGGGAAACGCCAGCACGTGTCTATCCCAAGATGGCGGCAGTGGGACATGGATTATGCTGGATGGCTCTTCCACCCGCTACCAATTTCCCGTTGTCCATGGGAGGTTTTCCGCCACCGTGGCATTTGACATTTTCTATGTGAGACTGAGAGAGGGGTAATTTACGTGTACATCGAGACAAATGGCCAGCGTTACCGCTGTACAGGTACCCCCACGCTGGAGGGGGACCCCCTGCGGTTCTGTCTGCCGGACGGCGGGCCGGGGGAGCTGGGGGATACGGTTGGGCTCTATACCGACGACGGCTTCCTTCTGCGTGAGATCGACGTGAGCGGGTACGCCCGGCACGAGATGGCGGGGAACACGCTGATTATCACCAGCCAGCCGGTGTCCGTCCCCGGCCCGGAGCCGGAGCCCGCCCCGGCGGAAATGACCCTGGAGGAGGCCACGGCGGAACTGGTGGCCGATCATGAATACCGGCTCAGCCTCGTGGAGCTGGGCCTCAGCGGGGAAGGAGCAAAAAATGGTCAAAGTGCATAATTACCAGAAAATGGGACGGGGGGGGGGTGGCAAGTAGTAACACTTGCCATCTTGCACAAAAGGGGGTCTTGGCATGGCTAAGATCCCTGTTGCGCCGGGGGCGGCGGAGCATAAAGTCACGTGTGGTTATTACTTCGGAGACCACATCACACAAAGCGCCTATTCCCGTGTTGTTGAGCTTGGGGTACAACCGCAGATGGTCCTCCTGGTTAAGGAACAGTATGGGTACACAATGGCTTATGCGCTTGTTACCCGTGAGGCTCTTCATAAAGAATCGAATGGCGAAACCGTGGAAATTGACGGAGATACCTTGCGGCTGCAAGGTCCTCAGAACGGCTACAGCTGGAATGTCAAAGACTTGCGCTATTTCTACGTGGCCTTCCTGTAAGCGATTCCCCGAGAGGGGGTGGGCGCATGGGTAAGATACCTGTTGACCCCATTTCCGGCGGCGGGGGACTTATGTGGGAAAAGCTCACGGAGGAAAATGTCAGCATGAGCGGCGGAAAAAAGGACGCCAGCGCTGTGCATGTGGCCTATCAGGACATTGCGTATTCTGGAGAGGGATATGACCTCTTATTCATTGATACCACCGTAACCATAAGCGGCGCTGTGGTAAATCCTGGCCAAATTTTGCTTGGTGGTTCCGGCCCGGCTTTAGTAACTAAAAGTGGAGCGGCCACCACTGCGACAAAGCGATTCCTTTTAATTCGGGCTCTGAACGGGTCATTCCATACCAAAGCCACGAGTAGCGGGAACTGCGTAATGGTGTCGGATACGAAAGTAGTCCTGGAGCTCAAAGCCGGAGGGGACGGGACCAATGTTGATGCAAGCGGCATCATCCGAATCTATGGAGCGAAATTTAACGTTTAGGGGGAAAACGGTATGAACAGTACGTACATCATCTACAAGACCCTGATCGGCACCTATCAGCGGTTGGGGCGAGACACGACCGAACTTGCGCTTAAGTTCGATTTGACCTATGCGCTGGGCCGTCTCAGCGACGAGGAGTACACCGAACTGGTGGCGGCGGTGACGCCGGAAGCGGAGGTAGCAAAATGAACAAAAAGCTTGTAATTTACAGAAATTACCGGGGGGGGGCGCTCTGTAAGCCTTGGGCGTCTTGCACAAGGAGGCGCCGGTAATGGGGGCCGCCAGCGTGGCCAAGCTGGGCGGCGGAGGCTCAGTATTGGCGAAGTGGACCCTAGTAGTAACTTGGCAGAACCAACTTATAGCGGACAGAATTGCGGCGGCTGGGATTGTACCTCAAACCGGGGATCTAATTCTTGCGACAAGAAACGACTTTCAGTCAAACGGCTGTGCGTGCATGAAGGTCTGGTCGACCTGGGAGACCTTGACCGAAGCGGGAATCAGGTCGGACCCAGAACCAATCGTTGCGGTACGAGAAGGTCTCACATACGACATATACTACCTTCGGTTTGCCTGACGTCCCCTGAAGGGGGGTGGGCGCATGGGTAAGTTGCCTGTACATGCCATTTCCGGCGGAGGGGCGATACCTTGGGAGCTGGTTGCGGAGGAAGTATTTTCAAAGACGCTGAAAACAAACGAAAACTGGTCCAGCGCTGGAACTGCGTTTCCCGAGAATATGGCCCGCCGGTATGATCTGCTGAAACTGGAAATGGATTTGGAGCTGACGGCTTTGTGGACGAACGGGTCTGAGTTTACCTCAGCCTATACGCACGGATATTTGGTGGTTGGCGGTAATGCTATTCTGTCGGTAGCAGTGAACGCCGCCTACAACGCCGGGGTGACGAGCCAGCAAATTTGGCGGGGCGTAATATTCATCGCCAGTAGTCATTCAGGCGAGAGCGCCTTTTATCAACTGCCTGGAAATGGCGGGACGGGATATCCCATGAACGGACTGCTTCAGGCCCGATTGCTCACAGGTCAGCTTGGGACAGGGAGCGGAGCTGGGGTGCTCCGTGTTTGGGGGATCAGAACGAATACATAAAGCGGGAGAAGAAAGGAGGAGGGCGGATGCCTACTGTCAACGAAATCATTGAGCGGGTGGACCGGGTGAAGGTCAATCCCTACGACGACGCCGACAAGGCCCGGTGGCTTATGGATCTGGATGGAAAGATCTATCAGGAGGTGACGGCCTCCCCGCTTACGGAGGAGGGAGAGAGCCCCACGCCGCCCCGTGTATGGCCGGAGGAGGGGGACAAGCCGCTGTTGGTAGACCCGCCCTATGACCGGCTGTACGACCTCTACCTCTTCGCTATGATCGATTATCACGACAGGGAGTATGCGGGCTACAACAACGATATGGAGCTGTTCAACGCCGCTATGGGAGAGTTCCGCCGGAAGTGGCGGAGGGATCACAGGCCCTTGAGCGGCGGCGGATGGAAGGGGCGGTTTTAATGGATTTGCCGTATCTGCCCCACTCCGGCTCCAAGCGCCAACAGCAGATTGTGCGGTTCGGCTCGGTGCGCTACGGGCAGGGGGGAAGCCCTGGGGAGCTGAGGGAGAGTGAGGGGCTTTCCTCCGCCCGGTATCCCGCCCTGTCCCAGCGCCCGCCCCGGAAGGCGGAGGAGGGGTATATCGCCCCCACGGCCCTCTATGGAAAGGGAAAACTGCTGGTGGTGGACGGGACCGACCTGCGCTACGACGGGAAGGTGGTGGGGCAGGTGGCCGCCGGGGAGAAGAGCTTTGCCGCCCTCAATACCAAGATCGTGATTTTCCCGGACAAGGTGTATCTGGACACCGAGGCCGAAGAGCTCAAACCCCTGGAGGCCAAGTGCCCGGTATACGGCGGGAATCTGAGCTTCACCACCGACACCCTCACCGTGGCGGCCCAGACCTGGAACGACGAGGAGGGGGAGGCCGGAAGGCTGGAGCTGGGGGCGGGGGAGAGCTTGACGGTGTACACCTCCGCCAGCGTGGACCGCTCTACCGGGGCGGTCACCACCCAGGGCGGGGCCTCCACCGAGATCTCCAAGGTGAAGGCCGGGGACATTCTTCTGGTGGCGGACAAGCCCAAGGAATACCGGGTGGTGACTGGGGTCTCGGCTTCCATTGAGACGGGGAGCGTGGTGTACACGGTGAGCTATATGTCCCACGCCGCCGTCCTCCATACTTACCCCAAACTCAGCGAGATCTTCAAGGTGGGGGACGCCGTGGAGATCAGCGGGTGTTCCGGGGCGCTGGAGGCCAACAATAAGACTTCCATTGTCCGCTCCCTGGAGGAGCGGAGTTTGACCTTCTATGAAAACACCTTCACGGCGGGGACCGAGGCGGGGGAGGCGTTGGTGGCCAGGACGGTGCCCGAGCTGGAGGTCATATGCGAGTGTGACAACCGGCTTTGGGGGGCGGAGGGCTCCACCATCTGGGCCTCCGCCCTGGGGGACCCCACCAACTTCAAGGTCTATGACGGGCTGTCCACCGACGGCTACGCCGTGGCCGTTGGCTCCGACGGGCCCTTTACCGGGTGCGTCGCCTCCGGCTCCAACGTGCTCTTTTTCAAAGAGGATTGCGTACACAAGATCATTGGCACCAACCCTAAAAACTACGAGCTGTACACCTATCAGATTCAGGGGGTGCGCCGGGGGAGCGAGAAGAGCCTTGTCACCATCAACGAAGCCCTCTTTTACCACGGGCGGAATGGGGTGTACATCTATACCGGCGGGACCCCGGAACTGCTGACGGAGAACTTCGGGACCCGGCGGTTCCGGGACGCTGTGGCGGGCACCGATGGGGAGCGGTACTACATCTCCATGGCCGACGAGGCCACGGGGGAATGGGGGCTGTGGGTCTATGACACCCTGCGGGGCATCTGGCTCCGGGAGGACGATACCCACGCCGCCGACTTTGCCGGCCTGGACGGGGCGCTGTATTTCCTGGACGTCGGGGACGGACAGGTTTACAGCACGGGCCGGGGAGGAGAGGAGCGGGTGGCCTGGAGCGCCACCCTTTACCCCTTCGACGAGACCGTTCACAACCGCAAGGGCTATTCCCGGCTGTATCTGCGCTTGGAGCTGGAGCCGGGGGCGTGGCTTAAGGTGGAGGTCAGCGCCGACGGCGGGCCCTTCCGGCAGGTGTACCTTACCCCGGACAGCCGGGCGGGGACTATGACGGTTCCTATCCTGCCCACCCGGTGTGACAGCTTTACCGTGCGGCTGTCGGGCAGGGGGGCGTGCGTGGTGAAGAGCCTGGTGCGGGAGTTCGATACGGGAAGCGAGGTGTGATCGGTGGCCGTTTTCAGTACCCAGCCCCCGCAGGTGGATCAGAAGGACCCGGTGAAGTCCCTGCGGGCGCTGACGAACTATGTCTCCGGGATGCAGGAGGCCATTGACTACGCCATTACGCAGATGAGGAAGGACGCCCAAGAGCTGGCGGCCACGGTGGAAAAGCAGGGGAAGGAAATCACCGTGGCCCAGGGGCGGCTTGGCTCTTTGGCGACCGACCTTTCCTCTCTGCGGGGACAGGTAAACGGGCTGGGAAACAGAGTGTCCGCCCTGGAAAACCGGGTGACCGCACTGGAAAATAGATAGGAGGTTGCGACGAGGTGGCATATACGAAATACGAGGGCGGCGACGAAGAGCTGGATAAGATCCTCTCCGACTACGGGAGCAAGTACCAGGAGGCCCGGGAGGCTGGGGACGTGTCCGGGATGCGTGAGGCCAACGATTCCGCCAACCAGGCCCGAAACAAATATGGCTACGCCGCTGAACACGCCGATGAGGACATCGAGTACATCAAGGGGAAAACGGGTTACTACTCCAAGGGTTCCGGCGGCGGGTCCTCCGGCGGCGGGTCGGGGTTCTCCTATCAGTCCGCCCCCTCCTTTGTGAGCAGGTACCAGGATCAGATCGACGCCCTCACCAAGCGGATCTTGGGGCGGGAGGCTTTCGACTACGACCCGGAGAATGACCCCACCTATCAGCAGTACAAGAAGACCTACACCAGAGAGGGCCAGAGGGCGATGCAGGACACCCTTGGGGAGGTGGCCGCCCGAACCGGGGGGCTTGCCTCCTCCTACGCCGCCTCCGCCGCTGGACAGGCCAACGACTACTATATGGGGAAGCTGGCCGACAAGGTGCCGGAGCTCCGACAGCTTGCCTATGAGATGTACCAGAGCGAGGGGGACACCCTGCGCTCCAACCTGGAGATGCTTCTGGGCCTGGATGGGACCGATTATGGGCGGTATGCCGACCTGCTGGGGCAGTTCAACACGGACAGGAGCTTTGCCTACGGGGCGGGCCGGGATCAGTTGGCCGATGAGAGGTACAATTCCGAAACGGCCTACCAGCATGGGCGTGATGAAGTCAACGACCAACGCTATAACCAAGAATACGCAGATAACCGAGGGGACGCACAGTATAACAAGGATGCTGACCGGGCGGCTTGGCTGGCCGCCGCCGGGGATTATTCCGGGTTTGCCGCCTTGTGGAATCTGACGCCGGAGCAGACCCAGAATCTTGTGGATGAGTACGCCAAAAGTAAGAAGATGGATGAGGATGCCGCCGCCCGTGAGCTGGCCGATTGGTACGCCCAGTATGGGGATTTTTCCAAATTGAAGGAGCAGGGTGTGAACACAGGCTATTTGTCCAAGGTCCAGGGGGCGGAATTGGCCGGCCTGTACAACAAGGGAAAAGGCGGGACTTCCAAGACCTCGGGAGAGCCGGATTACGACGGCCTGTTTGCCGCCGCAAGGGCCAGCGGACACCCGCAGAGCTTCATTGCCAACAATTATAAAAAGTACGGATTTTCCAGTTCCACGGGGCTTTATGGAGAGTATCAGGGCGACTACGAATACGATCCCGGCAAGGTATCCGCAGTGGCCAAGGGGCTTTATACCGACTTGCAGAAATACTATGCGTCCAGGGAAGATCAGCTGGAGAAGATCAACCGGGAATATCAGGGCGGCGGTATTTCTGAGGATGATTACAAGTGGCTGTTGGATAAGTTCGGCCTGCTGTGAGGAGGATATAAATGAGCATCGAAAGCATCCAGGAGAGGGCACGGCGCAGGGCGCAGGAATTTGACAGCGCCGTAAAGGGCGGCGGCGCAGCCGTTCCTTCCGGGGCTGTTGACTTGTCGGTGGCTGGACGGAGGACACTGTATGACCGGGCGCTGGCGAAAGCCCGAAAGGCGGATGCCGATATGGGGGCGACGGCGCTTGGAACAACCTCGTTGAATCATCGGTCGGGGTCCAGCCGGGGGACGGGAGCGGCGGCGTCCTTGCCTGCCCCACAAAAGGCCGTTGGAGAGGCTTGGAATGTGCGCCGCACGACCAGAGAGACGGATACGGGAAAGACCAAGACACCGGTTCTCGGGAAAACAATCCCGGCCAGGGACTTCCAGCGGTCACAGCGGGAGGACACGCCCCCTGCTGCGGAAAAAGTGAAAGTGCCTGACGGTGGGAAAACCGTGCGGAAAGAGAGCGAAAAGCCGGAGCGGAAAGCCGCCCGAATTGTGGAGACCTCTGGGCAGAGAACCAACCGGCTCAAGCTGGAAGCGCAGAACAAGCGGGAGGCCGCCGTGCAGATGGGCGGGGAATCCGCCGCCGCCCGGTCCCTCACCCAGGAGGCCGACGAGCTGGCCGAAGAGGCTGGAAAAAAGACCAACCTCCGGGGGGCGATGGAGAACAAGAGCTATCATGCCCGGCGGCTTGCGGACCGGGATTTTTATGAGACGATGGCCCGGCGGGAGAACTTTCAGCCCAGCGTGGAGGCGGGAGAGCGGGCCGATTTTACCGGGGAGACCCTTCTTCCCACGGCGGAGGGGAAGGCCAAGAGGGCGGCACTGGCCCTGCGGAATGGGGACTTCTCCCAGTCTCCCGGCCTCGCCTATTTGACCCCGGACGAGAGAGACACCTTTTTCAGCTACATAGGGCGGCAGGATTATGAACGGGCCTGGGACTACCTGGAGATCGTATCCTGGGAGGCCAACGCCAGGGAGAAGGGGGTCCGGGCCGGAGAGGAACAGGCCCTTGCCCAGGAGCACCCCTGGGCCGCCGCCGTGGGTAACGCCGTCAACTCTTATCTCCAGCCCGCCGCCTTCGCCGCAAACCTGGGACAGGCGGGGAAAAACCTTGTCACCGGGGAATATGAGCCCACCGATCCCAACTCCCAGTGGTTCAGCGGGGCCCACGGGGTCCAGAACACCGCCGCCGGGGTCCACGCCGCCGCCGTGGAGTGGGGCGAGGCCCACCTGGGAGAGGGGGGCGGAGAAGCCGCCGGGTTCCTGGCCGACACGGGCCTTTCCATCCTCCAGAACTTGGCCCAGATGCCCTTCGGGGAACCGGCGGCCCTCATCCTCATGTCGGCCAGCGCCGCCGGGGGACAGACCCTTTCCGACCTTCAGGCCGGGGCCACGCCGGGACAGGCGGCCCTCTCCTCCACGCTGGTGGGGGCCACGGAGTACGTGACGGAAAAACTGCCCATCGACAATATCTTCCGGTTGGCCCGCACGGCTCCCGCCAACCTCCGGCAATTCGTGGTGGAGCTGGTGAAACAGATGGGCTCCGAGGCCCTGGGGGAAATGTCGGCGGAGGTCATCGAGAACGCCGTCAACTACTGCATCTATGACGGAACCGGCATCTCCGACTTTGAACAGCTGGTCGGCCAGCTCATGGCCGAAGGGATGAGCGAAGAGGAGGCCAAGAAGGCGGCCTTCTACCAAATCGGCGTGGTAAACGTGGGTCTTGCCGGGCTGGGCGGGGCTATTTCCGGCGGCGTGTTCGGCACAGGGGCCCAGGCCATCGGCTACGTGGGCGGGCGCATGGAGCAAGCGAGGAGCAACGAAACCCTGCGCTCCGCCGTTGAGCAGTTGGCCCAGGACGGCAGGGTGAGCAATACCGTGGCCGAGCGTGTCTTGACCGATACCGCCGCCGTGGAGACCTTGACCAGGGAGGCCGGTCTGGCGCTGGAGGACACCATGAGCCAGAGCCAGCGGCGGAAAGCCGTCAAGGAGGCCGTGGAGACCTTTG
Organism: Pseudoflavonifractor phocaeensis; assembly: GCF_038439875.1. Lineage (NCBI taxonomy): Bacteria > Bacillati > Bacillota > Clostridia > Eubacteriales > Oscillospiraceae > Pseudoflavonifractor > Pseudoflavonifractor phocaeensis. Next base: position 215,986 of record NZ_JBCDMT010000001.1, read on the forward strand.
CAAGGCCCGGCACGGACACAACGGCCCCCGCCCAGGGCGAGGGGACGGCCAGCACGGAGAAGGGCACGGCGGGGCTTGCGGCGAAGAGCGCCGTGACCCGCTCCCAAGTGCTCGGCGGGGTGGCGCTGGGGGAGAGCGGCAAGAAGGCGTATCAGGCGGCCCTGCTTCCAGACGGGGACGTGACCCGTTATACCGGCGGCTTCTTCCACTACTACAACGCCGGAATGGACGGGAAGCCCATGGGACAGGTGCGCTCCGAGTTCTCGGGCGACCTTACCAGTGCCCAGAAGTTCGCCGCCTGGACCGCCGGACAGAATGACGCCAAGGTGAGCTTGGAGCGGGGGAAGGGCGGTGCGGGGCTGGTGACGGTGTACAACCAGGAAGCCGGGCTGATCCAGAACGAGTACAGCGCCCAGCTTCCCGCCCGGCAGGCCCAGGAATTGCACGAGCTCTCCCGTGCCCTGGGGGCAAAGGTCGTCATCGACGCCACGGCGGGCACGGCCCAGGGGCGGAGCGACGCCGACGGCTACCTGCGGGACGGAGTGGTCCATTTGGCGGCGGACGCCGATGTGACGGTTGTAATTCGGCACGAGCTGACCCACCGAATCCAGGAGCTTGCCCCGGAGGCTTATAAGAGTTTCCGGGATTATGCTCTGCGCTTTTATGGGGAGAACGCCGTCCAGGAGATGTTCAGCCGCTACTACGAAGCCAGCGACGGGAGGCTCCAGCTTTCCAACGAGGAGGTCATGGACGAGATCGCCGCAGGCTTTTCCGGGAAACTGCTCACCGATGAGGGGAGCGTCAAACAGCTGATCCACGACGACCGAACCGTGGCCCGTAAATTTTTTGATACGCTGAAAAATTTGGTTCAGACCATCAAGGAAAAGCTGGGCCGGGCGGAGCCTACCCTGGAGCGGGCGGAAAAGCTGTGGAGAGACGCCTTCCGGGAGGCCCAGCGGCAGGCGGCGGAGCTGAACGAACAAAACAACGCCGCCGGTCAGGAGACCGACGGCGGGACGAAATACAGCATCAAATTCGACGAGGATGGGGCCATTGCCGTCTTGGAAGGGAAGTTCGACAGTGACCGAAAGGCGGTGGAAGCGTATCTCAAAGGGTTGGTTTCTGATGAGGTGTTTTCCACGGTCTTGAGCGACGCTCAGGCGGTATATATCGGGAAAGACCTGCCCGGAGAGTATACCCGCTCTGAATATACTGAAACCCTTTTTTCCCGCCTGAAAAAAGCAAAGTTTAAGGCGGCGGGTGTCCTTGGCGACATGATCTTGATTGCGGACAATCCGCAGTTTGGAGCAGACACAGGCGGGAAGCATGGAAAGCGGGCTCAAAATGGGTGGTATTACTACGACACTCGCTTTGCTGTCCCGGTATTCAATCAGAATGGGTCCATCAATCACTATACCCCATATTCTGCCCAGCTGGTGGTCCGAAATGATGCGGACGGGAAATCCTATCTCTATGATATAAAAGAAATCAGAGGAAGTCGTCAGGCAATAGCGGCGGACGGTTTTACCGAACCCACTATGGACACCCGAGCTTCCTCTGCTGAGGATATTATATCCCAAACCGGGGAGGAAGGCAACACTAAGTTTTCCCTGAAAGACACCACCCCGGAGGCGGAGGCGGACCGGCTTCGGGAGCTGAACGAATACCTCAGAGCCCAGATGAAGCGGACCCCCGCCCCCAAGACGGACACCAAGGCGGTGCAGAGTGCGGCAAAGGCCGTTTTGTCGGAGTACGCATCCGGGTATGACGGCGGGGCGTTGTCCGGGCGGCTTCAGGCCATGTACGACCATATGGCCGCCGGTGTGGACGGGCATGGGGCGGAGCTGACATATGAAAGCCTGCGGCGGGAGGCCGTGGACGTGGCGGCGGACGTGCTCCGGGAGGCGGTGCGGCAGGGGAATCCCCTCTATGACGATTACAACAGCCTGCGCTCGTATCTGCGGGAAGTGAAACTCAACGTGCCCCGGAGCATGTGGGCCGATTTGGACATGGCGGGGGGCTATCAGCAGTTCAAGAAGGACAACGCCGGGCGGCTTAAACTCTCGGTGGCCGATGGGCAGGCCGTGGACACGGTTTACAAAGAGCTGTCCGCCAAGTGGCCGGAGTTCTTCGACGAGACCCGGCAGGCCAACCCCGCCGACCAACTTCTCCAGATTGCCGACGTGCTGGACGGCCTGGAGCCGGTATATGAGAGCGCCTTCACAGGCCCGGAGGCGGAGGGAGCGGTGGAATACCTGGCAGCCGACCTCATCGAGCGGTTCTATGAACTGCCCCAGCAGGCCCCCACCTTTGCGGACCGGCAGGAACAAAAACTCACGGCACAGAAGATCCACGACAACAAGAAGCTGGAGCGGCTTCGGAAGGAGAAAAACGCCCGCATCGAGGAGATCCGGCGTCAGGGCCGGGAGCGGGTACAGGATGCGGTCAGCCGGGAGCGGTCCAGGGGAGAGGAGCGGGTGACCCGGATCAAGGAGCACTACGCCGAGATCCGGCAGGGACAGCGGGAGAGACGAGCGGATTCCAAGGCCAGGTCCCGTCTGCTGGAGATTGCCAAGCGTCTGCAAAACAAGAAGATGCCCGAGGCCAACCGGGCGCTTCTGAACCAATACATCGGAGAGCTGGACACCACGGCAAAGAGCATGACGGGCCAGACCATCACGAAGCTGTCTGACTTGAAGGCGTGGTATGAGACCCAGAAGCGCACCGACCCGGACTTTATTTCGGACCCGGCCACGGAGGCCAAGATCGCCAGGCTGGAAAAAGTCTCCGTTGACACTCTGTCCCCGGCCCAGGTGGCCGAGCTGACGGAAATCCTGCTGAACATTGAGAACGAGATGCGGACCAAGGACAGGCTGATTGACGAGGAGGACCGGCGGGACATTTACCACATGGGCGAGGCGGTCATTTCGGACGTGGAGGCCGCACGGGGGAGCAAGGGCGGCGTGATGGACAAGTTCATCGTGACCGAGACCCTTTCCCCGGTGCGGGAAATGAAGCGTCTGACGGGGTATGTGGAAGCAGACCCCCTCCTCCGTGTGACAAACGCCTTGGCCGACGGCCAGCGGGCGATGCTGGATTACCAGATGCGGGCGGAAAAGCCCTTCCAAAGTTTTGCGGAGGACAAGCCCTTCCGCAAGACCTTCTCCGGGGCCAAGGCCGAGACCATCCAAATTACCGGCATGGCGAAGGGCGGACCTGTCACGGTGGAGATCACCCCAGCTATGCGGACGGCCCTCTATCTCCACAGCCTGAACGACCAAAACCTCCGGCACATCCGGGACGGCGGGATCACCGTGCCCGACATGGCGCTCTATCGGAAGGGGAATCTGGCGGAAGCCTACGCCAGGGGGACCACCGTCAAACTGACACCCTCCCAGGTGCGGAGCATCACGGCGGGAATGACGGCTCAGGAACGGGCCTTTGCTCGGAGGGCCCACGACTATTACAACGGCATGAGCCGGGAGGCCATCAATCAGGTGTCCGAAAAGCTCAAGGGGTACTCCCTGGCCCAGGTGGAGAACTATTTTCCCATTCAGACCGACACCAGCTTCACCAAGAGCGACTTTGAGAGCATCAAGTTCGACGGCTCCATCGAGGGGATGGGCTTTCTGAAGGAGCGGGTGAACGCCGCAAATCCCATTCTCCTGCGGGACGTGGACGCCGTGGTGGAGCAGAGCATCCGCCAGCACGGGAAGTACGTGGGGATGGCGGTCCCGGTGCGCAACTTCAACAAGATCTGGGGCGTGACCACTGGGAGCTTCAACGAGGACGGAAGCCGGAACGCCTTCGAGAGCAGTGTCCAGAAAGCGATCAAGCGCAAGTGGGGCGAAACGGGCTTCAACTACGTGGAGAAGATGATGGCCGACCTCCAGGGCGGCACGGCCCCGAAAAACAACTGGGCCAAGGCGCTGGGGCGGGTGCGGAGCAACTACGCCGGAGCGGTGCTGACGCTGAATCTGTCCGTGGCGATGAAGCAGGCGGCCAGCTACCCCACGGCGGCGGCGGTGCTGGGCTGGACGCCACTGGTCCGGGCGATGGCGGACAATGGCCCGGTGGACCTGGATCTCATCGCCAAGTATACCCCCCTCCAGTGGTACAGAAGCCAGGGCTTTTCCACCAAGGAGCTGGGCGACATGAAGAGCCAGAACCGACAGCTCCCGGCGGTGCTGAACTGGGTCCAGGGGGTGGATCTGCTGACCACCCGGAAGCTCTGGAAGGCGTCGGAATACTACGTGCGGTACAACGACAAGACGCTGAACCGAGGGACGGACGCCTATTACCGGGCAGTGGCGGAGGTGTATAACCGGGTCATCGAGGAGACCCAGCCCAACTATACCACCATGCAACGTCCCCAACTCCTGCGGAGCGACGATTCCCTGATGGCGAACCTCGCTATGTTCAAGACCCAGCCCTTTCAGAACTTCAATATCCTGTATGATGCGGCGGCGGAATATGCGGCGAAACGCCGGAGCGGCAGTCCGGCCCAGGTGAAGACGGCCCGGAAAAACCTGGGCCGGGCGGTGACGAGCCAGCTTGCCCAGCTTGCCGTATTTGCCGGCATGACGATGGCCTGGGCCCTATTCCGGGGCAAGAAGGACAAGTACGAGGACGAGGAGGGGGAGATGAGCGTCGAATCTCTCCTCAAGGCGATGGGGAAAGACATGGTGAGCGGGCTGTTTGCCGAGGTCCCCTTCGGGGCCGATGCCTGGGAACTCCTGAGCAGTCAGATGTTTGGGGACCCATACTACGGCATGGATGCGGTGACGGTGACGGCCCTCACGGATACCTTGCAGTCCTTCTCCGGCCTGTCCGAGCTGGTGGGGCGGCTGGTGAAGAACGCCGCCGCCGGGGAGGAGATCGGCTGGAACGCCGCCCGGCTGGAACTGGACGGGTATCTGGACGACATCAGCAAGGCGGTGGGGGTCCCCTACGAAAATATCATGAATCTGTTTAATGCCGTCTACCGGCAGGTCAGCGTGAAGATCAGCGGGAAGTATCTGGGGGAATATCAGGCCCTCAAGCTGACAGAGGACCCAGAAAAGCACTCCGCAGATTATTACAACGTGCTTTACGCCGCCTACCGGGGGGACGCCGGGGCCTATGAGGAAATCTACGCCGATATGGTCCAGAGCGGCAGTTTCCCGGAGGAGAAGATCAAGAGCGCTATGGAGAAACGGATGAAGAATGACCAGGGCGTGGAGAGCGTTCAAGATCTTGAGAGCCGCTATTTGTCGCCGGAGCAGAAGGAGCAGTACGACAAAGTGGAGCGGGCCATAAGCGGGACGCAGGTATACCGCCGGGCCAGTGAGGAACAGCGGGAGCGGGCGGAGGACCGGCTTTACGGCTACGTGACCGGGGAGAAGGCCCTGACCGAAAAGCTGGAGGAGCTGGACAAGGCCGGGATCACGCCGGAGGAATACCTGCTTTACAAGCTGGCCTGCGAGGTCGTCAGCGAGGACGGCAACGACAGCACCAGTCAGGCCGAAGCAGAGGCGGCGATCAAGCTCTTGACCGGCCTCACGAGCCGGGAGCGGGCGGCGCTGTGGCAGAGCACAAATAAGGGCTGGAAGTCGGAAAGTAATCCCTGGGGATAAAAGTGGCGTCGCAATCCCACTTTGCCCCTGGTATGCTTGTGGAAACAGGAGGACAATTTAAATTGGAGGGAATGAGATGGAAAACCTTGCGAACGTGAAAAATGGAGTGCTGGCGGCGCTGTCCTTTGTCTTTGGGGCGGTCACTCAGGCTTTGGGCGGCTGGGACGTGGCGCTCCAGGTGTTGATTGGCTGTATGTCCGTGGACTACATAACTGGCCTCGTGGTGGCCGCCGTCTTCCAAAAGTCCAACAAGAGCGAAAGCGGGGCCCTGGAGAGCCGTGCGGGCTTCAAAGGGCTGTGCCGGAAGGGCGGGGTGCTGTGCCTGGTGTTTGTGGCGGCGATGCTGGATTCGGCGCTGGGTGTGACCTACGTGCGCCCGGCGGTGTGCTTCTTCTTCATCGCCAACGAGGCGTTGAGCATCCTGGAAAATCTGGGGCTTATGGGGGTGCCCTATCCCCAGAACTTCAAGAATATGCTTCAAGCGCTCAAGGATAAGAATGACGGGGATTTGAAAGGGGACGGCCAAAATGGGTAAAGTGCACAATTACCAGAAAATGGTACGGGGGGGGGGTGCAAGTAATTATACTTGTCACTCTGCACAAAAAGAGCGGCGGAGGGCTGTCCATCAATCTGTAACTCTGTTCGGCCCGCAAGGGCTGATCCGGGGGGAGGGGGTGGCCCTCTGTGGCTAAAATCCCTGTGTATTCGATCCCGCCCTCTGGAGCGGGCACACAAGCGGACCTGTTGGTAGACAGGACCTTTAACCTCTCGGGCATAGCGAGAAATGACAGTACAGCCGATAACCTAGATATCGTAATTTCTGGCACTATTAATAAGTACGATTTGCTTTTGGTGGTGGCTGAGGGCCGGATTTCGGTCACTGCTACTGCGGCGGGAACGAGTTACGGCTATTTGACCTTGAACTCTACATCTTATGGACGTAATATCTGCGGCACATCGTCGTCAAAAATTGGGGCGACAGAGAGTGCATCGGGCACTTTAAGATTCCCGGCGATGAAAACAGAAGGGGATAGCTTCAAGGCGATTGACGCACTATCTACGTTCGTTGGTACAGATAAAACAATCCGTTTGTATCTTCATGGCACCTACGCCGACATGACGGCATCAGGCAGAATCCAGGTGTGGGGGGTCAAGCTGTATGCAAACTGAGGAGGTACAGACATGACCGATATCAACAAGATCCTGGAGCTGGCCCGGAGCCAGCTGGGGGTAAAAGAGGCCCCGGCGGGGAGTAACCGGGTGAAGTACAACACGGCCTACTATGGCCGGGAGGTGAGCGGGGGTGCCTACCCCTGGTGCTGTGCCTTCATCTGGTGGCTCTTCCGGGAAGCGGGTGCGCCGGAGCTGTTCTATGGGGGAGGCAAGACCGCCTCCTGTACCACACTGTATAACTGGTACCGGCGTCAGGGGCAGGCGGTTGAGAAGGCAGAGATCCGCCCCGGCGACTTGGTGTTTTTCAATTTCGACGGCAATCCCGCCGTGATGAACCACATTGGTATCTGTGAGAGCGTGGAGCCTGGGTACGTCACCACCATCGACGGGAACACCGGGACCACCAACGAGGCCAACGGCGGGGCGGTGATGCGCCGCAGGCGGGCGCTCAGATACGTGGGCGGGGCGGCACGGCCCGCTTATACGGAAGAGGAGGAAGGTATGAAGCTGTATCGGTATGTGGCCGAGATGCCGGAGTGGGCCCGGGAGGCGGCCACGAAGGCCATCAACAACGGCCTTATCAAAATGGACGAACACGGGGCGGTGGGGGTGTGGGAAGCCAACCTCCAAGCCCTGGTGTGGATGGACCGGCTGGGCCTGCTGGACAAGCCCGCCGTTAGATAAACTAAAGCTGTCCCCCGTCCTTCGGAAGGTCCAAGGATGGGGGACAGCTTTGTTACTAACGGCTGATTATTGTACAATATGACGATTGCAAAAAAGTTTTGATATGTATTAAAAAGCGTAAATTACATTGCTGTATATAATAATTATTGTACAAAAGGTAAAGAGTTTCTTAACGTTCCCTTAAATCTCCTTCCCGCCCCTTGTAAACCGGAAATGACATGCTAAGATAAAGGCAGCAATAGGAAAAATCAAGAATGACGGGAGGGGACCGGGATGCGGCTCATTCACTTTGTGCAGGACTTCAATCTTGTGATCGGAGTGACCATCACCCTGCTCTATCTCTACCAGGTGGGGTATCTGGTCGTGGGACTGTTCCGGCGGCGCTGGCGGGATAAGTACCAGCCCAAGGCCCTCCACCGGTATGCCGTCCTCATTTCGGCCCGGAACGAGGAGGGGGTCATCGGAGAGCTCATCGGCAGCCTGAAGCGGCAGAATTACCCGGCGGAGCTGCTGGATATCTACGTGGTGGCCGACAACTGCACCGACGATACCGCCGGGGCCGCCCAGGCGGCGGGGGCCAATGTATACCGCCGCTTCAACCACACGGAGGTGGGCAAGGGCTACGCCCTGGACTACCTGCTCAAGCAGCTGGAGGCCGACGGCCTGGCCGGGCGGTACGAGGGCTACTTTATCTTTGACGCCGACAACATCGTGGATCCCAACTTCGTCTCCGAGATGAACCGCACCTTCGACCGGGGGAACTTCGACGCCGTGACCAGCTACCGAAACTCCAAGAACTTCGGCCAGAACTGGATCACCGCGGGGTATTCCATCTGGTTCCTGCGGGAGGCCCGCTTCGTCAACTCCGCCCGGATGACCCTGGGCACCAACTGCGCCGTGTCCGGCACCGGGTTTTTGATCTCCGCCCGGATCATCCGGGAAAAGGGGGGCTGGCCCTACCACCTGCTCACCGAGGACATCCAGTTCTCCGCCGAGTGCGCCGTGGAGGGCCGCCGGATCGGCTACTGCGACGGGGCCATGATCTACGACGAGCAGCCCACCTCCTTCCGCCAGTCCTGGGACCAGCGGATGCGGTGGTCCAAGGGCTTCTACCAGGTGGACGGCCGGTACGGGTTGTCCCTCATCCGGGGCATCTTCAGGGGCGGCCGGCGGGGGCTGGGGTGCTACGACATCCTGCTCACGGTGACCCCCGGGGTGCTGCTGTCCGTGCTGGGCGGCGCGCTGAACCTTATGGTGCTGCTGGTCTGCCTGTCGGCCCCCGCCTATGTGGTCAACCGGGTGCTGGACCTGACGGGGAATTTCCTGGCCAGCGGCTTCCTCAACTTCTACCTGGGCATGTTTTTCTATGGCCTGCTCACGGTGCTCAGCGAGTGGCGGCACATCCGGGCCACCGGGTGGCAGAAGCTGAAGTATCTCGCCCTGTTCCCCCTGTTCATGCTGACCTACATACCCATCTCCGTGGCCGCTCTTTTCCAGAAGGTGGAGTGGAAGCCCATCACCCACAAATCCATGGCCCAGATCGACACGGCGGTGTAGCGGACACACCTCAAGCCCGGTGGTTTTTGACCACCGGGCTTTTCCTTTGGGGCCGGTTGCGTTTTCGGGCTTTTTCGTGATATACTACTGACGATCAAAAAACTTGGAGGGATATGGATGGAAGTTCCCCTGCCGCTGACCGCCGGAGCCGGGCCCAGCCCGAAGCGGCGGTTTGGCTCCATGAAATTTGGCGGCCCCCCGGACCCGGAGCGGTTCGAGGAGGCGGTGTCCCACTGTTCGACCGCCCTGGCCGGGACGGACGGGCCGGTGTGGTGCGGCGGGCTGGAGAGCCTGGCCGACGGCCGGTGCGCCCTGCTGGCGGCCGGGAGGCCGGTGTGGTGCACCTTCCGGTGCGACCGGGAGGGGCGCACCGCCGCGGGTGCCGACGTGTTGGCCGCCCTCATCGTCATGGAGGGCATGGGATGCGCCGCCTTCGGCCTGGAGGGGGACGATCCGGAGGCCCTGGCCGGGCAGATGGCCCGGCTGGCCCCCTACGCCACCGTGCCCCTGCTGTGGCCCGGGGACCTGCCCCGGCCCACGGTGGATTGGGAGCTGGGCCGGGCACTGGCCGACCCGGACGTGATCCCCTGCGCCAGCGGCACGGAGGCCCGGTTCCTCACCCCCGACGTGGACGTGGGGGAGACCCTGCGGTGCGGGCCGGGGCTGGTGGAGGAGATCCTGGAGAGCGAGGAGCAGCGGCCCCAGGGGGCGCTGAAGATCGCCATTCTGGACGAGGACGACCTGTGGGCCTTTTTGGAGGCCCAATACGCCATCCGGGACGCGCTGTGCCTGTGGTCCGACGTGCCGGAGCTGCTGGAAAAAGCACTGCGGTATTATCAGGGACGGGCCTTCTGGGACGGCACCGGGGACCTGGAGGGGGACTTTTTGGAGGAGATGGCCCGAAAATATGGGCTGATCCTGCTGTGAGGGGGAGAGGGACATGACTGAGATCGGGTTGGACAACTGGCCCCGCCGGGACCGCTACGGATTCTTCAAAGGGATGTCCTGGCCCTTCTGGACCGTCACCTTTCCCGTGGACGTGACCAGGCTCCGCCGCTGGACGAGGGAGCGGGGCGTCTCCTTCTACCGGGCCATGGTCTACGCCGTGACCAAGGCCATGGAGCGGGTGGAGGCCTTCCACTACAAGGACCGGGATGGGAAGATCGTCCGCCACGACGCCTTGGTGCCCAGCTTTACCGACCTGAGGCCGGGGAGCGAGGACTTCTATATCGTCACCCTGGAGGCGGGGGACGACATGGAGGAGTTCTGCCGCCGGGCCAGGGCGGCCAGCGAGGCCCAGGACGCCTTTATCACCCAGGGCCCCTGGGCGGAGGATGAACTGGTCTACTTCACCTGCCTGCCCTGGTTTCCCGTCACCGCCCTCACCAACGAGCGGGACCTGGTGCCCTGGGACTCCGTCCCCCGGGTGAGCTGGGGGAGGTACACCACCGACACTGCCGGACGGGACACCCTTCTGGTGTCCCTGGAGCTGAACCACCGCCTGCTGGACGGGGTCCACGCCGGGCGGATGTTTGAGGCCCTCACCGATCTTTTGGAGGCGCTATGACATACGGGGAACTGACAAGCCGCCTGGCGGCGGCCGGCCGGGGCGAAAAGGGCGGGGGCTATGCCCTGGCGGTGCCCGTGGTGGAGGAGGGAGAGCTCTCCCTCCTCTTTGAGGTGCGCTCCGACGCCCTCCAGACCCAGCCGGGGGAGGTCTGCTTCCCCGGCGGCGGGGTGGAGTTGGGGGAGACCCCCCAGGAGGCCGCCCTGCGGGAACTGGAGGAGGAGCTGGGCCTGTCCGTCCCCCTGGTGGAGCTGGGCCGCCCCCTGGGCCGCCAGGGGCACCAGGCGGGCTTTTTCACGGATCCCTTTTTGGTCCGGCTGGCCCCCGGCTGGCGGGAGGCCATGCGGCCCAGCGGGGCCGAGGTGAAGGAGACCTTTACCGTCCCCCTGGACTTTTTCCGGCGGACGCCGCCGGAGCGCTACACCTGCCGGCTCCAGACCGTGCCGCCGGCGGATTTCCCCTATGAGAAGATCGGCTTTCCCCAGGGATATCCCTGGCGGGAGGGCCGGTTTGAGGTGCCGCTGTGGATGTGGGAGGGCCGCCCTATCTGGGGCCTCACCGCCCGGGTGGTCCAGGCTTTGGTGGCGGCGCTGTGAGGGGCGGGGAGGAACGGCTGGGGCCCTATGTCTACCACTGGACGGAGGGTTGCTTTCCCCTGGGGGCGGACAGTCTGGCCCTGGGGGAGTTCTGCGCCCTGAGGGAGGGGGAAAAGGTCCTGGACCTGGGCTGCGGTGCGGGGTTGCTGCTCCTGCTGTGCGCCCGCCGGGCGCCGGGGCTTACCCTGACGGGGGTGGAGCTGGACGCCGAAGCCGCCGCCCTGGCCCGGCAAAACCTTTCGGAAAACGGCCTGACGGGAGAGATCCTCACCGGGGACCTGCGGGAGACGGAGCTGCCGGCGGGGCAGGATTTGGTGCTCTCCAACCCGCCCTGGCATCCCTCCGGTTCCGGGGCAGAGGGCGGCCCCGGGCGGATGGAGGGCTGCACCCTGCCCCAGCTCTGCCGGGCGGCCGCCGGGGCCCTGCGGCACAGGGGCCGCTTTGACCTGGTCCACCGGCCCGAGCGGCTGGCGGACCTGCTCGCCGCGCTGCGGGGGGCGGGGCTGGAGCCCAAACGGCTCCGATTCTGCCGCCACGCACCGGACAAGGCCCCCTACGCCGTATTGGCCGAGGGGGTGAAGGGGGGCAGGCCGGGATTGGCCCTGCTGCCCGATCTGGTTTGAAAAAGGAGGCCGCCACATGGCCGGAATTCTCTATCTGGTCCCCACTCCCATCGGCAACCTGGGGGACATCTCCCACAGGATCGCCAAGACCCTGGAGGAGGTGGACTTCATTGCCGCCGAGGACACCCGGGTGACCCTGAAGCTGCTGAACCACCTGGGGCTGAGGAAGCCCCTCATGAGCTACTACCGCCACAACACCGAGGGGGCTGGGGAGCAGGTCCTCTCCCGCCTGCTGGCGGGGGAGAACGGAGCGCTGGTCACCGACGCCGGGACCCCCGCCGTCAGCGATCCGGGGGAGGACCTGGTGGCCCTGTGCGCCGCCCAGGGTGTGACGGTGACGGCCATCCCCGGCCCCTGCGCCCTTGTCACCGCCCTGGCGGTGTCCGGCCTGCCCACGGGGCGGTTCACCTTCGAGGGGTTCCTCCCCATGAACAAGAAAAACCGCCGGGCCCACCTGGAGGGCCTCAAGGGGGAAGAGCGGACCATGATCTTCTACGAGGCCCCCCACAAGCTGACCGCCACCCTGGACGACCTGGCGGAGGCCTTTGGGGGAGAACGGCGGATCGCCCTGTGCCGGGAGCTGACCAAGCTTCACGAGGAGATCTTCCGCACCACCTTGGCCGGGGCCGCGGCCCGCTATGGCGCCGAGAGCCCCCGGGGGGAGTTCGTGTTGGTGGTGGAAGGCGCACCCGCGCCTGAAGAGGCGGGGGCCACGCTGGACGACGGCCTGGCCCGGGTGGCGGAGCTCCGGGAGGGGGGAGCCTCTCTGAAAGACGCCGCCCGGCAGGCGGCCAAAGAGCTGGATCTGAGCAGGAATGAGCTCTATGCCGCCGCGCTGAGATAGGATAAAGGTTTTGCAGTTAAACGTTGCAAATTGGAAGCTGTTTTTCTTTCTTTTTCGACTGTGGCGTACAAAGCTTCGTTAGAATATTACAGATTGTAATAAAATGAGACAAAATTCGACAATTTTATGATAAAAAGTCCGGGCACCCGTCGGGGTGCCCGGACTTTTTATCATAGAGCCGATTCGAGACCGGCCAATTCCTTCAGGCAGTTCTGGCAGACAATCTTCCCCCTGAAATTGACCACGTCGGTGGCGTCGTCACAAAAAACACAGGCGGGCTGGTACTTCCGAAGCACGATGGAAGAGCCGTCCACGTAGATTTCCAAGGAATCCTTCTCCTCAATATCCAGTGTGCGGCGCAGTTCGATGGGCAGTACGATCCGGCCTAATTCGTCGACTTTCCTAACAATACCAGTGGATTTCATATATTTTGTCTCCTTCTATGTAAAATGGACAAATTACAACTTACTATAGTGAAATTATAACATGCTGTATAAGAATGTCAATCAGAAAATGGAAAATCAGGCAGAAAATTTTAGATGAATTTTCTAAAATGTGGAAATCTGTCGAAGCCCGCCGGCGGGGCACATAGCTTGGCCCCGGGGCGCATAGAGTGGAGGGACGAGAGGAGTGGATATGATGGCCATGTCGATTATCTGGACGGGGATGGTGGTGGTCTCCGTGGTGTGCGGGCTCATGCTGGGCAACGGTCCGGCAGTGGCCGCAGCCGCCGTGGAGGGGGCCGCCGCCGCCATTGAACTGTGCCTCACCATGGCGGGGGTGCTTTGCCTGTGGATGGGGGTCATGGAGATCATGAAGCGGTCCGGTTTGGCGGATAAGCTCTCCAAGCTCCTGCGGCCCATCCTCTGCCGGCTCTATCCCGACTTCAAAAAGGACAGGGAGACCATGGACGCCGTGTCCGCCAACGTCTCCGCCAACCTCCTGGGGCTGGGCAACGCCGCCACCCCCCTGGGGATCCAGGCCGCCCGGCGGATGGCGAAAAAGACGCCGGGGGTGGCCTCAGACAGCCTTTGTATGCTGGTGGTGTGCAACACCGCCTCCATACAGCTCATTCCCACCACGGTGGCCAGCGTGCGGCTGGCGGCGGGGTGCGCCGCCCCCTTCGACATCCTGCCGGCGGTGTGGCTGGCCTCGGCCGTCTCAGTGACGGTGGGGGTGCTGGCGGCCAAGATCATGGGAAAAGTCTGGAGGAAATGAGCATGGAGCTGCTGTTCAATATGGTGGTCCCCCTCACCATCGCCTTTGTGGCCTGCTGGGGCATGGCCCGGCGGGTGGATGTGTACGACGCGCTGGTGCAGGGGGCGGGGGAGGGGCTGGGGGTCCTCATCAAGATCGTCCCCGCCATGGTGGGGCTGATGACGGCGGTCTATATGCTCCGGGCCTCCGGGGTGCTGGAGCTGGCGGGGCAGGCCCTTGCCCCCTTTCTCACCCGGCTGGGCGTGCCGCCGGAGACGGTAGGGCTGCTGCTGGTGCGGCCGGTGAGCGGCAACGCCGCCCTGGGAGTGGGGGCGGAGCTTATCTCCACCTACGGAGCCGACTCCACCGTCGGCCGCACCGCCGCCGTCATGCTGGGCTCCACCGAGACCACCTTCTACACCATCGCCGTCTACTTCGGCGCCGCCGGGGTGTCCAAGACCCGGTACGCCGTCCCCGCCGCCCTCTGCGCCGACGTGGCCGCTTTCCTGGCGGCCTCCTGGGCGGTGCGGCTGTGTTTTGGATGAGAAAGGATTGACAAAACCGCCCCAGTGGGATTACAATATGTAAATCCTACTGAAAAGAGAGGAATTCATATGAAAATTGCTTCCATTCTCACGGACCTGATCGGAAACACGCCGCTTCTGCGGCTGGAGCGCTTCGCCCCCGGCGGTGGGGTGCTAGCGAAGCTGGAGTGTATGAATCCTCTGTCCTCCGCCAAGGACCGGGCGGCGCTGTACATGATCGACGAGGCGGAGCGGGCGGGAAAGCTGGCGCCCGGCGGCGTCATCGTGGAGCCCACCAGCGGCAACACTGGGGTGGGCCTGGCCTACATCGGGGCCCTCCGGGGCTATCGGGTCATCCTCACCATGCCCGAGTCCATGTCCGTGGAGCGGCGCAATCTCCTCTCCGCCCTGGGGGCGGAGCTGGTGTTGACCCCCGCGGCGGCGGGCATGTCCGGCGCGGTGGCGGAGGCGGAGCGGCTGGCCGCGGCCCTCCCCGGCGCCTGGATCCCCGACCAGTTCGGCAACCCCGCCAACCCCAAAGCCCACTATGAGACCACCGGCCCCGAGATCTGGCGGGACACAGACGGCGCGGTGGACGTGCTGGTGGCCGGCGTGGGCACCGGCGGCACCCTCATCGGCGCGGGCCGGTACCTGAAGGAGCGCAAGCCCGGGGTGAGGGTCGTGGCGGTGGAGCCCGCCGAGTCCCCCCTCCTCTCGGGCGGTGCGGCGGGGTCCCATAAGATCCAGGGCATCGGGGCCAACTTCATTCCCGGCAATTATGACCCCGCCCTGGTGGACGAGGTGGTCCGGGTCCCCGGTGACGCGGCCATCGCCGCGGGCCGGGAGCTGGTGCGGACCGAGGGGCTGCTGTGCGGCATCTCCTCCGGCGCGGTGGCCTGGGCCGCCCGGGAGCTGTCCCGGCGGGCGGAGTACGCCGGAAAAACCATCGTGGCGGTCCTCCCCGACACCGGGGAGCGGTACCTGTCCACCGAGCTGTTCTCAAAATAAGCGGAAAAGGGCCCCGCCGGTCACCCGGCGGGGCCCTTTTTGAAATGAGTTAGGTATCAGGGCTCCAAATACTTAAGGGGAGACATTGATAATCCAAGTTGATTTGAAATTCATGCTCTGCCGTTTGGACACAAGATGGTGACAAAAGGACGACATAAGCCTTGGACTGATATTTTTCTACTTTGGCTGCTGTCGCAGAATCTATTACAATATTTTTGGACGAACTCACGATATTATCCATAAGCCACATATCATTTTTTGCTGGATATTGATAGGCGTACAAATAGAACCAATACTCAGAAGCGTCTGTTAAACCATTGACGCCAAGCGTATTATTTTCAGGGTTGAAATAAGCAAGCAAATCATCTGCAAAAGAGGTTTCCTGAGACGAAAAATGTATATTACAAGGAATGACCATCTCATTTCCTGTGGTTTCCCCATCCATTCCAGTGATACTTAGATGTACACTCTCAACATCGTCTATGCAGGAGATAGAAAGTGTTTTTGTGGGTAAATCATAAACACAATTAAAAAAAGATCCAAATGGTGGGAACCCAGCACAAAAATCTAAGTCCCCCTGATATAGTTGATAATTAGCTCCACCGGAGCTGGTGCTGAGAAGAACTTGTTCATTACTATCACATAAATCTATATTTACTTGGGAGACATTTGAAGACCTGGAATCGAGGGTCCAGCTAATATTTAAGCAACTCCCGTAACTAATGGGGATTGCTTTTACAGTATAATCAGCAAAAGTGGCAAGGGGTCCATAATCAATAGGAGGCGTAGGTTCTGGTTCCTCATATTCCGTAACCGTGAGGGTTATAACAGGAGAATCAAGCTGTAACCCATCAGTGGATAAACGGCAAAAGAAATAGTAAGTGCCAGGTATTTCTGCACTTAAAGTCACTCCTGGACAATTTCCCCATTGCCATTTAACAGGGGCAGCCCCGCTCTTTTCAATGTCATCACATTGGTACCATTGGTAGTAAATAATGTAGCTTAAATCTTCGATACCATTAACCAGAGTATGCGCATCGCAACGAACACCGATGCTACTTTGGGTATCTGTACTGTACTCGGAGTCAGGAGATTGAATAATTTCAATTTCAATCGATGAGGCGGTTTTTGGGAAAGAAACTGATAAAGTGATTTTGCTGTTTTCAACAGTTGTCTGCGCAAGCTCCCCATTTGTGATAGAAATGCTGGGGGAGGAAAACTGATAGGAGGAATTAGCGGGTTCAATGGTTACTGTTGCGGTATAATCTGTATCAAGGGCGAATCGGTTGTCATTTAGTGAGGGAGACCACGCTGTTTCTGCAACTATGTAGCCGGTTCCAGTTGCCACTGCGTTACTAGCCGGCTTTAGAGCTTTGGGCACAGATAGCTTTATATTTACTGAATTAATAGGTGTGACGCTGGGGGAGGAAGGACCACCGCCCCCACCTCCACCGCCGCTGGACGAGCTGTCCTTGATTTCGTTGCCCTTATCGTCCTTGGGCTGTTCCACGCCCTTTTCCACAAAGACAGTGGAGGGCTTCTGCCCGCCCAAGACCACGTCGCTGGCGGCCACTTCGGCTTTCTTGATGGTGCCGGAGTTCTGCACCGTGGCGGCCCCGCCCAGGGTGAGGGTGCCGACGCTGGCCCCTTTTTCCACGGTGAGGGTGGCGCCCGCGGTATCCTTGGGCACATCCAGCTTTTCCACCTTGGCGTCTCCACCTAGGGTGACCTGGGCGTTCTCTACCGCCACGGTGAGGCTCTCGATGGAGCCGGAGGCGGCCACCACCGCCACATCACTGGCCACGACCACGCCGGTGAAGTCCCCCTCCAGGGTGACACCGTCCCGGCCGTCGGCCACGTTGACCATGGGAATGGGGGCGCCGCTCTCGTTCACCAGCCGCACCTTGCCGGAGGCGGTCTTGGTGACGATGACGGTGCCGTACCGGGAGGCGTCCCCGGCGATGTGGATGGAGTGCTCACCGCCGCCCCGGATGATGAGGCGGCCGTCCACCCGCACGTTCTCCAGCGTCACATCGCCGTCGCCCACGGCGTCGGCGATGATGAGGTCGCCCTTGACCTCCATATCCTTCAAAACGGCTTTGTCGGCGGCCACCACCAGGCTGCTTTCCGCATCCCGGGAGTAGTCCCCGGCCTGGGTCACCAGATCGGAGACCATGTTGTCCAGCATGGTTACCAGGCTGGCCCGGGTGACGTCCCCCTCCGGGTCAAACACGCCGCTGCAGCCCTGGAGCTGCCCGGCGGCGGTGAGGGCGGACACCGCCCCCAAGGCCCAGTCGGCCACGTCGGCCTTGTCGGAGAAGGGGAGCGGCGCTTGCCCGTCCTCCACTTGGAAGGCCCTGGCCAGAAGCACAGCGGTTTCCTGGCGGGAGAGGGGGTCGCCGGGGCGCACCCGTCCGCCGCTGCCCTCCATGATCCCCGCGGCGGAGAGATGGAGGATGGAGTTGGTGTACCAGTTTTCGCCTAAATCGGAGAAGGTGTTCTCCCCCGTCTCCCGGTAGCCCATCACCCGGTCCAGGATGGCGGCCAGCTCCCCGCGGGTGAGGGGGTCGTCGGGCCGGAAGGCTCCGTGATCGCCTTGGATGACGCCTTTGGCGCTCCACCGCCCGACGGCGGCCTCGGCCCAGTGGCCGGAGGTGTCGGAATAGGAGGCGTCCGCCTCCGCCGCCCCGGCGGGGGCGGACAGGGAGAGGGTCAGAGCAAGCGCCAGGGGAACACAGAGGAACCGGTTCATGGACAGCACGCCTTTCTCTCAAAAATCGCCGTTTTCCAGAAAACGGCGTGTGGAGCATGCTCCACACGATGGAAATTGCTTCCTTTATTGTTAGTATAGTATCCATGGTAACAAAAAGCAAGGAAAAAATAGAAGAGGGACGGATTTTGTAACAAATCCGTCTCTCTTCTATTCAGTCGCACTTCTCGTGGTACCGTGTCACCAGATCGGCCAGCGTGATGTGGTCCACCACCCCGGCCACGGCCTCCTGTATCTTGGCCCACACCTCCACGGTGACGCAGCGATCCATCCGCGCGCAGCAGCTTCCGTCCGTGGCGCAGCTCACCGGGGCCAGGCTGCCCTCCAAAACCCGCAGGATCTCACCCACGGTGTACTCGGCGGGCGGACGGGTCAGCAGGTAGCCCCCTCCGGCCCCCCGGACGCTGCGGACCAGGCCGGCCCGGCCCAGCTGGGTGACGATCTGTTCCAGATATTTGTCTGAGATCTCCTGCCGCTCGGCGACATCCCGCAGGGGGACCGGCTGGCCGGAGCCCGTGAGGGCAATGTCCAGCATCAGCCGCAGGGCGTACCGGCCCTTGGTGGATATTTTCATGACGGTCCCTCCCGACACCTTGTTTTCCTATCGTATTGATATCATATCATAATTCTGTGAAATTTCAAGCAAAAAGAACTTGACTTTAGCGCCAAAAAGTGCTAAAGTAACGGACAGAAAGCAGGTGACGCCTCCATGGTCAACCAGAACCGGCATGGGTATTGCTATTATTACCGCTATTGCGATAGCGGTTTTTTGTCATGCCCATGACCGGCCCTGCCGTCACTGAATCGTAGACGCGGCAGCCCGATTGGGGCTGCCGCGTTTTTTCTTGATCTGAGAAAGGAGAACATAGTATGGTCGTCATTATGAAGCCGGGCTTCAGCCAGGAGGAATTGAACAGCGCCATCAAGGAGATGGAGCGGGGCGGGGTCAACGTGATGATCTCCCGGGGCTCCGAGACCACCATCCTGGGGGCCGAGGGCAACGCCCAGGGCATCGACATCGAGAAGATGCAGGCCCTTCCCGGTGTGGAGCGGGTCATGCGGGTCAGCGAGCCCTACAAGAAGGCCAACCGGAAATACCACCCCGACGACAGCGTGGTGGAGATCGCCCCCGGCGTATCCGTGGGCGGGGAGCGGCTGCTGGTGGTGGCGGGGCCCTGCTCGGTGGAGAGTGAGGAGCAGATCACCGCCGTCGCCCGGGACGTGAAGGCTGACGGGGCCCAAGCCCTCCGGGGTGGCGCCTTCAAGCCCCGCACCTCTCCCTATGCCTTCCAGGGCATGGGGTACGGCGGGCTGGACCTGCTGGAAAAGGCCCGGATCGCCACCGGCCTGCCCGTGGTCACCGAGCTGATGTCCACTGATGATATCGACTACTTTGTGGAGCATGTGGACGTCATCCAGATCGGGGCCCGGAACATGCAGAACTTCGACCTTCTGAAGCGGCTGGGGAAGACCACCAAGCCTATCCTCCTCAAGCGGGGGCTCTCCGCCACCATCGAGGAGTGGCTCATGTCGGCGGAGTACATCCTGGCCGGGGGCAACCCAAATGTCATCCTCTGTGAGCGGGGCATCCGCACCTTTGAGACCTTCACCCGCAACACCCTGGACCTGTCCGCCGTGCTGGCGGTGAAGCGGCAGTCCCACCTGCCGGTGATGGTGGACCCCTCCCACGCCAGCGGCCAGGCCTGGATGGTGGAGCGGATGAGCCTGGCGGCCATCGCCGCCGGGGCGGACGGCCTCATCATCGAGGTGCACAACGACCCCGTCCACGCCCTGTGCGACGGGCAGCAGTCCATCACCCCCGCCCAGTTCAAGGACCTGATGGACCGGGTGGGCCGGGTGGCGGAGTGCGTGGGGAGGACGATTTGAGATGAAGCGGTTCGTCATCGTGGGCCTGGGCCTGATCGGCCAACCCCCACGGGACTCCGTCCCGCGGGGGCCCCGTTGATTTGATCAAACGCGCCATTCGGCGCGGGCGCTGACGCGCCTAGAGTCGCTGGGAAGGCGAGAAGAAAAGAGAGGCGCTTTATATGTCAAAAAGGTTTGTCATCGTCGGTCTAGGTTTGATCGGCGGCTCCATGGCCCTGGCCCTCAAGGGCTTTGAGGATTTTGAGATCGTGGGCGTGGACGTGTCCGAGCCCACCCTCCGCTTCGCCCGGGAGCACGGGGTGGCCGACGCGGTCACCAACCGGGCCCGGGAGGCGGTGGAGGGGGCGGACGTGGTGATGCTGGCCCTCCACCCCCAGGGCATCCTGGACTTCCTGGAGGAGCACCGGGACAGCTTCAAAGCCGGGTGCCTGGTCACCGACGTGTGCGGCGTGAAGTCCGCCGTCATGGAGGGGGCCAAGTGCCTGCCCCCCCAGGTGGACTTCATCGGCTGCCACCCCATGGCGGGCACCGAGTTCTCCGGCGTGGAGCACGCCTTTGCCGAGATGTTCCAGGGCTCCCACCTGATCCTGACCCCACGGGAGGACAGCACGGAGGAACACCTGGAGTTGCTGGAGCGGCTGGCCCGGCACATCGGCTGCCAGGACGTGGTGCGGACCACCCCAGGCCAGCACGACGCCATCCTGGCCTACACCAGTCAGATGATGCACATCATCGCCGTATCGGTCTGTGACGACCCCAGCCTCTTTGCCTGCAAGGGCTACGAGGGCAGCTCCTTCCGGGGCTGCACCCGGGTGGCGGCCCTGGATGTGAGGCTGTGGACCCAGCTCTTTTCCCTCAACGCCCCGGCGCTGGTGGGATGCCTGGACACCCTCATTGGAAATCTCAGCGCCTACCGGGAGGCCATCGCCTCCGGGGACCGGGAGGCCCTGGCGGGGAAGCTGGCCTGGTCCGCGGACCGGAAGCGGAAGATGGACCTGCCGGGGCCGGACCTGCTGGGCTGAACGGGGCCCGGCCCAAGAGACCCGGGGGCCCTCCCGGGAACAGAAAGAGACCGCCCGCCGGATCCTGCCGGCGGGCGGTCTTATGGTTATTTTCCCTGCACCATGCGGACCATGTCCCGGGTCACATCGGTGGTATAGGGGTTGAGACAGGAATTGATGATCTCTAAGCTGGCCTCGATGTCCAGGGCGTAGCAGTCCCGGACCCCCTCGAAGGTGACGGTGCCGTCCCCCGGCAGGGTGGCGGTGGTCAGATCGGCGAAGTCAAAGCCCAGGGCGGGCTCCACGAACCAAAGCATGTTGGCCAGGGACAGGTCGGTCTTTACATACTGGGAGAAGATCTCGATATAACTGCCCACCTTCTGGGGATTGGAGAGGACCTTCTTGGCGATGGTCTTGATCATCTCCTGCTGGGTCCGGGTGCGGCCGATGTCCGCGTCGGGGTAGGCGTCGTAAATATTGTTGGGATAGGTGCCCGGCCCGTCGGAGTTCTTCCGGCAGCGGACCACGGCCAGAGCTTGTTTGCCGGTGAGGTGCTGCATTCCCGGCTCGAAGTGGATGTGCAGGTCCTGGTCGGGGGCGTCATAGCTCATGTGGACGGGCACGTTGAAGTCCACGCCGTCCACCGCGTCCACAATGGCCACGAAAATCTTGGTGTCGATGAGGATATAGTGGTCGATGGGGATGCCCAGCACCTCGCTGACGGCGTCCTTCAGCTCGCCGATGCCGCCGCCGGGCAGGGCGTATGCGTTGCCGTTGGAGTAGGCGGCGTTGAGCTTGTGGTATTCCCAGCCCTCCCGGTCCACCAGGGTGTCCCGGGGGACGGAGACCAGGCCCATCTTCTGGTTGGCCGTGTCGTAGGTGCATACCATGATGGTGTCCGCGCTGCCGCTGACCTGGTCCTCCGCGGCCAGCAGGAAGGTCCAGGTGCTCTCCTTGCGCTGGAGGCCCTTGCTCTCATCCTCCTCGGTGTCCGGGTTGTCCGTGACGACGGCGGCGGAGGGCTGGGCCGGGATCTGGGCGGTGCTGGGCCGTTTGGCGGCCAGCTTATAGGCGCAGAAGAGGACCACGATGATGGCGGAGAGGACCACAAGGGCCCGGTAAAGCCCTCTCCCCAGCCGCCGAAGAGGAGAGGGCTGTTTGCGGTTTTGTCTGGATGCCACGGGCATGGTTCCCCTTTCCGGTGTTTCAAATCAGTATGCCCAGTATACATAAATTTTACCACCGGCGCAAGGGGAGAGGGGAAAAATAAGAAAAACGTTACATCCTGTCGTCAGGAGTTCCGGCACAGCAGGGCGGCGGTGAGGGAATTCACCGCCCCCAGCAGATCCATCAGCAGTTGATTTTGACAGGCCAGCTGCTCCAGCACTTGGGTCATGGCCGTGGGCAGGTCCTCTTCCGAAGCGGGGCAGAGGCCGGGCGCCGGCTGGGGGATGGGGTAGGTGTAGCGGCGCATGGGCTCGGCTTCTGCCTCCAGCTCCCGCTGGGCGTCCAGCACCCTGGCGTGGGCCCGCTGAGCGGTGCGGTATGTACGGTTGTCGCGCCTTACCATGAAAAATACCTCCTTTCTCTGTTATCCTATTCTATGCGCGGGTCCGAAAAGGGCGACAGCTTCTTGACAGGCCCCCGGGAATTGGGTAGACTAGACTGGAATTCGGAAAGGAAGGATGGAAGATGAACGTGAAATGGAATAAACTGCTGGCCCTCACCCTGGGCCTGTCTTTGCTGGCGGCTTGCGGCCCCAAGGAGGCCCAGCCCACCCCCACCCCGGAGACGACGGCGTCCCCGGAGGTCACCGCCACCCCCGCCCCGGAGGGGACGGCCGTGAACGTGGCCATGCTCAAGGGCCCCACGGGCCTGGGCGCCGCCAGGCTGATGGCTCAGAGCGACGCCGGGGAGACCGTCAACGACTATACCTTCTCCGTCCTGGCTGAGCCCGCCCAGGCGGTGGCCGCCCTCACCAGCGGAGAGGTGGACATTGCCGCCGTGCCCACCAACATGGCCTCCATCCTCTATCATAAGCCGGACGTGGACATCCAGCTCCTGGCCCTCAACACCCTGGGCGTCCTCTATATCCTGGAGCGGGGGGACACGGTAAACTCCCTGGCCGACCTGGCGGGGAAGACGGTGTACGCCACCGGCCAGGGGGCCAACCCGGAATACGCCCTCAACTATCTCCTGCGCCAGAACGGCCTGGAGCCGGGGGAGGACGTGACCATTGAGTGGAAGGCCACCGGCGACGAGGTGGCCGCCGGCATGACCGCCGGGGAGATCGACCTGGCCATGCTCCCGGTGCCCGCCGCCACCAGCGTGCTGATCCAGAATCAGGACGTGCGCAAGGCGGTGAGCCTGACCGAGGAATGGGAGAAGGCCGGGGCCGACGGGGTGCTGACCATGGGCTGCGTGGTGGCCCGGGCCGAGTTTGCCCAGGCCCACCCCGAGGCGGTGGACACCTTCCTGACGGAGTACGGCACCTCCATCGCCTATATGTCCGACGAGGCCAACCGGGATGACGCCGCCGCCCTGGCGGAGACCTACGGCATCGTCCCCAAGGCCGCCGTGGCCAAGAAGGCCCTCCCTGACGCCAATCTGTGCTTTATCACCGGGGACGACATGATCGACGGCATCCAGGGCTATTATGAGGTCCTCTTCGCCGCCGACCCCGCCTCCATCGGCGGCTCCATTCCCGACGGGGCCTTCTACTATCACGCCAAGTCGTAATCTATGAAAGGGAAATTACTCCGGGTGGTCCTTCCCCTGGCCTTTTGGCTGGCGGTGTGGGAGGCGGCGGCCCATCTGCTGGGGAAGGAGCTGTTCCTGCCCACGGTGGAGGCGGTTGTCCGCTCCCTGGGGGAGCTGGCGGTGACGGGGGCCTTCTGGCGCTCCGCCGCGGCCACCCTGCTGCGGGTGCTGGCGGGCTTTCTGCTGGGGGCCCTTCTGGGCACCGGGCTGGGTGCCCTCACCGCCGCCTGCCGGTGGGGGGACGTGCTGCTCTCTCCCGCCCTCCGGGCCATTCGGACTGTACCCGTGGTCTCCTTTATCCTGCTCCTCTATTTCTGCCTGCCCACCGCCCAGGTGCCGGTGGTGGTGTCCGCCCTCATGGCCCTGCCGGTGGCCTGGCGGTCGGCCCGGCAGGGCATTGCCGCCGCTGACCCCCTCCTGGTGGAGCTGGCCGGGGCCTACCGGCTGGGCCGGTGGAAGACCCTCCGGCTGGTCTATCTCCCCGCCGCCCTCCCCGCCTTGGCCGCCGGATGGGAGACCTCCCTGGGCCTGGCCTGGAAGTCCGGGGTGGCCGCCGAGGTGCTGTGCCAGCCCAAGTGGGCGGCGGGGACGGCCCTCCAGGCCGCCAAGGCCTACCTGGACACCCCGGGCCTGGTGGCCTGGACGGTGGTCATCATCCTGATGAGCGTGACGGTGGAGGGCCTGCTGAGATGGGCCCTCCGGCGCTGGAGAGGGGGACGGGGCGCATGATCGAGGCCAGAGGGATCACGGTCCGCTACGGAGACCGGCTGGTGCTGGACCGGTACGATTTTTTCGCCCCGGAGGAGGGGCTGACCTTTCTCTCCGGCCCTTCGGGAGAGGGAAAGACCACCCTGCTGCGGGTGCTGGCGGGGCTCCTCAGCCCGGAGACGGGCCAGGTCTCCCTGCCGGGGCGGCCTGTCATTCTCTTCCAGGAGGACCGGCTGTTTCCCGGCCTCAGCGTCTGGCGGCAGGTGGAGGCCGTCCTGCCCAAGGGAAGGCGGGAGGAGGCCGGCTGCTGGCTGGAGCTGGCCGAGCTGACCCAGGCGGCCCATCTGCTGCCCGGGGAGCTGTCCGGAGGCATGGCCCGGCGGGCGTCCCTGGCCCGGGCCCTGGCACTGGAGGGGGAGGTCTGCCTGCTGGACGAACCCTTCGCCGGGGTGGATCTGGACCGGGCAAAGCGAGTCTTGGAGAGAATCCGCCTGCTGGGAAAGCCCGTCATCCTCACCGGGCACATCCCGGAGCTGGCCGCCCTGTGCGACCGGACCGTGGAACTGTGATAAAAAGGAGCCCACGCCAGCGGCGTGGGCTCCTTTTTTATTTCGTCTCGGTTGAGGCGGGGGTGATGGGCTCGTCGTGCTCGAAGGTGTCGAAGTAGTCCTCGTCCTGGAGGGTGGGACGGCGGTGCCGCACCACCGCGGTGATGACGGGGTAGAGGACGATGGCCACCAGTCCGCCGGAATAGCCGTTGTTATAGAGGTTGATCCCCTCCACCGGGGTCCCCGCGTGGAGTACCACCGAGGCGTGGAGGAACCCGGCCAGCACCCCGAAGGGCCAGCCGAAGTAGCCCGAAATGGGGGCCAGGGTGGTGCAGAACAGGCCGGCCAGCTGGACGGAGGAGTCGTTGATGTTCCACTGCATGGTCAGTCCGCCGATGAGCACGCCCAGCATGACGGGGGTGATGTTCCGCCAGTGCTTGCCATAGGCGGAAAAGCCGATGATGGTAAAGATGCCGCCCAGGGTGGGGCCGTTCAGGTCCCCGCCGATGGCCAGGATGTAAACAACGCCGATAAGGCCGTTGACCCCCATGTTGATCAGGACGGGGGCGGCGCCGTAAGTACGCAGGAAGTCACTGGGCGCCCGGCCGGTGGCCTTCAGGAGGTGCCGGTAGCCGGCCCAGGCGGCCCAGGGGGGCCGGTTGCAGAAGAAGAGCCCGGCGATGATGAAGATGAGGCACAGCCCCGCCATGAAGATGCCCAGGGTGGTGTTATAGCCCTTGGCCCAATAATAGGCGGTGGTGGGGGCGTGGCCCATGGAGCTCATGACGGGGACCATGATCATGGCCACCAGGCCGCAGGCGAAGCCCATGTTGTAGAGGTTCATACCGTTTTGGATGCGGTAGGTGTAGGCCGACAGGGAGGGGAGGACAAAACCGATGCACACCCCCAGCAGGATGCCCGTGACGAAGCTGGTCCAGTCTCCGGAGAAGCACACGAAGCTCACCACCGGGGACAGGGAGGTGGCCAGTAGGGAGACGTTGGAGTATTTCACGAAGGGCTCCCGGCGGAACCGGGCGTAGAGGAAGGAGCCCAGAATGATGGGCCAGATATTGAAGATGTTTTTTCCGAAAAGAGAGAACCCGCCCATCAGTCCCAGGGTGACGATGGTATAGCCGTTCAGCGGGTCCTGCACCAGCCACAGGATCAGAAGGCTGGCCAGAATGACCAGAGCGGAGTTGACGAAGGCCGCCCCGATCCCCGCCAGCTCGATGTAGTCGGTGATGAGGGAGTCCTCCATCAGGATGATCCGCTGCATGCCGGTCCAGATATTTCCCGGCGTGTCCAGCACGAAGGCCAGAAAGATCAGCGCAGTGCAGTAAAAGATGGCGGCCGGGTATATCTTCTTATATCGCATCGTCGTATTCCCCCAGTTTTTGGGTCCCTGTGCGGTATACGGCCCTGAAAGGCCATGGCTTCAATATCGGACGGCAGCCGGGACGGCCGCGGGCCCTCCTTACCGCGGGTCCTGGTCAGGCGGTAAAAAAGTCCTCGGTCTGCCGGGCGTTGCGCATGACCTCCGCCCGAAGCTCTTCCAGTGTATCAAATTTTCGCTCGCCGCGCAAGTAGTCATAGAACTCCACGCGGATGGTCTGGCCGTAGAGATCGCCGTCAAAGTGGAGGATGAAGCCCTCCACCGTCACCGCGTCCCCGTCGTCCACCGTGGGGCGGACCCCCACGTTGGTCACCGCCGGGCGGCTCTCCCCGTTGGCAAAGACCACCCGGGTGACGTACACCCCGTGGGCGGGCACCAGCACGCCGGAGGGGAAGTGGAGGTTCACCGTGGGGAACCCCAGGGTGGAGCCCAGCTTCTTGCCGTGGGACACCGTGTCGGTGAGGGTGTGGGGGTGGCCCAGGAAGCGGACGGCACGGGCCATCTCCCCCTGGGCGATGAGGGTGCGGATGTAGGTGGAGGAGACGGTGATGCCCTCCTGTTCCACCTTGGGCACTATGTCACAGCCGATGCCCAGCTCCTCACACAGCGCCTTCAGCTTTTGGGGATTGCCCTCCCCCTTGTAGCCGAAGTGGAAGTCGTGGCCCGCCACCAGGTGGACGGCCTTATGCTCCCCCACCAGAAGGCCGGTGACGAAGTCCTGCCAGGGGGTTTTCATCATCCGCTCGTCATAATGGCCGATGATGACGTCCTGGATGCCGTAATAGCGGCGCATCAAATCGGCCCGGTCGGCGGGAGTGGTGAGGAGCGGGACGGGGGATTTGAGAATAAGGGCGGAGGGGTGGGTGTCGAAGGTGAAGGCGGAGGGGACCGCCCCCAGCTCTTTGGCCCGCTGGGCACAGAGGGAGAGCAGGGCGCCATGGCCGGTGTGGACTCCGTCAAAGAAGCCCAGGGCGATGACCCTGCCCGTATCTTTCGTATTCAAAGGCTACACCTCGAAAAAGTTCTTGATGGTGGTGAGTTTTCCGGCCTCCACCCGGCCCAGGAGGAGAAAATCTCCCCGGAGGCCGTAGACCCGGTACTCCCCGGGCGCCGCCCCCTTGCGTGCGGGGGAGGCGCCGTGGCGGAGCCGCTCTTCCTGTTTGGCGTCCACCGTCAGGGCGGGCCGGTCCCGGAAGAGCTGGTCCACGGGGCGCAGAAGGGCGGCGGGGTCGGGGGCGTCGATGACCTGGGCCAGGGGCAGGGCGTCTGCTTCCAGGGAAAAGCCGCAGGCCTGGGTGCGGACAAGGGAGGACATGCACCCCCCGCAGCCCAGGGCCCGGCCGATGTCGTGGCAGAGGGTGCGGATATAAGTGCCCTTGGAGCAGCGCACCCGGAGGAGGAAGTCCCCCTCGGGAGAAAGGCCTGGCTCCAGGGTCAGGCTGTAGATGGTGACGGTCCGGGCCTTCCGCTCCACCTCCACCCCCTTCCGGGCCAGCTCGTAGAGCTTTTTGCCGTTGATTTTCACCGCCGAGTACATGGGCGGCACCTGCTGGAGCTCCCCCCGGAAGGGGGCCAGGGCGGCCTCCAGGGCTTCCTGGCTCACGTCGGCGGGGTTTGTCTCCAAGGCGTCCCCGGAGGTGTCCTGGGTGTTGGTCACCAGGCCCAGCCGGAGCCCCGCCAGGTATTCCTTTTCCCCGGTCTCGGCAAACTGCACCGCCCGGGTGGCCCGGCCCACAAAGACGGGCAGGACCCCGGTGGCCATGGGGTCCAGGGTACCGGCGTGGCCGATCCGTTTTTCATGGAAGGCCCCCCGCAGCTTGGCGCACACGTCCATACTGGTCCAGTCCTGGGGCTTGTCGATGATGATGATGCCGCTGGGCATGGCGTTACCTCACGTTTCTAGTATGTAGCGGGGACTCTCACAGGGGAGCTGTCCGGCGGAGGGGGTTAGGAGGCCCGCACCTGCTCAATGGCGGCGACGATGGCCCGCTTGGCGTCGGCGATGCCCCCCATCACAGTACAGCCGGAGGCCGCGGCGTGGCCGCCGCCCCCCAGCAGGGCACAGACGGTGGAGGCGTTCAGGTCGGCCCCCGTGCGCACCGAGAGCTTGCACTCGCCGGGCTGGATCTCCCGGATGGTGACGGCGGTGTGGACCCCTTCCAGCTGGCCCACGAAGGCGGCGATGTCCTCCACGTCCTCCTCCCGGGCGTTCAGCTCTTTCAAATCGGCCAGGGAGATGGCGGCCAGGGCGGTCTGCCCGTTGTCCCGCAGCTCCAGGGTCTCCATGATCCGGGCCTCGATCCGCAGGCGGGTGTAGCTCTTGGTGCGGAAGTGGCGTTTGTTGACCCAGGCGGCGTCGATGCCGGTCTCCATCAGCGCCGCCGCCACCCGGTGGGTGTTGGGGGAGGTGTTGGAGTACATGAAGCAGCCCGTGTCGGTGGCCACCGCCACATAGAGGGGCAGGGCGATCTCCTCCGACACCGGGAACCACTGGGTGATGACGTCGTAGAGAATTTCCCCGCAGGCCGCCCTGCTTGGGTCCACATAGTTGAGGGCGGCAAAGCCCTCGTTGGAGGGGTGGTGGTCGATGGACAGGTCCACCTTGCCCTTGTAACAGGCCTCACTGCCGGTAAAGAGGCCCTCACTGGCGATGTCCACGGACACCAGGGTTTCCGGTACGTAGTCCGCCGGGGCCAGCACGCCCTCCAGATAGGGGTCGAAGAGGGAGGTGGCGTCCTCGTTGGGGAGGACCCAGGCGGCCTTGCCCAGCTTGCGCAGGGCGCGGCACAGCCCCACGGCGCAGCCCAGGGTGTCCCCGTCGGGCCGTTTGTGGGTGAGGATGAGGTAGCCGTCCCGGGATTGGAGCCAGCGGGCGGTTTCTTGGACAGTCATGGCCATAGGGAGGCCCTCCTTATTTGTCGAGACTTTCGATGATCTCCAGGATGTGGGCGCCCTTGTCGATGGAGTCGTCCCGCAGGAAGGTGAGCTCCGGGGTGGCGCGCAGGGAGAGGGCGGCCCCCAGCTCCCGGCGGAGATAGCCGGCGGCGGACTTGAGGCCCTTGATGACCTGGTCCACGTCGCTCTTGTCCAGGACGCTGACGTGGACCTTGGCGTATTTCAGATCGGGGGTGGTCTCCACCGCAGTGATGGAGATGAGGCCGTGGACCCGGGGGTCCTTCACCGAGCGGATCAGCTCGGACAGGGTGCGCTGGATCTCCTCGTTGATGCGGCCGATACGGTTACTTGGCATAGCGGTTCTCCTGTTCTTTGGTACGTTGTACCGTTTGATTTTGAGTGATTGCACGTCGGGACGTGCGTAAATCTGGGGGACATTTCTTTTCCCGAGGAAAAGAAACGCCGCCCCAGGCCCCCAAAGAAAAGTCTTTTGGTGCAGCCTTGCACGCAGTTTCCCTTTTCAGTAGGAGGTCTACTGCTCATTGATAGGGGGAAAAGCACGGGAGCGTCTGTGCGACCCGTGGTCCCCCTTGCGCCGCTCGGCCGCTGACCTGTTCTTGACTGAAGGCTGGTCTTTAGCCTTCCCCTCGGGGGAAGGTGGCAGCCCGAAGGGCTGACGGATGAGGGGAACGGCGGAAAACACGAAAGGCTCTGCTAAAGCGATAAGTTCCCCTCATCAGTCTCGCTACGCTCGACAGCTTCCCCCAGGGGAAGCCTAAGATCTGCCGAACCCCGGACCCGTTACGGAGTAAGGGGCCGGGGTCATCCTACGTCCGTAAGAACAGCCCCGGGGGATGAATCCAAACAAGGGGGCCAAGGCCCCCTTGGCTGGTCGTTGAGAAGGGGTTTTGGGGGAGAGAATCGAAACTCTCCCCCAAGCGTCTTTTCTGGGGGCTGGGGGCCGCAGCGTTAAGAAAATGTGCCTGTGGCACATTTTTAGCGGAGGCTGCCCGGCTATGCCGGGCAGGTCTCTCTTCTTGAAACTGGAAAAGATGGTCCCCCAAACGCACCCACGCGGGTGGCCCGCGCAGTCAAAAGATGACGTTAATCTGTAAGTCCCAAGAGATAATCGGAGGACACTCCATAGTGTTCACAAATCAGCACTAATTTTTCAAGGGTGGTGGTTTTCTTGCCGTTTTCCATATCGCTGATTTGGGGTGTGGAAACCTGAAGGATTGCGGCCAAGACGTTTTGGTTCTCGCCGCTGGCCTTTCTTACCTCCCGCAAGCGCAGGCCAAACTCTTTTTTGTTTAGCATATTGACCCCCTTGACAAATTAACTTATTGTTATATAATTGAATTAACAAAAAGCTAAACGAGGTGTTTTATATGGACGATTTGACCCGTGTCCTCTGCGACTACGCCTACGATAATCTCATGGAAGGCAGTTATGGCGTTCGCTCCCGTAGCATCCGGCGGGAAAACCAATTCCAGGCGGAACGGCGGCTGGACCAGCTCTGCGCCGCCCATCCTGAGCTTCGGGAAGAACTGGAGAATATGTTGGAAGAGCTGTCCGTGGCGGCGGGAGAGGACATGGACGCCGCGTTCGCCTGCGGCCTCAAAGTGGGCCTTGCCCTCCGATAGAAAGCAGAAAGGGGCGGGCGATACGCCCGCCCCTACGGCTTTGCTTTAAACCTCGATCTGCTGCACCGCAGCGTGAAGCAAATGCGCCAGTGGCGCATTTGTAGCGTAGGCCGGGTGGCTATGCCACCCGGGGCTCTCCTGCGGGGGAGGTATCACACCTCGATCTGCTGCACCGCAGCGTGAAGCAAATGCGCCAGTGGCGCATTTGCAGCGTAGGCCGGGTGGCTGTGCCACCCGGGGCTCTCCTGCGGGGGAGGTATCACACCTCGATCTGCTGCATCTCAAAGGCCTCGATGATATCGCCGACCTTGATGTCGGAATACTTCTCGATGCCGATGCCGCACTCGTAGCCCTGGGCCACTTCCTTCTGGTCGTCCTTAAACCGCCGCAGAGAGGCGATGGCCCCCTCGTGGACCACGATGCCGTCCCGCACCAGACGGATTTGGGCGTTGCGGGTGACCCGGCCGGAGGTGACGTAGCAGCCGGCAATGATGCCGGCCCCGGTGATCTTGTAGACCTCCCGGACCTCCACGGTGCCCAGCTCCACTTCCTTGAACTTGGGGGAGAGCATCCCCTTCATGGCCGCCTCGATCTCGTCGATGCAGTCGTAGATGACCCGGTACATCCGCATATCCACGTGGTCCCGGGCGGCGGAGATCTTGGCGTTGGAGTCGGGCCGGACGTTGAAGCCCACGATGATGGCGCCGGAGGTGGAGGCCAGCATCACGTCGCTTTCGTTGATGGCGCCCACGGCGCAGTGGATGACCCGCACCCGGACCTCCTCGTTGGAGATCTTCTCCAGGGAGGCCTTCACCGCCTCGGCGGAGCCCTGGACGTCGGCCTTGACGATGACGTTCAGGTTCTTGACCTCACCCTGCTGGATCTGGCTGAACAGATCCTCCAGGGTGACCTTGCCCAGGGCGCTGGAAGAGGCCATCTTCTGGTCGTGCTTGCGCTGCTCGGCCAGCTCACGGGCCATGCGCTCGTCGGCCACGGCGTGGAAGTCGTCGCCCGCCTGGGGCACCTCGGCCATGCCGATGATCTCCACGGGGACGGAGGGGCCGGCGTGCTCCAGGGTCTCGCCCTGGGCGTTCTGCATGGCCCGGACACGGCCCACGGCGGTGCCGGCGATGATGACGTCGCCCTGGTTGAGGGTGCCGTTCTGCACCAGGAGGGTGGCCACGGGGCCCCGGCCCTTGTCCAGCCGGGCCTCGATGACGGCGCCGTGGGCGGAGCGGTTGGGGTTGGCCTTCAGCTCCCGCATCTCGGCGGTGAGAGTGACCATCTCCAACAGGTTATCCACGCCCTCGCCGGTCTTGGCGGAGATGGGGCAGATGATGGTCTCGCCGCCCCAGTCCTCGGCCACCAGCTCATACTCGGTGAGCTGCTGCTTGATGCGCTCGGGGTTGGCCTCGGGCTTATCCATCTTGTTGATGGCCACGATGATGGGGATCTCGGCGGCCTTGGCGTGGTTGATGGACTCGATGGTCTGGGGCATGATGCCGTCGTCGGCGGCCACCACCAGGATGGCCACGTCGGTGATCATGGCGCCCCGGGCCCGCATGGCGGTAAAGGCCTCGTGGCCCGGCGTGTCCAGGAAGGTAATGGGCTTGCCCTTCACCTCCACCTGATAGGCGCCGATGTGCTGGGTGATTCCGCCGGCCTCCCGGTCCACCACGTGGGCGCTGCGGATATAGTCGAGCAAAGAGGTCTTGCCGTGATCCACGTGGCCCATGACCACCACCACGGGGGCGCGGTCGATGAGGTCCTCGGCCTTGTCCTCGGCGGTGTCGATGAGCTTCTCCTCGATGGTGACGATGACTTCCTTCTCCACCTTGCAGCCCATCTCCTCAGCGATGATGGCGGCGGTGTCGAAATCAATGACGTCGGACATGGAGGCCATGATGCCGTTCTTCATGAGGGTCTTGACCACCTCGGCACCGGTCTTTTTCATCCGGGAGGCCAGTTCGTTGACGGCGATCTCGTCGGGGATCATGACCTTCAGGGGGGTCTTTTTGGCGATCTCCAGCTGGAGCCGGCGCATCCGGTCCTGCTCCTCCTGGCGGCGCTTGTTGCCCTGGAAGCCGCCGCCCCGGCGCTGGTTATTGTTGCGGCCCTGGAACTTCTGCTTGCCCGCCTGCATCTGGGTGGTCTTGGTGGAGGCGATCTTCTCCAGCCGCTCGTCGTATTTCTCCAGGTTCACGGCGCCGCCCTTGCGGGTGTCCACCAGCTTTTTCTCGGGGACACGGGTGGCGGGGCGCTGGACCTGGGCGGCGGGCTGAGCCTGACCGCCCTGCTGGGGCCTGGCCCCCTGCTGCTGGGGCTTGCCCTGGGCGGGGGCGGCCGCCTTGGGCGCCGCGGGGGCGCTGGGGGCGGGAGCCGGAGCGGGCTTGGGCTCGTGATAGACGTCGGCAAAGACGCTCTCGATGCTCTCCACCTGATGGTGCTGGGTCAGATACTCAAAGATGAGGGAGAGCTCCCGGTCCTCAAGGGCCTGCATGTGGTTCTTGGGGGCCGTGGCGTACTGGGTGAGGATATCCGCGATCTCCTTGGAGTTCTTTCCGAAATCTTTGGCTACTTCATGGACACGATACTTGTTATTCAGCAAATGAGCCACCTCCATGTGGGGGCTTGTGCCAACGAGAAAAGGGGAGAGGGTTCTCCCCCTTTCTGATTGGAACAAGCCCGGTTCCTAATTCTCTTCCAACGTTCATGATCTGCGTTCCTTGGGCGGGGGCGCCCAGGGCTTGTGCTGCCTGGCCTCAATGGCCTTTTCCTTGCTTTTGCGCTCCTTCTGGCGGCGGTAGGTCTTTTCCGCCTTGTGGTCCAGCCGCCCCGCGGCTTCGCCGTACTGCTCGGGGTCGGCCTGGGCCAGCTTCTTGGCCGTGGAGGCGGCGAAGCCCACCTCGGTAAGGGCCATCACCGCGCAGCTGGCCCGGCCCACGGCCCCGCCCAGCTCCGGCTTGGAGAAGGGGGACACCAGACAGGGGCAGTTGCCGATCTCCCCCAGGCTCTTGGCCCGGCGGATGGTGTTCTCGGCGGCGTCGGAGGCCAGAAGGATGAGCTTAGCGTTATGGGTGCGGGCGGCGATGGAGACCGGCTCCTCGCCCACCTCCACCCGGCCCGCTTTCCGGGCCAGGCCGATGAGGCCCAGCAGGGAGTTATCCATCTTTGTCACCCGCTTCCATCTGGGCTTCCAGCGCCGCCCACACCTCGTCGGGCAGGGGGGCGGAGAAGGCCCGCTCCAGGGCCCGGGATTTGCGGGCCCGCTTCAGGCAGGCGGGGTCGGGACACACGTAAGCGCCCCGGCCGGGCTTCTTGCCTTTGAAATCCAGGGAGACCTCCCCTTCCGGAGAGCGGACCACCCGGATCAGCTCAGGTTTGGGCCTGTGTTCCCGGCAGCCCACACACTGGCGCAGGGGAATTTTTTTCGGCATGGGGGAAACCTCCCTTCAAATGATCTGTATTGGCCTTCCCCTCGGGGGAAGGTGCCCCCGGAGGGGGCGGATGAGGGGAATGGCGCGATATGGGAAAGGCTCTGCGCATCCGATAAGCTCCCCTCATCAGTCTCGCTGCGCTCGCCAGCTTCAACGACTTCGCATGCATCAAGTGGCCCTAAGCGATCGCTAAGGGCCACTAGACCCCAAGGGAAGCCTTATTCTTCAGAAGCGGCCTCTTCGGCCTCCTCGGGCTCCTCGTCCAGGATGAGGTCCTCCTCCGGCTCGGGGTCCTCGGGGGCGCTCTCGGGCTTGATGTCGATCTTGTAGCCGGTGAGCTTGGCGGCCAGGCGGGCGTTCTGCCCCTCCTTGCCGATGGCCAGGGAGAGCTGGTCGTCGGGGACTACCACCCGGCAGTTCTTGCCGTCGTCCAGGGTGGTGACCGAGATCACGTCGGCGGGGGCCAGGGCGGCGGCCACATACTCCGCCGGGTCCTCGGACCACTTGATGATATCCACCTTCTCGCCCTTGAGCTCGGCCACGATGTTGTTCACCCGCTGGCCCTTGGGGCCCACGCAGGCGCCGATGGGGTCCACGTTGGGGTCGGCGGACCACACCGCCAGCTTGGTGCGGCTGCCCGCCTCCCGGGCGATGGACTTGACCTCCACGGTGCCGTCGTAGATCTCGGGCACCTCCAGCTCGAAGAGCCGCTTGACGAGACCGGGGTGGGTGCGGGAGATGAGGACCTGGGGGCCCCGGGTGGAGCGGCGGACCTCCACCACGTAGACCTTGAGGCGCATCCCCTCCACGTAGCTCTCTCCCCGGACCTGCTCACTGGGGGCCAGATAGGCCTCGGTAAACTCGCTGCCCGAGGAGATGCGCAGGGAGGCGCCCCCGGTGCGGGGGTCGATGCGGGTGACGAGGCCGGTGAGGATCTCGTGCTCCTTGGAGGTGAACTCGTCGAAGATCATGCCCCGCTCGGCCTCCCGCATCCCCTGGATGATGACCTGCCGGGCGGTCTGGGCGGCGATGCGGCCGAAGTCCCGGGTCTTGACCTCGATGGAGACCACGTCCCCCAGCATGGCCCGGGGCAGCTTGGCCTGGGCCTCTTCCAGGCTGATCTCGGTGGCGGGATTGTCCACGGTCTCCACCACGTCTTTTTTGATATACATGCGCACGGTGCCCTTTTCGGGGTCGGCGTCCACCACGATGTTGTCCCCGGCGTCCTCGTGGTCCTTCTTGTAGGCGGAGACCAGGGCCAGGGTGATCTTCTCCATCATATAGCCCTTGGGGATGCCCTTTTCCTTCTCAATGAGCTCGATGGCGGTGAAGAACTCGGGGGCGTCCAGCTCGTTGGTCTTCTGGGCCTTCTGATTTTTCTTCGGCATGATACTTAGTCTCCTTTATCCATCAAACGCGCACGTACAGCCGTACCTGCGCTATGTCTTTTTTCAAAAAGGTTTTCTCCCCGGCAGGGGCGGAGATGCTCACGTCCCCGTCGGCGTAGGCGGTGAGGGTGCCCACCCACTCCTTCCGGCCCTCCTCGGCCCGGTAGAGGCGTACCTCCACCTCGCTGCCCAGGCAGGCGGCGAAGTGCTCCGGCTTTTTGAGGGCCCGGTCCGCCCCGGCGGAGGAGACCTCAAAGGTGTAGCTGCCCGGAATGGGGTCGGCCGCGTCCAGCACCGGGTCCACGGCGTGGTCGATGGCCACGCAGTCGTCGATGGACACGCCGCCGGCTTTGTCGATATAGAGCCGCAGGTACCAGACCCCGGCCTCCTTGACGTACTCCACGTCCCAGAGGGTGCAGCCGTTCTCCTCCACAATGGGCTGGGCCAACGCCTGAACCACTTCGGTCACTTTCGCCATTCGGACTTCAAACCCCTCTTTCCAATCAAAAAGAGTGAGGAACAAACCTCACTCTCACCATACTTACACTACTATCATAGGGAGTATACCACGAAAATGCTTCCAATGCAAGATTATTTGCGAAAATCAATGGTTGCGCCGGGGAAAAGTTTCTCTTGTTCCTGTCGAAAAAGCAGATATAATAGAAGAAAAGAGCGTGAGAGGGGTGGGGGATATGCGACGGCTGCTGGCGCTGGTATTGACCGCCGGCCTGCTGGCGGGCTCCGCGGGGGCCGTCTGGAGCGACGCCGGGGGCCACTGGGCCGGGGAGGCTCTGGAGCGGGCGGGGAGCCGGGGGTGGCTCTCCGGCTACGAGGACGGCACGGTCCGGCCCGACGACGCCCTGACCTGGGGGCACTATCTGACCATGCTGGGCCGGGCCTTCTGGCCCGACGCCCTGGCCCAGACGCCCCCCGAGGCGGAGGGCGGCCACTGGGCCTCCGGCGCCCGGGCGGCGGCGGAGGGAGCCGGGGTGCTGGAGGGCCTGGACGCCGGTGACCTGGACGCTCCCCTGACCCGGCAGGAGGCGGCCGTCCTGCTGTACGCCGCCCTGTCCGGCGTGGGCGGGGTCTCCGACCTGGAAGGGGCCCAGCCGGCATTCACCGACTGGGACAGTGTGCCGGAGCCCTGCCGGGCCGCCGTGGCCCAGATGGCGGGCCGGGGCCTGCTGGGGGGCTACGAGGACGGCTCCTTCCGGGGAGAGAACCCCCTCACCCGGGCGGAGGGGACGGTGCTGCTGGACCGGCTGGCCCAATTCCTGGACGCCTGGGCGGAGGAGCACGCCGGAACCCTGGAGGAGCCGGAGGAACCGATCCCCGCGGAGGGAGAGGCCCCCGCCGCCCCCTCCGGCGATCCGGCCCTCCGGGCGCTGGGGGAGAACGACGCCAAGCTCGTCCGCCTCTACGGGACGGCGGAGCGCAGGCGATATGACAATGAGGAGGAGGCGGCCGGGCACATGGCCCAGGTGACCGTGCCGGTGTGGAAGCTGGACAAGGCCACCGGCATCAAGACCACGGGACACCTGACCTTTACCGTCCACGAGGCCATCGTGGACGACATGACCGCCATCTTTACGGAGATCTACATGGACCCCGAGCAGTTCCCCATCTACGAGATCGGCGGCTACGACTGGCGGGGGGACAGCGCCAAGGGGGAGCACAACTGCGGCACGGCGGTGGATATCAACGCCGGGGAAAACTACCAGGTCTACGCCAGCGGGGCCGTGGGGGCGGGGAAGTACTGGAAGCCGGGGGAGGACCCCTGGTCCATCCCGGAAAACGGCAGCGTGGTGCGGACCTTCAACGCCTACGGCTATTCCTGGGGGGGCAACGCCTGGCCCACCAACAAGGACTATATGCACTTTTCCTATCTGGGCGTTTAAGCGCGCGGGAAAGGGACGCTTTCGAAAAGAGAAACCGTCCGGGATCGAAGTTTCCTTCGATCCCGGACGGTTTTTTATTGATGGGTGATCAGTCGTCCAGCTCCGCCATGGCTTTGGCGGCGGCGATGGCCTTTTCCTGGGCGGCGGGGGGCGCCTCCTCGTAGCGCACGAAGTGGAAGGTGAAGGAGCCCCGGCCCTGGGTCATGGACCTGAGGTCGATGGCGTAGCGGCCCATCTCGGCCATGGGGACCTCGGCGGAGATGACCTGGTCGCCGTCCCCGGCGGGGTCCATGCCCAGCACGCGGCCCCGGCGCTTGTTCAGGTCGCCGATGACGTCGCCCATGTAGCTGTCGGGCACGGTGACCTTCAGCTCCCCGATGGGCTCCAGCAGGGTGGGGGAGGCGTCGGGCATACCGGCCTTGTAGGCCAGCTGGGTGGCGGTCTTGAAGGCCATTTCGGAGGAGTCCACCGGGTGGTAGGACCCGTCGAAGAGGGTGGCCTTCAGGTTGACCACGGGATAGCCCGCCAGCACGCCGTGCTGGACCGCCTCCCGCATCCCCTTTTCCACGGCGGGGAAGTAGTTTTTGGGCACGGCGCCGCCCACCACGGCCTCGCAGAACTCCAGCTCCTCGCTCTCGCCGGGCTCGAAGCGCATCCACACGTCGCCGAACTGGCCGTGGCCGCCGGTCTGCTTCTTGTGGCGGCCTTGGACCTCCACCTTTTTGCGGATCTTCTCCCGGTAGGCCACCCGGGGCTCGGAGAGCTCGGCGTCCACGCCGAAGCGGTTCTTCAGCCGGGAGAGGATCACGTCCATCTGCATGTCGCCGGTGCCGGAAACCACCATCTGCCGGGTCTCGGCGTTGTTGACCCAGTGGAAGGTCTGGTCCTCCTCCTCCAGGCGGGTGAGGCCGGCGGCGATCTTGTCCTCCTGGCCCTTGGTCTTGGGAGAGATGGCCACGGAGTAGCAGGGCTCGGGGAAGGGGATGGGCTCCAGCTTCACCACCTTGCGGGGGTCGCAGAGGGTGTCGCCGGTCTTGAGCTTATCCATCTTGGTGACGGCGCCGATGTCGCCGCACTGCAGCTCCTTGACCTCCTCAGCCTTCTTGCCCCGCATCTGATAGAGACGGCCCAGCTTTTCCGGCTCGCCGGTGCGGGCGTTCACGATGGGCATATCGGGCTTCAGGCTGCCGGAGAGGACCTTGAGGTAGGAGTACTTGCCGTACTGGTCGGAGACGGTCTTCCACACGAAGGCGGTGGGCAGGGCGCCGGGGGCGGCCACGAACTCGTCCAACTCCCCGTCGGCGTTCTCGCCCATCAGGGGGCGGCCCTCCACGGGGTTGGGCAGCAGCTCGATGATGGCATCCAGCAGCATCCGGGTGCCCAGGCCGGACAGGGCGGAGCCGCACAGCACCGGGAACAGGGACAGGTCCCGCACGCCGGCCCGAAGGCCCTGGACCATCTCGGCGTAGGTGAAGTCCTCGCCGCCGAAGTATTTGTCCATCATGGCCTCACTGGTCTCGGCCACCGACTCCTTCAGGGAGTCGTAGAGCTCGTCCAGGACGGCCTTTTTGTCCTCGGGCACGTCGATCTCCAGCCGCTCCCCCTTGGGACCGGCCTCAAAGGCCCGCTTATGGAGGACGTCGATGATGCCGATGACCTTTTTATCCGCGTCCCAAATGGGGGCCACCAGGGGGGCGATGTTCTTGCCGAAGCGGTCCCGGAGGGTGGCGAAGGCGGCGTTGTAGTCGGAGTTCTCCTCGTCGGTCTTGGACACGTAGAGGATGCGGGGGATCTTCCGCTCGGCGCAGAATTTCCACGCCTTCTCGGCGCCCACGCTCATGCCCGACTTGGCCGAGCAGACGATGATGGCGGCGTCGGCGGCCTGGAGGGCCTCCATCACCTCGCCGGAGAAGTCGAAGTAGCCCGGGGTGTCCAGTACGTTGATCTTACAGCCGTTGTACTCCACGGGGAGGATGGAGGTGGAGATGGAGATCTGGCGCTTGATCTCTTCGGGGTCGTAATCGCTGACGGTGTTGCCGTCGGGCACGGAGCCCAGGCGGATGGAGCCGCCGGCGAGATAAAGCATACTTTCCGCCAGGGACGTCTTTCCGTTGCCACCGTGCCCCAGCAGGCAGACGTTGCGGATGTTTTGCGCGGAATAGCTCATTTGATTCCTCTCCTTACGTTTTGGGATGCAGCTCACAGTGGGGAGCCGGGAAACGAAAACACTGTTCTTGTTGATTATAACGCAAACCGGCCGCTCTGACAACTGAAATTTGAGAAAAATGCACAGCGGAGAGGCAAAGAAAAAAGCAGCGGTTTTAACCGCTGCTTTTTATGGCGTATTTGGGTCGGCCTCCGCCGGAGTGACCGTCCCGGCAGTCAGGTCCGCCAGATAAGAAGTGAGGGCCTCCCCCTGCAGGCAGGTCACGGGATAGATGTGGTCCGTCTGGGTCTCACCGCAGGTGAGGACGGCTGTCTCCCCCTCCGGCAGGGTGAGGGTAAGGGTCCGGGCGGTGCGGTCGTAGACGGGGGCCGGGTCGGAGAGGGCGTCGGGGAAAAGCTCGGCGGCACAGAGGTCCAGGACCTCTTTCTGAACGTCGGGGAAGCTGTAAAAGGTGACGGCCTGACGCTGCTCCGGCTGGACGGCAGGCTCGGCGGAATCCTCCGGGGGGAGGGCGTCTTGGTCGGCCTGGGCCATGTCATTGGAGGCGCCCGGAAGGCCGTTGGCGGGAGCCACACCCAACTCGGGGCTGAGGCTTTCGACGGGAATGGGGGCGCTGCGGAATTGCATGGCGGGGGTGGGGACCGGAGTAGGGGAGACCGCCTTGTAGGCGGCGGAGCCGGCTCCGCCGCCGCAGGTGGCGTCCGCCTGGACGGGGGCGGCGGTTTCCTCCGGAACGGCGGACTCAGCCCCATTGTCTTCCAGCGCGCTGAACGCCTGGACACTCTGCTCGGCGCTTTCCGGAGTGCCCTCGCCGGCATCCGCCGGCGCGGCGGCCCCGGAGCGGCCGGCGGCGGTCATGGCCATCGCCGTGTCCGCCGAGGGGGCGGAGGTGTTGCCGCCCGCCATCCAGGGGCGGAGGGCTCCCGCGCCCACCAGGATCACGGCCAGCACGGCCGCGGTGGCCAGCCATTGGTTCCGGCGCCTGGCCCGGGCCTTGGCCTCACCGGGGACAAAAGGGATTGTGTTGTCCGCCCGCACGGCTTCCATGACGCGCCCGGCCAGATCCGGGGGAGGCGCCACAGGGGGCAGGGCGGCCACGGCGGCGTGAAGGGCGGAGAGCTCCTCCGCCAGGGCGCGGCAGTCCGGACAGCCGGCCAGATGCTCCTCCAGCCGGGTATTCTCCTCGGGGGAGAGCGCCCCGTCCAGCCGGGCGCTGATCAGCTCCAGATATTCGTCGCAGTTTGACACGGGTCACCCTCCTCTCTCGTTTGGTTCCAGCCTTTGGACGGCGGTCGGCCGGAAAAGTTCCCGCTTTTTATAAATCATATCAGAGGATTTACAAAAATGTGACGGCTCCCGCCACGGCGGGCCAGGCACATGGGAGGAAAAACTTAAAAATTATTTTTTTTCAGAAAATCCCGCAGGGACAGCCGGGCCCGGGCGATGCGGGATTTGACGGTCCCCTCCTCCAGGTCCAAACACTGGGCGATCTCCTGGTAGCTGAGCCCCTCCAGCTCCCGCAGCAGAAGGACCTGCCGGTGGTCGGGGGAGAGGGCGTCCAGCCCTTTCTGCACCGCTTCCCGGGCCTCCTGCCGCTCCAACTGCCGCTCCGGGGACCAGCGGTCGTCGGGGACCTCGGCCTGCCGCTCCTCGTCGCCGCTCTCCACCGTCATGGACAGGGTCCCCCGCCGCTTCTCCCGGCGGAGGAAGTCGATGCAGGCGTTGGAGGTGAGGCGGTAGAGCCAGGTGGAAAAGGCGCTCTGGCCGCCGAACCGGGCCAGGCCCCGCCAGGCGTTGAGGAAGGCCTCCTGGGTGAGATCGGCGGCATCGTCGGGACTGCCCGTCATGCGGTAGGCCAGGTTGTACACCATGGCCTGGTTGGCCTCCACCAGCTGGGCGAAGGCGTCCTGGTCGCCCGACTGGGCGGCCTGGATGAGGGCTTGTTCTGTCACCGGTTCTCACCTGCCTTTTGGGTTGGGATGGTTTTTGGGGGGGAAATTCCCGCCTTCCGGCGGGGACGGGAGCAGGGGGGCGCCCTGCGGGGCCCAAACCCATTTCTTTTGTCTTGCCAAAAGAAACAGTTTTGGATGCCAAAGAAAAGCGCCGAGTAAATATAAAACTGATGACTTCTAACGACCGGCGCTCACGTCTGTCAACTCCGTCTCCTCTTAGTGCCGCTGCCGCTGGGTACTGCTGTACAGCCAGCGTTTGCAACTCATTGGCGCGCCTGGGTGGGGGAGGTTTGGAGGGGGCAAAGAGGCGGCGTCAGTCCTCCGGGTCCTTTAAGTCCCGCTTGATGCCCTCGGTGATGCGGTAGACCTGTTCCAGGGTCTCCACCTTGCAGAGCTGTTCCTTATAATACCCCGCGTAGGGGACGCCCTTGAGGTACCAGGCGTAGTGCTTGCGGGCCTCCAGGCAGGCAATGTGCTCGCCCTTGTGCTCCGCCGCCAGCTCGATCTGGCGGACGGCCGTGTCGCACCGCTGGGCCAGCGGGGGGCGGGGCGGAATGGGGGTGCCTGCCAGGGCGGCGGCGCACTGCTGGAAGAGCCAGGGGTTGCCGAAGGCCCCCCGGCCGATCATGGCCATGTCGCAGCCGGTGCGCTGGAGAATTTTTACGGCGTCCTCCGGGGCGAAAATGTCCCCGTTGGCGATGACCGGGATGGAGACGGCCTCTTTGACCTGCCGGATGCCCTCCCAGTCGGC
This sequence comes from Pseudoflavonifractor phocaeensis, assembly GCF_038439875.1. Lineage (NCBI taxonomy): Bacteria > Bacillati > Bacillota > Clostridia > Eubacteriales > Oscillospiraceae > Pseudoflavonifractor > Pseudoflavonifractor phocaeensis. The sequence goes on from NZ_JBCDMT010000001.1 coordinate 258,572, forward strand.
GCGGCCGGAGTACATCTGCACCTTGGTGCGGCCGTGGACGGCGATGGCGGAGGCCCCCGCGTCCTCCAGCCGCCTGGCCAGCTCCACGCAGTTGATGTGGCCCTTGTCCCAGCCCAGCCGGATCTTTACGGTGACGGGGGCACCCGCCGCCCCCCGGACGGCGGCGGCGGTGACCCGGGCGGCGCGCTCCGGGTCCCGGGCCAGACCGGAGCCGTCCCCGTTGTTGCACACCTTGGGCACGGGACAGCCCATGTTGATGTCGATGATGTCCGCCCCCGAAAGGCGGAGGGCTTTGGCGGCGGCCCGCTCCATGCTCTCCTCGTCGCTTCCAAAGAGCTGGACGGCGGCGGGGTGCTCCCCCCGGCCCAGGCTCAGGAGAGGGAGGCTCTTCTGGTCCTGATAGCACAGGGCCTTGGCCGACACCATCTCGGTGACGGTATAACCCGCCCCCAGCTCCCGGCAGATGGTCCGGAAGGCCAGATCGGTGACCCCGGCCATGGGGGCCAGGGCCAGGGGGGAGGGGATGGTAACATTGCCGATGTTCACGTCAGTGTCTCCTGTTTCCGTAATTTGCTCCATTTTAGCACGATTGCGGACATTTGACAATCGGAAAGGCGGAGCCCCTCCGCCGGATCTGCCCGGCTTCCCCGTCCCATCCGTTCCCCTCCCCCTATTTCGGCAAACAATTTCCAATATCTGGAGTATACTGTCATCGAAATGGGTAAATATGGAAACCCTGTACATAGGAGGAGACTGTGATGGCGGTAAAATGGAAAACCAAGGCGGCCCAGGTGGGGGAGGAACTGGGACAGACCGGCCGGGTGGTGCTTCGGGCCCCGGCCCTGGCCCGGGGGGCGGAGTGCCTCATGCGCTTCATGCTGGGGGCGGTGCTGGCCGGAGGGGAGATCTTCGGCGGGTACGCCCCCTTTGGGATCGGGCTGGTGGCCTGCTCCGGCTCGGGGATGGACGGGCTGTGCGCCCTGCTGGGGGCCTGCCTGGGGTATCTCACCTTCCGGGGCTTCGTGGAGGGGCTGCGCTACGCCGCCGCCTGTGTGCTGGTGTTTTCGGTGGCCTTTGCCTTTTATGATGTGCGGCTTTATCAAAAGACCTGGTTCATGCCTTTGGTGGCGGCGGCAATGGACGCCGTCACTGGTTTTGTCTACCTGTCGGACGCCCGCTGGCGGCCGGCCCAGGTGGTCTTTTTCGCCACGGAGATCCTGCTGGCGGGGGCGTCGGCTTACTTCTACCGCACGGCCTTCTCCCCCTGGACCCAGAAGCGGGAGGACAGCGCCCTGACCACCCGGCAGACGGTGAGCCTGTTCCTCCTCCTGGGCACCCTTCTGGTGGCCCTGGCGGGCATCACCTTCTGGGGGGACCTGTCCATCGGGCGGCTGGCGGCCGCCCTGCTGGTCATGGCGGTGGCCCACGAGGGGGGGCTGGGCCTGGGGGCCGCCACCGGGGTGGCCGCGGGCCTGGGCATGGACCTGGCCGCCGGAGGCGCCCCCTTCTATACCATGGCCTACGGCTTTTCCGGCCTCCTCACCGGGGCGGGGTGGAAGCAGGGGCGGCTTTTTGGGGCCCTCACCTATGTGGTCACCAACGCCGTGGCGGTGCTGTGGACCTGGGACGCTGCCCAGCGGGTGTCCAGCCTCTACGAGGTGTTCATCGCCTCCGTCCTCTTTCTCCTGCTGCCCCAAAAGCTGACGCGCAGGCTCTCCGCCCTACTGACCCGGGAGGGGAAGCAGGACACCGCCCGCCGGGCGGCGGCCTATGTGCGGGACAAGCTCTCGGCCACCGCCGGGGCCTTTCGGACGGTGTGCGAGGGCCTGCGCTCGGCCTTCCCGCCCCAGGGGCCCAACGACGGCGACGTCTCCTCGGTCTTTGACCGCACCGCCGAGCGGGTCTGCCAGCGGTGCGCCCTGCGGAACACCTGCTGGGAGCACGACTATGTCAGCACCTATAACGCCCTCAACGACGCCTTGCCCACCATGCTGGAGCGGGGGCGGGGGGAGGCGGGGGATTTCCCCGGCTGGTTCGCCAGCCGGTGCCTCCAGTTCCCAGCCTTCCTGCGGACCGCCAATGAGGAGGTCACCGCCCTCCTCTACCGGCGGCAGTACCAGAACCGGGTCCGGGAAAACCGGGGAGCGGTGTGCCGGCAGTACGAGGCCCTGGCCGACGTCCTCTCCACCGCCGCCGTGGAGCTCTCCGCCGAGCTGACCCCCGACCCCCTTCGGGAAAAACGGCTGCGCCAGCACCTCACCGCCCTGGGGCTGGAGGGGGAGACGGCGGTCTACTATGACGAGCTGGGCCATCTCCGTGCCGAGGTGGCCGGGGACGGACTGGAGGTCCTGCGGGAGGCGGCGGAGCTGCGCAAGCTCTCCGACCTGATGGGCCTGCCCCTCCGGTTGGCGGAGGAGGATACGGCGGACCGGGTGACCTTCCTCCAGGCGGAACCCCTGATGGCGGTGGCCGGCCTGGCCGCCCGGCGGAAGGAAGGGCAGACCGAGAGCGGGGACACGGGAACCTGGTTCAAACGCTCCGACGGCAGCCTCTTCGTCCTCCTCTGTGACGGCATGGGCAGCGGGGCCGCCGCCCAGCGGGAGAGCGCCCTGGCTGTGCGGCTCCTGGAGGAGTTCCTCCGGGCGGGGCTGGAGGCCGCCGCCGCCCTGCGGACGGTGAACTCCGCCCTGGCCCTCCGCAACGAGGAGACGGGGGCCTTCACCACGGTGGATCTGCTGCGGCTGGACCTCTTTACCGGCGGGGGAGAGGTGTGCAAGTACGGGGCCGCCCCCACCTATGTGAAGCGTTCCGGCGTGGTGAGCCGGATCACCGGCGCCGCCCTCCCCGCCGGTCTGGTGGACGGGGACGGGGTGGGGCCCGACGTCACCGGCCTGGCCCTGGGCCCAGGAGACTGCGTCCTCCTCCTCAGCGACGGCGTGGCCGACGCCTCTGACGACCAGTGGGTGCGGGACATGCTGGCCCAGTTTGACGGGGTGAGTCCCAAGGAGCTGGCCCGGGACATTATGGCCGAGAGCGAGAAACGGGTGGGGGCCGCCGACGACCGCACGGCGGTGGTCATCCGGATCGGCAGACGGTGAGAGAATGAAAAAGGCCCGGCGTCCAACGGACGCCGGGCCTTTTTATTAGAAATGCCGCGGGGTGAGGGGATCAGTCCTCGTACTTGCAGTGGAAGCGCTTCTCGAACTCCTCGATCAGGCCGGCCCGGAAGTCGGGATGGGTGATCTTGATGAGGTTCTTGGCGCGGTTGCGCAGGGTCTCGCCCTTCAGGTGGGCGATGCCGAACTCGGTGATGACGTAGTCCACGTCGTTACGGCAGGTGGTGACGGCGGCGCCGTGATCCAGGAAGGGAACGATCTTGGAGACGGTGCCCTTGGCGGCGGTGGAGGGGCAGGCCATGATGGACACGCCGCCCTTGGAGGCGGAGGCGCCGCGGACGAAGTCGACCTGGCCGCCGGTGCCGGAGATCTGGCGCAGGCCCACGGACTCGGAGGCCACCTGGCCCATCAGGTCCACCTGCACGCAGGAGTTGATGGAGATCAGGTTATCGTTCTGAGCGATGACGAAGGGGTTGTTGACGTAGTCCACCGGCTGCATCTCCACGTTGGGGTTCTTGTTGACGAAGTCGTAGAGCCGCTTGGTGCCCATGAGGAAGGTGACCACGAACTTGCCGGGCTTCAGGGTCTTTTTGGCGTTGGTGATGACGCCGGCGTCCACCAGCTCCACCACGCCGTCGGAGAACATCTCGGAGTGGATGCCCAGATCCTTCTTGTCCTTCAGGAACAGCAGGACGGCGTCGGGGATGGCGCCGATGCCCAGCTGGAGGGTGGCGCCGTCGGGGATCAGGGAGGCGCAGTGCTCGCCGATGGCCCGCTCGGTGTCGCCGATCTTGGGGGCGCCCAGCTCGATGAGGGGCTCATCATGCTCCACGAAAGCGTCGATGTCGGTGGCGGGAATGACGGTGGCGCCGTAAGTAAAGGGCATGGAGGGGTTGACCTGGGCGATGACGGTCTTGGCGCACTTCACAGCCTCGGCGGTGTAGTCGCAGGACACGCCCATGGAGACGTTGCCGTCCTCGTCGGGAGGGGTGACGTTGATGAGGGCCACGTCCACGGGCAGGGTGCTGTGGAACAGGCGGGGGATTTCAAAGAAGAAGCAGGGGGTGAAGTCGCCCTGACCGCTCTCCACGGCCTTCCGGGTGGAAGCGCCCACGAAGAGGGAATTATGATGGAAGTGCTCGGCCATCTCAGGGGCGCAGTAAGCGCCCTTGCCCATGGCTACCATGTGGACGATCTCCACGTCCTTGTAGGCGTCGGCGTTCTCCACCATCTTGTCCACCAGGTAGATGGGCTCGCCGCAGGCGTGCTCGATGACGACCCGGTCACCGGACTTGATCAGCTTGACAGCCTCCTCGGCGGTGGTGGTATGCTCCTTGTAGTAGGTTTTCCAATCCATAATACGTTGGGCCCCTTTCCTATTATTTTACTCTGGCATTATAGCAGAAGTTGGAGCGGTTGGCAACGTCCTTACGGATGGTTGCGGCCCATCAGGGCACGGGCCTGAGCCAGCAGCTCCTCGCTGACCTGCTGCACCAGCACCACGTCCTTGATGTCGGGAAGGGCACCCTTCAGCTCCTCGGCCACCACCTCTTCGGTGGTGAGATAGGCGGAGGGGCAGTTGGAACAGTGGCCAAGGAACTGGAAGCGGTAGATCCCATCCTCAAAGCTCAGGGACTTGATCTCACCGCCGTGGTCCCGCAGATGGGGCCGCACGTTCTGGTCCAATACCTTCTCGATGTCTTCCATTGTCGTTGCCATGTGGATTCACTCCGTTTCGTTTGTCGATGGCTCCATTATAATGCCTCGGGCCGCCCTCCGCAAATGTATTTTATTTGCAGAAAGCGGCCCGAAGCGATTTAGTTCAGTTCACTCTTAGGCGATGGCCGCCTGAAAATGATTACTCCTTGATGTGGGCGATGGCCTTGGCCAGCTCCTTCTTGTGGGCCAGGTTGCCCTGACGGGAGATCATGATGCGCTGAGCCTGGGGAGAGCCGGCGCCGTGCATGGACTCGGTGCGGTAGCCGACGGCGGCGGTGCCCAGGGACAGGTTCTCGATCAGGCGCAGGATGCGCAGACGGTTCTCGGTGGTGACGGAGGCGACGCCGCGCAGATACTTGTCGATGACGGGGCCCAGCTTGGGATCCCGGAAATCGGCCTCGGAGGGGGCGGTGACCATCAGGCCGCCGGCAATGTCCTCGGCCAGACGGACGATCTCATAGGGGAAGCGGGTGACGTTCTGCTTACAGACGTTGGCCAGCAGAAGGTCGATGAGGTAGTTGCCGCTCTCGGTGGGCTGGCCCATGGCGGAGCAGGCAATGCCGCAGCAGAACAGGGTCTCGTTGAGGTGGGTCATCTCGATGAGCTTATCCTTCACGTGGCTGGCCTTGTTGGCGCCGTTGTAGTCGGCGGCAACGGCGGCGGCGCCGATGAGGACGTCGCCCACGCCGACCTTACAGCCGCCGTAGCTCTGGCGGTGATAACCGGCGAAGCGCTCCACCAGCATGCCGGCGAACTCGGTCTCGCCGTTGAGGAAGATGCGGTCGTTGGGCACGAAAACGTTGTCGAAAATGGTCAGAGCCTCGACGCCGCCGAACTCGCTGTTGCCCACGTCCATCTCGCTGCCCTCGCGCTTGCGGGTGTCGCAGCTCTGACGGCCGATGATCATGTACAGGCCCTTGGTGTCCAGGGGCACGGCGAAGGAAATGGCGTAGTCCTTGTCATCGGGCCCCATGGACTGGGTGGGCATCACGATGACTTCGTGACTGTTGAGGATGCCGGTCTGGTGAGCCTTGGCACCGCGGACCACCACGCCGTCGGGACGGCGCTCGACCACGTGCAGGAACAGGTCGGGATCGGCCTGGGCGTGGGGGGCCAGGGAGCGGTCACCCTTGGTATCGGTCATGGCGCCGTCCACGGTCAGGTCGTTGTCCTGGCAGTAGGTCATGAACTTGCGGAAGTTCTCATGATAGTTGGTGCCATGGGCCTTGTCGCACTCGTAAGTGGTGGAGAACACGGCGTTGAAAGCGTCCATGCCCACGCAGCGCTGGAAGCAGGCGGCGGTCTTCTGGCCGCACAGACGCTGCATCTTGACCTTGTTCATCAGGTCCTCAGTGGACTGATGGATGTGGGTGAAACGGTTGACCCGCTTGCCGGTGTAGGGGGAGATGGCGGTCATAAGATCCTGATACTCGGGCATCTGAGCCAGATCGTAGGTCATACGAACGGAGTTCAGAGAGGGGCGGAGGATGGGATCGTCGACAGGATTCTCCACTTTCTTGCCGAACATGTAGATCTCCATTTTGATCTTGCGGATACTTTCGATGTACTGCTCACCAGTCATGAGTGCCATTTTCGATCATCCTTTCTTTACTTCACGATAAAAAGTTTGCACTTGCTTACATCACGATATTGAGTTTCTGTATTTGTTCCGGCGTCCGCCGGATCTCAACTTTGGGAGAAAAGTTGGCGCAGGGATTAATCCTGGATGCCAACGGGCTCCTCTGCCGCGGCCTTCTTGCCGGAGTAGAAGTACAGCAGGAAGTGGAGGATCAGACCGACGGCCAGGCCCCAGGCAGCGCCCTGGATGGCCAGCACGGCGCCCATGACGCCGCAGATGCCGCGGTCAATGTCGCCCTCGCACATCTCCATAGCCAGACGGGTGCAGATGAAGCCCTGGACCAGCACGGTCAGAGACAGGGCGACAGGCAGCACGGGCTGGAGCAGGGAGGAGATGGGCATGAGGGACACGGCCACAAAGGTGGACCAACGGAAGGTGCCGGCGCCGGAATAGAAAGATTCCATGGCCTGGGGGCCTTCCTCGTACCGCTGAGCCACAGCGGCGGTGACAGCCGCCCACAGGGGGCCGCACATCTGGGTGTAGGGGCAGCACAGGGACATGGCCACGTTACGGATGCCGCTGATGAGGTTGGAGCGGTTGGCGTCGAACTCCAGGACCTCGTCGGGACGGGCCACGTCGGCGTGGTGGAGCAGGGCCTCGGAGGTGACGAAGTCACCGAAGGCGATGATGTACACCACGATAGCCGTGGGGATGGCGGCGATAAAGGTAGCCGCGCTGGGGAAGCCAATGCCGAAGGGGGTCAACTGCTGAAAGATGTTGCCGAACTCGGGGATCTTGAACAGGGGCCACCACTCCACGGTGGGGATGGCGATCTCGCCGGCGATGGGGCCAACGATGACGGCGATGATGATGGCGGGAAGCATGCCGAACTTACCAAGCAGGTTGACGACCTTGTTCTTCTTGCGGAAGTAGGCGAACTGGGGGCTGAACAGGCAGAAGTAAGCCACCAGCAGGCCGATGGTGACGGCGACGGGATAGATGTGGAACCGGCCGCCCTCTTTGAACTCGCCGATGACGGAGGCAAGGCCGCCGCCCATCAGCACACCGGCCTTCACGGAGTTGGGCACGATGTCGATGACCTTGGAGCCGATGCCGGTGATGCCGAACACCAGGAAGATGATACCGACTTCCATCTGCAGGGCGATCAGGGCGTGGGTGCGGTCAGGGCCGATGGCGTAGCCGTCGGTCAGGAACGCGGTGACGATGGGGATGGCCGGGGTGATCCAGCCGGGAACCACGGGGTCGCCCAGAAGGACGTGCATGTTGTAGAAGAAGCCGTTGATGATGACCATGGACAGGGCCACGCCGTACTCCACACCGAGGACCTCGGTGAGGACAGGGATGGCGCCCAGACAGGTCGCGCACATAAACAGGGCTTGCAGCATCTCAGGGACAGACCATGCGTAGTGGACGAAGGGAAGCCGGATCTTAAAGACGCCGACTTTCCAGCAGGGCTGGACTTCGCCGTACTTGCGGTAGCGGCTGTGCGAAATTTTCTCGTTTGCCATTGGTTGAAGACCACCTTTCTCCAGTTGTTGGGGCTTTGCGTAACTCCTTTGTCCGCGGCTGCCCAGCAAAGGGCCGACGTCTCCCACCGTCCCGCGGCTTTGACACGTCTATTTTATATGCAAGGAACGTGCCAACTTGTACAACAAATTGATTGGGAAAGACGGAAACCACTGGGCTGGAACGGAAAGCAAAAATTGTAAAAAATAGTTTGCGGGGGCAAAGAAAAAAGAAAGGGGCCGCTTTTGTTGCAATAGTGCAACAAAAGCGGCCCCGATCACGACCACAGAAAGGGTATTTGCGGATTTGATAAATGTTGCAAAATTGCAACGTGGTGCGAAACTGCAACGGTTACATTTGGCTGATTTCCTCCTCCAGCGCCCGCTGGGTGTATTTCCTGCGTTTTCGGACAAAGGTAGAGGGGTCCATCATCAGGCTGGCGGCGGCCTGGCGGACGTTCCCGTACTTGGCGTAAGCCCGGTTGATGGCCTTCAGCTCCAGAGTCTCCATCTCCTGCCGCAGGTCCATGGGCTGGTCCAGGTCGGCCTCGGGAAGGCCCCCGGGGGTCCAGCTGCCCCGGAAGGGGAGGTCGGAGGGGCGGATGAGGTCGTCCCGGCTCATGATGACCATCCGCTCCACCAGGTTCCGAAGCTCCCGGACGTTGCCGGGCCAGTCGTAGTCCAGAAGGGCCTGGAGGGCGGCGGGGGTGAACTGTTTGTTCAGGTTGTATTTCTTGTTGAGCTCATCCAGGAAGGCCCTGGTAAAGGGGAGGATGTCGTCCCGCCGGTCCCGGAGGGGCGGGATGGTGATGGGGACCACGTTGAGCCGGTAGTAAAGGTCCTCCCGGAAGGTCTTCTGCCGGACCATCTCCTCCAGGTCCCGGTTGGTGGCGGCCAGGATGCGCACGTTGATGGAGACGGGCTCGCTGCCGCCCACCCGGACCACCTGCTGCTCCTGGAGGACCCGCAGCAGCTTGACCTGCATGTCCAGGGGGAGCTCGCCGATCTCGTCCAGAAAGACGGTGCCCTTGTCCGCCAGCTCGAACAGGCCCAGCTTGCCCTCCTTGTTGGCACCGGTGAAGGCCCCCTTATCGTAGCCGAAGAGCTCGGACTCGATGAGGTTGGGGGGGATGGCGCCGCAGTTGACGGTGAGGAAGCGCTCCCCGTGCCGGGGGCTGGCCTTATAGATATATTTGGCGATCTGCTCCTTGCCCACGCCGGTCTCCCCCAGCAGCAGGACAGTGGCGTCCATGGCGGCTACCCGGTCCACCATGGCCAGCACCTCCAGCATCCGCTGGTCGGCGGCGATGAGCTCGGCGGAGTCCAACACTTGGCGGCGGACGAACTGGATCTCGGAGTAGTATTTCTGGGTCAGGGCCTCGGCGGCCTCATATTTCTCCTGCAGCTCATAGAAGTCGGTCATATCCCGGACGTTGGTAACCACCATGACGATCCGGTCCCCGTCGCCGAAAACGGGGGTGGAGGTGATGAGGGCCTTGCGGCCGGAGCGGAAGGTCTGCTCCAGAGAGGCGGGCTTCCGGGTGGACAGGGCGATGAGGGTGCCCGAGCGGTCGATGACACCGGCCTTCTCCAAGTCCCACATGTTCTGGCCCATGACCTCCTCCTCCTGGAGGCCGGAGATTTCCAGATAGGCCCGGTTGACCCGGATGGTGACGGCGTTCCCGTCGGTGATATAGATGCCGTCGTAGGAGCTTTCAATGATGACGTCCAGGCGGTCATAGGCCTCCTGAAGGCTGCCGAACATGCCTTTCCCATCGGTGCGGCGGTAATAGCTTGGCTGGCGGCTTGGCATAGCGCGCCTCCTTCCTTACATAATAAGGAGCCCTACAGGGTCCCCAGGCTGGCGATGAACTGCTGGGCGGTGCGGGGGGAGCGGCCGGGGTGGCGGACGTCCCACTGGACGGCCATGGCGAAGAGCTCCTCCTTGGGCAAGCCGATGCCCGCCCGGCGGGCCAGCACCTCCACCAACTCCAGATACTCGGCCTTGGCAAGGCCCAGGTAGGGGATGCGCAGGCCGAAGCGGTCGGCCAGGGCGGTCTTTTCCTGGATGGTCTCGTCCCGGTCCACCTCGTCCCCCGCCCGGTCGGAGAAGGTCTGGCGCACCAGATTGCGGCGGTTGGAGGTGGCGTAGATGGCTACGTTAGCGGGCCGTGGCTCCAGCCCGCCCTCCAGGATGGTTTTCAGCACCCCGTAGGTCCGGTCGTCCTGGTCGAAGGCCAGGTCGTCGATGAAGAGGATGAACTTCTGCCGCCGGTGGCCCAGAGAGCGTATGAGCTGGGGCATCTGGTGGACGCTGCCCTTTTCGATCTCCACCAGCCGCAGGTCCTCCGCTCCGGGAAGGGAGAGGAGGGACTTGACGGTGGCGGACTTTCCGGTGCCGCTGTCCCCGTAAAGAAGGACGTTGTTCACCCGGCGGCCAGAGAGCATGGCCCGGGTGTTGGCCTCCACCTGGGAGCGCTGGAGCCGGTAGCCCATGAGCTCCTCGGGCCCCGGCGTATCGGGCCGGGCCACCGGCAGGAGCCGGCCGTCCTCCCACAAAAAGGCCCGGTAGCGGGCAAAGAGCCCGGCGCCGTGGGACCGGTACCACTCCGTCAGACCCTCAAAGGTGATGGCGGGGCCGGCGGTCCAGAGGGGCAGGCTCTCCGCCGCCCCGCGGCCCTCGGGGGGGAGGAGGGCGGCCAGAGTGTCCCGGAGGCCGGCGGGGTCCAGGGCGGCCAGGGCAGCCAGGGTCTCCACGTCGCGCCGGGCGGCGTCCGCCCAGAAGGGGGCCTCCAGCCTCACCTCGGCCCGGTGGGGCCAGGCCTCGTCGCTGTACCGCAGTTGGTCAGAGAGCCAGGCCCCCAGCCCGTCGCTCCCAGCCCGCCCCAGGCTGGAGACCAGCTCGGCCCAGGCGTCCAGGGCCTCCGGGCCCTGGCGGCCGGTCAGACGGGCCAGCAGGTCCAGCGCCGCCGCCAGCACCGGCTCCTTCAGCAGCCCCCGGTAGGCGGTCAGGCTCTTGAGCCTGTAATATAAGGTGTCCAGCTCCATATGGCAGTCCTCCTCCATGTCTCTTCTTATTCTAAAAGGTCCCGCCGCCGCTGTCAACGAAAAACGACTACTTGCGCCCGGGAGAAAAAGAGGTTAGAATAAATTTCAAACAAAAAGGAAAGAGGTGCGGTCATGGGAAACGACATCAAATCCCTCTCCGCGGCGGTGGAGGAGCGGATCATCCAGATCATCAAGGAAAATGAGCTTCAGCCCGGGGACCGTCTGGACACGGAGATGGAGCTGGCCCGCCGGCTGGGCGTGGGCCGGGGGACCGTTCGGGAGGCCATCAAGGGTCTGGTGTCCCGAAACATCCTGGTGGTGCGTCAGGGCTCCGGGACCTTCCTGGCTCCCCGGCCCGGCGTGGCCGACGACCCTCTGGGCCTCACCTTCGCCAAGCAGGACCGGCGTCTGGCACTGGACCTTTTGGACGTGCGGCTCATCCTGGAGCCGGAGATCGCCGCCATGGCCGCCGACCGGGCCACCGAGCAGGAGATCAGGCGGCTGGAGGGGCAGTGCGCCAAGGTGGAGCGCTTCATCCGGGGGGAGCGGCCCTATCAGCAGGAGGACGTGGAGTTCCACCGCTGCATCGCGCTGGCCAGCCATAACCAGGTGGTGGGCACCCTGGTGCCCGTGATCCACTCCTCGGCCAGCCTGAACATCGACCTGACCCGCAACGAGCTCAAGGAGAACACCCTGCGCTGCCACCGGGAGCTGGTCAACGCCATCCGCCGCCACGACCCCCAGGGGGCCCGGTACACCATGATCCTCCATCTGGCGGAGAACCGCCGCTATATCCAGGCGCCCGAGGAGTGAGGGGCGCGGTCTTAGCGGTGGGAAGAGGCGTTTTTCCGACAAAATTCATCCGATGATTTTGTTAAGAAATTATCAACTAAAAATAGACAAATGGTAAACTGCACAAAACAACAGAGGGAAAAACAGCACATATTCACAAAATACTTTTCAATAAAGAAAATTCCGTTGACAAACCGGTTTCATTGAGGTAGGATGAATTCGAAAACAGGGAACCACTTGATAAGGGATGTGAGAGTATGCCAGCCACTCGGCCTGGGCGGGAAAAGCGCGTGACCATTGACCAGGTGGCTCAACAGGCGGGCGTCTCCAAGACCACGGTTTCCCGTTATCTCAACGGGCGCTACGACGCCCTCTCGGACGAGACCCGGGAGCGGATCGGACTGGTCATCGACCGGCTCCACTACCGCCCCAACCGTATGGCCCAGAGCTTGAAGGCGCAGAACAGCCGGCTTCTGGGATGCCTGGTGAGCGACATCTCCAGCCCCTTCTCCGCCCTCATTGTCAAAGGCATCAACAGCGTGTGCCTGTCGGCGGGCTACCAGCTTCTTCTGGTGGACAGCGGGGACGATCCGGAGCGGGAGCGCACCGCCATTCGGGACCTCCTGGAAAACCAGGTGGACGGGCTCATCGTCAACACCACCGGACAGAACGACGAATACCTTATCTCCCTCCATGAGCGGGGCGTGCCCCTGGTCCTGGCGGACCGGTGCCTGTCGGCGCCGGGGCTCCTGGACACGGTGGCCACGGAGAGCTACCATATTACCTATCAGTGCATCACTTACTTAAAGAGCCTGGGCTATGAGCAGGTGGGCTTTTTCACCCAGGGAAATGAGCACGTGGCCCCCCGGATCCTCCGTTTCCAGGGCTACTGCGACGCCCTTCGGGACAGCTTCGGCCAGAACGGCGCCGAGCGGCTCTATCAGTTCCGGGTGGAGGACAAGAACGACTGTATCCGGCAGCTGGACAACTTCCGGAGCCGGTATCCCGGCCAACGGCTGGCCGCCTTCGCCGTCAACGGCGTGGCCATGCTGAACCTTTTGCAGGCGATCCGATCCACCAACATTCAGATCGGATCCGGATTCGGCGTCTGCGGCTTCGACGACTGGGGATGGGCGGACCTGATCCCGCCGGGGATCACCACTATCTCCCAGGATTCCTGGATGGTGGGCCGCCACTCGGCGGAGCTCCTTCTGGAGCGTATCGCCGGAAAGGGCCCCCAGCTCCCGGTCTACGAGGAGCTGCCCAACCGCTTGGAGATTCGAGGCTCCACCGTTACGGGCGATTGACGCCCCTTTTTTCGACGGGGCTCACAAACCGGTTTCAAAAAACGGTTTCACCCCGGTAAGGATGGTTGCTCCCGGCAGAGATGCCGGATCGCAATAAAGATTTTTTTCGAGGAGGAAAAAAAGAACATGTCTACTAAGAAATCTGCCCTTGCTATGCTCCTGGCCGGCGCCATGACCCTGTCCCTGGCCGCCTGCGGCGGCGGCGACACCACCGAGTCCAAGGCTCCCGTGGAGTCCACTCCCGCTGCTGAGAGTGCTGCTCCCTCCACTGACGGCGCCAAGGTCGGCCAGACCGTCCTGAAGCTCTCCTTCAACCAGACCCTTGAGAACCCCGAGGCCAAGACCGTCCTCGAGCTGTCCGACAAGCTCTACGACGCCACCGAGGGCCGCTATTCCCTGGAGGTCTATCCCTCTGAGCAGCTGGGCTCCCAGCAGGAGTCCCTGGAGCTGGTGCAGCAGGGCGCCATCGACATGGCCATCGTGGCCAACTCCATCGTGGAGGGCGTGAATCCCGACTTCGCCATCATCGGCACCCCCTACATCTATGACTCCATCGAGCATCAGAAGAAGCTGTTCCAGTCCGGCAAGCTGGACGACCTGTTCGCCAGCACCCAGGACAACGGCTTCACCGTCCTGGCCGCTTACAGCCTCGGGCCCCGCTGCCTGTACACCAAGGAGCTGATTACCACTCCCGAGGAGCTGGCCGGCAAGAAGATCCGCGTCATGCAGTCCGACACCATGATCCAGATGCTCAATAACATGGGCGGCGTGGGCACCGCCATGGCTCAGGGCGACGTGTACTCCGCCATCCAGGCCGGTACCCTCGACGGCGCTGAGAACAACATCATCACCTACACCGACCTCCTCCAGTACGAGGTCGCCCCCTACTACACCCTCACCAACCACCTGATGATCCCCGACGAGCTGATCATCAACAACGACGTGCTGGGCAAGATGTCCGCCGAGGACCAGGAGGCTCTGAAGAAGCTGTCCACCGAGTCCGTGGAGACCATGTTCACCCTGGCTGAGGAGCTGCGCGACCAGTACTTCACCGAGTGCGAGACCGAGCACGGCGTCACCGTCACCGAGATCGACATCAAGCCCTTCCAGGACCGCTGCCAGGGCCAGATCGAGGAGATCGCCAACCGCACCGACATGACCAAGTCCGTCTACGAGGCCATCCTGTCCCTGCGGTAATCGATTCCCCCTTAAATAGTTCCAATACTCTTACGTGACAGCAAGAGGCCCGCAGGCTCCTGCGGGCCTCTTCTGATAAAAAACAGAAAACCGCAAGCAAGAGAAAAGGAGGACCTTGTATGCAAGCGTTTACCGCTGTAAAGCGGGGAGTGGACAAGGTCATAGAATGGCTGTGCATCATCATCCTGGCCGTCATGACCGTGCTGGTGACCTATCAGGTCGTCACCCGCTACTTCTTCAGCAAGCCCAGCGCCATCTCCGAGACCCTGGCCCAGTACCTCTTCGTGTGGATGATCATGTATGGCTCCGCCTACGTGTTCGGCCTGAGAGAGCATCTGGACATCACCACCATCAAGGATAAGCTCCACGGCGTGCCCCTGCTGGTGGTGGAGCTGCTCATCAATGTGGTGCTGATCCTGTTCGCCGCCGTGGTGCTGATGTACGGCGGCCAGGCGGTTACCGCCCAGCAGATGGGCACCATGGACGCCGCCCTTCAGATCCCCATGGGCGTCATCTACTCCGCCATCCCCATCTCCGGCGTGTTCATCCTGTTCTACGCCATCTACAACATTTTCCTGGCGTTCCACAACTACAAGTCCGGCGTGACCAGCGTTGACAAAGACGCCGGCAGCACCATGTGAGAGGAGGAGACTGAATTATGGAACAAGCAGCAATCGCCGCCCTCGTCATGGTGGTGTCCATCGTCATCATGCTGGCCCTGGGCTTTCCCATCGGCCTTTCCATCGGCGCCGGCGCCGCCGCCGCCGTCATGGTGGTCCTCCCCTTCCAGCAGGCCATGATGACCGCCGCCAAGCGGACCTTTACCGGCGCCAACTCCTTCTCCCTGCTGGCCATCCCCTTCTTCGTGCTGGCGGGCAACATCATGAATAACGGCGGCATCGCCAAACGATTGATCGGATGCGCCCAGATATTGGCCCACAAGCTTCCCGGCTCCCTGGCCCAGACCAACATCGTGGCCAACATGCTCTTCGGCGCCATCTCCGGCTCCGGCGTGGCCGCGGCCTCCGCCATGGGCGGCATCCTGGGCCCCATGGAGGAGGAGGAGGGCTACGCCCGTGAGTTCTCCGCCGCCGTCAACATCGCCTCCGGCCCGACCGGCATGATGATCCCGCCCAGCAACATCATGATCGTCTACTCCACCGTGGCCGGCTCCGTCTCCATCGCCGCCCTCTTCATGGCCGGCTACGTCCCCGGCATCCTCTGGGGCGTGGGCTGTATGATCCTCACCGGCTTCATGGCCCACAAGCGGGGCTATGTCTCCACCGAGAAGTACCCCTTCCGTCAGGTCCTCAAGACCCTGTGGGCCGGCATCCCCAGCCTGCTGCTGATCGTCATTGTCATCGGCGGCATCCTGGGCGGCGTGTTCACCGCCACTGAGGGCTCCGCCATTGCCGTGGTCTACTCCCTGGTGCTGTCGGCGGTCTACCGCAGCATCAAGATGAAGGACCTGCCCAAGATCCTGCTGGCCAGCGTGAAGACCACCGCCGTCGTTGAGTTCCTGGTGTGCGTGTCCTCCATCATGAGCTGGGTCATGTCCTACGCCAAGATCCCCCAGATGATCTCCGACGCCATGCTGGGCATCAGCAACAACCCCATCATCATCCTCATCATCATGAACATCATCCTGCTGCTGGTGGGCACCTTCATGGACCCCACCCCCGCGGTGCTGATCTTCACCCCCATCTTCCTGCCCATCGTCCAGTCCTTCGGCATGCACCCCGTGCACTTCGGCCTGATGATGGTCATGAACCTCTGCGTGGGCACCCTGACCCCGCCGGTGGGCGCCATCCTCTTCGCCGGCTGCAAGATCGCCGACGTGAAGATCGACCAGGTCATCAAGACGCTGCTTCCCTTCTTCGGCGTGGTGCTGGTGGCCCTGTTGCTGGTGACCTATGTGCCCTTCCTGTCCCTGGCTATCCCCAACGCCCTGAAGCTGATCACCCTGCCCGCCGGCTTCAACATGTTCTTTGTGGGCGGCTGAGTCCGCCCCTCCTCTCCTCTTTTTATACTCCTCAATTCAATCTCTGACTGACGAAAGGAATCGTCTTGTATGGATAATCCGAAGATCATCATCTGTGACTGCGACCACAAGGACGTGGACACCGAAAAGGCCGTTTTCGACGCCGCGGGCTACGATTTCAAGTGGCTCCACTGCCAGACCCAGGAAGAGGTCATCGAGCAGTGCCAGGGGGCGGTGTGCTTTCTCAACCAGTACGCCCGGATGGACAAGAAGATTTTCGAGGCCATCCCCACCCTCAAGTTCGTGGTGCGCTACGGCGTGGGCGTGGACAACGTGAACCTGGAGGACGCCACCGCCTACGGCGTCCAGATCTGCAACGTGCCCGACTACGGCACCAACGAGGTGGCCGACCAGGCCTTGGCCCTCATGATGTCCCTCACCCGCAAGAGCTATATGATCGGCAACATGACCAAGGCCGGGGTGTGGAACTACATCGAGGCCGTGCCTGTCCACCGCCTCTCCACCCGCACCGTGGGCCTCATCGGCGCCGGCCGCATCGGCACCGCCTTTGCCGAGCGGGTGAAGGCCCTGGGCTGCAAGGTGATCGCCTTTGACGCCGCCTACGGCCAGCCCGGCTTCCACACCGCCGACTTTATCGAGTACAAGGAGACGGTGGACGAGGTGCTCTCCGAGGCCGACATCCTCTCCCTCCACTGCGGTCTGACCCCCGAGACCAAGGGCATGATGAACGCCGCCGCCTTTGCCAAAATGAAGGACGGCGCCTACTTCATCAACGTGGCCCGGGGCGGTCTGGTGGACGAGGACGCCCTGGAGGCGGCCCTCTCCTCCGGCAAGCTGGCCGGCGCCGGCATCGACGTGGTGTGCGCCGAGCCCCTGTCCAAGGACAGCCCCCTCTTCAAGCACGAGAACGTGGTAGTGACTCCCCACATGGGCTGGTACTCCGAGGAGTCCGCCGTGGAGCTCAACCGCAAGTGCGCCGAGGAGACCGTCCGCTTCATGAAGGGCGAGCCGGTCCACTACCCTGTGAACCACCCCAAAGTCTGAGAACAAACGCGGAATGCCGTCTGGCGGGTCAAGGCCCGCCATGCGGCATTCCCCCCATTCCATCCGATTCATCACCCAATATTTGGAGGCAGAAGCATATGCAGGCTATTATTTATGAGGGCCCCAGCAAGCTGGCGGTCAAAGATATCCCCATGCCCCAGGTCAAGGAGGGCTACGCCCTGGTGAAGGTGTCCCACGCGGGCATCTGCGGCACCGATCTGCACATCTACGAGGGCTCCCACCCCCGGGCCAAGGCCCCTCTGGTCATGGGCCACGAGTTCTCCGGCACCCTGGAGTCCGACGGCGTCCCCGGCATCGCCAAGGGCACCCGGGTCACCGTTTACCCCCTGCTCTCCTGCGGCCACTGCACCCCCTGCAAGGAAGGCAACGGCCACGTGTGCAACACCCTGGGCCTGCTGGGCATCGACTGTGACGGCGGCTTCGCCGAGTACGTCCAGGTGCCCAAGGAGAGCATCATCCCCCTGGCCGACAACGTCTCCAACAAGCTGGGCGCCTTTGTGGAGCCCGCCGCCGTGGCCGTCCACGCCCTGCGGGAGCGGGGCTACACCCCCGGTGACAATGCCATCGTCTTTGGCTGCGGCACCATCGGCATGGTCATCGCCCTGACCCTGCGGGTCTTTGGCTGCCAAGACCTGGTGATGATGGAGACCGACCCCGCCCGGGCCAAGCTGGCCCAGGATATGGGCTTCGAGGTCCAGGACCCCACCAAGGTGGGGCCCATGGGGGACTACTGCAAGTCCCGCACCGGCGGCGACGGCTACGATTGGGTCTTCGACTGCGCCGGCGTCCAGCCCGTGGCCAGCGTCCTGCTGGAGGCGGTGAAGGTGAAGGGCCACATCCTGGTGGTGGCCTCCTATTCCAAGCCCGCCTCCATGCCCTACTTCCTGGGTATGGCCAAGGAGTGCGACATCCAGTTCACCCGGGTCTACCGGCTGAAGGACTTCGCCCTGGCCGCCCAGATCGTGGGCGCCGACCCCAACTATGAGAAGGTCATCACCCACGTCCTTCCCGCTGCCGAGGCCCAGAAGGGCTTTGACCTGTGCACCACGAAGGGCTCCGGCGCGGTGAAGGTCATGTTCCAGTTTGACTGAGGAGGAGATCATAAATGACGAATCTGTTTGATCTGACCGGCAAGCGGGCCCTGGTCACCGGCGGCGGCCGGGGCCTGGGCCTGGGCATGGCCGAGGGCCTGGCCCAGGCCGGGGCCAAGGTGGTCATCCTGGGCTCCAGCGACGCCGTGCTGAAGGCCGCCGAGGACCTGCGTGCCAAGGGCCTGGACGTCACCGGCCTCCAGGGCGACCTCAACGACCGCCAGGGCATCCCCGCCGTCTTTGACAAGGCCGTGGAACTGCTGGGCGGCGGCATCGACATCCTCCTCAACAACGCCGGCGTCCAGCGCCGGAACCACTGTGAGGACTTTACCCTGGAGGACTGGGACACGGTGATCAACGTGAACCTGAACGCGGTCTTCGTGCTCTGCCAGCTGGCGGGGCGGAAGATGATCGCCCAGGGGGGCGGCAAGATCATCAACCTGGCCTCCATGCTCTCCTTCTTCGGTGGCTTTACGGTCCCCGCCTACGCCGCCAGCAAGGGCGGCGTGGCCCAGCTGACCAAGGCCCTGTCCAACGAGTGGGCGGGCAAGAACATCCAGGTCAACGCCATCGCCCCCGGCTATATGGCCACCGAGATGAACACGGCCCTTATCCACGACGAGGGCCGCAACAAGGAGATCCTGGGCCGGATCCCCGCCGGCCGGTGGGGCACCCCTGAGGACATGGCCGGACTGGCCGTATTCCTGGCCAGCCCCGCCTCCAACTACATCAACGGCGCCGTCATCCCCGTGGACGGCGGCTACCTGGCGAAATGACCCGCTGATTCGGGCGGACAAAGAAATGTTTGACCGGGCTCCGCCGGGAGGCGCGGCCCGAAAAGGGAGTTGTACGATATGGATGTAAAAGAATTGGGCTTCGCGCTGGCCCACATCGGCATCAACCAGGCGGACGCCGCCGAGGCCAAGCGGACCGTGGACACCCTGTGCGCCCTCTTCGGCTTTGAGAGCCGGGAGACCGACGGGTCCTACTTCGTGGGCAAGGACGAGTTTGAGGTCATGAAGATGCCCTTCCTGGGCCGTCTGGGCCACGTGGCCATCTACACCGACGACGCCGTCAAGGCCAAGGCCTACCTGGAGGAGAAGGGCGTTTTCTGCGACGAGAGCACCGCCAGCTACGGCCCCGACGGGCGGCTGATGGCCATTTACTTCAAAGAGGAGATCGCGGGCTTCGCCTTCCACCTCAAGCAGCGCTGAGACGGCGCCACACAGGCCGGGGGCCGGAGGCCCCCGGAGCAAAGGAGTGAACAGCATGGATATTCGTTATTCCACCGGCCCCAAGGATATGCAGCGCTACACCACCGAGGAGCTGCGCAGGGAATTCCTCATTGAGGATATGTACCGGCCCGACGCCGTCACCGCCACCTACTCCCACGTGGACCGCATGGTGGTGCTGGGCATCATGCCCGTGAACCAGACCTTGTCCATCGACCAGGGCATCGATGTGTGGGCCAACTTCGGCACCCAGTATTTCCTGGAGCGCCGGGAGGCGGGCACCTTCAACCTGGGCGGCCCCGGCGTCGTCGTGGCCGACGGCCAGACCTTCGAGCTGGACTTTGAGGACTGCCTCTACATCACCAAGGAGACCAAGTCCGTCACCTTCCAGAGCAAGGACCCCAAGAACCCCGCCCGGTTCTATCTGGTCTCCGCCCCCGCCCACAAGGTGTGCAAGACCACCTTCATCTCCATGAAGGACGCCAACAAGCGCCCCTGCGGGGACGCCGCCGCCTCCAACAAGCGGGTCATCAACCAGTTCATCCACCCCGACGTGCTGGAGACCTGCCAGCTGTCCATGGGCCTGACCAAGCTGGAGCCGGGCAATGTCTGGAATTCCATGCCCTGCCACACCCACGAGCGGCGCATGGAGATCTACACCTATTACGCCATCCCCGAGGACGGGGCGGTGATGCACTTCATGGGCCAGCCCCAGCAGACCCGGCACCTGGTGATGCGGAATTTCGACGCCGTCATCTCCCCCTCCTGGTCCATCCACTGCGGCTGCGGCACCAGCAATTACACCTTCATCTGGGCCATGGGCGGCGAGAACCAGGCCTTCGACGACATGGACAACATCAACGTCCCCGACCTGCGGTAACCTGCTTTTCTTGAAAGACTGTAACGACACTTGATTTTGCAAAGCAAAATCGTAGTGGAGTATGTCCCTTGAGGGAAAAGTAGGCAAAAGAACTTCCATAGAACACGAGGGAGCTGCTATCGCGCGCCTTTGTGCCCGGTAACGAAAGGAAATGCAATATGATCACTGACAAGAGTTTCCGCCTGGACGGCAAGGTCGCCCTCATCACCGGCGCCTCCTACGGCATCGGCTTCGCCATCGCTTCCGCCTACGCCTCCATGGGCGCCACCATCGTTTTCAACGACATCAACGAAGAGCTGATGCAGAAGGGCATGGCCGCCTACAAGGAGGCGGGCATCCCCGCCCACGGCTACGTCTGCGACGTCACCGACGAGGCGGCGGTCCAGGCCATGGTGGCCCAGATCGAGAAGGAGGTCGGCGTTATCGACATCCTGGTGAACAACGCCGGCATCATCAAGCGCATCCCCATGCTGGAGATGTCCGCCGACGAGTTCCGCAAGGTCATCGACGTGGACCTGAACGCCCCCTTCATCGTCTCCAAGGCCGTCATCCCCGGCATGCTGAAGAAGGGCGCGGGTAAGATCATCAACATCTGCTCCATGATGAGCGAGCTGGGCCGGGAGACCGTCTCCGCCTACGCCGCCGCCAAGGGCGGGCTGAAGATGCTCACCCGGAACATCTGCTCCGAGTACGGCGAGGCTAACATCCAGTGCAACGGCATCGGCCCCGGCTACATCGCCACCCCCCAGACCGCCCCCCTCCGGGAGCGTCAGCCCGACGGCAGCCGCCACCCCTTCGACCAGTTCATCATCGCCAAGACCCCCGCCGCCCGCTGGGGCACCACCGACGACCTGATGGGTCCCGCCGTGTTCCTGGCCTCCGAGGCCTCCGACTTCGTCAACGGCCACGTCCTCTACGTGGACGGCGGCATCCTGGCCTACATCGGCAAGCAGCCCTAACTTCCTTTTCTTTGAAAAGAAAAGGAAGCAAAAGAAACTTCCGTATCGCCTCGGCGGCGTGTCCTGGAACGGACGTTGGTGCCCGGTGACGGAAGGTGCATTGGAACCAAGGAGTGGATCGGAATGATTTCTAAACGCATTTTGACGGTGGGGGAGCCCATGGGCCTCTTCATCGCCCAGGAGGAGGCCAAGCTGGAGAAGGTCAAGCACTTCTCCACCTCCGTGGCAGGAGCCGAGTTCAACGTGGCCGTGGGCCTGACGAGGCTGGGCCACAAGGCGGGCTACCTCACCAAGGTGGGGGAGGACCCTTTCGGCCGCCAGATCATCAACTGCATGAATGAAAACGGCATCGACACCGCCCTGACCCAGATCGACCCCGCCCACCGCACCGGCTTCATGCTCAAGAGCAAGACCAGCGAGGGCGACCCGGACATCTACTATTTCCGGGCCGGGTCCGCCGCCTCCACCATCTCCCCCGAGGACGTGAAGGACGTGGACCTGAAGCAGTGGGACGCCATCCATTTGAGCGGCATCCTCCCCGCCACCTCCGAGACCGCCCTGGCCACCACCTACTACCTGATGGCCGAGGCGCGGAAGGCGGGCATCCCCATCTTCTATGACCCCAACCTGCGGCCCCAGCTGTGGCCCAGTAAGGAGAAGATGGTGGAGGAAATCAACAAGATGGCCGCCCTGGCCGACTACGTTCTCCCCGGGGAGAACGAGGGCCTGACCCTCTGCGGCAGCAAGGACCCCCAGGTTATCGGCAGGTTCTATCTGGACCTGGGCGCCAAGACCGTCATCGTCAAGACCGGCGCCGACGGGGCCGAGACCTTCACCAAGGACGGCTCCTTCCACACCCCGGCCTATCCCCCCAAGAAGATTGTGGACACGGTGGGGGCGGGGGACGGCTTCGCCGCCGGCGTGGAGAGCGCGCTGATGGAGGGCCTCTCCCTGGAGGAGGCGGTCCGCCGGGGCAGCGCCATCGGCACCATCCAAATCATGCACGTCAGCGACAACGAGGGCCTTCCCACCCGGGAGGAGCTCGAGAAGTTCATGGCGGAAAACAAGCAGAAATAAGGGAGTGATTTCCGTGGAGATGCAGGAAATTCTCTACAAGGTGGGCATCGTGCCCGTCATCAAGATGGACTGTGTGGAGCACGCCGTCCCCCTGGCCAGAGCTCTGGCCAACGGCGGTCTGCCCGCGGCGGAGATCACCTTCCGCTCTGAGGCTGCCGCCGGGTCCATCCGGGCCATCGCCGAGGCGGTGCCCGAGATGTTCGTCTGTGCCGGCACCGTCCTGACCCCCGAGACCGCCCAGCAGGCGGTGGAGGCCGGGTCCAAGGCCGTTATCAGCCCGGGGCTCAACCTGGAGACGGTGCGCTGGAGCATCCAGCACGGCGTGCCCGTCATCCCCGGCACCGCAACCCCCTCCGAGGTGGAGGCGTGTATGCGGGAGGGCCTGGAGCTGGTGAAGCTGTTCCCCGCCGAGGTGGTGGGGGGCGTCAATATGCTCAAGGCCATGGCGGGGCCCTACGCGGGCATGAAGTTCATGCCCACCGGCGGGGTGAAGCCCGGCAACGCCAAGGACTATCTGACCCAGAAGAACGTCCTGTGCTGCGGCGGCACCTGGATCGTGCCCATGGACCTTCTGGAGGCCGGGAAATTCGACGAGATCGAAAAGCTAGCCCGGGAGGCCGCCCAGCTGAGGGACTCCGTGCGCTGAACCACAGAAAAAGACGGCGGGATACACATTTGTGTATCCCGCCGTCTTATTTCAGCCCCTTGATGGTGAGCATGGAGGTCTCCCGGAAGATGTGCAGCAAGGGCTGGAGGTCCTTGTCCTTCAGCTTGACCCGGTTCTCCATCATGATGCACACATCCATCCAGAAGAGGTAGAGGGCCACCTCGAAGGAGTCCCCCAGGAAGGCGGGGACGAAGTCTGCCTGGATGAGGAAGATGGGCAGCTTCCGCTTCTTGAGGCCGGTAAAGCGCCCCTCCACCCGACGGTTGCCGTAGACTACCCGCAGAGGGGGCGGGAAGCCGGGGAGGGAGGCGACGAAGATCTCCTTCCCGTCGGGGGAGACGGTGGGCTCCTCCAGGGCGTCGTCCCAGGTGAGCCGGGAGTCCCGAATGCCCACGTTGCCCTCGATGTTCCGGGTCAGCTCCCGGGGGAGAAAGACCCGCCGCTGGTCCAGTTTGCCGTCCCGCTGGAACCAGTCCCACAGCTTGTCCTGGTCAAAGTGGAAAATCACCGAGGTTTCTTGAAAGGTGTGCTCCAGGGGAAAGACCGCCTCGTCCCGGGCGGGGGGGTAGCTCTGGGGGCTCCGGGCGGTGGAGCGGAGCACCCGCCGCCATTCGTTGCGCCACTCGTTGGCGAAGGAGCAGCCCTTGAGCCAAGGGGCGTCAAAGAGGGTGGCCTGGGCGGCGTAGAGTTCTTCATAGGTCATAAAAGCCCGCTCCTTTTTTCCTGATGTTGTACCACAGGCGCAGGGCCCCCGTGGGAGTGCTTTCAATAAAGGAAGGATAAAAGAGGTTTACGGCTATTATACCACGGATTTCCCTCATTTTCCACAACGAAAAAGGGAAAGGAATATCTTGACAAAAGAAGGGGAAAGCGATACTATAAACTTATAGTATACAATCGGTATGCAGGAGGAGCCTATGGAGTTTACCTGGAATGAGGAGCAGGGACGGGTCAAGGTCACCCTGCGGTGCCTGCTCCAGAACGGGGACGGGATGTTCTGGCTCTACGGCGGAGACCGGCCCCACCTGGGGGCGGTGGGGATTTGGTCCCGGGGAGAGGAGCCCCAGGTCACCGTCTTTCCCGGCCATAAGGAGGGCGTGGTGGTCCAAGAGGCGGTCTGCCGGCTGGCCGGGTCCGGAAAGCTGGGGAACGTCACCTTGGGCTGCGGGATCCATCTGGACCGGATCACGCCGGAGGAGATTGCCCTTGTGCTCACGCTGTGCCGCCGGCTGACCGGCCGGCTGATCGAAACGCTGGAAAGGGGGGAGGCGTGATGGAGCCCAAGCGATTGGTCGTAGCCCTCACCGGGGCCACGGGGGCCATCTATGGGATCCGGCTGCTGGAGGTTTTGAGGGGCATGGAGGGGGTGGAGACCCATCTGGTGGTCAGCCGTTGGGCGGAGGAGACCATCCGGGTGGAGACGGACTATACCCCGGAAGCGGTGCGGGCTCTGGCGGACAAAAGCTATGACGCCCATGCCCTGGGGGCGGCCATCTCCAGCGGGTCTTTCCGGACCATGGGTATGGTGGTCCTGCCGTGCAGCATGAAGACCCTGAGCGCCATCGCCAACGGCTATGACGAGGACCTGGTGGCCCGGGCCGCGGGGGTGACCCTCAAGGAGGGGCGCCTTCTGGTGGTGTGCCCCCGGGAGACCCCACTGAGCCCCGTCCACCTGGAGAATATGCTCAAGCTCAGCCGTATGGGGGTCCGGGTGGCGCCCCCTATGCCCAGCTTTTACCACCGGCCCAGGACGGTGGACGATCTAATCGATTACCAGGTCATGCGGGTGCTGGACCAGTTCGGGTTGGACCATGCCGCTGGCCGGCGGTGGGGAGAGGCGGAAGAGTGCCGGTAGGATGGCGGGAAAGAGAGAAAAGGTTGGTGCGAAAATATGGCAAAAAACGCGCTGAAAAATGTGGCGTATGAGTATTTGCTGAACGCCATCATGTCTTACGAGCTCAAGCCGGGGCAGGTCATCGTGGAACAGGAGGTCTCCGACCAGCTGGGGATCAGCCGCACGCCCATCCGGGAGGCCTTCAAGCAGCTGGAGTCGGAGGGGCTGGTCCACCATTTTCCCTCCCGGGGCACCTTTGTGACCAATCTGACGGTGCAGGACGTGGAGGAGATCTTCCAGCTGCGGGAGATGTTTGAGCTCACCGCCCTCAAGTCGGCCATCCACCGCATCACGGAGGAGGAGCTGCGGTACATCGAAGGGCGGCTTCGCTACCTGGACGACAAAAAGAGCGAGGAGCCCTCCACCAAGGAGGAGTTTTACGGCTCCGACCGGGAGCTTCATGAGCTGATTATGAAGTATTCCGGAAATTCCCGCATGGTGAAGTTCCACCGCACCCTGGAGGCCCAGCTGGAGCGGCTGCGCCGCATCTCCTCCATGACCCCCATGCGCCTGTCCAAGTCCAGACAGGAACATCTGGATATCCTGAACGCCTTGAGCGACAGGGATCTGGACGCGGCCACCGATGCCCTGCGCCTGCATCTGCGCAACATCAAGTCGAGCACCCTGGCCGTCTGCCGCAGCCAGTCCGTCGTCTACTGACCGCCTCGTTTTTCCACAGGCGCCCCGCTCCGGGGCGCCTGCTTTTTTGTTTGTACCAAAGAAAAAACAATCCTTTGCGGATTGAACAAATCGCCGGGAATGAAATTAGTTGAAACAACAATCTTGTCAAATAGAGACAAAAAGGTGTTGCTTTTTGTCGAATGAGACGGTATGATTTGAGCATAAAAGATTGTATACAACGAAAATACAAATGAGGCAAAAGGACAATCCAACTTTACAAGCAATTTTTTAGAGCCAAAATTGTATACAAGTGGTATCCAATCTAAAGCAAAAGGGTCAATATTTGAAGGAGGTAAAATAAAATGGCAGATTTGAGAGTTACGGTGAACGGTGTCACATTCCCCAACCCCGTGATCGTGGGTTCCGCGTCTCCCTCCATGGATTGGATCGGTGTGAAAAAGGGCATCGAGGGCGGCTCCGGCGGCGTGATCGTCAAGTCCCTGTTCGGGGAGAAGGGCCGTCTGGGCCGCAGCTTCCCCCGTCCTCGCTTCAAGCTCTATGACTACAAGAACTATCCCGGCTACCCCGAGAAGCTGCCCCACGCCTTCACGCTGAACTCCCTGGAGGAGTGCTCCCACTTCGGATATCAGGAGTACATGGAGGACGTGAACAAAGCCAAGGACGCCGTGGGCGATAAGGGCATCGTCATGGCCAGCCTCTCCGGCGTCACCCTGGACGAGTGGGAAGAGATGGTGGGCCTGGTCAACGAGACCAACGCCGACTGGGTGGAGCTCAACGTCTCCTGCCCCTTCGCCGCCGACATGGGTGTGAAGATGGGCGCCGGCGCCGTGGATATGACCGCCGACGTGGTCCGCACCTGCGCCAAGCTGCTGAAGAAGCCCTTCAGCGTCAAGGTCTCCCCCCAGACCGTGGACCAGTCCAGCGTGGCCCTGGCCTGCCAGGAGGCCGGTGCCCAGTGCATCAACCTCTCCGCCCGTTTCTCCGGCTTCGATCTGGACATCGACCAGGCCCGTCCCGTGGGCCCCGGCGCCCAGGGCGGCTGGGGCGGCCCCTACTTCATCGGCTACGGCCTGAAGAACGTGGCCATCGCCGCCAAGAAGCTCAGCGTGCCCATCATCGCCGGTCTGGGCGTGTGGGATTGGCGCGACATCATCAAGTATACCATGGTGGGCGCCCATCTGGTGCAGTCCGGCGTGGGCATCATGCTCCAGGGCTACGACGTGGCCAAGAAGTGGAACGAGAACATCAGCCAATGGCTGGACGCCAGGGGCTACAGTTCCCTGGACGACATCCGCGGCATGGCCCTGCCCAACGTGCTGAAGACCGCCGAGGTGGAGCGGGCTCCCGAGGGCGTGTACGGCAAGGTGGATTATGAGAAGTGCACCAAGTGCGGTGTGTGCAAGCGCAGCTGCTTCTACGACGCCATCACCCTCACCAAGTGCGGCGCCGTCATCGACCAGCACAAGTGCGACGGCTGCGGCATGTGCATGGAGGTCTGCCCGGTCAACGCCGTGAGCATGACTTCCGCCCAGCATCGGGTCTGATTTTCAAACGACCGCCGGGAGGGTGAGGAAATGAGAGAGATACGCTGCGACGTCCTGGTGGTGGGCGGCGGCGCCGCCGGCAGCCGGGCCGCCTACGAGGCCAAACGGGCCCACCCCGAGCTGGAGGTGATGCTGGTCGTCACCGGCAGCTTTGAGGCCGGCGGCAGCACCAACATGGTGGCCTCCGAGGCCCTGGGCATCAACGCCCCCTTCGACTACGAGAAAGACGGGGACGACCCGGAGGTCTACCTCATGGACACCCTGGAGACCGGCGGCGGCCTGGGGGACCCGGCGCTGTGCCGGGTCCTGGCCCAGGAGTCGGCCGACCGGGTGGGGGAGCTGATGGACCTGGGGGTCCGGTTCATCCGGGAGGGGGACCACCCCCAGCAGCAGAAGCTCTCCGGCTGTACCAAGGCCCGCAGCCTCACCTGCGGCGGGAGCACCGGGCGGCAGATCACCGTCTGCCTCAAGGCAGCGGCTCAGGAGCGCAACGTGACCATCCTGGAGGACACTCAGATCGTGAAGCTCCTCCAGGACGGGAACAGGCGGGTGACGGGCGCCGCCGGGATCTGCCGGGGAAAGCCCACCCTCTTTCGGGCCGGGGCGGTGGTCCTGGCCACCGGCGGGGCGGGGAGCATCTTCTCCGTGAACGTCACGCCCCCCAGCCAGACCGGGGACGGCTGGGCCATGGCCTACGAGGCGGGCTGCCGGTTTGTGAACATGGAGTTTTTCCAGATCGGTCCCGCTGTGGCCAAGCCCGGATTCCAGTTCATCATCCACAGCCACATGTGGCGCTTCCTCCCCAAGCTGACCAACCGGGATGGGGAGGAATTCCTGGGCCGGTACTGCCGGGACGGGGTCACCCCCGAACGGGCGCTGGAGCTCAAGGCCATGTCCTACCCCTTCTCGGTGCGCACCGACGCGAAGTACGTGGACATCGCCGTGTTCCAGGAGTTGGCGGCGGGCCGGGGCGGCCCCAACGGCGGCGTTTTCTTCGACGTGACCCACGTGTCCAGGGAAGAGCTGCTGGAGAAGGCCCCCATCACCTATCACACGCTGCTGAAGGCTGGCATCGACTGCGCCGGCGAGCCCCTGGAGCTGACCATGGCGGTGCAGAACTTCAACGGCGGCATCCTCATCGACGCGAACGGCTTCACCGGTGTGGAGGGCCTCTACGCCGCCGGAGAGATCACCGGCGGCGTCCACGGCTCCGACCGGCCGGGGGGCAACAACCTGACGGACACCCAGGTCTTCGGATACCGGGCGGGCCGGGCGGCGGCAGATGCCGCGGCCCAGGCCAGGCCCAGCTTCGCCGGGGACGCTCTGGAGGGGCTGGAGCTGGAGGTCCTCCCCTGGGAGCGTTCGCTGGTGAAGGAGAGCGAGGAGCTCTATTACCGGGAGCTGACGGTGGTGCGGCGGGAGGAAGGGCTGAAAAAGGTCCTGGACTTTGTGGACGCCCACCTCCGCCCCGGCATCTCCGTACCGCTTTACAACCGGCTGCTCCTGGGGAGGCTCTTCGCCACGGCGCAGCTGGCCCGGACCGAGAGCCGGGGGACCCACTACCGGGAGGACTGCCCGGAGACCGACCCCGCCTGGCGGCGGAGGATGGTCTATCAAAAGGGCCCCGCCGGGGAGCCGGTCCTCTGCAAGGAATAGAAAAGAGGGAATACCTTATGTCCAATTTTGACGCGGAGCGCCGCCGCAGGTTTGAGGCGCTCTCCACCACCAATGTCTCCGACGCCATGGACGCCCTGGGCATCCGGGGCGCCACCTATGGCATCCGCCCCATGTGGCACACCATGGACAGGGTCCTGGGCCCCGCCGTCACCCTGAAGATGACGGCGGCGGGGGAGACCAAGGGAAAGTACCACCTGGGGGTCAAGGCCATCGACGCGGCCCAATCCGGGGACGTGATCGTGGTGGACAACGGCGGCCGGATCGACACCTCCTGCTGGGGCGGCGTCCTGGCCACCGGAGCCAAGCTGAAAGGGATCTCCGGCGTGGTCATCGACGGCGCCTGCCGGGATCTGGACGAGTGCGTGGAAGTGGGCTTCTCCGTCTACGCCCGGGGCACCGTGGTGGCCACGGCCCGGGGCCGGGTCCAGGAGGAGGCCACCAACGTGATGGTCCAGTTCGGCGGGGTGCAGGTGCGCCCCGGAGACATCATCATGGGCGACAAGAGCGGCGTGGTGGTGGTCCCGGCCGAGCGGGTGGAAGAGGTCCTGGAAAAGGCCGAGTCCCTCTTTCAAAAAGAGGAGGCCATGGTGGCCATGATCCGGGAGGGCAAGACCATGACGGAAATGGACGACGCCTTCCAATATGAAAAAATGCTCAAATAGAAGAGCGCGGTAGACGGGTCTCCGGAGTGCGGGCAGAGAAAAGGAGGACCCCACGGATGAAATTGTTCCGCAGGAAAGCAGAAACAACGGACGGCGAGCCTGAGAAGCAGGCCGTCGTGACCAAGCGAAACCTGACGGGTGTACTGGAAAAGGTCGCCACGGCGGCCTGCGTCATCGGGGTCGTGTTCCAGCTTTACAACGCGGGTTTCGGCGTGATGACTGAGATCCAGCTGCGTGCGTTCCACTGGATGTACATTGGGTTTTTAGGCTTTTTACTTTACGGGTTCAACCCGTCCCGGCACACGGACAAAGTCCCCGTCTACGACATCATCTGCGCGCTCCTGACAGCGGGATGCTGTATCTACCTGTTCCTCTCCTGGGACCGCATCGCCCGCAACTTCGGCTTCATCAACACGGTGGATACGGTGGTGGGCGTGGTCCTGGTTCTGCTGGTGCTGGAGCTGACCCGGCGGGCCATCGGCATGCCCCTTGTGATCATTTCCCTGCTGTTCCTTCTCTACGCGTTTTTGGGCGGACACATCACGGGACTGTTCGCCAGCAAGGATTTCACCCTCAACCAGGTCATCCGCACCCTCTTCGCCAGCACCGACGGCATCTTCGGCATGCCCATCGGCGTGTCGGCCTCCTACGTGGTGCTCTTTATCCTCTTCGGCTCCTTCCTGCAGGAGTCGGGGGGCGGTGAGCTCTTCACCGACGTGGCCTTCGGCCTGGTGGGGCGGTACCGGGGCGGGCCGGCCAAGGCCTCGGTGGTGAGCAGCTGCCTCTTCGGCATGATCTCCGGGGCGGCGGTGGCCAACGTGGTCACCACGGGCACCTTCACCATTCCCCTGATGAAAAAGGGCGGGTATAAGGATCATTTTGCCGGCGCGGTAGAGGCGGTGGCCTCCTGCGGCGGGCAGTTCATGCCCCCCATCATGGGGGCGGCCGCCTTTATGATCGCCACCAACTGCGACGTGCCCTACGGCGTGGTTGCCATCTCCGCCATCGTGCCCGCCCTGCTGTATTACTTCTACCTCTTCCTGTGCCTGGACATGGAGGCCAAAAAGACCGGGCTCAAGGGCCTGCCGGCCGAGGAGCTCCCCTCCGTCAAAGGGGCGCTGAAGGCCAGGGGCCACATGCTGATCCCTCTGGTGGTCCTCATCGCCCTGCTGGTGAGCGGGTACTCCCCGGGCAAGTCGGTGTTCTGGAGCATCCTGCTCCTCATCGCCACCGCCGCCCTCCGGAAAAACACCCGCATGGGCTGGAAGAGCATCGTCCGGGCCATCCGCAACGGTGTGTACGGCGCCTCGGCCGTGGCCATCGCCTGCGCCTGCGCGGGCATCATCTCG
Organism: Pseudoflavonifractor phocaeensis; assembly: GCF_038439875.1. NCBI lineage: Bacteria > Bacillati > Bacillota > Clostridia > Eubacteriales > Oscillospiraceae > Pseudoflavonifractor > Pseudoflavonifractor phocaeensis. The sequence goes on from NZ_JBCDMT010000001.1 coordinate 289,597, forward strand.
GGGGTCATCTCACTCACCGGTCTGGGCCTGCGCTTTTCCTCCATCCTGATCCAGCTCTCCGGCGGCCATCTGCTCGTCATGCTGGCGCTGACCATGCTGGCGGCCATCATCATGGGCATGGGCCTGCCCACCTCGGCGGCCTACGTGATCCTCTCCGTGCTCACCAGTCCCGCCCTCATCTCCCTGGGCGTGGCGCCCCTGGCCGCGCATTTCTTCATTTTCTTCTTCGCCTGCATCTCCACCATCACCCCGCCTGTGGCCCTGTCGGCCTACGCCGGGGCCGGCATCGCCGGAGCCGACCCCATGAAGACGGGCTGGACGGCTTTCATGCTGGGGCTGGCGGGCTACATCGTGCCCTATCTGGTGGTCTATAAGCCCAGCATCATGCTGGTGGGGACCCCCGTTCTCCCGTCGTTGATCGACGTGACCTTCTCCGTGGTGGCCGTCGTCAGCATGACCTTCGCGGTGGCCGGCTTCCTGGGCAGGAAGCATCTTGCCCTCCCCCTGCGCCTGGCCTTCGCGGTGTTCAGCGCCATGATCTTCCTGGACACCGGGAACCTGGCCGATCTGATCGCCACGGCGCTTTTCCTGGGGCTGTGGCTGGCCCTGAACCTGTATCAGCGCAAAAAATCCGGCGATGGAAGTCCACCTCTGGCCGCGGCATAGCCGCGAGATTTCATTGAGGAGGTTTCACAATGAAAAACGGGAAATTGCGCGCTTGCTCCATCCTGCTGGCAGGCAGTATGCTGTTCCTCACCGCCTGCGGCGACAAACCGGCGGCACAGTCCGCCGGACCGGAGGTATCCGGAGCGCCCTCCCAGGTGGCCGCACCGGCGCCGGGAGATCAGGTCTTTTCCCTGGTGACGGCCAGCCTGGGCGGGACCTACTACATCGTGGGCTCCGGCCTGGCGGAGGTCCTCTCCCAGAACGTGGACGGGCTGACGGTGAACAACGTGGTCTCCCAGGGCTCCACCGCCAACGCCATCAAGGTGGGCACCGGGGAATCCGAGCTGGGCATCACCAACTACTACTCCGGCCTGCGGGCCCTGGAGGGCACCGAGCCCTTCGACCAGTCCTATGACATCATGGGCATCTGCACCCTTCAGTACAGCATCATCCAGTTCAACTCCCTGGCCAATCAGAACATCACCAAGATGACCGATCTGAAGGGCAAACGGGTCTCCATCGGCCCCGCCGGCGGTGGGGGAGCCCTCATTTTTGAGGAGATCCTGCCCTATTGGGATATGAACATGGATGACATGAACGTCAGCTACATGTCCTACGCCGACGGCGGCGAGGCCCTCACCGACGGCCGTATCGACGTGAACGTCCCCCACGGCGCGCCTCCCCTGGAGGCCATCTCCACCGTGGCGGTCACCAACCCCATCAATATCATCAGCATGGATCCCGAGGTGCTGGAAAAGATCTCGGAGGACCTGCCCTACTATGACGCCGCCGTCATCCCCGGCGGCACTTATGCCGGGCTGGATGAGGACATCACCTCCCTGGGCGTCCAGGATATCCTGGTCTGCCGCTCCGACATGGACGAGGAGACGGTCTATCAGATCACCAAGGCCATCTACGAGCATCTGGAGTACCTCCACTCCATCCACGCCTCCCTTGCGGGCATGGACTTCGAGGGATACAAGGACTCCCTTGTCCCGCTGCACCCCGGCGCCAAGCGTTTCTATGAGGAAAAAGGCCTGAAACTGGATTAAACCCCAAAATTTGAAATGAAAAAGGAGCTGTCTATTGTGAAACACAGGAAAATCTCGGCCCTCCTCGCATTGACCCTGACCCTCTCCCTGGCGCTGAGCGCCTGCGGGAATGACAAGCCCCAGCCCTCCGCCTCTGCCGGCGGCGAGCCCTCCACCCCCGCCTCCGCGGCTCCCGCCCCCGCCGTCACCGACATCGCCATCGGCACCGCCGCCTCCGGCGGCGCCTGGTATCCCATCGGCGCCGTTATGTCCGACATCGTCTCCACCTCCGACCTGGGCATCTCCGCCACGGTGCAGACCACCGGCGGCGGCGTGGAGAACTGCAAGCTCACCAACAACGGTGACTGCGAGCTGTCCATCACCATCGGCTACCTGGCCTACAACGCCCAGAACGGCATCGACCCCTACGAGGGGGCCCAGATGGACAACATCAGCTGCCTCTTCGGCGGGCTGTCCGTGGGCGTGATGCAGGTGGTCCTGCCCGGGAACTCCGACGTCCATACCTTTGCTGACCTGAAGGGCAAAAAGGTGGCCGTGGGCCCTGCCGGCGGCGGCGCCATCACCTGCCTGTCCGCCTGCCTGGAGATGGAGGGCGTGGCCTACTCCGAGATCACCCCCACCTACGTCAGCTATGACGAGGGCGTGACCATGATGACCGACGGCCACGTGGACGCCGCCATCGTCTACGGCGGCATCCCCACCTCCGCCGTGTCCACCCTGGTGGCCAGCCAGACCGACTTCCGCCTGCTCACCCTCACCGCCGAGGAGCAGGCCGCCCTTCTGGAGGAGTACACCTACTTCGTGCCCGTCACCGTTCCCGCCGACATGTACAGCCTGGGGGAGGACGTGCTCACCATCGGCACCCCCAACGTGGTCATCGTCAGCTCCGATATGCCCGAGGATACGGTCTATGACCTGTGCGCCCTCTTCTTCACCGATGAGAACCTGGAGAAGATCCAGGGTTCCCAGCCCTCCGCCAAGGGCCTGACCCTGGAGAAGGCCGCCACCCAGACCTCCATCCCCCTGCATCCCGGCGCTGAGAAGTACTTCAGAGAAAAGGGCCTGCTGGACTGAGAAGGGTCCGGCACCCCAACCCCGCACATGGGGCGCGGGCGGGCATTTGCCCTCCGCGCCCCATGTCATTCCAAAGGATGGTGAATTATGGAGTCCAAATCCAAACTGCCGCTGATCGCCCAGCGGGTGGCCAGCATTCTGCTCATCGCCAGTTCTTTCTTTGCCCTGTATACCTCTGGCTTTGGCCTTTTGTCCGCCATGACCCAGCGGAGCGTCCACTGGTTTTTCATGATCGTGGCCATCTTCCTGCTCTATCCCATGCGCAAGAGCCGGGAGGTGGGGGTGGTGGACCTGCTGCTGGCCCTGCTGGCGGCGGCGTCCACCCTGTACGTCACCTTCACCTGGGAGCGAAACGCCCTGCGCATTGCCGACCCGGCGATCTGGGAGATCGCCCTGTGCGTGCTGGGCATCATGCTGGTGCTGGAGGCCACCCGCCGTTCCATGGGCATGGCCATGCCCATCATCGCCATCATCGCGCTGGCCTATGCCTTCCTGGGGCCGTACATGCCCGGGGCGCTGAAGCATAAGGGCTTTTCCATCAGCAGCCTCGCCTCCTTCATCTACACCACGTCGGAGGGCATTTTCGGCATGGCCATGGGCACCTCGGCCACCTATATCATCGTATTCGTCCTCTTCGGCTCCTTCCTGGCCAAGTCGGGGGCGGGCCAGCTCTTCGTGGACCTGTCCCTTGCGGCCACCGGCCGGAAGCGCAGCGGCCCCGCCCAGGCCACCATCTTGTCCAACGCCCTCATGGGGATCATCTCCGGCTCCCCCGTGGCGAACGTGGTGACCACGGGCTCCTTCACCCTGCCCCTGCTGCGCTCGGCCAAGTACCCCATGGTGGAGGGGGCCTCCATCCTGGCGGTGGCGGCCACCGGCTCCATGTTCACCCCGCCGGTGATGGGGGCCGCGGCCTTCCTCATCGCCGACTACCTGTCCGAGCCCTATGGAAACGTGGTGCTGGCGGCCGTGGTGCCCGCGCTGCTCTTCTATCTGAGCCTGGTAATCTATGCCGACATCACCGCCGCTAAAAACGGCCTTACCGGCCTGAAGCGGGAGGACCTGCCCGACTGGAAGGCCGCCTTCCTGGACCGGGGCCAGCTGCTCATCCCCATCGTACTGCTCATCGTCCTCATCGTCAACGGCTGGAGCGCGCTGAAGTCGGCCTTCTGGTGCGTCATTCTCATCGTGGTCCTGGCCATGATCAAAAAGAGCACCCGGATGAACCTCACCGGCATCAAGGACGCCCTGGTGGCGGGCTCGAAGGACACGCTGTCCATCGCCGCCGCCTGCGCCTGCGCCGGCATCATCGTGGGCGTGGTCTCCGCCACCGGGCTGGGGGTCAAGTTCTCCAGCCTCCTGATGCAGATCGCGGGCAACAGCCCCATCCTGGCCCTCTTCCTCACCATGGTGGCGGCCATCATCATGGGCATGGGCCTGCCCCCCACGGCGGTGTACATCATCATGGCGGCGCTCACGGTGCCCGCCCTCACCGGCATCGGTATCGCCCCCATGGCCGCCCACTTCTTCGTGTTCTACTTCTCCTGCGTGGGCGCCATCACGCCCCCGGTGGCTCTGGCGGCCTATTCCGCCTCCGCCGTGGCCCATACGGATCCATTCAAAACAGGGTGGACCGCCTTCCGCATGGGGTTGGTGGCCTACATCATCCCCTATATCTTCGCGTTTAACCCCGTCCTGCTCCTGCAGGGCGGCGGAAATATCCTGGAGACCGTTCTGGCCCTGGCCACCGCGGTCATCGGCGTGTTCTTCTTCACCTTTGCCTCGGAGGGGTACTGCAAAGGCTGGCTCCATCCCATCCCCCGGCTCCTGTTCCTGGGCGGGGCCGTGTGCATGATGATCCCCGGCATGGTCACCGACGCGGCGGGTGTGGCCATCCTCGCGGTTGGGTTGGTGCTGGGGAGGTTCCTCAAGGGCAGTCCCCCGGCGAAAAAAGCGGCGGCGGAAGAGCCGGCCGAGCAGAAGGAGGTATAAACGGCTATGTCCAACAAAGATCTGCGCAGTTTTTTGAAAGAGGCCGAGGCCCACGGCGAGCTGGCCCGCATCAAGGAGCACCTGGACCCCAAGTTCCAGGCCTCGGCGGTGCTGGCCAAGCTGGAGAAGGAGGAGCGCTATCCGGCGTGTCTCTTTGAAAACGTGGGGGACGGGGCCTATCCCGTGGTGAGCAACCTCTTCGCCAGCCGCAAGCGGCTGGCCCTGGCCCTGGGCTGTGAGGAGCCGGAGCTCAACGCGGTCTACCGGGAGCGGGAGGATAAGCGCATCGAGCCCGTCATGGTGCCGGACGGCCCCGTGCAGGAGGTGGTCCTCACCGGGGACGACATCGACCTGACCAAGTTCCCCATCCTCACCCATAACGCCTTGGACGCCGGCCCTTACGTGACCTGCGGCGCCTCGGTGACCAAGGACCCGGACACCGGCATCCGCAATATTGGCGTCTACCGCCACCAGCTCCACGGCAAGAACAAGCTGGGCATCCACATGTCGGAAGCCAGCCACGTCAACTACATCTACGGCAAGTATGAGGCCCAGGGCAAGGACATGCCCATCGCCATCACCATCGGCCACCATCCCGCCTTCTATCTGGGCTGCCTGAGCTTCGTGCCCGTGGGTGTGGACGAGTACGGCGTGGCGGGCGCCCTCATGGGCGCGCCCCTGGAGCTTGTCAAGTGCAAGACCTGCGACCTGGAGGTGCCGGCGGACGCCGAGATCGTCCTGGAGGGCTACGTCAGCGCCACCGAGCGGCAGATGGAGGCCCCCTTCGGGGAGTTCACCACCATGTACGGCGGGCCCCACATGTACCACGTGGTCACCGTCACCGCCATTACCATGCGGAAGATGCCCATCTACCTGGACTGCTTCTCCGGCCACCTGGACCACCAGCTTCTGGGCGGCACCGGCCGGCTCAGCGTCATTTACAAGACCGTCCGCATGGCCTGCCCCACGGTGAAGGACGTCTTTATGGCCCCCTCCGGCTGCTGCCGGATGAGCTGCTACGTCTCCATCCACAAGCGCCACGAGGGTGAGGCCAAAAACGTCATCGGCGCCGTGCTGGCCTCCGACCCCTTCATCAAGTACGTGGTGGTGGTGGACGACGACGTGAACATCTTCAGCGACAGCGCCGTGATCCTGGCCATCGCCACCCGGCACCACCCGGAGCAGGACGCCTTCATGATCAAAAACGCCAAGGGCCACCCCCTGGACCCCACCGCCTACAACGGCTATGTGGTTACCAAGGTGGGCATCGACGCCACCAAGCCCCTGAAGGACTTCCCCGAAACGGTGGAGGTGCCGGGAACGGACGAGGTGGATCTGGACCGCCTGCTGGGCGGCATGTGAGGAGAGAGACAGCATGAGCGACATCATTGAGCGTTATAACCGCCTGCCCCTGGGGAACATCTGCGACGCCAACGACCGCCGGGGCAGCATGGACCCCGCCATCAAGCCGGTGGACCCAACCTCCCGTGTGGCGGGCCCAGCCTATACGGTCCGCTGCCACCCCGGGGACAACCTGGCCATCCACAAGGCCATTGCGGAGGCCCCGGCGGGCTCCGTGCTGGTCATCGACGCCGGGGGTTTTACCGGCGGGGGACACATCGGGGAGATCATGTGCTTTGCCTGTATGCAGCGGGGCATCAAGGGGCTGGTCATCGACGGCACCTGCCGGGACGCCGACGACATCCAGGCCCTTGGTTTCCCCGTCTTTACCCGGGGCTTCAACCCCAACGGCACCGTGAAGGAGACCGTGGGTGTGACGGACGTGCCCATCCTCTGCGGCGGGGTGCGGGTCTGTCCCGGCGACCTCATCGTGGGCAGCCGGGACGGCGTGGCGGTGGTGGAACAGGAGAAGATCGGGGAGATCCTGGCCAAGGCCGAGGCCATCGCCGCCAAGGAGGACCGGGTGGTGGAGGAGCTCAAGCAGGGCAGGACCACCGCCGAGATCTATCAGTTTGAAAAAATCCTCTGAGGAAAGGAAGAAGATCGGATGGCTAACGAGCTTATTACAGACGAGATGGTAGAGGCGTTCCGTCTTCTGGACACCTGCTGCCTGTCGGACGCCATGGACCGGCTGGGCATCCCCTGCGGCCTTCTGGGCATCAAACCTGTGAACCCGGACTCCACCCTGTGCGGACGGGCCTTTACGGTCCGCTATGTGCCCTGCGGCACCGTCCACGGCACGGTGGGCGACTTTCTCGACGACGTGAAGCCCGGCGAGGTGGTGGTCATCGACAACGGCGGCCGGACCTACGCCACGGTGTGGGGCGACCTCATGAGCATCACCGCCACCCGGATGGGGGTGGGGGGCACCGTGATCGACGGCGTCTGCCGGGACATCCCCACCATCCACAAGCTGGGCTACAACATTTTCAGCAAGGGCTGCTACATGGTCACCGGGAAGGACCGGGTGGAGGTGGACGCCATCAACGTCCCCGTGTCCGTCTCCGGCGTGCGGGTGGCCCCGGGCGATCTGATGGTGGGCGACGCCACCGGCGTGGTGGTGGTCCCCCAGGAGCGGGCCGCCCAAGTTCTGGAGGTGGCCAATGAGATCGCCGCCAAGGAAGCGAAGATCGAGGAGAACGTGGCCAAGGGGATGACCCTGCGCCAGGCCCGGGAACAGGTCCATTATCACAATCTTCAAACGCGCGAGGACAGCTGAGCCGCCCGCGGGAGAGACAGGAGGAAAACAGTATGCGTTTGACCGCGGAAGAGCAGAAAATGCTGGACGGCGCCTACGGCGAGACCGTCAAACGGTCCATGAAGGTACTGGTGGCGCTGGGGGAGATCTACGGCGCCGACCATATGATCGAGATCAAAAACGTCCACTCCCCCGGCGTGAGCTACCGGGTGGCGGGCAACGCGGGGCTGGGCTATGTGGAGGACGCCAGCAAGGACGCCACCTTCCGGGTGCCCCTGACCCTGAACACCATCGGCATCGACGCCCAGGACTGGGAAAAGATCGGCTTCCCGGAGGAATTTGCCCGCAAGCAGCTGGAGCTGAGTGAGGCCTATGAGCGGATGGGGGCCATCCCCACCAACAGCTGCACCCCCTACCTGAACGGCAACCTGCCCATGTTCGGGGAGCACGTGGCCTGGGGCGAGTCCTCCGCCGTGGCCTTTGTTAACTCGGTCATCGGCGCGCGCACCAACCGGGAGGGCGGACCCACCGCCCTGGCCGCCGCCATCACCGGCCGGGTGCCGGCCTACGGCTACCACCTGGACGAGAACCGGAAGGGCACCCATCTCATCCGGGTGGAGATGGAGCTGAAGACCGACAAGGACTTCGCCGTGCTGGGCTACTTCGGCGGCAAGCTGGCGGGGAAGGACGTGCCCGTCATCGAGGGGATCACCCGCCGCCCCACCCTGGAGAACTTCAAGGCCCTGGGGGCCGCCCTGGCCTCCGCCGGGGCCGTGGCCCTCTACCACGTGGTGGGCTTTACCCCGGAGGCCCCCACCCGTCAGGCCGTCATCGGCGACGACGTGGAGCCGGTGATCTTCGACCAGGCGGCCTACGACAAGGTGTGCGCCAAGTTCAGCCTGAAGGGAAACGTGGATTTCGTGGTTCTGGGCTGTCCCCACGTGTCCATCGTGGAGTTTGAGGAGATCGCGAACCTGGTCCGGGGCAAAAAGCTCAAAAGCGCCCTTTGGGTATGCACCTCCCGCATGGTGCGGGACTTGGCGGACCGGATGGGCTTTGTCAAGGACATCGAGGATGCCGGCGGCGAGATCGTCTGCGACACCTGCCCGGTGCTCTGCGCCACACTGACCCAGCGGGGCTACAAGACGGTGGCCACCAACTCCGGCAAGATGGCCCATTACGCGCCGGGGCTTTGGAAGCTGCAGCCGGTGCTGCTCAATACCTGGGAGTGCATCCAGACGGCCATCGACGGAAAGTGGGGGGAGTAACCGTGAGTCAGGAAAAACTGCTTCAGGGCCGGTGCATCGTAGAGGGCCAGGTGGAGGGGGAGGCGCTGGTGACCAACGACGCCATCTCCTTCATGGGCACCATCGACCCCAAGACCGGCTATGTCATCGAGCGCAAGCACGAGATCGAGGGGGCCTGCCTCAAGGGGAAGATCCTGGTTTTCCCCATGTCCAAGGGTTCCACCGGCGGGTCCTATATGCTCTATGATCTGGTGAAAAACGGCGTGGGCCCCCTGGGGATCGTCAACCGGGAGGCCGAGTCCATCGTGGTCATCGGCGCCATCGTCTCCGGCCTCCCCATGGTGGACCGGATCGACATCTCCCAGATCCAGACGGGGGACTACATCTATCTCAACGCTACGGAGGGCACGGCGCGGGTGGTTCCCAAAGCCATGCGGGCCTGACGGGGGCGGCGGCATGGGAGGATTTTTCGCGCTGATCAATGCCGCCGGATGGAGCATCGGAATGGTCTTTGCCCGGCGCGGCCAGCAGACCGGGCGGCTGGATACCCTGACGGGGCTCTATACGACCTTGATCGTCAACAGCGCGCTGAATCTGCTGCTGCTTCTGGGCACCCTCCTCTTTTCCACCCTACCCGAGCTCAACGCCGTGGGGATGCTCTGCCTGGTCCTGGGGGGCGTGTTCAACAGCCTTATCGGCCGGGGGCTCCTGTTCTGCTCCATTGCCCGGATCGGGGCGGCCCGGGCCGGGGTGGTGAAGGCCTCCACGCCGGTCTTTGCCCTGCTGGGCGGGGTGTTCCTCCTCAAAGAGGTGGTGCGTCCCGTCCAATGGCTGGGGATCGCCGTGGTCCTGGGGGGCGTGGTCATCATCTCCCTGGACGCGGTGCGCCGGGAGGGGAAGCGGGCCGGCGCGGTGTCCATGGGCGGCGTGGCCATCGGTGTGGTGGCCAGCCTCTTCCTGGCGGCGGGAAACATCTGCCGGAAGCTGGGGGTCCAGCACATCCCCAACTCCGCACTGGGGGTGACGGTGGGCTCGCTGAGCGCCGCCGCCGTGCTCACCGTGTTCCTCCTGCTGCGCGGGCGGGGCGGAGACATGGCGAAGGCCCTCAAGCGCCTGGACGGCAACTACGCCATGTCGGGCGTCTGCACCAGCTTCGCCCTCTTCTTCCTCTTTCACGCCCTGGAACTCATCCCGCTGTCCATCGCGAATTCCCTCACCGCGCTGGAGCCGCTGTTCACCCTGATCTTCAGCGGGCTCCTGCTGGGCAGGCAGGAAAAGGTGACCTGGCAGACCGGCCTTGGGGCCGCGGCCACGGTCCTGGGGGCCATTATTCTGACCAGAACGTGAATCAGATGCCGGGCAGCAGACAGCCGGAGCGATATCAGCCCTTGATATCGCTCCGGCTGTTCGTTTATAATGGAGGGGAGACAGAGAGGATAGAGGGATCAGGATGGACAAGCAGGGCGCGCTCAAACAATATTTTGGCCACGAGGGGTTCCGCCCCGGCCAGGGGGAGCTGGTGGAGGGCATCCTCCAGGGCCGGGACGTGCTGGGGGTCATGCCCACCGGCGGGGGGAAGTCGGTGTGTTATCAGCTTCCCGCCCTCCTCCTGCCGGGGGTGACGCTGGTGGTGTCCCCTCTCATCTCCCTCATGAAGGACCAGGTGATGGCCCTCACCGAGGCGGGGGTGAAGGCCGCCTTCGTCAACAGCTCCCTCACCGGCGAGCAGATGCGCGCGGTGTACCGCCGGGCCTGGGCGGGGGAGTTCAAGCTCATCTACGTGGCCCCCGAGCGGCTGGCGGCCGAGGGCTTTCTCAATATGGCCCGGTCTTTGGACATCTCCCTGGTGGCGGTGGACGAGGCCCACTGCGTGTCCCAGTGGGGCCAGGACTTCCGGCCCAGCTACCTGAAGATCCCGGAGTTTTTGGTACAGCTCCCCCGGCGGCCCCGGCTGGCCGCCTTCACCGCCACCGCCACCGGCCAGGTGCGGGAGGACATCGTGCGCCTGCTGGGCCTTCAGGACCCCCTGACCCTGGTCACCGGCTACGACCGGCCCAACCTCTACTTTGAGGTCTACCGCCCCCGCAGTAAGTCCGCCGCCCTCCGGGACCTCCTCTCCCAGCGGGTGGGAAAGAGCGGCATCGTCTACTGCGCCACCCGCTCCGCCGTGGAGAAGGTCTGCGACGAGCTGCGGGACCGGGGCCTCCCCGCCACCCGGTACCACGCGGGGCTGGAGGAGGACGAGCGGCGGCAAAACCAGGACGACTTCCGCTTCGACCGCTGCCCCATCATGGTGGCCACCAACGCCTTCGGTATGGGCATCGACAAGTCCAACGTCAGCTTCGTCATCCACTACAACATGCCCAAGAGCCTGGAGGCATACTACCAGGAGGCGGGCCGGGCGGGCCGGGACGGGGAGCGGGCGGAGTGCATCCTGCTCTATTCGGCCAAAGATATCGAGACGGCCAAATTTCTCATAGAGAACGGCCATACCAACGAGGAACTCTCCGAGGCCGAACAGGAGGAGGCCCTGCGCCGGGACTACCGGCGGCTGGACGCCATGATCGGCTACTGCAAGACCACGGGCTGCCTGCGGGGCTGTATCCTGGACTATTTCGGCCAGGAGCACGCCGAGCGCTGCGGCGACTGCGGCAACTGCCGGGCCGACTACGTGGTGACGGACATCACCCGGCAGGCCCAGATGGTCCTCTCCTGCGTGGTCCGGGTCAATGACCGGCTGGGCTATTCGGTGGGGGCGGGCCTTATCACCCAGGTCCTCAAGGGCGGGCGGGCCAAGCGGGTGCTGGAGCTGGGGCTGGACGGCCTGTCCACTTACGGCCTGATGAGGGAACTCTCCACCGCCCAGATCGGGGGATACATCGACTTTTTGAAGGACAAGGGGTATCTGGAAAAGGACCCGGACCACGGCGCCCTCCGCCTGACCCAGGCCTCCGGGGACATCCTTTTCCGGGGCAAGAGCCTGGAGATGCCCGCCCGGAGCGCACCGGCGGAGGAGGCCCGGCAGGCGGAGAGCGGCCTGCTTCAGAGTTTGAAGGATCTGCGCTACCGCCTGGCCCAGAAGGAGGGGGTGCCGCCCTTTATGATCTTCTCCAACGCCACCCTCACCGATATGGCCCTCAAGCGGCCCCGCAGTCTGGCGGATTTCCTCCGGGTCTCCGGCGTGGGCGAGGTGAAGGCCCGGAAATATGGAACGGCCTTTCTGCTGGCCATCGAGGACGCGGCGGAAAGTGGGTCGGAGGAATAGACCGAGGGCTTTCCGTGCCAAAGGGCGGAAAGCCCTTTCTTTTTTGAGATGGGGTTGTCCGTATGTTCCTGGTGAGCTTGCCCGGAATGGAGCTCTGCTGGACAGGACCACCATATATAACAAAAAATATTTAGGGAAAATAAAAAATAATGTGAATTTTGCTTGACATCCTTTTTCCCCGCATATAAACTGGACTTATGAACTTGAGCGATCCGGGGAGGAGGATGGGAATGGAACGGGAACGTGGCCGTTTGCTGGGCCGTTACCTCATGTTTTTGGCGGGGGCCATGGTTGCGGCGGTGGGGATCGCCTTTATCACCCGGGCCGGACTGGGGACCTCGCCCATCTCCAGCATCCCGCTGGTCCTCAGCCTGATCACCCCGCCCACCATGGGGGTGTACACCTTCCTCTTCAATATGGCCTTCCTGGCGGGGGAGGCCCTGCTGCGGCGGAAGTTCACCTGGCTTCAGGCCCTCCAGATCCCCGCCACCCTCTTTTTCAGCGCGTGCATCGACAGGGGCCTGGCCCTGATCCCCACCCGGTACGGCGGGCCTTATCTGCCCTCTGTGGTCTATCTGGTCATCGGCTGTACGGTGATGGCCCTGGGCATCACCCTGGAGGTGAAGGCCGACGTCATCATGCTCCCGGCGGAGGCCTTTGTGCGGGCCCTGTCCCAGACGACGGGGCGGGAGTTCGGCCATGTGAAGGTGGCGGTGGACAGCGCCATTTCCGTGGCCGCCGCCCTGGTGGCCCTGGCGGCCTTTCACCGGCTCAACGGCGTCCGGGAGGGGACCATCTTCTCCGCCCTGGTGGTAGGGCGGCTGGTCAGCGTGTTCACCCGGCTCCTCTTTCGACAAAAGGAAACATGAAAAAAGCTCCCGCGCCTTTCAGGCGCGGGAGCTTTTTGGCGGGGCGGTCACGGGTTGCACTGACCGCAGGGGGAATAGCCCTGGTCGATGAGGTCCTGCCGGGGGCCGGTATAGCTGCTCTTGTTGGACTCGCTCATGGAGGTCACGCCGCCGCAGTCCGGAAGGTGGAATTTCCGGCTTTTGGTATTGAGGATATATGTGGTCTGGGCTGGGGTTTCCTCCGCCGGGGACTCCTGGGGGGCGTCCCCGGACAGCCAGCTGTCTCCGGTGGCGTAGTCGATCTCCACCCCGGGCTGGACGTTGTAGGCGTAGACGTTGAAGCAGACGCCCCGGCCGCCGTCCTCCACGGACCAGGCCTCCATCTGGACACCCCGGGCCACCTGCTCGGTACCCTGGAAGATGGGGGTCACCCGGTAGAGCACGTGGTTGCCCGTCTCCTGGACGTAGTCCGCCACCTGGTTTTCAAAGGGGAGCATCCCCGTCACGTTGAGGTAGCGGGTTCCGGTGATGAGGTTTTCCGCGTTGGCGTTCTCCGCCGTCAGCTGGTAGCCGATGAGGTGGCAGCGGTTGTAGAGGTATTTGCCGTCCACGCAGTCGTATTTTACCGTCTGCCAGCCCGTGGGCTTGACCATGCCGATGGCCCCCCGCTCCTCGGTGGGCATGGTCTCCAGCCCCACGTTGGCGTAGGCCGGGCCGCACCGGTTCAGGTAGTCCAGAGGGCTGTACGCCTCGAAGGAGTTGGTGGTCTTGTCCTCCTCGGGGAAGTCGGGAAGGTTGTCGTTGAGGATCACGTAGGGCTCCGTGTCGAAGGCCGGCACCTCTTCCGGGGAAAAGGAGCGGGCGGGGGCGCTCTCGCAGCCGGTGAGGAGCAGGCAGAAGAGGAGCAGGGCGGCCAAAACGGGGGGCTTTTTCATAGGGTGAAACTCCTTGCGTCAAAAGAGATGGCAGAGCCGGTCCGGCTCTGCCATCTCATTATATCAGATTTTTCCCAGGAGGGGAATCCGTTCAGGCCCGCTGGCCGGACATGGTCTGCTGGACGATGCTCTCCATCATGTCGGCGGTGAGGGAGGACATGACATAGCCAAAGACGTTGCCCTCCGTGTCGATCATGAAGGTGGTGGGGAATGCCTGAATCCCATAGCTGTAAAACACGTCGCCCGTCAGGTCCATCACCACCGGGAAGGTGTAGCCGTTGTCGGAGAGGAACTGCTCCACCTCCTCCTGGGACTTGTCCTGGTTGCGGGGGTACTCGTCGGTCTTGGGGTTGGCCACCCCCAGCACCACAAGGTCCCCCTCGTTGTTCCCGTAGCGCTCATAGAGGGCCTGGATCTCGGGCATCTCCCGCTGGCAGGGGCCGCACCAGGTGGCCCAGAAGTTGAGAAAGACCGTCCTGCCCTTATAGTCGGAGAGGGTGTGGGTGTTGCCGTTTTGGTCCACCAGGGTAAAGTCGGGGGCGGGAATGTCGGGCGGCTCGCTCTCCCCGGGGCTCTCGGAGGGGGTCTCCTCCGGGCTCTGGGTGGGGGAGGCGCTCCCGGCGCCCGCCGGGACCTGGGTGGGGCTTGCCTCGGGGGAAGCCGCCGCCTCGGGAGGCTGGGCGGGGGCCGGGTCGGGGGTGGGGGAAACGCTCTCCTCCGGCGCCGCCGAGGGGGCGGGGGAGCTGGGGGCGGCGCTCTGGGTCACCTTGGGCTGGGGGACCCCGCCCCCGGTGGTGGAGAGGTAGCTGGTGATGCCGTTCATGAAGCCGGTGAGGGTCATGATGCCCATGAGGATCAGCAGGGCGGCTCCCACCTTGACGGTGTAGCGCACCACCTTTTGGTGCCGCTTGAAGAAACCCAGCACCGCGCCGGTAAAGAGCCCCACCGCCAGGAAGGGGATGACGAAGCCCAGGGTGTACACCCCGATGAGGAGAAACCCGGCCCCGGAGCTTCCGGCGGAAGAGGCCATCAGCAGGACACTGCCCAGGGTGGGCCCTACGCAGGGGGTCCAGGCGAAGGAAAAGGTGAAGCCCAGCACCAGGGCGGTCACCGGGTTCATGGCCCACTTGTCCAGCCGGAAGGGGAGCCGGTGCTCCCGCTCAATGGCGGCGGACTGGCCGAACAGGCCGAACTGGTACAGGCCGAAGAGGACCATGATGATGCCCGCCACGGTGGTAAACAGCCGCTGGTTGGAGCTGAAAAACCGCCCCAGGGTGGTGAAGCCGAAGCCCAGCAGGAAGAAGGTGAAGCTGACGCCGATGACAAAAAAGAGGGTGTTCAGCATCACCTTGCCCCTGGGATATTGGATGTTCCCGTCCTTGTCCACCGTCTTGGCGCCCCCCGCCAGGTAGCTGACGTAGAGGGGGACCAAAGGGAGGACACAGGGGGAGAAGAAGCTCAAAAGCCCCTGGAGAAAGACGGTAAAGACAGGTACGCTGGTCTCAAGTGTAAAGCCCATGTTTTAACTCCTTTCGGGAACATCCCGGTAAAAAATCCTGCGCTCCAGATCGGCTATGGTGATCTGGGCCAGTCTTTGGCGGCAGCGTTGGTCCAGATCGTCGTACAGCTCGTCCATCAGCCCGGCCATGCCGGTGGCCACCATGCAGTCCATGTCCTGGCCGCCGCTGCGCCAGCCAGCCTCCACGAAGCGGATGCCCAGGGCGTCCGCCACCTGTTCCAGGGTCAGGGTCCCGGCATCGCCCGCGAAGCGGTAGCCACCCTCGCTGCCCTCCCGTGTCTCCACCATCCCCGCCTTTTTCAGGGGGGAGAGGACCTTGCGCACCCTGGCGGGGTTGGTGCAGATGTTTTCGGCCAGCGCCTCGCTGGACAGCAGTTCGGCCTTGTGGTGCAGGTAGATCAAGGCGTGGACCGCCACACAGAAAGAACTGTCCATTTGCCGCCCTCCTATCTGTATTTTGATTGATTACAGATTGCACTGTAACTATACTTGATACAGATATGGATGTCAAGGCTTTTCTGCAAAAAGGCGGCCCGGAATATCCGGGCCGCCTTTAGGGGCTTTGATCAGGTCGCGATGCCGCCGCCGCCCAGCCGGACCACGGTGAGGGTCAGGTCTTGGGCGGTAAAGCCGGTGTCGCTGGTGGTGACGGAGACGTTGGCGGGGACGGCGGCCACCTCGAAGGGGACGTGGATGGTGAGCTCGGAGGCCTCGCCGGTGGCGGTGAACGTGTGGCGGGCGATGCCGCCCACCACGTTGACGCCGTTCAGGGTCAGGTTGGCCAGCAGGGTGGCGGGGATGGCGGTGCCCGTGTCGGCGCTGAAGGTGCCGGTGAAGGCGGCCTGATAGATGCCCGGCTGGCTGATCACCACGTCGGAGCTTCCGGCGGCGTGGCTGATGGTGGTGCCGGAGACCAGGGGGTTGTCATTGAAAATGAGGGCTCCGCCCGCCAGGGTGGGCTGGGCCGCGCCGTCCACGGTGGCCAGAACCTCGGGAGTCCCGCCGCCGCCGTCCGCCCCTCTGGGGATGACGAAATCAAATATGGCGGCGTTCTCATCCCCGGCGTTGGTGACCTCAGCTGGAGTGCCGGGATCGCCGGTGGTGACGGTGCCGATCTGGATGGTGGCGGCCGCCCCGGTGGGGCCGGTCTCGCCGGTGGCTCCGACAGGGCCCTCGGGTCCCTCAAGACCCTGGGGCCCCTCGGGGCCGGGATCGCCCTGGGGCCCGGTCTCACCGGTGGCGCCCGTGGCTCCGTCGGCGCCCGTGGCCCCCACCGCTCCGGTTGGACCGGTGGCCCCTGTGGCGCCTGCCGCCCCAGTTGGGCCGGTGGCGCCCGTGGCTCCGGTGGCCCCGTCAGCGCCCGTGGCCCCAGTGGCCCCAGTGGCTCCGGCCGGGCCGGTCACCCCTCTCGGGATGATGAAATCGAGCACGTGGTCGGGGCCGCCGGTGACGTCTACCACCTCGGCGGGAGTGCCGGGGTTGCCGGTGGCGGTGGACCGGATGGTGATGGTCTCGGCGGCACCGGTGGCTCCTGTTGCCCCGGTGGCTCCGGTAGAACCTGTGGCCCCGCGGGGGCCGGCGGCTCCTGTTGCCCCAACGGCCCCCGTGGCTCCGGTGGCGCCTCTGGTGCCGGTCGCTCCCGTGGCGCCCGTGGCGCCTGTGGCCCCGGAAGGCCCTGTGGGGCCGCCGGCCGGGCCGGTGGCTCCCGTGGCTCCCGTCGCGCCTGTCGCGCCGGGACGGCCCGGCCGTCCCATGGGGCCGACGGGGCCGGGAATTCCCTGGGGGCCGGTAGGGCCGGGGATACAGCAGGGCGAGGGACAGCAGGGTGCCGGCTCGCAACAGCTGATTTTGGGTTTGTATACGTTCATAGATCGCATCGCTCCTTTACGCTCTGCACAGATGGGAAGCGGGAAAGACTCCCCGTACAGTGTATGCGCCTGGGCACCGGCCCGTTTCAGAGCGGGTCTTGTCCCGGGGCGGCGGGAACCGTGTCACTGTCGTAAAAAAGATGTGGCCGCTTTGTAACCAATTTGAGGTTGACAACTGTGTACCTTCCTGCTATGGTATAGGTAGACGAATGTGTACCGGAAGGAGCGATGGTATGAAGATCAATCTGTCCGACGGGGAGTGGAAGCTGATGAACCGGCTGTGGGAGCACTCCCCCATGACCATTACGGAGCTGACGGGGGCGCTGCGGGAGGAGACGGGCTGGAGCAAGCACACCGTCATCACCATGCTCTCCCGCCTGGAGGCCAAGGGGGCGGTCTACTATGAGGAAGGGCCCCGGGCCAAGCGCTACTTTGCCGCCCTGGCCAGGGAGGATGCCGCCCGGACCGAGACGGAGAATTTCCTGGATAAGGTCTACGGCGGCAGCCTGGGCGTGATGATGAGCGCCATGGTGGGCAGCCGGGCGCTGACGGAGGAGGATATTGCCGAACTGGCTGCAATTTTGGAGCGGGCGAAGGAGGAGACGTCATGAAAGAGATTTTAATTACCTCGTCGGTGCTGATCCTGGTGCTGCTGGTCCTGCGGCGGCTGTTTCGGAATATGATCTCCCGCCGGGCGCAGTACGCGCTGTGGGCGGTGGTGCTGGTCCGGCTCCTGGTCCCGGTGAGCCTGCCCGCCGTGGACTTTTCCATCCTCACCGTCTCGGAACCGGTCCAGTCTGCGGTGGTACGGCGGATGGAGGAGCGGCCGGTGTATGTCCGCCCGGTGGAGCGGGCCTCCATCTCGGAGTACCCCATGGCCTACGACCTGGAGCCGGGGGACCAGATCCCCGTGGAAGAGAGCTCCGGGTATGTGGTTTTGGACGGCAACGGGGTCACGGTGACGAAATACGCGGAGAAAACGACGGCGGGGGAGATCCTCGTCTGGATCTGGAAGGCGGGCGCCGCCGCCATGGCCTGCTTCTTCCTGCTGACGAACCTCCGCTTCTGGATTTTTTTGCGGAAGAACCGGAAGCCCTTCCCCACCCAGGCGCGGGCCTGCCCGGTCTACCTGTGTGAGGGCCTGCCCTCGCCCTGCCTCTTCGGCCTGTTCCGGCCCGCCGTCTACCTGACCCCCGCCGCCGCGGCCAATCCGGCCAGCCTGCGCCACGTGCTGTCCCATGAGGAGACCCACGCCCGGCACCTGGACCCCCTCTGGTCCCTTCTGCGGGGCGTCTGCCTGAGCCTCTACTGGTTCGATCCCCTGGTGTGGGCGGCGGCGTGGTGCTCCAAGACGGACTGTGAGCTGGCCTGCGACGAGGGGGCCCTCCGCCGTCTGGGAGACGGCGAGCGCCTGGCCTACGGCCAGACCCTTCTCTCCCTCATCCCGGTGCGCCGGGGCCCGGCCAATCCCCTGCTGTCCGCCACCACCATGACGGCGGGGAAGCGCCAGCTTAAGGAGCGGATCATCCGCATCACGGAAAACCGGCGGGGAGCGGCGGTGGCCCTGGTGACGGCCGCAGCCCTGGTGGCGGCGGTGAGCGCCTGCGCCTTCACCGGCTCTAAAGTGGAGGGCCCCCGGGCCCTCACCGGCGACGAGCTGGCCTTTTTCAACGAGGAGTTTTTCAACGGCGGGGACGTGAGCGCCGGGGATCTGAATCTCCACAATCAATTCCTCTCCTCCCTTTATGAAAAGCCGGAGGACATCGACCTTTTCGAGCTCTTTTACTGTGAGGGCTCCGCCTCCAGCGCCGAGGAAAATATGCTGGTTTATGGCCAGACCGAGCTGGAGTGCATGGCCTATCGGCTGACCACCGCCGAGATGGACGCCCTGCTGACGGAAAATATGGGCCTCACCCTGGCCCAGACCAACAAAATCGGCCTGGACTCCTTCACCTACCTGCCTGAACAGGACGCCTATTACTGGGCCCACGGCGACACCAATTACCGCAGCCGGGTGACCTTCTCCGTTGGGGAGCGGGAGGGGGATACCCTCCGCCTCTACTATGACGACGACTACATGGGCGGCGGCTGGAAGTGCCTGACCCTGGCCGAACAGGACGGCGGCGGCTACCATTTCGTCTCCAACCAGACTTCGGAGAAGCCTGTTATTCCCACGCCCCTGCCCAAGGGCAAGCCTGAATACACCATCTCCCTGAAGAATCTGGAACCCTACCAGGCCCCGGCGGTGACGGTGGAGCCCCACGTGGGGGACTTCTCCGACCATTATAAGGACCGGCTGGAGAATTGGGACATCGGTGGCCGCAACGTCCAGATCTACCGGGCCACCGACGGGAACATCCATGCCGCCGTGGTGGCGGAGGACGGCACCCGGAACGTATTCCTCTCCGGGCTGGATGAGGACTGCCGCATGTTCTTCTACAACGACCTGTTCGGCCATGACGGTTTCTATGTGGCCTACTTCGGACAGGTCGGCACAAATGAGTACGGTACCGTCTACGACTATTACTATTTTGCCGGCGAGGACGACACCCCCATCCTCCTGGCCCGGTGTACCTCCTGGGAGGAGAGCTTGATTTTGGACCTGGACGGAGACGGGACCAACGAACTGGTCTCCGGCGATCAAATTTTCTTCCAGCGGGACGGCGTGGTGTACGAGGCCGACCTGCCCGACCTGCTGGCCAAGGCCTGGCCGGAGATCGGCTATTGGGATTACAGCGTGTGGGACGCCAACGCCAAATGCCTCACGGTGACGGGTACTCTGGAGCCCCACAGCGGGGCGGGCGACCCCAGGACCTTCTGGCGCTACTTCTACTACGACGGGGAAAACCTGCTGGTCTACAAGGACACCCGGACCTGCTCCGACCACGTGATGGAGGGGGTAGCGGCTCCGGCGGAGGTGGTGGCGGCAGCCAAGGACTATGTGCTGTCCTTGCTGGAGCCCCAGGGAGACGGCACCTGGCTGCGGGCCGGCCGGGAGGGGTATGCCGACCTCCAGGAGAGCTACGACGACTGGCGGATCGAAAGCGTCTCCGGACCCTATGTTTTTACGGTGGGGGAGCTGACCATCCAGGGGTATTCCTTCAACTTCGAGTGCCATACCACCACCCCCGAGCGGGTGGTGCTGGCCGGGGGGAAATACCTTACCGAGGACGACTGGGTCTCCCCCGGCTATCCGGGGTGTGACTGGCTCTTCTTCCACGTGAACGCCAACAGCGGGCCGGTGTATCTCTGGCACGACATGATCAACGACATGTCCCCGGACTCCGTGGGCTTCCAGGAGTTGGTGGCCCAGCGTGCGGAGGAGTTGGGCCTGAATGCGGGAGCGGCGGGGTACGCCGCTCTGGATATCCAAAACGACCTGAACCTGCTGATGGATGCCCACAGTGAAATCCATCTGGTCCTCACCCCCGCCTCACCGGCGGGGGGCGGGGCCTACACCGTATCCACCGACTTTGGCAGCGGGCGGAACCGCCAGCGGGGCTTTACCGACCCGGCCTACTACCACTGGAGCCGCCTGGACAGTGCCCCTCAGATCCCGATGGGGGACCGGCTGATCCTGACCGACCCGGACTGGTACCACATGCTCCAGTTCTGGGACGGCAGCGACCTTGTGATGAGCAGGCATGCCGACGCCGAGCCGGTATGGTACCGTGCGGAACTGGTGGCCGTGGATGACGTGTTTGCCACCGACATCTACCGCTACCTGCGGGACTGGTACGACGAGGCGGAGTGGAACGCCCGGACGGGGGACATCTCCATCCCCAACGCCGGGCAGAGCCGCTTGGAAGCGGCTCAAGCCTGGGTGGACGCCCACGAAGGGGCCATGCTGGAAGTCTCTCCCGGCGGTGTGTACGCCTGTACCTATGTGAGAAGCAGGGCGGAGGTGGTGGAGGAGATGCCTGAGGATTGGTTTCCCGAGGAAATCTTGGACTACGAGCATTTTGCTTTCGCCTACACCACGGTCTTTGTCCCGGAGAACGACCGGGCCTTGATGTGGATGATGGCGGGCAACACCGTGGAGTACGAGGGAACCGACGCCCCCGCAGGGGCCTTTGAGTACAGCCGCCGGGGTGCTATGTACCTGGGGGACGACGGCCAGTGGCACTGCTCCGGCATAGGCACCGGTTAACAAGGAAAAGAGAAGGGGCCCCCGGCGGACAACTCCGCAGGGGGCCCCTTCAGCCTTCCCCTGGGGGAAGGTGTCGCCGGCAAGGCCGGTGACGGATGAGGGGAACGTCTCCCCCCAAAACCGCCTTCGCCAAACGCCCCGCTTACCGTTCCAAAATCCGCCCGTCCGTCCCAATGGTCACCACCTGCCAGGGGATCATCCTCCCGCTGTTTCGCAGGGCGGCCACGACGGCCTGCTCGATCCCGCCGCAGCAGGGCACTTCCATCCGGGCCACGGTCAGGCTCTTGATCTCGTTTTGCCGCAGGATTTCCGTCAGCTTTTCCGAATAATCGCAGCCGTCCAGCTTGGGACAGCCGATCAGAGTCACCCGCCCCTGGATGAAATCGGCGTGGAAGCTGCCGTAGGCGTAGGCGGCGCAGTCGGCGGCGATGAGCAGGTGGGCGCCGTCGAAATAGGGGGCCCTCACCGGGGCCAGCTTGATCTGCACCGGCCACTGGCGCAGCTGGGAGCCTCCGTCCGTAGCGGGCCGGGCCGGGGCGGCCTCCCGCCGGATGGCCCTGGACTGGCTGCCGGGGCAGCCGCAGGGCAGGGGCGCTTCCGAAGCCCCCTGGCGGGCCTTCACGGCCGCGGCGTCGTAGGCGCCGGCCTCCCGCTCCACAAAGGTGATGGCCCCGGTGGGGCAGGCGGGCAGGCAGTCCCCCAGGCCGTCGCAGTAGTCATCCCGCAAAAGCCGGGCCTTTCCGTCCACCATGCCGATGGCCCCCTCGTGGCAGGCGTCGGCGCAGGCGCCGCAGCCGTTGCACGCCTCCTCGTCGATGTGAATGATCTTGCGTATCATGGAATGATCCTCCTTCATGGGCTTAGTCCTTGACTTTCCAGGCTTAGAATACTACAATGCCTCTCATAAGTCTGTTGTTAAAACAACAAAGGAGGAAACATGGAACTGGAAATTTTAGCCCGTTCCCCCCTGTTCCAGGGGGCCGGGGTGGATGAGCTCCCCGCCATGCTGGACTGTCTGGGGGCCCGGCGGTGGTCCTTTCCCAAAGGGGCGGTCATCCTGGCCGCCGGCAAACCCGCCCCAGCCCTGGGACTGGTGCTCTCCGGCCGGGTCCAGATCGAAAACGACGACGTCTGGGGCAACAAGAGCGTGCTGGACAGCGTGGGCCCCGGGGCGGTCTTTGCTGAGACATACGCCTGTTTGGCCGGGGAGCCCATGATGGTCAGCGCCGTGGCGGCGGAGGAGGCGGAAATTTTGTTTCTCCACGTGGACCGGCTGTTCCAGCCCTGTTCCGCCGCCTGCGGGCACCAAGGCAGGCTGCTGCGGAATCTGCTGTCCATCTCCGCGCAAAAAAACCTGAACCTCTCCCGCCGCATTTTCCACACCTCCTCCAAGACCATCCGGGGCAGGCTCCTCTCCTACCTCTCCTACCAGGCGGCGCGGGCGGGGAGCCGGGAGTTTACCATCCCCTTTGACCGCCAACAGCTGGCCGACTACCTCAGCGTGGACCGCAGCGCCCTCTCCGGTGAGCTGGGCAAAATGCGGCGGGAGGGACTGCTGGAGGTGGAGAAAAACCGCTTCTCGCTGAAGGCCGCCCTTTGAGCCGCCCTTGAAAAGAGGGCCGAAAGGGGGTACAATAACCCGGAATAAGAAACGAGGAGCAAAGATACGATGATCGAGGAAAAACAGCTTCAACTGGACATCCACACCCATACCCTGGCCAGCGGCCACGCCTACGGGACCATCCGGGAAAACGCCCAGGCCGCGGCGGAGCGGGGGCTTCGGCTCCTGGGCATCAGCGACCACGCCCCCGGCATCCCGGGGACCTGCGACCCCATCTACTTCCGCAATCTGGAGGTGGTGCCCCGGAACCTTTTCGGTGTCCGGCTGCTCCTGGGCTCGGAGATCAATATTTTGAACGGCGGCGGCCTCTCCCTGGAGGAGCGGGTCCTCTCCTGTCTGGACTACCGCATCGCCGGGGTCCACAGCCTGTGCTACGACCTGGGGACGGTGGGGCGGAACACCGAGGACATGCTGGCCGTCATCCAAAATCCCTGGGTGGACGCCATCGTCCACCCCGACGCCCGGGCGGTGGACTTGGACTACCGGGAGATCGTCCCCGCGGCGGGGGAGCACCACACCCTGCTGGAGCTGAACAACAGCTCCCTGACCCACCCCACCAAGGGGGAGCGGTGCAGGGACAACTACCGGGAGATGCTCTCCCTGTGCCGGCAGTACCAAGTGCCTGTGATCCTGGGCAG
Organism: Pseudoflavonifractor phocaeensis; assembly: GCF_038439875.1. Classification (NCBI taxonomy): domain Bacteria; kingdom Bacillati; phylum Bacillota; class Clostridia; order Eubacteriales; family Oscillospiraceae; genus Pseudoflavonifractor; species Pseudoflavonifractor phocaeensis. The sequence goes on from NZ_JBCDMT010000001.1 coordinate 313,131, forward strand.
CGACGCCCATGACCCCTCCGCGGTGGGGGCGCTGGGGGGCGTATTGGAACTTGTGAACGAAATGGATTTCCCCGAGGCGCTGGTTATGAACCTGGATCACGAAACCTTTCTGGCCTTCCTGGCCCAAAAGCACGAAAAATTGGGGCTGGAGTGATAAAAAACCGCTGGAGCGATTGCGGCTCCGGCGGTTTTTGGGTTACCAAATGATTCCGGAAGCGATGGCTGAATAGGGAAAAGAAACCTGCGGATACTAAGAAACGTCAATCGAATGAACCGCAGGAGGCAGAGAGATATGAAAGCGACCGGAATCGTGCGGCGGATCGACGACCTGGGGAGAGTGGTCATCCCTAAGGAGATCCGGCGTACCATGCGTATCCGCGAGGGCGACCCGCTGGAGATATACACGGACAAAGACGGCGAGGTCATCTTCAAGAAATATTCCCTGATGGGCGGGCTGGCCGACTTCGCCAGCCAGGTATGCGAGACCCTGAACAAGACCACCGGCCAGGTGGCCGTCATCACCGATCGGGACGCCTGCATCGCAGTGGCGGGCGCCCCCCGGCGGGACCTGATGGACAAGCGCCTCAGCGAGCGGCTGGAGAGCGTGCTGGAGGGGCGGAAGATCTATCAGTTCCAGGCCGGCGACACCCCCATCCCGGTGAGCGAGGAGAACGGAAAGTTTTTCGTCTCCTGCGCCGCGCCCATCCTGGCGGAGGGCGACGTGCTGGGCTGCGTCCTCTTTGCGGGGGCGGAGGGTGAGCTGAACTCCGGCGAGACCGAGTACAAGCTCCTGCAGACCATGTCCGGCTTTCTGGGCCGGCACATGGAGAGCTGAGGGCAGGAAAAAGCGCCCGTCCCCTTCCGAGGGGGCGGGCGCTTTTTCACGCCGCGGCCTGAAACAGGAGGATCAGCAGGATGTTGACCGCGAACAGGACAGCCAGGGGTGCCCAGGGCCTTTTCTCGTCCATTTCCACTCCCTCCGCTTTTTCAGTGTACGCCGGGGCGGGGACAGGTATGCCCTGTATATTTTGGAGGCATACGGCCCATACTCTGGAAAAGAGAAAAGGAGGGAGCGCGCAGTGATCAAAGGGATCAGCCGGCGGGTCATCGTGGTCAAATCCCCGGACCGCCGTTTTTTTGAGGAGGCCATTTTTATCGTTCGGGAGGGGGCCATCGGCTCACCGGGGGTCACCGCCGAGCAGGTGGTGGAGGAGGCCCGGCGGGTGGCCGACGGCTTTGTGAAAAAGAACCACGCCCCCTGGTACAAAAAAATCCCCGCCCCGGGCTATGTGGCCATGGGGGCCCTTCTGTCCACGGTGCTGTGGAGCGTGGCCCTGCTGCTGTGAAATGAAAAAGAAGCGCCCCGGTCCAGAAGGACCGGGACGCTTTTCTTTCAGGAAGATCAGGAAGGACGGGCCACGATGATTCGGATGCAGCCCCCGTCGGCGATGGACTTGTCATAGTAGCCGGTGAGGGTGTAGCCGGTGCGGACCCGCTCCAGGCTGGAGAGGCGGTAGGAGTTGTTTTCCAGCTCGTAGACCGCCACGTTGGTCCACACGGGGAAGGAGTCGTTGTTGTTGGTGATGGCGGTGGAGACGTCCACGGAGAGGAGCTTCACCGAGTCCAGTTTGGAAATTTTGTCGGGGAATTTCAAACTCCCCTCGATTTTCACGGGGCCCACGGAGAGGTTCAGAACGCCGTTTTGGATGGTATATTCATAGGTTTGGCCGCCCACGTCGTACTGGTAGGTGCCGCTCATGAAAGACTGCCCGGCAATTTCCTCATCTTTCTCCGAAGAGGAGGTAAGTACGCCATAAGAGTAGAGATCGCCGGTGGCGTCGTTCAGAATGAGAATGTCGATTTCCCCGGCGGTGTTCTTGCGGTAGAACTTCACGTCGTCGTTGTCCAGGCTCATCCCCGCCAGGCGGCTGGGATAGAGCTTGACGGAGAGGCCGTTCTTGTTCACGTCAAGGATCTGGATGCCATCGGCCAAGGCGGTATTGCCCAGCTTGGTGGCGGAGGAATTGACCTTGCCGGAGAGGGAGGCCTGGTTCAGCCGGGTGACCTGGGCGGTGGAGCCGGAGGCGGTGACCTGGACCAGGTTGCCCGCCTTGAAGGAGGACTTGGCCTCCACGGGATAGGTGTAGGTGTTGCCGTCGGTGGCGGAGATTGTGACGCTCTTGGCGGTATAGGCGTTGCCGTTGACGTCGGTATAGGAGTTGTCGGCCACCAGGGAGACCACGCCGTAGACCGTGCCGGTGACGGTGTTGGAGCTGGCCACGGCGGCCACGCCGCCGTCCCGGCCCAGCAGAAGGGTGACGGTATCGCCGGTCTTGTAGCTGCCCAGGTTGGACAGGTCATAGGCGGCGGCGGAGGTCTCGATGGGGTAGGTTTTGCCCGCCACCGTCACGGAGGTGGGGCTGGAGGCGTTGGGGGAGACCTCCTGGTAAAGGCCGGTGACCTTGTTGGTATAGGCCCACAGGGTGTGCATGGACTTGGAGTAGTAGATGACGTCGTTGGGCTGGAGGGCGGAGAGGGTGGAGAGATTACCGGCGCGGTAGACGGTGGCGGTGGACACGTCGAAGTTCACCTTGCTCTGCCAGCTGCCGGTCATGACCACGGGGCCGTCCATGGCGGAGTTGATGAGGGCTACCCGGTCGATCTCGCCGGTGGCGGTGAGGGAATGGCCCAGGGTGGTGAGGTACACCTTGCCCTCCTTGGTCTTGGCGGTGAGGAGGTTATAAAAGAGATACATGGCGTCCTGCCGGGTCATGGTGGAATTCTGCCCGATGGAGATGCCCTCGTCCAAGTTCAGGTTGCGGTACAGGGTCATCTGGCCGGAGGGCCAGGCGCCGGAGAAGTCGGCGTCGGTGTAGCCCAGAAGCCGGGTGGCCATAGTGACGCCCATGGCCAGGGTGATGTTCTCGTCAGGGTGGAAGGTGCCGTCCAGGTAGCCCTCCACGTATCCGGCGTTGACGGCGGCCTCCACGTAGGGGGCGGCCCAGTGGGTATAGGGCACGTCCGGGTAGGGGGAGACGGTGGTGGAAGCCCCCACGTTTTCTCCCATGGGGGAGGCGGCCACCACCAGCTTGGTGAACTCCGAGCGGGTGACGCTGCGGGAGAGCATCAAATCGCCGTTTTCGTTGCCGGTCATGATGTCCAGGGCGGAAAGGACCTGGGACATCTCGTCGGTGCCCACCAGGGCGCCGTGGGCGGCGGGGAGGAGGCACAGAGTCAGGGCCGCGGCCAGAAGGCCGGAAAAAAGTCGTTTCTTCATCGTTTCCTTATCTCCTTTAATCGTAGCGCAGGGCGTCGATGGGATTGAGCTTGGCGGCCTTGTTGGCGGGGAGGTAGCCGAAGAGGATGCCGATGGCCACCGAGACGCCGAAGGAGACCATCACGCCGGACAGGGTGGGGGTGGCGCTGAAGTTGGCGCTGTCGCCGCCCATGACCGCCGCCATGATGACGGTGAAGACGTTGGCCATAATGACGCCCAGGATGATGCCCAGCACGCCGCCGATGGCCGAGGTGGTGCCCGCCTCGATGATGAACTGGCTGCGGATGTCCCGGCATTTGGCGCCCAGAGATTTACGGATGCCGATCTCCCGGGTGCGCTCGGTGACCGAGACCAGCATGATGTTCATGATGCCGATGCCGCCCACCAGCAGGGCGATGGCCGCAATGATGACCAGGACGGTGATCATGGTGTTGAGCATGGTGTTCATGGCCTCCATCATCTCCGCCGAGGACATGGCCATATAGGCGTCGGAGTCCTGGTAGACCTTGAACAGGGCATTTTCGATGATGCCCTTGGCGGTGGAGGCGGTGTCCTTGGTGGTGGAGGTGAAGAGGTAGAGGCTCACGTAGCCGCTGCCGTTGATGCGCATAGCGTTTTCGTAGGGAATGAAAATAAGGTCGTCGTTGCTGCCTTCGCTGGAGTCGGAATACTCCTCCAGCACCCCCACCACGGTGAAGGGGCTGCCCTTGATGGTAAGGGTCTTGCCCATGGCGTCCCCGTGGAAGGCGGTCTCGGCCAGATAACTGCCGATGACGCACACGTTCTGGTTCCGGGTCACGTCCACGTAGGTGAGGAAGCGGCCCTGGGAGAGCTTTTGGCCGGTCATCAGCATATTGCGCCCGGTGTCGTAGAGGATCTCGCTGGAGCCGTATACGCTGGTGCGCTTGAACTCGTCACTGCCGTGGCGCACGGTTCCCTGGACCATAACGTAGGGGGAGACCCCGGAGATGTACTGGGGGTATTTGTCCGCCAGGGCGTACATGTCGTCGGGTTCCACGGTGCGGGAGGACATGCCTCCACCCCGGCCCCAGATCTGGACCTGGATCAGGTTGGCGCCCAAGGACTCGAACTGGTCGTTCATGAGCTTCTGCATGCCGTTGCCCAGGGAGGTGATGACGATGACGGCGGCCACGCCGATAATGATGCCCAGCATGGTCAGCAGCGCCCGCATCTTGCTGGTGAGCAGGGATTTGATGGCCAGGCGGAAGGATTGGCCGAAATTCATGTGGCCGCCTCCTCTCCCTGAAGATCCTGGAACTCCTCGGCGCTGACCACGGCCTTGGGGTCATGGGAGTCACCGTCGTAGATGATCTTGCCGTCCTGGAGGCGCACGATGCGCTTGGCCTTGACGGCGATGGAGTTGTCGTGGGTGATGAGGACCACCGTGTCACCCTCGGCGTTGAGCCTTTGGAGGAAGGCCAGCACGTCCCGGCCGGTGCGGGAGTCCAGGGCGCCGGTGGGCTCGTCGGCCAGGATGACCGAGGGGTTGCCCGCCAGGGCCCGGGCGATGGACACCCGCTGCTGCTGGCCGCCGGAGAGCTGGGAGGGCAGGTTCTTTTTCTTGTCCGCCAGACCCACACGCTCCAGGGAGTTGAGGGCCCGCTGGTGGCGCTCCTCGGCGGAGATGCCGGCGTAAAGGAGGGGCAGCTCCACGTTTTCCTGGACCGAGAGCTTGGGGATCAGATTGTACTGCTGGAAGATGAAGCCCAGCATCTTGTTGCGGATCTCCGCCTGCTGGTCGTCCTCCATGGTAGAGACGTCGATGCCCCCCAGATGGTAGGTGCCCGAGGTGGGCACGTCCAGGCAGCCGATGATGTTCATGGCGGTGGACTTGCCCGAGCCGGAAGAGCCCACGATGGCCACGAATTCCCCCTCGTCGATGGTGAGGCTCACCCCGTCCAGGGCGTGGACCGTCTCCTCGCCCATCTGGTAGATCTTGTAGACGTCTCTGAGTTCAATGAGGTGTTCCAAGGCTTAGCCTCCCATCATCATGGCCATGGCGTTGGAGGCGGTGTTCTGGATGTAGACGGTCTCCCCCGCCTCCAGCCCGGAGAGGATCTCCACGTAGTCGGAGTCGTTGCGGCCGATGGTGACCTCCCGCTTCTCCAGCTTGGTGGGGTCGACAATGCTGCCCGATTCGTCCAGAGCGCCGGGACCGGCCACCAATACAGTGTTGTCCCGGGCCACCGCGTCCACGGGCACGGACAGAACGGAACCCGCCTCTTCCACAATGATGCTGGCGGAGACGTTCATGCCGGGATAGAGGCCGGAGTCGGCCAGGGTCTCGCCGTCCCCATCCACCGCCACGGTGACGGGGTAGGTGGTGGAGCCGTTGACGGTGGTGCCGTTGATGTTGATCTTCTCCAGCACGCCGGTAAACTGCTGGTTTTCCAGGGCGTCGGCGGTGAAGCGGACCTTCTGCCCCACCTTGAGCTTTACCACGTCCAGCTCATCCACGTTGATGTCGAAGGTGAGGCGGGACATATCGTAGATGACGGCCATGTAAGTAGAGGCGCCGGAGGTGGAGGCGGTGGAGGGGTCCACGTTGTCCCCGGCCTTGTAATTCTTTTCGATGACCTTGCCGTCAATGGGGGAGGTGATGGTGTAGTCGTCCAGGCTGTCCTCCGTGCGCTGGAGGCTGTCCTGGGCGTTCTTCAGGGTGAGCTTGGCGTTTTGCAGGGAGATGGCGGCGGCGTCGATCTGGTCCTGCATATCCTTGTCCTTGAACTCGCCCACCACCTGGCCGTCGGTGACCCGGTCGCCCTCTTTGATGTTCAAGGTCTGGAGCTCACCGGTGTATTTGGCCACCAGCTGCTTGCTGGCGTTGTACTCAAAGGTGGCGGAGGAGGCGGAGGCGGCAGTCCCCACCGTGGCGGTGCCGGTGGAGGTGTTGGACAGGGCACCGGGGTTCTGGACCACGATGGTGACGTTGCGCACCAGGGTGCCGCCCAGTCCCACGGAGTCGGTGGCGGCGATCTCGGTGATGGTGCCGTACAGGGTCTCGGCGGTGCCGCCCACGGTGACGGTGGCGGACTGGCCCACGTAGAAGGAGGCGGCCTCCACGGAATGGAAGGGCACCTGGAGCTTCATGTTGTCCCGGTCCAGGATGTCGGCCACCACGGTGCCGGCGGCCACGTTGTCGCCGGGATCCACGTAGACCTTGTTGATGACGCCGGTGGCGTTGGCCTTCACCTGGCGGTCCCGGTCATTGTCGCTGCGGGTGCGCAGAAGGCTGTCGTAGTTGAGCTGGGCGGACTGGACGGTGAGCTGGGCCTGCTCCACGCTGGTGCGGGCCTGCTTGATGGCGTTCTCCACGTCGCTGGCGTCGATGGTGAAGAGTACGTCGTCCTTATGTACCGTCTGGCCCTCCTCGAAGGGGGCGGTGAGGACCTCTCCCTTGACCAGGGTGGTGGCCTTGTAGGAGTCGTTGGGCTTGATGGTGCCGGGGCCGGTGACGGTGACGGTCATGTTCCGCTGCTCGGCCGTGGCGGGGATGTAGCCGCTGGCCAACACCTGCTTGCCGGTGGCCATGCACCGGGAGAGGGCAAAGACGATGACGGCCGCGACCACGGCCAGGATGATGATCCGTTTGACCCACTTGTTCTTTTTCTTGGGCGCTTTGAATTTCGGGGTCTCTTTGGCGGGGACGGCGGTGCCGGTCCCGGGAACGGTACTTTGTTCAGCCATTTGGATTCTCCTTACATATGTCCCTTTTTTGGTTCACTTCAGATACGAAGTATAGCACGGGAAAGCGAAAGAACTGTAAACGAAAGGTTAATTTTCGCTTAAGATGGCTCCTCTGTGGTCGGGAGCTGGTCCAGCAGCTTGGAAAGGAACTCCCGGCTGCTCAGCAAAGGCTGGACCATAAAGCCCGGGCCTTTTGGGGAGAAGAGGAGCAGACTGTCGCCGGGCCGAATGCCGCTGCGCTCCCGGATCTCCTTCGGAATGACGATTTGGCCCTTGGGTCCCAGCTTGACGGTGGTGATGTAGGCCCCTTCCAGGGGGGCCGCCTGTCCCCCGGCACCCCGGTCTTGCGTACACACGCGGATCACCTCGTTTTATAAGTTTTACTTTTCCTACTTTAGATACCTGGCTATCATACCTCCGCCGGGGGGTAAAGTCAAATGAAGAATTTGTGAACGCCAGAAAGAGGAAGGGAAATACAAGGTTGATTCTAAATCTTAAATATTGAGAAGTCAACATATTTATTCTTTGTTATTGGGAAAAATGGCCAAATAGCGGATTTGACTATTACAATATCCAGTAACGAGAGATATTCGGCCTGAGTGGAGGCGTTTTTGAGAATGGAGAATTTCGGTTTTGCGCTGCGGCTGGCCAGAGAGAGGTGCGGGCTGACGCAGATGCGGGTCATGGAGCTGACGGGGATCAGCAATAAGGCCCTGTCCCGGTATGAAAACGGCCTGTCGGAGCCGGACCTGCGCGCCCTGGGGGCCCTGCTGAAGCTGTACGGCGTCTCGGCCAACCGCTTCTTGGGCCTGGAGGAGACGGAAGGGCAGGAGGCGCTTTGGAAGCTGGATCAGCGGGAGTGGGAGCTGCTGGAGCTGTTCCGCAGGCTGGACCAGCGGGAGCGGGAGGAGTGCGTGCTGCTTCTGCGGACGCTGATGGAGGCCAGAGAAAAGGGGAAATAAGCGGCACGGAGCAACCGGCCGGGGGAAACCACAGTTTTTTTGAATTGCATGTATAACGCACTCCAGATATGCCCAAAATAGGCTCTGGAGGTGCAAAACACACATGAAAAGACCAATGAAAGACCGCGTCAGCGACTTTATGGCGGGGAAGGGCTTCTACATAGTCCTGCTCCTGTGCGTCGCGGCGCTGGGAGTCTCGGGCTATTATCTCTTCTCCGGGCTGGACGGAAGTGACCAGCCGGTGGCCGGACCGGCCACTGTGGTGGTGACGCCCACCCCCACGGTGCGCCCCGCGGCGCCGTCCACCGCCACCCCCGCGCCGACGGCGAAGCCGTCGGCCGCGCCGGCCCCTACACCGGCGCCCACGGCCGCCCCGGTCCCCTCGGCCCCGGCTACAGCCACCGCCTCGGTGTTCACCTGGCCCGTGAAGGGCGAGGTGCTGCGGGGCTACACGGTGGAGGCCCTGGCCTATGACCAGACCATGGGGGACTGGCGGGCCCATGACGGCATCGACATCGCCGCCGACCCCGGCGCCCAGGTCATGGCCCCCGCGGGGGGCACGGTGGCCGACGTGGGCCAGGACGACATGATGGGCACCACCGTGACCATCCTCCACGCCGACGGGGTGATGAGCACCTGCGCCAACCTGGCCGCGGTGCCCAACGTGGAGATCGGGGACACGGTGCGCACCGGGGACATCATCGGCTCGGTGGGCGGCACCGCCCTGGGCGAGAGCGCCGAGGCCTCCCACCTGCACCTGTCCATGACCAAGGACGGCGTGTCGGTGGACCCTGTGAGCTATCTGCCCCAGCGGTAAAACACTTAGACGAAAATCTAAATGTTATCCTACGCCCAAACGGCGGAAATGTCAAGAAAAAAGAAAGCCCCGGCCGCGTCTGCGGCCGGGGCTTTCCTGTTGTGTCAAAGCAAAGGGGGAGAAAGGCGGTCAGTGGGAGACTCAGCCGCCCAGGTAGGCCTCGCGGACCTTGTCGCTCTTGAGGAGGTTGGCGGCCGTGTCGGTGAGGGCGATGGTGCCCGTCTCCAGGACGTAGCCCCGGTGGGAGATCTCCAGGGCCATCTTGGCGTTCTGCTCCACCAGCAGGACGGTGGTGCCGGTTTCCTGGTTGACCTGGCGGATCAGGTTGAAGATGTCCCGGATGATGAGGGGAGCCAGGCCCAGGCTGGGCTCGTCCAGCATGAGAAGGTCGGGCTTGGACATGAGGGCACGGGCCACGGCCAGCATTTGCTGCTCGCCGCCGGAGAGGGTGCCCGCGGCCTGGCTCTTCCGCTCCTCCAGTTTGGGGAAGAGGCGGTAGGCGTTGGCCAGGCCCTCCTCCTTGTCCTCCTTGGAGCGGGTATAGGCCCCCAGCTCCAGATTTTCCTTGACGGACATCTGGGGGAAGACCTGCCGGCCCTCGGGAGAGAGGGAGAGGCCCAGGGAGACGATCTCCTTGGGTTTTTTGTTGGCGATCTCCTCCCCCTTGAAGAGGATGGAGCCGGAGGCGGCCTTCACAAGGCCCGCGATGGTGTTCATGGTGGAGGTCTTGCCGGCGCCGTTGGAGCCGATGAGGGTGACAATCTCCCCCTGCTCCACCTCCAGGCTGATGCCCTGAATGGCCTTGATGGCGCCGTAGTTGACGTAGAGGTCTTTCACACTTAAAAACGCCATGGCTTATTCCTCCTTCCCCAGATAGGCCTCGATGACCCGGGGGTTCTGCTTGATTTCCGCCGGGGGCCCCTGGGCGATAAGGGAGCCGTGGTCCAGCACGTAGATGTTGTCGCACAGGCTCATGACGAACTTCATGTCGTGCTCGATGAGCAGGATGGTGTAGCCCATGTCCTTCAGGCTGTGGATAAACTCGGCCAGCTCCTCGGTCTCCTGGCCGTTCATGCCGGCGGCGGGCTCGTCCAGCAGGAGGATCTCCGGCTCGGCGGCCATGGCCCGGGCGATCTCCAGCTTGCGCTGCTTGCCGTAGGGCAGGGAGGTGGCGTAGTCGTACTTGTGGTCCAGAAGGCCGGTGAGCTCCAGGTAGTGGGCGGCCTTTTCCTCCACCAGCTTCTCCTCCTTGCGGTGCTTGGGGGTGTGGAAGATGCCGTCCAGCACCCCGGCGCTGGTCTTGCACTGCATGCCCACCATGACGTTCTCGATGACGGTCATGTTGGCGAAGAGGCGGATGTTCTGGAAGGTGCGGGCCAGGCCCAGGCTGGTGATCTCGTAGGGCTTGCGGCCGGTGATCTCCTTGTCGTGGAATAGAACCTTGCCCTCGGTGGGGTTATACATGCCGGTGATGACGTTGAAATAGGTGGTTTTACCGGCGCCGTTGGGGCCGATGATGCCCACGATCTCGCCGGGGTTCATCTCCAGGGTCACGTCGTCGATGGCCACCACGCCGCCGAAGCGCTGGGTGATGTGTTCAGCTCTCAGCAGGGCCACGGTCCCCACCTCCTTTCTTCGCGTTTTCCCGGGCAAACAGGATACGCTGGCGGATATGCTTGAAGTTGATGTTGCCCAGCAGTCCGGAGGGCTTGAAGACCACCATGATGGCCAGGATGAGGCCGTAAATGACCTGGCGGAACTCCATGAGGCCCCGGAGCATCTCGGGGATGGCGGTGAGGACGAAGGCGCCGATGACGCTGCCGGGGATGCTGCCCAGGCCGCCCAGGATGGTCATGCCCAAGATCTGCACCGACTGGTCGAAGGCGAAGCTGGTGGGGTCCACGTAGCGCATGTAGGTGGCGTAGAAGGCGCCGGCCACGCCCGCCAGGGCGGAGGCGATGGTGAAGCAGATGACCTTGTACTTAAAGACGTTGATGCCCATGGCGGAGGCGGCGATCTCGTCGCCCTTGATGGCGGAGATGCTGCGGCCGGTGCGGGAGTTCATCAGGCTGTGGACGATGAAGATGGTCACCAGGGTGATGGCCACGATGAGGTAATACTTGCTGCGGGTGGACTTCAGCGTGAAGCCCAGGATATGGGGGGCGGGGATGCTGGAGATGCCCATGGGCCCGCCGGTGACCTCCACCCAGTTGAGCTCCACCAGGCGGGTGATCTCACAGAAGGCCAGGGTGACGATGGCCAGGTACCGGCCCTTGAGCCGCAGGATGGGCAGGCTGAGGATCAGGCCCACCAGGGCGGCCACTCCGGCGCTGATGACGATGGTGAGGAGGAAGTCGCAGCCCAGCCGGGTGGCGCAGATGGCGCCGGCGTAGGCGCCCACGCCGTAGAAGGCGGCGTGGCCCAGGGAGAGCTGGCCCATATAGCCGGTGACCAGGTTCAGGCTGAGGCTGAGGGTGGTGTAGAGGAAGCACAGCACAGCCACGTTCATGATGTAGGGCTTGTTGAAGACCCAGGGGAAGATCAGCGCCAGCGCCAGCAGCACCAGGTAGATCTTCTTGGAGTTCATGGCCCAAAAATCCAGAAATTTTTTCATTTGAGCGATCCCTCCTTAGACCTTGGTGATCTGATCTTTGCCCATCAGCCCGGAGGGCTTAAAGACGAGCACGATGATCAGAATGGCGAAGGCGATGGCGTCCCGGTAGCCGGAGCTGATGTAGCTGGCCACGATGGTCTCCACAAGGCCGATGAGCAGGCCGCCCACCACGGCGCCGGGGAGGACGCCGATGCCGCCCAGCACGGCGGCGGCAAAGGTCTTCATGCTCACGGACATGGCCAGGGTGGTGTCGATGGCCTGGTAGTACATGCCGATGAGGGAGCCGGCCACCGCCGCCAAGGCGGAGCCGATGAAGAAGGTGAGGGTGATGATGGAGTCCACGTTGATGCCCATGAGCCGGGCAGCCGAGGCGTTCTGGGAAGTGGCCCGCATGGCCTGGCCCACCTTGGTCTTGTTCACCAGGAAGAACAGGATGACCATGATGATGATGGTGACGCAGAAAATGAGGATCTGCAGGCCGCTGATGATGACGCCGCCCACGTTGAAGCTGGGCAGGCCCAGGGCGTCGGGGAAGGGCTTGGTGGCCGAGCCGAAGATGACCTGCACCAGGTTGTCCATGCAGGTGGCGATGCCCACGGTGGAGATAAGGGCGGCGATGGGGGCCGCCTTGCGGGTGCGGATGGGCTTGAGGGCGAACTTGTCCATACAGGCGCCCAAAAGGCCCATGATGACCACCGAGCACAGGGTGGCCAGGATGAAGTTGTTCTCAAAGATGGTGAGGAACGTCAGGGTGATGTAGGCGCCGAACATGTAAAAGGAGCCGTTGGCGAAGTTGGTCAGCTGCAGAACGCCGAACACCATGGTGAAGCCGATGGCCACAAGGGCATAGGTGCTGCCGATGGTCAGGCCGTTGATGATCTGTTGGATGAGCATGGCAGGTCGAAACCTCCTCTTGGAATGGGATAAAGCGCCCTCCCGGACGCCGGGATGCCGTCAGGCGGTCCCAGGTTCGGGAGGGCACTTATTCCGGCATGTTAGGCGTTGGAGACGAAGTGACCGTCCTTCACGATCATGGGGAAGAGGGGCTTGATGGCGTCGCCGTTCTCCGCCATGGAGAAGGTGCCGCCGATGCCCGGGAACTCGGCCTGGGCGTTGATCCAATCCCGGACGGCGGCCCGGTCGGCGCCCACGTTCTGAATGGCCTGGCAGATCATGTCGATGGTGTCGTAGGTGTTGACCACGTGGGCGTCCACGCTGATGTTGGGGTTGCGCTCCTCAAACTCGGCCAGCCACTCCTGGAAGCCGGGGGCGTCGTTGTCGGGGGTGAAGTTATTGAGGAGGAGGAAGCCGTCGGCGGCGTCGCCGCAGATGTCGATGAGCTCCTGCTTCATGAGGGAGGCGGTGCCGATGTAGGGCACGTCCAGCTGGAGCTTCTTGGCCTGGCTGATGATCTGGGCGCCCTCGGCGTAGTGGCCCACGATGTACAGGCAGTCGATGTCCTGGGTCTTGATCTTGGAGATCAGGGGGCTGAAGTCCTTGGTCTGGCCCACGATGTAGTTCTCGGCCACCACCAGCTCGCCGCCGTACTTCTGGATCTCGGGGATGAACAGGTCGTGGATGACCACGCCGTAGTCGCTGTTGACGTAGATCATGCCGATCTTCTTGCAGCCCATCACATCGGAGATGTACTTGGCGTACTCCTGCACGTAATACTCCTGGGTGGGGGTGCCGCGGAACATGTACTCGCCCATGTTGGTGAAGTCGGGGTGGGAGGAGGAGGGGGAGTAGAGGGTGATGCCGGCCTCCTCGAACATGGGGGCGATGGCCATGGCGCTGGTGGAGGAGAAGGGACCGATGGCGGCGATGACGCTGTCGTCACCCAGGATCTTGTTGCCCACGGTCACGGTCTCTTTGGGGTCGGACTTGTCGTCGTACCAGTCCACCACCACGGGCACGCCGTCCACGCCGCCGTCGGCGTTGAACTTCTCCAGGTACATCTCGATGGAGGCCCGCTGGGACTCGCCGTACTGGGCCTGGTTGCCGGTGAAGGAGCCGATAAAGGCCACCTTGTAGGACTCGGGCTTGTCTCCGTCGCCGCCTGCGGCGCCGCCGTTGCCGCCGCCGTTGCCGCTGTCGCCGCAGCCGGCCAGCAGGCCGGCGCAAAGGGAGAGAGACAGTGCCAGGGACGCGATCTTTTTCATTTCCATGATGAATTTCCTCCTGTTGTCTTTCATTGAACCTTTTCCATCTCAAGGAAAGCCGCTGTGACGTGGTTGACGCGTTGCCGTGGATTCCGTCCCGGACCCCTGCCGTGGGGCCGGGCTGGCAGCCGTTTCTGCTAAATACCCAAAATGCGATTCGTATCGACAACCAGATTATAGCATCCAATTATTGAATTAGAAATACTATTTTTAATATAAAATGCAATTTTGGAGCTATGAATAATATTTCGTATTCAAATATGTGAAAAGTGCACATGGTATTTTGAACGAATTGGTGGTTTTCGTGTAAACAGAGGGACCGCTTTTGTGTGAAATCACGGGACGGTTTGCGGCAAAAAGAAAAAGCGCGGCCATTCCACCGTCAAAACAGACAATGGAATGGCCGCGCCGCGGCGTTTCAGATGTGAAAAATCTCTACAAGGATCGATCAGTGGGTCAACTGGGTGGTGGAGGAGGGAATGGGATTGCGGCCGTTGGAGAAATCCGCCAGCATGAGGGAGTAAACGCTGGCGTCGATGTTATAGAAGCGGACGATGTGAGGGACGATGACATGGAGCAGATTGTTGACGTCCCGGGAGTAGAGGGCGTCGATGATGGCCTGGTGGTCCTCCAGGCTGTGGGACATCATGTCGGGCTTTTCCCGCAGGCTGATGGACTGGAAGAGGGAGATGCGGGTCTGGAGCTGGTGGTGGAAACGCACCAGCAGGGCGTTTCCCGAGATGCGGATATACGCCTGATGGAACTCCGCGTCCTGGCGGAGCAGCTGGTAGTGGTCGTCCCTGGCCAGGGCGTCCGCCATGGATTCGTTGGTCCGCTCCAGGGCGGCGAAGTCGGAATTGGAGCCGTGGTGGACGGCCAGCTGGGCGGCCAGGAAGTCCAGCTGCAGCTTGACGGTGCCCAGCTGGCGCATGTCGTCCTCCGTGAGGGTGACGATCTGAGCGAAGCGTTTGGGCAGGATCTCCACCAGCCCGTCCGACTCCAGTTTCCGAAGGGCCTCCCGGATGGGGGTGCGGCTGACATTCAGGTTTTGGGCGATTTCCTCTTCGGAGATCTTCTGGCCATAGGAGAGCTTTTGCTGGAAGATCTGGTCCAGAACGTAATTATAAACTTGGATGTGAAGCCCGGATTTATCATCGGAGAGCATAGGAGCTCCTTTCTGCACCATGGGGACAGAAACCCGCAGGGCGGAACAAAATCGTATTTTAATCTTTTGTCATTATAGCAAAGTGTCGGGAAAAATACAACAGGGCGCACAGTGAGAAAAAGGCTCCGCCGGTGTGGACCGGCGGAGCGGGTGGAATCAGTTGTTCTCTTCGCTCTTCCGGCGGGAGAAGCGCAGCTCGCACACGTCGTCGCCGTCCGCGATGGTCTTGCCCAGGACGAAATCGGCGCCGATGGCCTCGGCCACGCCCCGGTCGCCGTCCATGGCGATGTCGCACAGGCACTTGAGCTCCTCGCCGTCCACGCCCTCCATCTGCCAGCCGGAGACCAGGGGGCAGTGGTGGAAGTTCATGTAGTAGTGGTCCTCGTTCTCCTCCAGGACCTCGATCTCAAAGACCTTGCGGGCCCACTTGGCCCCCACGAAGCAGGGCAGGTCGGTGAGGCCGGGGCCCTTCATCTCGGCCTTGAAGCGGGTGCCGTTCTCACGGCCGCACTTGCGCACGGCGTCCCGGCCGATGCTCTCCCAGTCGGCCCCCCGGGCCTTGGCCTCGTCCAGCAGCAGCTTGAGCCAGCGGGCCCGGTGGGCGAAGGCGTTGCGCAGGGCGACGACTTCCTCGTCCTGAATGGTAGGCGTATTTTTGATCTCAGCCATAATGATCTCCTTCCCAATCGTTCCTCTATATTTAATATGTAGTCATAAAAGGTTGTCGAAATGATTTGGCACTTGGGCGGGAAACGGCATTCCCTGCACAATAGGATACTTGATGCCGATAAAAAATACAATATGCAGATGTAATATATTTTTTATACAAATATTGTGAAAATAGTATAAATCGTATTTTATTTTGAGAATGGTATTTAAATCTGGGGAAGGGGATGCTATAATAGCAGCGTTGAGAGAAGCGCGGCGAAACAGGTCACATGGGCCCGCCCGCCGCCGCTCCTGAAATAATTCGGAAAGAGTGAGAGGAGGAAGGTCCGTGCAGATACAGTTCGAGGCCCGGATCGGCAAAGTCCTGGCGGAAATGGAGCGCCAGGGCGTGGAGCTGTTCCTGGTGGGCCCCGGCTCTACCTTAAAATATCTGGCCGGGTACGGTGTGAAGGCCGACGAGCGTCTGCTTCTGCTGGTGCTCTCTCCGGGCCGCAAGCCCTTCTTCGTGGCCAACCGGCTCTATCTGCGCCAGCTGCCCATCCAGGAGGGGGCCCTCCTCTGGGGCGACGGCGAGGACGCCGTGGCGCTGCTGGCGGACCAGCTGGCCGCCCAGGGGTACCCAACCGGCCGGGTGGCGGTGAGCAAGGAGCTGCCCGCCCACTTCGTGCTCCCCCTGCTGGAGGCGCTGAAGGGCGCCCGGCTGGAGCTGGGCGGCGGCCTGACAGACCCCCTTCGGATCTATAAGGATGAGGCGGAGCGGGAGTGTATGCGCACCGCCTGCCGTCTGGCCAGTCAGGCGCTTGAGGCGGTGCTGGACCGGGGCCGCTGGTGGCTCGGGAAGACCGAGGGCCAGTTCATGGGCCAGCTGGCCTTCGAGATGACCAGCCTGGGCCTCAAGCTCCCCAGCGGCATCGTGGCCGTGGGAGCGGAGGCGGCGGTGCCCCACCACGCCACGGCGGACACCGTGATCGAGGAGGGCCAATGCCTGCTGGTGGACTTCGGCGGCAACTGGAAAAACTACAACACCGACATGACCCGCACCGTCCACTTCGGGGAGCCCTCCGATGAGTTCAGGAAGGTCTATGACATCGTGCTGGAGGCCCAGTATAAGGGCCGGGAGGCCGCCCGGCTGGGCAATGAGCTCCAGGAGGTGGACCGGGCCGCCCGGGGGTATATCGCCTCCAAGGGCTACGGGGAGTTCTTCACCCACCGCACCGGCCATGGCATCGGCATCGACGGCCACGAGGGTCCCTCCGCCCAGGAGGGGGAACACACCGTCATCGCCCCCGGCATGGCCTTCTCCATCGAGCCCGGCATCTATCTGCCCGGAAAGTTCGGGGTGCGCATCGAGGACCAGGCTCTCATCACGGAAAACGGCCTTGAGATCCTGCACAGCGTCCCCCGGGAGCTGCGGGTATTCTAGCTTCGGCATCCTCCGGGAACCCCCCGGTTTTTGCACAATACCTTTACATGTACGAGAGAGCATGTAAAGAGACAAGAAAGAGAGGGAATTACATGGAAACCCTGGAAACCAAGAAAAAACGCGCGTTCCCCCACTCGCTGGTCATCATCTTTTTGCTGATCTGCGTGGCCGCCGTCATGACCTGGGTGGTCCCCGCCGGCGAGTATGTCCGGGTGGAGGACGCCCTGACCGGCCGCATGGTGGTGGACCCCAACTCCTACCACGTGGTGGAGTCCAACCCCGCCAACCTGTTTGACGTCTTCGTGGCCATCCCCCGGGGCCTGAGCGAGGCCGGCTGGATCGCCTGGATGGTGCTCATCATCGGCGGCTCCTTCCACGTCATCGAGTCCACCCAGTCCACCCGGGCCCTCATCGGCAAGTTCATGAAGACCTTGAAGGGCCGGGGCGGCATTTTCTTCATCCCCCTGCTGATGCTGCCCTTCTTTATGCTGCCCGCCATCACCGGCAACGGCGAGTCCATGCTGGCCTTCCTGCCCCTGGGCATCCTCATCGCCCGTTCCATGGGCTTTGACGCCATGACGGGGTTGTGCATCGTCACCATCGCCTCCTCCACCGGCTACTGCACCGGCCTCTTCTCCGCCTTCTCCACCGGCACCGCCCAGAGCCTTGTGGGCCTGCCCGTCCTGTCCTCCGGTCTTTGGTTCCGGATCCTGGGCGCCGTGCTGCTCTTTGCCGCCGCCGCCTTCTGGACCGTCCGGTACGCCTGGATGGTGAAGAAGGACCCCACCAAGAGCTACTGCTATGACCTGGAGCGCAACGCCAGCGAGCAGGAGGCCGAGATCGTGGAGCTGACCACCCGCCGGAAGCTGTGCCTCGTGGAGTTCCTGCTGGGCATCTGCACCATCGTCTACGCCGCCCTGGCCGGCTGGGACTTCAAGACCCGGTTCCCCGCCATCTTCATCATCATGGCCGTGGTCATCGGCCTCACCGCCGGGTACGACGCCAACAAGATTGCCTCTACCTTCGTGGACGGCGCCAAGGTGGTGCTGGTGGGCGCTCTGGTCACCGGCTTCTCCAAGGGCATCAGCGTCATCCTGGCCGACGCCAACATCACCGACACCATCGTCCACGCCCTGTCCTCCCTGGTGGTGGGCCTGCCCACCCAGATCGGCGCCATGGCCATGCTGCTGGTGCAGTCCGTGCTGAACTGCTTCATCATCTCCTCCAGCGGCCAGGCCGCCGCCACCATCCCCATCATGAGCCCCCTGGGCGACGTGCTGGGCCTGACCCAGCAGACCGTGGTCATGGCCTTCCTCTACGGCGACGGCTTCTCCAACCTGCTGCTGCCGATGAACGCCTCCATCATGGGCGCCTGCGCCATCTCTGGCATCACCTATCCCCAGTACATGCGCCGTGCCATCCGGCACTACGCCTCCTACATGGTGATCGGCTTCATCATGCTCTTCATCGCCGCCACCATCAAGCTGGGGCCCTTCTAAGACAGAATTTCTCTCACATCCCTGCAAGGCCCGGAGGCCGGGCAGTCCTCAGGACGCCCGGCCTCCTTTTCTCAATTATCACTATAGAAAGGAGGCGGCGAATTTGCGCTCTTATCTGGAACGCGCCAAGGAGCTGGAGCCCCAGCTCCAGGCCGACCGCCGCTATCTGCATCAAAACCCGGAGCTGGCCGACGACCTCCCCGTGACCTCCGCCTACGTGGCGGGACGGCTCAAAGAGCTGGACATCCCCTACCGCCGCTGCGGCAAATGCGGTCTGCTGGCCCGCCTGGGCCGGGAGGCGGGTCCCACCATCCTCCTGCGGGCGGACATGGACGCCCTCCCCATGGGGGAGGACAGCGGCCTGGATTTCGCCTCCCCCTATCCCGACAAGGCCCACACCTGCGGCCACGACACCCACGTGGCCATGCTGCTGTGCGCCGCCCGGATGCTCAAAGAAAATGAAAAGGACCTGCCCGGCCGGGTGGTCCTCATGTTCCAGTACGGCGAGGAGGTAGGCATCGGGGCCCGGGAGATGATCGCCGACGGGGCCCTGGAGGGGGTGGACGCCGCTCTGGCCCTCCACATCGACGCCACGATGCCCCTCAATTACCTGACGGCGGGCTGCGGTCCCGCCTTCGCCTCCAACGACAGCTTTGACGTCCAAATCACCGGCAAGGGCGGCCATGCCGCCCGGCCCGCCGACGCCATCGACCCCATCCACATCCTGGCCCACCTGGAGCTGGCCTTCCAAAGCCTCATCAGCCGGGAGGCCACCCCTACCCAGACCAACGTCATCTCGGTTACCTCGGTGGACGCCGGCGGGGAGCACAACTACAACATCATCCCCGACACCGCCCGGATGCGGGGGACCCTGCGCACCTACGACGAGGGCCAGCGCTCCCTGCTCAAGGAGCGGATGGCCCAGGTGGTGGAGGGCATCGCCCGGGCCTACCGGGGGGAGGCCAAGCTCACCTTCCGGGACGCGGGGCTGGAGGCCCTGCGGTGCGACCCGGCGCTCTACGAGAAGGTCCGCCGCTACGCCGACGAGCTTTTCGGGGAGGGTTATGTGAAAGAGCCGTTTATCAAGGTGGGCTCCGAGGACTTCGCCTGCGTGGCCCAGCGGGTGCCGGCGGGGTACTTCTTCCTGGGCGCGGGCCCGGACGAGGAGACCGTCTGGCCCTACGGCCAGCATAACCCCAAGGTCAAGCACAACGAGACGGTATTCTATCGGGGGGCGGCCGTGATGGCCCACTGCGCCACCCGCTGGCTGGAAGAGATGGGCCTATAATTTTATAGAGACAAAGGGGAAAACGGATTATGTTGGACAAGAAATGTTATGACGGCTACATCCAGGTGTTGGAGGAGGAGCTGGTCACCGCCCTGGGCTGCACCGAGCCCATCGCCATCGCCTACGCGGGGGCCGTGGCCCGGAAGCACTTGGGCCGGGAGCCGGAGCGGCTGGTGGTCCGGTGCAGCGGCAACATCATCAAGAACGTGAAGGGGGTTACGGTTCCCAACTCCGGCGGCCAGAAGGGCGTGGAGGTGGCGGCCATCCTGGGCGTCCTGGGGGGCGACCCCGAGCGGCAGCTGGAGGTGCTGGTGCCCATCACCGCCGAGCAGATTGAGCGCTCCCGGGCCCTGGTGGCTGGTGGGATGTGTACCGTGGAGCTGGCCGAGGGCGTGGCCAACCTGTACATCTGCCTGGAGGCCCGGGCCGGGGAGGACACCGTCAGCGTGGAGATCGCGGACAAGCACACCAACATCGTCCACATCGTCAAGAACGGCGTGGACGTGCTGGCTCAGGCCTACGGCCTGGACGACGGCGCCGCCGACCACAAGCGGGACTTCATGAGCGTGGGCGGCATACTGGACTTTGCCGAGGAGGTGAAGCTCGAGGACGTGAAGGAACTGCTGGACCACCAGATCGCCTGCAATATGGCCATCGCCCAGGAGGGCCTCACCAACCCCTACGGCGCCAACGTGGGCAAGAACCTTCTGGAGCTCTACGGCGACGAGCGGGTGGAGGTGAAGGCCAAGGCCTGGGCCGCCGCGGGCTCCGACGCCCGGATGAGCGGCTGTGACCTGGCCGTGGTGGCCAACTCCGGCAGCGGCAACCAGGGCATCACCGTCTCTGTAC
Source organism: Pseudoflavonifractor phocaeensis (assembly GCF_038439875.1). Lineage (NCBI taxonomy): Bacteria > Bacillati > Bacillota > Clostridia > Eubacteriales > Oscillospiraceae > Pseudoflavonifractor > Pseudoflavonifractor phocaeensis. The sequence continues at coordinate 333,564 of NZ_JBCDMT010000001.1, forward strand.
CCGTGGTGCAGTACGCCAAGGCTCTGAACGTCCCCGAGGACAAGCTCTACCGGGCCCTGTGCATCAGCAACCTGATGGCCGCCCATCTGAAAAGCGGCATCGGCCGGCTGTCCGCCTTCTGCGGGGCGGTGAGCGCCGGCACCGGCGCGGGCGCCGCCATCACCTACCTCCAGGGGGGCACCCGGGCCCAAATCGAACAGACCATCACCAACACCCTGGGCAACGTGGCGGGCATCGTGTGCGACGGGGCCAAGCCCTCCTGCGGCGCCAAGATTGCCGCGGCGCTGGACGCCGCCATCCTGGGGGGCAAGATGGCCTTCCGGGGCGACGGCTTCCAGGGGGGAGAGGGCATCCTCACCGACAATATTGAGGACACCATCCGCAACGTGGGACGTCTGGGCCGCAAGGGGATGCACGAGACGGACATCGAAATTCTGAACATGATGATCGGCAGATAAGAAAGGGAGGGAACCGCCATGACGGAGATCATTTTCAAGCCGACGCTCCACAGCTTCGACACCTGCAAGGCCTTCGCGTCGGAATTCCAGCTGGGCGAGGGGGATTTGATCCTCACCAACGCCTACATCTACGAGCCCTACTTCGGCCAGATGGGCCTGAAGGTCCACACCATCTATCAGGAAAAATACGGCTCCGGCGAGCCCACCGACGTAATGGTGGACGCTATCCTGGCCGACGCCGCCAAGACCGGCTGTAAGCGCATCATCGCCATCGGCGGCGGCACCGTCATCGACATCGCCAAGGTGCTGGCCGTCTCCGACGGCGAGGGGGTGGACGCCCTCTACGACGCGGCCCCCGACCTGACAAAGCACCGGGAGCTGGTCATCATCCCCACCACCTGCGGCACGGGCAGCGAGGTGACCAACATCGCCATCATGGCCCGCACCCGCCTGGGCACCAAGCTGGGCCTGGTGGGCCCCGCCATGTACGCCGACCACGCCGTGCTTATCCCCGAGCTGCTGGAGGGCCTGCCCTTCGGGGTTTTCGCCACCAGCTCCATCGACGCCCTGGTCCACGCCGTGGAGTCCTCCCTGTCCCCCAAGGCCACTCCTTATACCAAGCTCTTCGGCTACAAGGCCATCGAGATGATTATCCGGGGCTACCAGACCATCGCCAAGGAGGGCAAAGAGGCCCGGCTCCCCCTGCTGAAGGATTTCCTCATCGCCTCCAACTACGCCGGGCTGGCCTTCGGCACCGCCGGGTGCGCGGCGGTCCACGCCACCAGCTACCCCCTGGGGGGCAAGTACCACGTGGCCCACGGGGAGAGCAACTACGCCATGTTCACCGGGGTGCTGAAGAACTATATGGAGCTCAAGAGTGACGGGGAGATCGCGGTGATGAACGCCTACCTGGCCGGTCTGCTGGGCTGCGGCGTGGACGTAGTGTACGACAAGCTGGAGGAGCTTTTGAACCAAATCCTGCCCAAGAAGCCCCTCCGGGACTACGGCGTCACCGAGGCCGACCTGCCGGAGTTCGCCCACAGCGTCATCGTCAGTCAGGGGCGGCTGATGGCCAACAATTTCGTGCCGCTGGATGAGGAGCGGGTCCTCAAAATCTACAAGGAACTCTACTAAACGAAAAAAGCCCGTGGGACACACTCCCACGGGCCTTTTTCCATTTTTTACGGCTTCTCCTCCCGGAAGGTGAAGACCTCCTCCACCGTCAGGCCGAAGACCTGGGCGATGTCCATAGCCAGCTTCAAAGAGGGGTTGTAAAGCCCCTTCTCCAGCCGCCCGATGGTCTCCCGCCGGACCCCCACCAGGGCGGCCAGCTCCATCTGGTCCATATTCCGCTCTGCCCGCAATTCTTTGATCCTCGTCTCCAGCATATCAGCGGCCGAACCTTTCATAGAGGAGGAAGAGGACGTCCCTGCCCAGGCACACGGCGGAGAAGAGGAGGACCACCGCCTCCCGGGTGAGGGTGAGGGCGGCGCCGGGCCGCAGGGTGAGCACGAGCGCGCCCATAGCCAGGAAAAAGCAGGTGAAAAGGGCGGCGTTGGCCTTCCTGTCGTTCTCCTCGGCCCTCTCATCCCCCTTCTCCGTCCAAAAGCCTAAAGTAGTGACTACGGTCACCGCCACGATTCCCAGTAGAAGGGCCATGACGGCAATCCGAAGGGGGAGGGGCAGGTTCCGGACGGGGAAGAAAAAGGCGCACAGCTGGGCCAGCAGGACCAGGGTCCAGCACAGGGCCCCAATCTGGCGGTTGCGGGTAAGGCTGAGCAGGGGACGGGTCATAGAAAAGCTCCTCTCAAAAGTGATGTATTTGTCTCTTGGTGTGTGATAAATATATCACGTATTGATTGGCCTGTCAACAGGGAAAACATAAAAAAACGGCCCGCGGAATCATTCCGCGGGCCGCTTTTTATTTAGTCGAAAATGTCCATGCCCTTGACCGGGATGATGCCCAGCATCTCGTCCATGGCCCGGCGGAGGGCGTCCTCGTCGCAGTTGATGATGCAGTCGTAGATCTTCTTGTGGGTGTCGTCGTCTCCGAAGGGGGGGAGCCCCGCCTCTTTCCGGCGGCGGGTGCGGCCGCTTACCAGCTGGTTGATGTGACCCCGGATAAGCTGCTGGACCATAAAGTAGATGTCCTTGTAGAGCCTGTTATGGCTCATTTTGACGACCTTATAGTGGAAGTTGAAGTCGGCGTCCACCGCCAGCTCCAGGGCCTCCTCGTTGTCCGGGCCCAGCTCGAAGTAATTGAGATTCAGCTCGTAATAGTGGTCCAGGGCCTCCTTCAGCTCCGCCTTTTCCTGCTCGGAGGCGGTGTGAGCGGCCAGACGCATGCACTCATACTCCAGGAGGTTGCGCAGCTGCTGGATGTCGTGATATTGGTCGGCGCCCTCGTAGAAGATGGAAATTTCGCTGAGGACGGGCTTGAGGGAAAAAGAGCAGACAAAGGAACCCTCCCCAACCCGGGTCTCAATGATGCCCAGGGTGCTGAGCTTTTGGAGGGCCATGCGGACACTGAGACGGTTGACCCCGAAGGTCTCGGCAAACTCAGCCTCGGAAGGGAGCCTGTCCCCGGCCTTCCAGATGCCGTCGGCAATATCCTGCTTAATGGAATCGCATACCTGATCCACGATGGATACCCTGCTGATTTTCATTTTGCGCCCGGCAGGGCGTTTTTGCTGTTCTTGTTCCATTTTTGTCACCTAATTGCTTCAGAAGTTCTGATATTGATTTTAGTATAGCCGATATCTGGCAAGATGTCACTAGTTTTCCCAATATTTTCTTGTGACAAATAATACCGTCCTGCCCGGACGCTGAGATCCCTTCCGGAACGAGAAACAGGATCGAGGGCCGTGGCAGGGAGAAAAATGGCCCGGACAAAGGGATCAGATTTTGCGGAACGTGTCCTGAAAATATGGTGCGGAGGGTGATTTTGCAGGAGGTAACAAGGATGCCGGATTATCGCAGGATGGAATTTATAAAGTGATTGGAAGTTCCAGGATTCAAAAAATATGGGATTTATTAGGATGCACAATGTGCAAAACGCCTAAAAAATTTGTAGAAAAACAGTGAAATTATGCATTGACCGACGATATCAAGATGTTTATTATATAGATAGCGAACAACCTATTAAGCGAAGCGGATGCAAGGCGATAAACGAACAGAACGGCAAGGACTGTTTCGGAGCTCGTTTCAAATGGAGGGAGACAAGGCTGTGAAAATTACCAGTGTGGACATCATCAAAACCTTTGCAACCCCTTCCCAGGCCGCCGAGGTGGCCGTGGGGAATGTGCCCTGGCACCCGGTCTGTGTGAGGATCAACACCGACGAGGGGATCAGCGGCTACGGTGAGATCGGCGTGGCTTACGGCAACGCCCAGCAGGCCGGGTTCGGCATGGGCGTGGATTTCGCCAAATGCATCATCGGCATGGACCCGCTGGACAGCGAGGCCATCTGGAACAAGCTCCACCGCATGACCTTCTGGGGCATGGGCAACGGCGGGGTCATCATGGCGGGCATCAGCGGCATCGACATCGCACTGTGGGACATCAAGGGCAAGGTTTTCAACGCCCCGGTCTACAAGCTGATGGGGGGAAAGACCAATTCCAAGCTCCGGGCCTATGCCAGCCAGCTCCAGTTCGACTGGGGCAAGGTCTCCCACTCCCTGGTGGAGCCGGAGGAGTACGCCCAGGCGGCCCGAAAGGCCATGGCCGACGGCTTCACCGCCGTCAAGGTGGACCCCATCGGCTTTGACCCCCACGGCGTGTGGATGGGCTGGAGCAGCCGGGGGATTCTCCAGAAGGAGCAGCTCAAGCTGGCGGTGGCCCGGGTGGCCGCCATGCGGGAGGCCGGGCCGGACCTGGACATCATCATCGAGCTCCACGCCCTCACCGACACCACCACCGCCGTCCAGCTGGGACGGGAGCTGGCCGAGCTGGGGTGCTTCTATTATGAGGAGCCCACCCAGCCCTTGGACGCCGAGCTCTTCAAGGAGATCAACGCCAAGGTGCCCATCCCCCTGGCCACCGGCGAGCGGGTGTATACCCGCTGGGGCTACCGGCCCTTCCTGGAGGACCGCTCCATCGCCATCATCCAGCCCGACCTGTGCAACACCGGCGGCCTGACGGAGGGCAAGAAAATCTGCGATATGGCCCACGTATACGACATCGGGGTCCAGGTCCATATCTGCGGCGGCCCCATCTCCACCGCCGCCGCCCTCCAGCTGGAGGCGGTCATCCCCAACTTCGTCATCCACGAGCTGCACGCCAGCGCGCTCATCCAGGACAATATCGACCTTTGCAAATACGACTATGTGACCAAGGACGGATATTTTGAGGTCCCGGAGCGGCCGGGTATCGGGCAGGAGCTGACAGAGGAAGCCATTGCCAACAGTGAGGTGGTCACCGTTCAGTAATACAATACAGCGCGGACACAGCGCGGAAAAAGGTGAACGAATGGAAACCAGGAGCCTGAAGATCAAGCGGGAGACGCTCAACGACAAGGTGGAACAGAAGCTGCGCCAGCTGTTGATGAACGGCACGTGGGAGCCGGGAGAACGCCTGCCCACGGAGGCGGAGCTGGCGGAGATGTTCGGCGTCAGCCGCCTGACCGTCCGCATGGCCCTTCAAAAGCTCAGCGCCAACGGCCTGGTGACCATCCGGGCGGGGGACGGGACCTTCGCCAAAAAGTTTTCTCTCCACTCCTACCTGGACGCCGTCAGCGACCTCTATGTGACGGACGAGATGCTGGAGGACGTGTGCGAGTTCAGAAAGCTGCTGGAGATCGAGTGCGCCCGGCTGGCCTGCCGGTACGCGGGAGAGGAAGACTTCCAGGCGATGCAGAAAGCCTGTGACAACTATTTGGAGGTCATCCGTGAGGGAGGCGTTCCGGAGGGAGAGGTCCTGCGGCGGCGGGTGCAGATAGATCTGGATTTCCATTACAGCCTGTGCCGGGCCGCCCACAACAGCATGTATACCCTGGCCTTCAACGCCGCCCAGGGGGCCGTGGCCAAGCACCTGGAGATGATCATTCCCTCCCGTATCCGGGCCAATCCGGAACAGGACTACGTGCCCGACGGAAGGACCTTCCACCAGTACATCCTGGACACCATCAAGCAGGGGGACGCCCAGGCCTGCTGCAACGCCTATCTGATGCACATCGACCACCACGTCAGCGGCGAGGAGTACGGCAGGCAGATGCAGAACCTAAAAAATTTACAGCGTCCATAACAGGCGTGAGCCTGATGATTTGGAAAATTGTTTGAGGAGGAACTATTTATGAAAATCACGAGCGTAGACGTATTTAAACTCAACGGCCGCCCCAGCGTCGCGGGGACTCCCTGGCACCCCATCTGTGTGCGCATCAACACCGACGAGGGCATCTCCGGCTTCGGCGAGGCCGGCCTGTGCTACGGCAATACCAACCGCGCGGCTTATAGCTGCTGCGTGGACTTCGGCGAGCTCATCATCGGCATGGACCCCATGAACATCGAGGCCGTCTGGAACAAGCTCCACCGCATGACCTTCTGGGGCATGGGCGGCGGCGGCGTCATCTTTGCCGCCATCAGCGCCATCGATATCGCCCTGTGGGATATCAAGGGCAAGAAGCTGGGCGTGCCCGTCTACCAACTGCTGGGCGGCAAGACCAACAGCAAGCTGCGCGCCTACGCCAGCCAGATTCAGTTCGACTGGGGCAAGGAGTGCCACAGCCTGTCCAAGCCGGAGGAGTACGCCGAGGCCGCCCGCAAGGCTATGGCCGAGGGCTATACCGCCGTCAAGGTCGACCCCGTGGGCTTTGATCCCGACGGCAGATGGATGCCCGACGGCTGGGACAGCCGCGGTCTGTTCCAGTATGAGCAGCTCAAGCTGGCCGTGGACCGCGTGGCGGCCATCCGGGAGGCCGGCGGGCCGGGGCTGGACATCATCATTGAGCTCCACGCCCTCACCGACCGGAACACCGCCATCCAGCTGGGCCGGGAGCTGGAGAAGTACCGCTGCTTCTACTACGAGGAGGCCACTCAGCCCCTCAACCACACCCTGTTCAAGCAGATCGGCGACAACGTGGATATCCCCATGGCCACCGGCGAGCGGGTGTACAGCCGTTGGGGCTACCGTCCCTTCTTCGAGCAGAACTCCCTGGGCATCATCCAGCCCGACCTGTGCAACTGCGGCGGCCTGAGCGAGGGCAAGAAGATCTGCGATATGGCCCATACCTATGACGTGGGCGTCCAGATCCACATCTGCGGCGGCCCCATCTCCACCGCCGCCGCCCTCCAGCTGGAAGCCGTCATCCCCAACTTCGTCATTCACGAGCATCACGAGGCCGCCGTGCTCCAGGAGAACATCGACCTGTGCAAGTGGGACTATCAGCCCGTCAACGGCTACTTCGAGGTCCCCGAGCGCCCGGGCATCGGCCAGGAGCTCACCGACAAGGCTATGGCCGAGGCCGTGGAGAAGATCACCATTACCACCAATCCTTACGCGTAAGCGTGAACTGAGAAGTGGGAGAGATACCATTATGAAGAAGAGAACGCTTGCAATGCTCCTGGCCTGTACGATGATGCTGTCCCTTGTCCTGACCGGCTGCGGCAGTGGAAAGGATAAAGGCGGCAACGGCGGCGGTGGCGGAAGCAATACCGCTGTCACCGAGGACGGCCGGGACGCCGACGGCAATATTGTAGACCGGACCGCCTACGCTGTTTCCTTGGGTGCCCAGTGGTTTACTGACGAGGATCTGGAGATTTGGGAGCACATTCAGGACAAGTCCGACAACCCCGATAAAATCGTGTGGCGTCAGGGCTTGGTCAACCGTTCCATGGATGAGGCCCCCACCCTGCGGGGCGACAAACGCTTCTTTATTGAGCTGAAAAAGGCGCTGGGCGACCGCATCGAGTTCCAGTTCTATTTCAACAGCACCCTGGGCGGCACCGCCGATCAGATTTTGGGCGGCCTGCAGGCCAAGAGCTTTGAGGGGTACAGCTACAACGTGGGCGCTTTTTATGAGTATACCAAAGCCTTTACGCCCCTGGACATTGGCTTCCTGATTCCGGACCTGGAGGCCGGCATCGCGGTCTGCGCCCCCGGCAGTGAGGCCCGTGACCTGATGGTCCAGCGCTGCATCGACGACTGCGGTCTGCGCGTGCTCATGATGGGCGCCATCGGGATGCGCCACATCACCGACGATAAGCGGCCCATCGAGACCTTGGAGGACATGAAGGGCCTGAAAATCCGGGTGCAGAACAACAACCTGCATATGGCCATGTTCGAGGCGCTGGGCTGCTCCCCCACCCCCATCGCCTTCTCCGAACTGTTCACTGCCCTCCAGCAGAAGACCGTGGACGGCCAGGAGAACCCTATCTCCAATATTTTTGAGCAGAACTACGTGGAGGTCCAGAAGTACATGACGCTGTCCAACCACCTCTACACCGCGGCGGCTACCGTGGTCAATGAGGAGTGGTATCAGAGCCTGCCCCAGGATGTGCGCGATATCATCGACGACGCCTGCGTCGTGGCCCAGGAGCAGTCCGGCAAGGACCTGCTCAACTGCGAGGCCGCTATGCTGGACTACATGAAGAGTGCCGGCATGCAGGTCAACGAGCTGACCCCTGAGGCCCAGGAAGAATTCAAGAACCGGGCCATGTCCATGTGGGATGAGGCCGGCGGCGTAATGGGCGAGGATTACTGGAACTCCGTCCGCACCGCCATTGAAGATGTTGTCAGTAAGATGTAACGATGTGCTTAGAAATTCGGTGAAGGGGAGCGGGCTTCCCGTTGCCGGAAGAAAGAGGTGCGATATGAAAAAGAGAACACTTGCAATGCTTCTGGCCTGTACCATGATGCTCTCCGTTGCCCTGACCGGCTGCGGCGGGGGCGGAGGGAAGGACAATAAGGGCGGTGGAAGCGGGGCCGCAGTGACGGAGGACGGCCGGGATGCCGACGGCAATATCGTAGACCTGACGGCCTTCGCTGTCTCCTTGGGCTCCCAGTGGTTTACCGACGAGGATCTGGAGATTTGGGACCACATCCAGGACAAGTCCGAAAACCCCGACAAGGTTGTCCTGCGCTATGCCTGCGTGAACCGCTCCTGTGATGAGTCCCCCTCTCTGCGGGGCGATAAGCGCTTCTTCATCGAGCTGAAAAAGGCCATGGGTGACCGGGTGGAGATTCAGCTTTTCTTTAACAGCACCCTGGGCGGCACCGCCGACCAGATTCTGGGCGGTCTGCAGGCCAAGAACTTTGAGATTGCCTCTTACAACGTGGGCGCTTACTTCGAGTATACCAAGGCCTTCACCCCCCTGGACGTTGGCTTCCTGGTCCCCGATCTGGAGGCCGGAATCGCCGTCTGCGCCGAGGGCAGCCCCGCCCGTGACCTGATGATTCAGAAGTGTCTGGACGATACCGGGCTTCTGGTGCTGAACATGGGCGCCATCGGCATGCGCCACATTACCAACGACAAGCGGCCCATCACGACCCTGGACGATATGAAAGGCCTGAAGATCCGGGTGCAGAACAACAACCTGCATATGGCCATGTTCGAGGCCCTGGGCTGTTCTCCTACCCCTATCGCCTTCTCCGAGTTGTTTACAGCCCTCCAGCAGAAGACCGTGGACGGCCAGGAGAACCCTGTTTCCAATATCTTTGAGCAGAACTACGTGGAAGTCCAGAAGTACATGACCCTGACGAATCACCTGTATACCGCCGGTGCCACGGCTATGAACTACGAGTTTTATCAGAGCCTTCCCGCGGACATGCAGCAGGCCATCCAGGATGCCGCCGCCAAGTCCCAGGAGCAGTCCGGCAAGGACCTCATCAACTGTGAGGAGCAGATGCTGGATTACCTGGCCAGCGCGGGCTTTGAAATCACTGAGCTGACCCCCGAGTCCCAGGAGGCTTTCAAGGAAAAGGCCATGACCATGTGGGATCAGGCCGGCGGCGTGATGGGCCAGGAGTACTGGGATTCCGTCCGCACCGCCATCGAGGGCGTCGTCAGCGGTATGTAATTTCCCCGAGAGAGCATTGAAACGGCTGGGCCGGGTCTGGCGTGTCTGACCTGCTGGACCTGGCTGCCGTTGGAGGAGGTAGCGTATGAAGAAAGTGCTGAACAATTTCGAAGTGTACATCGGCACGGTGTGTTCCCTGGCCATGGTGTGCATCCTGTTTGCCAACGTCATCGGGCGCTATGTGCTGAGCAATTCCATCAAGTGGGCGGAAGAGGTCTGCCTGATGCTGTTCATCCTGTCCATCTACTTCGGCGCTGCGGGCGCCGTCCGCACCCGGCAGCACCTGCGGCTGGACATCCTGATTTCCCGCTTCAAGCCGAAGGGCCGCATGATTTTGGAAATCATCGACAACTGCATTTTTATGGCCTTTAACGGCATCATGCTTTTCGGCATCATGCCCCTGGTCATGCAGCTTTATAACAACGGCACCGCCGCGGCGGTCACCGGCATCCCGAAATTCGCCATCTATATCTGGCTGCCCATTTTGTTCATTGTCATGGTCATCCGCCTCATTCAGGACTGTATCCAGCGGGTGAAGGATTACCAGGACGACCCCACCGGCGAGAAGAAAGCGGCGGCCGAGCTGGCCGCCATGCAGGCCATGCTGGTGGAAGAGACCGACGGAAAGGAAGGTGAGTGAGTATGGCAATCGCAGTATTGGCGTTGGTAGCCGTCGTGCTCCTGGCCATCGGCGTACCGGTAGGCATTGCTCTTGGCTTCGGCATGATTGCCACGGTCATCGGCGGCTTCAACATCACTTCCCTATCCTTCATCGCCCAGCAGATGTACTCGGGCTTTGAGTCCCTCCCCCTGGTGGCCATCCCCTGCTTCATGCTGGCGGGCTCCCTGATGGAGACGGGCGGGTTGTCCAAGCGGCTGGTCAACGTGGCCAACAAGCTCATCGGCCACACCACCGGCGGCCTGGGCACCGCCACCGTGGTGGCCTGTATGTTCTTCGGCGCCATCTCCGGCTCCGGCCCGGCCACTACCGCCGCCATGGGCGGTATCCTGATTCCCTACATGGTGAAGGCCAAGTATGACCGCACCTACGCCACCGGCCTGTCCGCCGTGGCCGGCGGCCTGGGCATCATCGTGCCCCCCAGCATCCCGCTGGTGGTCTACGGTGTCGCCACCAACACCTCCATCGGCGACCTGTTCCTGGCGGGCCTTGGCCCCGCCTTGGTGGTGGGCGCTCTGCTCATTCTCACCAACCTTGTCATCTCCCACAAGCAGGGCTATCACGGCCAGGGCGCCTTCAGCTGGCGTGAGCTGGGCAAGGCCCTGTGGGACGCCAAGTGGGCGCTGTTCCTGCCCGTCATCATCCTGGGCGGCATCTACGGCGGCGTGTTCACCCCCACCGAGGCGGCCGTGGTCGCCATCTTCTACAGCCTGTTCGTGGGCCTGTTCATCTACAAAGAGCTGAAGTTCGCGGACATCTGGAAGATCTTCTACAAGAACACCACCTTCGTGGGCGGCATCATGCTCACCTTCGCCCCCGCGGCCGCCCTGGGCGGCGTGCTGGCCCTGATGGGCGTGCCCGGAGCGCTGAGCAGCTTCCTGTTCTCCCTGACGGACAACAAGATCGTGGTCCTGCTCATCGTCAACGTGTTCCTGGTCTTCGTGGGCATGGTGATGGACACCACCTCCGCAAACATCATCTTCTCGCCCATCCTGCTCCAGGCCTTGAAACCCTTCGGCGTGGACCCCATCCACTTCGGCCTCATCATGACCATCAACCTGGCCATCGGCTTCGTCACCCCGCCCGTGGCCGGCAACCTGTTCGTGGCTTCCGGCATGACGGGCATCCCCATGGAGAAGATCGCCAAGAAGGCCATGCCGCTTATCATAGCAATGTTCGTGGCGCTGTTGGTCGTCACGTATATCCCACAGGTATCCCTCGGGATATTGACGCTATTCCGATGAATGTTTCCTTCCCCTGAGCAGTAGTTTTACAGAGGGCGGGCCGAGCGTGTCGGCCCGCCCTCCGCTTGTTTTGGGAGGTGAAAAGTTGGAAACGGAACTGGCAATTTTACAAGAGCAGATGGTCAGCTTTTTCACGCTGCTGGTCATCGGCTACGCCTTCGCGCGGACCAAACTGGTGAAGGACGAGGTGATCGACGCCGTCCCATCCCTCATCATGCGGCTGGTGCTGCCCGCCATGCTGCTGGCCAAGTTGCCCGTGGCGGGGACTCCAGAGCAGCTCCTGCACATGGGCTGGGTCCTGCTGGCCATCGTGCTCATGTTCGGCGTCCACATGCTCTTTGCGTTTCTGTCGGGAAAGGCCATGGGGCTGAAACAGCCCACCCTCAACGTCCACCTGGCGGTGTGCGGCCTGCCCAACAGCGCCTTCGTGGGCTACCCGCTGCTCTTTATCCTTTTCCCGGACGACACCGCCCTCTTCATGGCCACCTACATGATTATGGATACGGTGATGCTCTTCGGCGTAGCCCCCATCCTGCTCAACCCGGCGGGGCGGGGAGAGAAGCGGGACTGGAAGGTGCTGGCCTCTCCCACCAACGTCTGTATGGTAATCGCCATGGCCATGCTCCTGCTGGGGCTCAAGTTCCCGGCTCCCATCCAGGCCACCCTGGCGGGAATCGGGGATATGAGCAAGCCCCTGGGGCTCTTCTACATTGGGGCGGACATCGCCCGGCGGGGGGCGGCAAAGCTCTTGAAGCGCTGGCAGCTCTATGGGATGCTGCCGGTAAAGCTGGTGCTGGCCCCCATCTGCGTCTTCTGGCTCATCCACTGGCTGCTGCCCGTCGACGACATGCACATCATGATGGTGGGCATCATGGCCATGCTACCGTCCATGATTACGGTGTGCATCCAGGCCAAGGAGTACGGCACGGACGCGGAGTACGCCTCCGGCGGGCTGCTGGTCACCACCGTGGCCAGCATGTTCACCATGCCGCTGGTGATGGGCTGGATGGTGCGCTGGCTGGGGTGACCCCCGTAAAAAAGGAAAAGCAGGACGCCCGGGACTTTCGTCTCGGGCGTCCTGCTTTTAGAAGAGAGATGTGGGAGGCAATTTTATTTGACCGTAATCACCTTGGAACTGCGGATGGTCTCCTCGGTGACCTCGTTGCCGATGCCGGGCAGGTCGGGGACCTCAAAATAGCCGTTCTTGGGCTGATAATCGTAGGTGCACATGTCGATGTTTTCCTTGAGGAGGGCGTTGTGGTGCTGCTCATGGATGAGGAAGTTGGGGATGACCGCCTCCAGCTGGAGGGCCGCCGCGGTGGAGATGGGGCCGCCACAGATGTGGATTTGCACCCCTACGTCATACACATGGGCCATGTCGCAGATTTTCTTGCCCTCACTCAGGCCGCCGCAGTTGCACAGGTCGGGCTGGATGACCGACAGGGAGCGGTTCTCGAAGAAGGGACGGTAGCCCCAACGGCTGTAAATGCGCTCGCCTGCGGCCAGGGGGATGGAGATATTCTGGGCGATGACGGCGAAGAGGTCCGGGTTCAAGGGCTGGGTGGGCTCCTCGTAATAGAAGCAGTTGAGGGGCTCCAGCCGCTTGCCCAGCTGGATGGCGGAGTTGGTGTCGGTGAGGGCGTGGAGCTCGATGATGATGCCCAGGTCGGGCCCGCCGGCCTCCCGGATGGCGGCCACCCGCTGGTAGGCCACGTCCAGCATCTCGTCGGTGAGGAGGCCCCTGGTGTTCCAGCTCTTTTCCATCCACACGGCGTTTTTGTTAAAGCCCACGGGGTCCACCTTCACGCAGTCGTAGCCGTCGGCCATGGCGTCCCGGGCGGCCTGGGCGTAGTCGGCGGGGTCGGCCAGGGAGACGGCCTCGGGGCCCCAGCCGGTCTGGATCTGGCTGGCGTAGGCCCGCAGCCTGGTGTTCATCTTGCCGCCCAGCAGCTCGTGGACGGGTGCGTTCAGCTTCTTGCCCTTGATGTCCCAGCAGGCGATGTCGATGGCGCTGATGGCGGACATGACGATGGTGCCGCCGCCCATGCCCCAGAAGGTGTCCCGGTGGAGCCGGTTCCAAATCTCCTCGGTGTGGGTGGGGTCCATGCCGATAATGTACTTGGCGAAGTCTGCGATCATGCCGGCGGCGGCGTCGGGGCCGGAGCTGTAAGCCACGCCGGCCTCGCCGTAGCCGCAGATGCCCGCGTCGGTGTTGATGCGGACAAAGACGGGGGACCAGGCGACCACGATGCCTTCGGCGGGGGGATTGGTGCGGATCACGTCAACGCTGGTGATTTTCATAGTTTTCCTCCTTTTCACTGGGCGGGTATATGGACCTGGGAAAAGCCGGGGCAGGGGAAGGGATCACTCGATGACCTGATAGAGGAGGGCCCTGTCGATGGCCTCCTGAAGGAACTCATTGCCGATACCGGGGAGGTCGGGGACGGTGAAGAAGCCGCCCTCAGGCTGGAGGTTGTATTTGGTCAGCCCCAGGCAGGTATCCATGCGGTTGCAGGTGTGGTGCTCATGGATGATGAAGTTGGGGATGGTGCACTCCACATGGAGGGCCGCGTTGGTGGCCAGGGGGCTGCCCGCCACATGGACCTGGACGCCCGCGTCAAAGGCGTGGGCCATGTCGCAGATCTTCTTCACCTCGCTGATGCCGCCGCAGTTGCCGATGTCCGGCTGGGCCAGCTGGAGGAGGTTCTTTTTGAAATAGTCGGCGTACTGCCAGCGGGAGTAGAGCCGCTCGCCGTTGGCGATGGGGATGCTGGTGTATTTGGCAATGTACTCCATGGTCTGGGTGGAGGGAGTGTTGGGCTCCTCAAAGGCCAGGACATGGTACTTCTCCGCCAGATTGGCCAGTTGGACGGCGCCCAGGGCGTCGGGGTAGGAGTGGTTCTCCATGATGATGTCCACCTCGTCCCCGGCGGCCTCCCGGGCGGCTTTCATGCGCCCTTCCACCATCTTGAGCTGTCTGGGGGTGAGGAAGCCGGTGGTGTCCAGGAAGTCCAGAGGCTTGCCCTCCTCGTCCCGGTCGAAGAAGTCGATCTTCACGGCGTCAAAGCCCTCGGCCACAGCCAGCCGCACATTGTTGGCGTAGTCCTCGTCGGTGACCGCCCACACATGGTCGCTGACCCCCACCTGGCCCCAGCCGAACTGGAGCTGGCTGGCATAGGTGCGCAGCTTGTCGCGGACCTTGCCGCCCAAAAGCTGATAGCAGGGCACGCCGAAGTGCTTGCCCTTGATGTCCCAGAGGGCCACGTCGATGGCGGCGATGCCTGAGAAGACCACCGGGCCGCCGTTCTGGCCCCAGAAGGTCTTTTTGTACATGGTCTCCCAAATAAGCTCGGTCTGGAGAGGGTCCATGCCGATGATGAGCCCGGCCAGGTCGCAGACCATGCCGAAGGCGGCGGTGCCGCCCACGCCGTAGGCCATCCCGGCCTCGCCGTCCCCCCGAAGGCCGCTGTCGGTGTGGATGCGGCAGCCGATGGGGCTGTTTTGCTTGTTGTTGGCGGTGGGCAGGCGGAATACCTCTACTTTAGTGATCTTCATACGCACCACGCTCCTGACTATTATTGAACGAGTTGATTAGTTGTTCGCTATGTAGATATTGTACGAGTGCGGGAGGGAAAAGTCAACGCATTTCCGCAAGTTTGGAGAAAGCGGAAAAACGGGTGGGCCCATTTTGTGAAAAAAGTCAATGGGACGGGGAAAGGGCCGGGAACAGACGGGAAAACCGGCCTTTTCTTTTTCAGGGACGTATGGTATAATTCCTTCGACTGGTTCCCCACCCAGTCCAACCGGTAGGGAGAATGCCGTCCGGGGGCGCTTGCGCCATGCCCCCGGGGAAAGGGACCCCTGCCGCTGTGCGCGGCGCGCGTACTCTAAACAAAAAATGGAGGTATTTTTTCATGCGCAGATTTTCCGTCAAAGACCTGACCCTGGCGGCCATGGTGGCCGCCCTCTACGCCGTGATGGGCTACTTCGGCAACATCTTCGGCCTCACCTTCAACGTGGTGCAGGTCCGCTTCGCGGAGGCCCTCACCGTCCTGCCCTTCCTCTTCCCGGCCACGGCGCCGGGGCTGGCGGTGGGCTGTCTCATCACCAACCTGCTCTCCCCCTACGGCCCGGTGGATATTGTCTTCGGCACCCTGGCCACCGCCGTGGCGGCCTGGCTGACCATGAAGATGCCCAAGTGGTATCTGGCGGCGGTGCCCCCCATCCTGGTGAACATGGTGGTGCTGTGTCCCATGTGGGCCTGGGCCGAGACAGGGACAATCAACGCCGCCTTTTGGGCGGCCTGCGGCTTTAACGCCGTCACCTTTGTCATTGGGGAGGCCCTGGCCTGCTACGTGCTGGGGACCATCCTGCTCAAGCTTCTGCCCCGGGTGAAATTCCTGCGGGGCGCTATCCCGGAACGGCGGCTGCCCGCCGTGTAAGTTTGTTTCGACCGTAAGGAGGCTGACACCCATGAAAGTGCGCAAGGCCGTCATCCCCGCCGCCGGGCTGGGGACCCGGATGCTCCCCGCCACCAAGACCGTGCCCAAGGAGATGCTTCCCCTGGTGGACAAGCCCGTGCTCCAGTACATCGTGGAGGAGGCGGTAGCCGCGGGGATCGAGGACATCCTCATCGTCACCAACCGGGCCAAGTCGGCCATGGACGACTACTTCGACTACTACCCCGAGCTGGAGCGCCGGCTGGAAGAGGGGGGCAAGGAGAAGGAGCTGGAGGAGGTCAGGCGGGCCGCCGACCTGGCCAACGTCTTCTACGTCCGCCAGAAGGAGACCAAGGGCCTGGGCCACGCCATTTGGCGGGCCAAGCGCTTCGTGGGGGACGAGCCCTTCGCCGTGCTGCTGGGGGACGACATCATGAGGGCCAAGACCCCGGTCATCGGCCAGCTCATCGCCGCCGCCGAGAAGTACGACGCCTCCGCCGTGGGGGTGCAGCAGGTGGCCACCGAGGCCATCTCCAAGTATTCCTCCGTGAAGATCTCCCCCCTGGAGGAGCGGGTCTTCGCCGTCTCCGACATGAACGAGAAGCCCACGGTGGAGGAGATGTTCTCCAACTACGCCATCCTGGGCCGCTACGTGCTGAAATCTGGCATTTTCGACATTCTGGAGCACCAGGCCCCCGGCTACGGCGGGGAGATCCAGCTCACCGACGGCCTCAAGACCCTGTGCGGCCTGGACAAGATGGTGGCGGTGGATTTTGAGGGCCGCCGCTACGACACCGGCAATCTAAAGGGCTTCCTGGAGGCCACCCTGGACTTTGCCCTGGACCACCCGGAGACGGGGGAGTGGCTGAAGCAGTTCATCCTGGACAAGGCCGGGTCGCTGTGAGCGGGGGCGTGAAAAGGCGCATTCTGCCCCTCCTGTGCGCCGGAGCTCTATGCTTCATCCTGGCCGGGTGCGACCACGACGGCAGCTATGACGACGTATCCGCCCTGGGCGGCTCGGCCAACAGCTATTCCGCCGTCAGCTTTGTCCAGACCACCGTCAACGGCGTCCGCTCCGGCAGCGTGGGCAAGCTGTCCGGGACCTATGAGCTGTGGAACTGCCGGTCCCAGGGCGGGGAACAGGCCGCGCTGACCTACACCTTCGAGGTGACCAACGGAAAGGCCAAGCTGGTTTTTGCCGACCCTGAGGGGAACGCGGAGACCCTGGTGGAGTGCTCCGCCGGGGACGGACCGGTCCAGGGCACCGTGACCCTGGACCTGCCGGAGGGCAAAAGCCGGATCAAGCTGGCGGGGGCGGAGGACGCCGCCGCCTCCTGGACCCTGGAGATCGACCGGGGCACCTGGAGCGATTCCTGAACATTGAAAAAGCCCCCTGATGTAGGAAATCTACATCAGGGGGCTTTCGTATGTATTGTGAGGTCCGCCTGTCACAGCCCGAAGAGGGAGAGCAGGCCATAGTAACCGAAGGCCACCAGGCAGAAGGAGAGGACCATGGGGAGGGTTTTGCGGATGAGGGCGCCCAGAGAAATGCCGTAGTCCTCGGCGCACACCGCCAGGCACACGTGGACGGGTGAGACCTGCATGGCGGCGTAGGCCATGCACATCAGCAGGACGAAGAGGGGCAGGCCGCCGGGGCCCAGGGGCAGGGTGGCCATGGCCATGGGCATGCACAGCACGATGATGGCCTGGGAGCCGCTGACGATGCTGCCGAAGAAGAAAATGAGGGCGAACACCAGGAAGGTGGGGATAGGCAGGGAGGAGAAGAAGCCGGGCAGGGCGGCGATGACCCCGGTAGCGGCCAGCACCTCCTTAAAGACCATGATGAGGAGGGTGGAGACCATCAGCTTGGCCTCGAAGGCGGAGGCGAAGAAGGGCTTCAGCTCGGCCCACTTGAACTTCCCCACCAGGGCGTTGAGGACGATGCAGATGAGGACGGAGAGGTAGACCGGGATGTTGAAGGCCACGATGAGGACCACCGTAAAGGCGATGGTCCACAGGGATTTGCCGAAGAGCTTCCAATAGAAGGCCTTGGGTTCCTGGGCGGTAAACCCGGCGTCCTTGGGCAGCTTCCGCAGATAGAAGAGCCAGCCCATGGCCATCAAGGCGGCCATCATGGGGAGCATGGCCAGAGTGAAGGCGGGCACGGAGACCCGCCCCTCGGACAGGCCGATGGCGATGAGGATGGCGGTGTAGGTGGGGAAGAAGAGCTCGGAGACGTGGCGGTAGTAGGAGGTGACGCAGGCCTGCTCCTCCACCTTGAGATAGCCGTCGGTACTCTCCCGCACGATGTCGCCGCAGATGAGCACGGTGCCCACCGCGGGCAGCATCCCCAGCAGGGTGGGGGCCACCGACGCGTCGACGCGCCGGCTGTTGAAGAGGCCGTCCAGGGCGTCCTTGGCGTCGGAGAGGCAGTGGCGCTTTTCCAGCATCCGCTGGAGGAAGGTGATGAGGTAGAGCACCAGCAGCAGTTGGATGGTGTCCCAGCTGAGGGCGCCCTCCACCACCGCCCGGCCCACCGTCTGGGCGGGCATCCAGTAGAGGAGCCAGGTGGCCAGGGTGGCGGCGATCACCGCCACGGACAGGGGCTTTTTCAGCCACATCACCGCGATGATGACGAGAAATACTGCCAGCAATTTCAAAAGATCCATATTCATCCACTCCGTATCAAGGTGTGCCAGACCGCCGGACAATTAAGATGCTTAATTGTGATTGTACCAGAAACGACGCGTTGTGTAAATATACCAGTGAAAAAATGAATCACTCAACTTTTTCAGAGTAAGCGCCGCGGGAAAGAAAAGACAGCCTCTCCCAGCCCGAGGCGGGGAGAGGCTGTCTTGGGAGAAGATCGGAGAAAGGCGGGAGCGGGGATCGAAGAGGGGGAGGTTACTGGATGACGACCTTGCGGGCGGCGGCCATGGCTTCCTCGCTCATCTCCTGGCCGATGCCGGGCAGCTCGGGGACGGTGTAGAAGCCGTCCTTGGGCTCGTAGAAGTACTTCCCGGCCTTCCTGAACTTGGAGGTCAGGTTGGCGTTGTGCTCCTCATGGATGACGAAGTTGGGGATGACGGTCTCCACCTGGAGGGCGGCGGCGGTGGCGATGGGGCCGCCGCAGACATGGATCTGGACGCCCACGTCGTAGACCTGGGCCATGTCGCAGATCTTCTTGGTCTCGGTGATGCCGCCGGTGTTGCACAGGTCGGGCTGGATCACGTCCAGGGTCCGGTCCTCGAAGAACTGGCGGAAGCCCCAGCGGGTGTAGCTGCGCTCGCCGGTGGCCAGAGGCAGGGTGCAGCGCTGCTTGATGTGCTTGAAGACAGAGGGGTTGCAGGGCATGGTGGGCTCCTCGTAGTACATGATGCGGTAGGGCTCCAAAGCCTTGCCCAGGATGGCGGCGGTGTTGGCGTCCAGCAGGGAGTGGATTTCCACGATGATGTCCAGGTCGTCCCCGCCCGCCTCACGGGCGGCGGCGATGCGCTCCACCGAGCGCTTCAGGTCGTGCTCTCGGTAGCAGCCCCGGATCTGGTTGCCCTGGGTGCCCATGAGCTGGGGGAAGGGCCTGGGCTCCAGGGGGGCGAAGACGGGATCGATCTTGACGGCGTCATAGCCCTCGCCCATGGCCTCTTTCACCACGTCGTAATAATCCTGGGGATCATACAGCAGGTCCAGGGAGTCGTTTTTCTGGATCAGGTCCCGCCAGCCGAACTGGAGCTGGGAGGCGTAGGCCCGCAGCTTGTCGTTGGTCTTGCCGCCCAGCAGCTTGTAGACAGGCAGGCCCAGGGCCTTGCCCTTGATGTCCCAGCAGGCGGTGTCGATGGCCGCCATGGCGGAGGTGACCACCACGCCCCCGCCCATGCCCCAGAAGGTGTGGCGGTGGAGATGCTCCCAGATCTCCTCGGTGTTGAAGGGGTCCATACCGAGGATGAGCTTGGCAAAATCCTGGCACTGGCCGAAGGCGGCCTCCCAGCAGTTGCCGTAGGCGAGGCCCGCCTCGCCGAAGCCGCTGATGCCCTCGTCGGTGTTGACCTTGACGGTGATAAAATCGCCCAGGTAACATTCCACACTGGTAATTTTCATGTAAGCTCGCTTCCTTTCAAACCATAGCTCCGGCATCCGCCGGAGGACTTTTTACTGGATGACGACCTTCTTGGCGGTGGCCATGGCCTCCTCGCTCATCTCCTGGCCGATGCCGGGCAGCTCGGGGACGGTGTAGAAGCCGTCCACCGGGTGGTGATAGTACTTGCCGGCCTTCTTGAACACTTCCAGCAGGTTGGCGTTGTGCTCCTCATGGATGACGAAGTTGGGGATGGCCGCCTCCACCTGGAGGGCGGCGGCGGTGGCGATGGGGCCGCCGCAGACGTGGATCTGGACACCCACGTCATAGACCTGGGCCATATCGCAGATCTTCTTAGTCTCGGTGATGCCGCCGGTGTTGGCCAGGTCGGGCTGGATCACGTCCAGGGTCCGGTCCTCGAAGAACTGCCGGAAGCCCCAGCGGGTATAGCTGCGCTCGCCGGTGGCGAGAGGCAGGGAGCAGCGGCTCTTGATGTGGTTAAAGACGCCGGGGTTGCAGGGCATGGTGGGTTCCTCATAGTACATGATGCGGTAGGGTTCCAGGGCTTTGCCCAGGATGGCGGCGGTGTTGGCGTCCAGCAGGGAGTGGATCTCCACGATGATGTCCATGTCGTCCCCGCCCGCCTCACGGGCGGCGGCGATGCGCTCCACCGAGCGCTTCAGATCGTGCTCCCGGTAGCAGCCCCGGACCTGGTTGCCCTGGGTGGCAAAGACCTCGGGCATGGGCCGGCGGTCCAGGGGGGCGAAGACGGGGTCGATCTTGACGGCGTCGTAGCCCTCGCTTACGGCGTCCTTTACCACGTCGTAGTACTCCTGGGGATCGTACAGCAGGTCCAGCGCGTCATTTTTCTCGATGATCTTCCGCCAGCCGAACTGGAGCTGGGAGGCATAGGCCCGCAGCTTCTTGTTGGTCTTGCCGCCGATGAGCTTGTAGACGGGCAGGTTCAGGGCCTTGCCCTTGATGTCCCAGCAGGCGGTGTCGATGGCGGCCATGGCGGAGGTGACCACCACCCCGCCGCCCATGCCCCAGAAGGTGTGGCGGTGGAGGTGTTCCCAGATCTTCTCCGTGTCGAAGGGGTCCATGCCGATGACCAGCTTGGCGAAATCCTGGCACTGGCCCCAGGCCGCCTCAGAACACTTGCCGTAGGCCAGGCCTGCCTCGCCGAAGCCGCTGATACCCTCGTCGGTGTTGACTTTGACGGTGACAAAGCCGCCCAGGCCGCCCGCGGCCAGATAACATTCTACGCTCGTAATTTTCATGTTCTCGCTCCTTTCATTTTCAGGGGATGGATCGGGGGTCAGGGCTGAGTCTCGACGGGCTCCTCGTCCCCGGCCCAAATGGAGGTGTGGATCTCGATATTGCCCTTTCTGCCCCGGAGGATGCCGATGACGGCCAGGATCACGATGGCGGCCACGTTGGCGGCGGCCAGCCCCGGGTTCATGGACAGGCAGGACTTCCACAGGGTGATGACGAAGCCGGCCATGGAGGCGCAGCAGATGAAGTAGTAAAGGCCGTTGGGGATGTGGAAGCGGGACTTCTGCCAGGCCTGGGGATACAGCTTGGGCAGCTTGATGTAGGCGATGAAGTTGAGGAAGGCGAAACAGGCGCCGATGAGCTGCACCATGTTGGTGATGACGGTGATGGACAGCCCAAAGACGATGGGGATCAGGCCCACGAGGTACATGAAGGTGAGGATCCAGGTGCGGGCGCCCTTGTTGTTGCGCTTGCCGAAGGCCACGGGCAGCCAGCCGTCGTCGCAGGACTGGCCGATGGTGATGGCGTTATAGGCGAAGGAGGAGTTCAGGGTGGACAGCAGGGCCATAATGGGGCCGCCGATGATGAAGACGTAGAACAGGGCGGTGGGGAAGATGCGCTGGGCGGCAAAGACCAGGGTGGTGGAGTTGCCGTACTCCTCCACACTCATGACGCCCACGCCGGCCATGGCCACGCCCACGTAGAGGACGATGAGGGTGGGGACGGCCAGCAGCAGAACGATAGGGATGTCCCGGCGGGCGTTCTTGGAGTCGCCGCCGTAGGCGGTGGTCATGTAGTAGCCCTGGCAGGAGTACACGAACAGCAGCACTGCGCCGGTGAAGCCGCCGGAAATCTGGTTGTTCTCGAAGGTGATGCCCCAGCCGTTGATGAGGAAGTTGGGGTCGGAGAAGTCAAAGATGGGCAGTTTCATCTTGGCGATGCCGAAGACGGCGAAGAGGATCAGGGCGGCGATGAGCAGCCAGGTCATCAGCTTTTGGGCCTTGGCCATGATGTCGATGCCCATGAGGTTGACCACATAGAAGAAGGTCAGCAGGGCGGCGCCCACGATGACGCGGGGCACGTTGCCGCCCAGGGCGGGGATGACGTCGCCCAGATAGGCGGCGGCGGAGGCGCCGAACAGGGACAGGGACAGGCATTGGGTCAGATAGGAGAAGGCGTAGATGCCGGCAATGTTGGGCCCGGCCAGGCCGCAGAGCATGGAGTAGTTGCCGCCGCCCATGCGCACGGTGGAGGAGACGAAGACGGTGGGCAGAACCATGATAAAGCCCATGATGATGGCGACGAAGTAGGCCAGCCACGCGGAGTAGCCGGTCATCTTGATGGCGGGGACGATCAGGGTGATGACGCCGGCGCCGATGACCTGGCCGATGGCGAGGGCGTAGAGTTCGGGCTTGCCGAGGATGCCAGGCTTCGGCTCAGGTTCACGGATGACCTTGATTGCCATGGGGAGACCTCCTTATGATCTCTTTTTATGGATGCTTTGCTCTCTCTGGTCCGTGCTTTATTCCACGGTGACTTTGACGTCGACGCCTTCGGTCATGGCGTATTCGGAGATCTCGCAGCCCAGGCCGGGCCCTTCGGGTACCTTGAACCTGCCGTTCACCGGCTGCCAGTCCACGGTGCACAGGCGCTTGTTGTACTCCTCCAGGTTGATCTGGTGATGCTCGTGGATGACGAAGTTGGGGATGACGGCCTCCAGCTGGAGGGCGGCGGAGGTGGACAGGGGAGAGGCGCAGACGTGGGCCTGGACGGAGACGTCATAGACATAGGCCATGTCGCAGATCTTCTTGCCCTCGGTCAGACCGCCGCAGTTGCCCAGGTCGGGCTGGATGACCTGGATGGCCATCTCCTCGAAATAGGGGGCGTACTGCCAGCGGGAGTAGACCCGCTCACCGTGGGAGATGGGCATGTTGAGCTTATCGGAAATGAACTTGGCCGTCTTGACGTTGGGGGTGTTGGGCTCCTCGAAGTAGAAGATGTTGTATTTCTCCAGGGCCCGGCCCAGCTGGACGGCGGATTGGGCGTCGGGGAAGGAGTGGTTCTCCATGATGATGTCCACGCCCGGGCCGATGGCCTCCCGGCAGGCGGCCACCCGGTCCTCCACCACCTTGACGTAGTAGGGGGAAAGCAGGCGGGTCTGAACCTCACCGGCCATGGGCTCGCCCTTTTCGGCGTTGCCGGGGCCGTTCCAGACCGTACCGTCCACGTCGTAGTTGAAGAAGTCCAGCTTCACGCAGTCGTAGCCCTCGGCCACGGCGATGCGGCAGTTCTCGGCGTACTCCTCGGGCTTGCAGCACTTGTGGTTGGTGCCGGGGCCCCAGCCGTAGGTGAGCTGGCTGGCGTAGGTGCGCAGGTTGTCCCGGCGCTTGCCGCCCAGCAGCTTGTAAATGGGCACGTTGAAGGCCTTGCCCTTGATGTCCCACAGGGCGATGTCCAGGGCGGAGATCCCGGCGAAGACCACCGGGCCGCCGTTCTGACCCCAGAAGGTGCACTTGTAGAGCTTATCCCAGATGACTTCGTTGTCCAGCGGGTCCATGCCGATGATGAGAGCGGCCAGATCCTTGATCATGCCGAACGCCGCGGGGGCGGCCACGCCGTAGGCCAGAGCGGCCTCGCCGTCTCCGTAGATCCCCTCGTCGGTGTAGACCCGGCAGAGGATGGGACGCCAGCCGGGCTTTTCCACGGGAGCTTTCTGCAGGAAAACGTCTACCTTCGTGATCTTCATGCCAATTTCCTCCTTAATAATATGATGAATGGGTTTGGCCGCTGTTTTGATCCTCCCGCCGCCGGGGCGGGGGGCGATGGGGAAGAGAGCTTGCCCCGCGCACCGGAGCCGGCGTGGTCTGCCTCAGGAGCGTATCAGAGGAGGGATAAGCTAGCGATTCATTTCTATGCGCGGTTTGTCCACAAAAGACCTGACTGGGGCGGAGGTCTTTTTTCTTTGGGGCAGGACCGGCGGCTATGTATCGCTGGAATGACCTGCCGCCGGTCCCCTCGGCGGCTCCAAAGGCTTTGGCGCACATAGGGCGGCCTGGGCGAAGCTGAGGGAGCGCAAAAGCATGAGGGCGCTGTCCTGCGCGCGTTCATCCAAACTGGAGAAAAAGGCGCATAACGTATCGACTTTTCCCGGATCGCTTCCTTTTTGCGCCATAGCCACAAGTTCCTTTCTTGTGATGTGTTATATACACAATATAATCCTTTGGAAATGAGTTGTCAACACCTCGGTAGACAAAATAATGTGGTATCGGTGTTTTTGCTGTGCTATAATAATCAAAAGAACCCTGTGCTGCCTTCGCGGCCTCCGGTCCATGCCCGAGATTTCGGGCGGCCGCCGGACGGCCCGCCGCGTTCAGGGGCAGTCCGGGGCAAAGGAGGTGATGGGGTTGGACGACCGAATCAAGGCCGTGCGGGAGGCGCTCAAACTTTCACAGCGTGAGTTTGGGGAACGGCTGGGCGTCAGCCGTGATGTGATCAGCAACATCGAATACGGCCGGGTCCAGCCCAAGGAGCTTCTCCTGCGGCATATCCGTGAGCTGTATAAGGTCAACGAGCACTGGCTGAACACAGGCGAGGGAGAGATGTTTGACACTGATCCGGAGGAAGACGGAAAGCTGAAGGAGGCCATCGGCATCTTTCAAACCCTGCGGCCTGAGTTTCAGGATTACGCGCTGGAGCAGATCAAACGGCTGGCGGAGCTGCAGGAGAAAAAGTGACCCGCCCTGGTTCCGGACGGCGGGAGGAAATTCGGCTTTATTCCAAAAATAAAAGAGGGCCGGAAGGGGAATTTCCCTTCCGGCCCTCTTTTGCGGTATGTAGTTACAGTCCCTTTTCCTTCAGATCTTTGACCAGTTCCGTATAGAATTCCCGCACGTCGAAGCCCTCGATATCCTCCCGCATCAGGTCGATCACGTCCCCGTGGGAGATGCCCCGGCGGCCGGGGACCGTGAGGGTCCTCAAATAGTTCCCCCAGCGGGCGGAGCTCTCGGCCACCAGGCCGTCGTTGGCCTCCTTGTCATATTTGTTCACCAGCCGCCAGGTGAAGTCCAGGGGGAAGGCGGCGCTGCGGGGGCTTTTCATGGTTGAGGTGACGCTCTGGTAGAGGACCCCTTCGACGTCGGGCACGCTCTCGTTGAAGCCCAGGCAGGCGTCGTGGGTCAGGTCGTTGACGCCCCCCAGGAAGTCGGGCTGGGCGTCCCCCAGGGCGTGGAAAAGGCCGTTGTAGCGCTTTTCCATCCATCCGATGAGCCACCGGGGCAGGGTCTCCAGCAAATGCTGGGCGAAGATACAGCCCCGGTGGGGGGTGTTGATGGTGGTGAGGGAGGCTACGCGGGGGCCCAGGCCCAGCCTGGAGATGGCATAACGGCTGTCCAGCCCGCCCTTGGAGTGGGCGATGAGGTTCACCTTCTCCGCCCCCGTCTCGGCCAGGACCGCCTCCACCCGGGCCTTCAGCTCCCCGGCGCTCCGGGCCACCGGGGCGGAGGACTGCTGGGAGCCGTAGTAGACCGTGGCCCCGCACTTCTGGAGGGCCTGGGGGATGCGGCCCCAGTAGTTGATATACTGCCAGTCCCGGAAGAAGATGCCGTGGACCAGCACCAGGGGATAGCGGGTGGCGCAGTCCTGGTTCTCGGCGTGGAGGGTCTCCAAGTGCTGGCGGGCCAGGGCGAAGCGGTATTCCGCCCGGGCCAGGGACAGGGCCTTGCCCAGGACAATCAGGTTCACCAGGGGCACCCACCACAAAAAGAGGAGGGCCAGCCGCCAGACGAGCCGCAGGCGGCCGCAGGTGACGAGGACGCGGAAAAAGCCGTTCAAAAGCAGGATGGCGGCCATGGGGAGGAAGAGGAGAAGGCACACGGCGATGTTTGGGAAATCCATCCGCCCGGTGAGCCCCGCCCAAATGAGGCCGGCGGTCTCCAAAAGCAGGACCCAGACGGCGCAGAGGAGGAGCTCATAACCCCCCAGCATGGAGCGCAGACGCAGGGAGAGGGAGGGGTCCCCCTTCCGGGGCCGGATATTGAAGCAGATGAAAAAGACCAGGAGTCCCGCGATGCACAAAAGCCCCCAGGGAAAGGGGAGGGGCCAGACCCGCCCGAAGAGGATAAGGCTGTTGCCCAGCGCCAGCAGGGCTGCCACCCGTAAGACCCGTTTGAAAACTTCCATCATGATCCCTCCCGTTTGGACCATTATAGCAGAAGCGGGGAGAAAAAGGTAGACACGGGACCATATCGGTATTTTTTCCTTGACAAAGGGTCAAAAACATATATAATAATATAGCCTGTCTCAAGACAGAGCTCCTTGCTCCCGGCACGAGGCCGGGGGCCATACGTCCATAAGGAGGTGCAAGAAAAATGGCAAAACTGAGCGCGAATTACGAGGCACTGTATATCATCGATCCCCGCAAGAACGAGGAAGACACCGCCGCCCTGGTGGAGAAGTTCAAGGCCCTGGCCGAGAGCAACGCCACTCAGGTCGAGGTCGACGAGTGGGGCAAGCGTCACCTGGCCTATCCCATCAACGACCAGACCGAGGGCTACTACGTGATGCTGACCTTTACGTCCGCCCCCGCTTTCCCCGCCGAGCTGGACCGTATCTTCCGGATCACGGACGGCGTCATCCGCTCCATCATCGTCTGCAAGGACGAGGACTAAGGGGGAGCTGAGATATGCTCAACCGCATTACCCTCATGGGCCGGCTGGTGGCCGACCCTGAGCTGAGAACCACCCCCAGCGGCGTCACGGTGGCCACCCTTCGTCTGGCCTGTGACCGTGACTTCAAGAACAAGCAGACCGGCGAGAAGGAGACCGACTTCATCAGTGTGGTCGCCTGGCGTCAGACCGCGGAGTTCGTGAGCCGCTACTTCACCAAGGGCCGGATGGCCGTGGTGGAGGGCCGCCTCCAGATCCGCCCCTATACGGACCGGGACGGCAATAAGCGCACCGCCGCCGAGGTGGTGGCTGACAACGTCTATTTCGGCGATTCCAAGCCCGGCGGCGAGGGCGGCGGCTACGCCCCCTCCTCTTTCTCCGCCCCGGCTCAGCAGCCCTCCGGCGGCTATGCCGCTCCCTCCGGAGGCGACCAGTTCGCCGAGCTGGCCGACGACGACGGCGACCTGCCGTTCTGAGAACGGCCCCATTTGATTTGAAGGAGGTTACCTGTTATGCCTATGGATAGAGAGCGCCCCCGCGGCCGTAAGCGCCGCAAGGTCTGCACCTTCTGTGTGGACAAGGTGGAGCACATCGATTATAAGGACGCGACCAAGCTGCGCCGCTTCCTCTCCGAGCGGAGCAAGATCCTGCCCCGCCGGACCACCGGCACCTGTGCCATGCACCAGCGCCAGCTGACCGACGCCGTCAAGCGCGCCCGTCAGATCGCCCTGCTGCCTTACGTGACGGACTGATCAGACCCGCCGCAAACCAAAACGCCTTGGACGAAAGTCCAAGGCGTTTTTTGTTTGCCGGCGGGCCGGTGAGGCCGGGATATGTAGAGGGTCATTTCTCCTCAACCGCCGCGGCCTTCCTCCGGCGGAAGGGGGTGGGCAGGTAGTCGTCCGGGTCCTCGGTGCCGGTCATGGCCCGCATCCGGGCCCGGACCTGGAAGATGCAGTCGGAGGCGTCCGCCCGCCCCAGCACCACGTCCTCGGCGAAGGCGTGGCAGGAGGGGGCGCCGCAGGAGCCGCACAGCAGCCCGGGGAGCTGGCGCTCCAGCTCATGGATGGCGGCCATCTTCTCCATGGCGGCGGTCCGGTCCTCGTCCAGGAGAAAGACGGGGGCGAATTCCAGCTCCTTGTCCGCCTGGATGAGAGTGGGGTCCGCCACCTCGGCGTCGAAGTCGCTGCGGATGTCGGGCAGGTCCCGCATGAGATGGCGGATCCGCATGGTGGACACGAAGGGGTCCTCCACGGTGAGGCAGCCCCCCACGCAGCCCTGGGTGCAGGCGCACAGCTCCACAAAATCCACATCGGGGATGCGGTTGTCCTCCACCGCCTCCAAAACCCGGATGACGCTGTCCATGCCGTCCACGGCCAGGAAGCGCTCCCCGGAGCCCCGGGCCACGGCCTCCCCGCCGCAGAAGGCCCAGCGGGTCCCCGCCTTGCCGGCGGTGGAGAGATTTCTGGGGGAGCCGATCTGCTTCATGGGGGTCAGCAGGCGCAGGTACAGGTCCCGGATGGAGAAGGCCCCGTCCAGCACCGGCTGCTGCAGATCGTCCGGGGTGTGGGCGGCGGTGACCTGGGCGGAACAGGGGGAGATGGCGAAAATGCCGATCTCCTCGGGGAAGAGGCCGGTCTTTTCCACCGCCTCCCGCCGGGCCAGGATGGCGGCCAGCTCCACGGGGGTGATGGTGGAGGTGATATGCTCCAGCAGGCGGGGGAAGCGGATGCGGATGAGCCGCAGCACCGCCGGACAGGCCGAGGAGATCACGGGCCTGGGCGTCCCGGCGTCGTCGGGGTGCTTGCGGGCGTAATCAGAGAGGAGCCCGGCCCCTTTGGCGGTCTCAAAAACGGCGTCGAAGCCCAGCCGTGTCAAGCCCTCCAGCACCAGGTTGAGGTCGTCCAGGTGTTGGAACTGGCCGTAGAGGGCGGGGTCGGGCAGGGCCACGTTATAGCGGAACTGCTCCAGACAGGACAGGGGATCGCTTACAGCCTTGATGGCCTTGTGGGGACAGGCCCGGATACAGGAGCCGCAGTCCACACACCGCTCCTGGAGAATGGTGGCCTTGCCCCGCCGGACCCGGATGGCCTCGGTGGGACAGCTCTTCATGCAAGTGGTACAGCCCCGGCAGCGGGCGTATTCGATGGTGACCGAGTGTTCCAAGGGAAGACACCTCCCGGAGAATTGGAATAGGGGGGCGGCTGTGCCGCCCCCCTGCGCGGGGTGAGAAGGGTCAGATCTTGATCTGGATGGTGACGGTGGTGCCCTTGCCCACCTCGGTGTCTATGGTCATCTCGTCGGAATAGCGCTTCATGTTGGGCAGGCCCATGCCCGCGCCGAAGCCCAGGTCCCGGGCCATGTCGCCGGCGGTGGAGTAGCCCTCCTCCATGGCCTTGTTCACGTCTGGGATGCCGGGGCCCTGGTCGATCATGCGGATGACGATCTCGTCCATCCCCACGTCCACCTCGGCCCGGCCGCCGTCGGCGTGGATGACCATGTTGATCTCGCCCTCGTACATGCAGATGGAGGCCCGGCGGATCACGTCGGGGGGAAGCCCCAGTTTTTTGAGGGTCAGCTTCATCTTGCTGGAGGCCTCGCCCGCCTCGATGAGGTCGCCGCCCTCCACGGGGTAGACCAGTTTCACAGGCTCCATGGTTATTCCTCCCCTCCCAGACCCTTGGCGTACAGCTTGCCGCAGGCGTCGTACATGCGCATGGGGGTGGACATGACCACCATGTCCCGCTCCTTGGCCAGTTCCAGCACGTTCTCGTCGGGGTGCTTGCCCCGGACGAAGGCGATGCACTTCATATCCATCATGTCGGCGGTGCGCACCACCTGGGGGTTGACCAGGCCCGTCAGCAAAAGCGCCTGGTTCTTCACGTAGGCCAACACGTCGCTCATAAAATCACTGCCGCAGGCGGAAGTGACCTCCCGGTCCAGCTTATCCTCGCCAAACAGCACCTCGGCCTTCAGGATGTCTCTGACTTCAGAAAGTTTCATACCCAAGCCTCCAAAACTAAACTCTATGGTTTTGCAACTCTATTGTACCACACCGGCAGGGGGATGTAAAGGAAATTGTTCTATTTTTCACAAAGATTTTTCCCTGGAGGCGTCGGTTTTTGACGTCTCCCGCATTGACAGACTGGCAGGCGGACGGATATAATGAACTTTAACAAGCTAAAGAGACTTTGGCTTGAATCGATTAGGAGGTCATTACTATGGAAAACCAGCGGGTCTTCAACTTCTCCGCGGGGCCGTCCATGCTTCCTTTGGAAGTATTGCAGCGGGCCGGCGCCGAGATCACCAACTACCAGGGCTCCGGTATGTCAGTGATGGAGATGAGCCATCGATCTAAGGTCTTCCAGAAGATCTTCGACGATACTCAGGCCAAATTCCGCGCGGCCCTCAACATCCCCGAGGGCTACAAGGTCCTCTTCCTCCAGGGCGGCGCCTCCACCCAGTTCTCCGCCGTGCCCCTGAACCTGATCGGGACCACCGGAAAGGCGGACTACGCCGTCACCGGCAACTTCTCCAAGCTGGCCTGCAAGGAGGCCCAGAAGTACGGCGCCATCTCGGTGGCCGCCACCAGCGAGGACAAGAACCACACCTACATTCCCGCCCAGGAGCAGCTCAAGCTGGACCCCGAGGCGGCCTACTTCTATTACTGCGCCAACAATACCATCTACGGCACCGAGTGGCAGTACGTCCCGGAGACGGGGGCCGTGCCCCTGGTGTGCGACATGTCCTCCAACATCCTCTCCCGGCCGGTGGACGTGTCCAAATACGGCGTGATCTTTGCCGGGGCCCAGAAGAACATGGCCCCCGCGGGGCTCACCGTGGTCATCGTCAAGGAGGAGCTGGCGGGGAAGGAGCTGCCCTACACGCCGCAAATGTTGGGGTACAAGCTCATGATCGACAAGGACTCCATGAACAACACCCCCCCCTGCTGGTGCATCTATATCCTGGGCCTGGTGCTGGACTGGCTGGAGAGCCAGGGCGGCGTGGCCGGGATGGAGAAGATCAAGCACGGCAAGGCCAAGCTGCTCTACGACGCCATTGACGCCTCCCGGCTCTTCACCTGCGCCGTGGAGCCCGGCTCCCGCTCCGACATGAACGTGGTGTTCCGCACGGGGGACGAGGCCCTGGACGCCAAATTCGTGGCCGAGGCCACTGCCGCCGGATTCACCAATCTGAAGGGCCACCGCAACGTGGGCGGCATGCGGGCGTCCATCTACAACGCCATGCCCGTGGAGGGCGTGGAGAAGCTGGTGGACTTCATCCAGGCCTTTGACAAGGCCAACTGAGAGAGGAGAGGACCATGTTTCATATCAAGACCATGAATAAGATCTCCGCCCTGGGCCTTGCCGAGCTGCCCCGGGACCGGTTCGCCGTGGCGGACGACTTTGACGACGAGGACGGCATCCTGGTCCGCTCCGCCAAACTCCACGACTATGAGTTCCCCACCGAGCTCCGGGCCATCGCCCGTGCGGGGGCGGGCACCAACAATATCCCCATCGGCCGCTGCTCGGAGGCGGGCATCGTGGTGTTCAACACCCCCGGCGCCAACGCCAACGCGGTGAAGGAGCTGGTGCTGTGCGCCATGCTGATTGCCTCCCGGGACATCGCCGGGGGCCTTCAGTGGGTGAAGAACCAGGCGGCCTCTGGCGTGGAGGTGTCCGAGGTGGTGGAGAAGGGGAAGGCCGCCTTCGTGGGCCCCGAGATCTATAAAAAGACCCTGGGCATCATCGGCCTGGGGGCCATCGGGGCCCTGGTGGGCAACGTGGCCCTGTCCATGGGGATGGAGGTCTACGGCTACGATCCCTACCTGTCGGTGGCCAACGCCCTGCGGCTGGACCGGCATATCCACGTGGTGAAGTCCGCCCAGGAGGTCTACCAGCACGCCGATTACCTCACCATCCACGTGCCCTACAACGACGCCACCAAGGACACCATCGACACCGCCGCCCTGGCCCAGATGAAGGACGGGGTGCGGATCATCAACCTGGCCCGGGGAGAGCTGGTGAACGACGACGCCATCCTGGCCGCCATCGCCGGCGGCAAGGTGGCCCGGTATGTCACCGACTTCCCCACCAACCGTCTGGTCCAGGCCGAGGGCGTGGTCTGCCTGCCCCACCTGGGGGCCTCCACCCCCGAGAGCGAGGACAACTGCGCCGTCATGGCGGCCCAGGAGCTTCAGGATTACCTGGAAAACGGCAACATCATGAACTCGGTGAATCTGCCCACCCTGGTCCAGGAGTGGAGCGGCACCGCCCGCATCTGCGTCATCCACCGCAATATCCCCGGCACCATCGCCAGCATCACCAAGGTGCTCTCCGACCAGAAGGTGAACGTGGAGAACATGACCAATAAGTCCAAGGGCGAGTACGCCTATACCGTGGTGGATATCGCCACCCAGGTCTCCGATGCGGAGCTGGACGCCATTCGCGGCATCGAGGGCGTGCTGCGGGTACGCTATCTGACCCACTGATCCAATGGAATCGTAAAAGACCGGGCGGACCTGGGAAGGTCCGCCCGGTTCTTTTTTGTGCCGGGAAAGGTCAGCCGGGGAGCTCCACGTCGGCGCACACCCGGTCCCGCAGCTGATAGGAGATCTCCGCCCGCAGGGAGAGATGCCTGGGGTTGAACTGGTAGGCGTCCAGGGCCGCCCGGTCGGAAAAGGTGCACAGCAGGGCGATATCGTGGGTGCTGCCCGGCAGGGTCGGTTCCACCTGGACCTCCAGCAGGCCGGGACAGGCGGCTTTCAATTCCTGGAAGCGAAACCGCAGCGTCTCCACCAGGTTGTTTTTGTCGGAGACGGCGGGGCCGTATTTCCAGAACAGGATGCGTCGGATCATGTCGAGGGGGCCTCCTAAGGGTCAAAGCAATGGGAACGGATTCGTTTGACCGGGTAATAAATGTATTATACATGGAAACGTGTCGAAAGAACAGGGGAAATAAAAATAAAGCGTCCGATTTGGCCGGACCGGGACAGGGGCGGCGGAGAGCGCTCCATTTTTTTGAGAAATTTTTTCAAATCCTCTTGACAAGTGTGTATCATGTGACTATACTGTATATATCTAATAGATACAGACAACGCGGAGGTGGGACATGGACATCATCATTCGAAACACCGGCGAGGCTCCCATCTATGACCAGATCACCCAGCAGGTGAAGGGCCTGATCCTCAGCGGGGCCCTGTCGGAGGGAGAGGCACTGCCCTCCATGCGGGCACTGGCCAAGGACCTGCGCATCTCGGTCATCACCACCAAACGGGCCTATGAGGAGTTGGAGCGGGAAGGCTTCATCACCAGTGTGCCGGGGAAGGGCTGCTTCGTGGCTCCCCGGAACTTGGAGCTGGTGCGGGAGAACGCCCTGCGGCAGGTAGAGGAGTATCTCATGAAAGCGGTGGAGGCGGCCAAAGCGGGGGGGATTTCCCAGACTGAGGTGGCCCGAGCCCTGGACATCATCTATACGGAGGAGTGACAGATATGGAATACGCTGTGAAGATCGACCATCTCACCAAGGATTTCGGTTCCTTTGCCTTGGAGGACGTGTCCTTCGCCATTCCCGGAGGCACCATTTTGGGGCTGATCGGGGAGAACGGGGCGGGCAAGTCCACCGCCATCAAATGTCTGCTGGGGGTGTTATCCCACGACGCCGGGGAGGTCCAGGTGCTTGAGGGTGAGGGGCTCACCGAGGTGGGCTATGTCCCCGACGAGTGCCCCTTCGCCGACGCGCTGAAGGTCAAGCAGGTAGGGAGCTTCCTCAGCGGGGTGTTCGCCAAGTGGGACGGGGCGCTCTTCACCCACTATCTGGAGAAATTTGAGCTGCCTGCGGACAAGAAGGTGAAGGAACTGTCCCGGGGCATGAAGATGAAGCTCTCCATCGCCGCCGCCCTGTCCCACCGGCCCAAGCTGCTGGTGCTGGACGAGGCCACCTCCGGACTGGACCCGGTGGTCCGGGATGAGATTTTGGACGAGTTCATGGCCTTCCTCTCCGACGAGGACCACGCCATCCTCCTGTCCAGCCATATCACCAGTGATCTGGAAAAGATCTGCGACTACGTGGTCTACCTCCACAAGGGGAAGGTGACCATCTCGGGGGCCAAGGACGAGCTGCTGGCCAGCTACGGCAAGCTCTCCTGTGCCCGGGCCGACCTGGAACGGGTTGACGGCAGGTTCCTGGTGGGGAGCCGGACGGGGGAGTTTGGCTGTCAAGCGCTGGTGAAAGACCGGCCCGCCTTCCAGCGGGCGTACCCGGACCTGGCGCTGGACGCGCCCAGCTTGGAGGATTTGATGATCTTTACTACGAGGGGGGACCGGACGTGAAGGGATTTATGAAGCGGGACTTTTATCTCATGGTGCCCAACCTGAAGTTTTTCGGTTTCGTTTTGGCCGCCTTTGCCATCCTGGTGGTGTTCACCGATTTCCAGGTCACTTTCCTGGCCCTGTACGCCACGATTTTCTGCATGTCCGCCTTCGTCGGGCTGTTCAACTACGACGAGGTCAACCACTGGCAGGCCTATGCCGCCGCGACCCCCAACGGCCGCCGGGAGCAGGTGGACGGGCGGTACGCCCTGGCCCTGCTGATGTGCGGCGCCATCACGCTGTTTATGCTGGCGGCGTCCCTGCTGTCGGGGGAGAAGGCGAGCATTGAGCTGTGCCTGATTTACGGGGGCGGCGCCCTCCTCTACATCGACGTGCTGATGCCGGTGTCCTACCGGTTCGGCGGGAACAAGAGCCGGACCGTCATCCTGGTGATCGTGGTGGCGTGCAGCGCCGCCATCGGGGCCGGCGGGGCCATCGCCGGGATGTCCTCTTACGGGAGCGGCGGGTTCAGTCTGAGGTGGCTGGTTCTGCCCGTGCTGGGGGTGGGGCTTTTGGGGATGTGGGTGTCCCGGATGATCTCCATCAAGGTCATGGAGCACAAGGAACTGTAAGGGGCGGGGGCCTTTCCCGGAGCGGGGAAGGGCCCCCATCTTTTTGCAAAGTGTTCCAGCCTATGGGAGAACAGGAAGGGGACCGCCGCTGACTGCTTGCTGTACAGCCAGCAGTTACAACTCATAGGCGCACCTTAGTTAGGAGAAAATTAGGCTTCCCCTGGGGGAAGCTGTCTGCGAAGCAGACTGATGAGGGGAACTTATCGGTTGGCAGGGCCTTTCCCGTGCCCCCAGTTCCCCTCATCCGTCAGCCCTTCGGGCTGCCACCTTCCCCCAAGGGGAAGGCTAAAGACCAACCTTCTGTCAAGCACACGTCAGCGGCCGAGCGGCGCAAGAAGGACCACGTGTCGCACAGACGCACCCGTGCTTATCCCCCTACTTCGAGCAGTAGACCTCCTACTGAAACGGGAATCTGCGAGCAGAGCTGTGCCAGAGACTTTTCTTTGGGGGTCTGGGGGGACATTTCTTTTCCTCGGGAAAAGAAATGTCCCCCCAGATTTACACACGTTAGACGTGCAATCAACGAACACTACACCGAAGCGCTGCGCCCAAGAATACGGCCCCGGGTGGCACAGCCACCCGGCCTACGCTACAAATGAGCCACCGGCGCATTTTCTTAACGCTGCGGTGTCCCGACGTGCGATTCGCCAACAGACAAACAAAAGAACGCCCCGGCGGATCACCGCCGGGGCGTTCTACGCACTCATTTACATGGTCATGCCGGTCCCCAGCCCATCCTTGTCCAGCATCCGCTCCAGCACCGCCACGTCGGTGGCAATGTCCATGGCATCGGACTGGAAAAGCTGGTCGAGCTGCTTTTCGAAGCCTTCCACTACCTTATCCATCATATTTTCGATGCGGGCCTTGGCGGCGGTGATGTTCTCCCCCTCCACCCCCTGGGCGTCCAGCTGGGCGTAAGTCTTGAGGAGCTTGAGGGTGGTGGGAAGATAGTAGTTCAAAAACTGCCGCAGCTGGCCGGCCTTGGCGGGGTTCTGCCGCTGATAGTCCAGGATCTTGCCGGTGATCTCCCCAACCCGGTCGATCTTCCGGCTCATCTCCTCGCCGGGGATGGCGTCGTTGATCTCCTTGATCTGGCGGAGAATATCGTCGTCACTGTCCGTGGGCCTCTCCGGTTCCGGCTCCGGCTGGGGGGCGGCGGGCCGCTCGTAGCCCTGGTCGGTGAGGACCAGCCGGCCGGTGGCCCGGTCGATATAGCCCATGGGGAGGATGCCGTCAGAGAGCATCTTTTGAAGGTCGGAGATACATTTGCGCTCCGAGACCCCGGCGGCACCCGCCAGGTCGGAGATGAAGATAGAGGTGCGCTGGCCGATGGCCCCCAGGTAGAGCCGCTGGCGGCGGGCCCGGCGGGTCATGGAGATGCCGGTGCCCGTCATGAAGAGGCTGGCGCAGAGGAAGCCGAACACGGTGAAAAAGCCCACGATGGCGCCGCCGCTCACGAAGCCGGTGCCGAAGGCCACCCCCATGGCGGCGATAAAAAAGGACAGGGAACAAATGGCGCCGAAAATGGTGAGTAAGGTGCCCCCCATAGGCTTTTTGCCACGGTGGACGGGACGGGGGGCCTGCTGATAGACCCGGCCCGGATCCCTGGCCTGCCGCTGCTGGCCGGTCCCCTGGCCCTGGCGGGGCTGGGCGGTGCCGGTGCCCGAGCGGACGTCCCCCGGGGGAACGGCCCCCGCCTGAAAGGAGGAGGCGGTGGGCGGGGTCTGCCGCCGCTGCTGCTGGCCCGCGGAGCCGCTGGGGGCGTACGGACCGGCGCCGGTGGAGGTCCGGCCGCTCTGGAAATCCTGTTTGATCTTATCCGTGGGGATCTGGACGCCCCCCAGGTTCATGAAAAGAAGGACCATGCCGATGGGCCAAAAGAAGATGAAGCCCAGCACAATGACCCACCAGGGGATGTTGGAATTTTGCTTATTTGACATGCTGCGCCTCCCAAAACATCATACTTTCACATTTACTACATATCATACAACGATTTCAAGCCTTTGTAAAGCGGAAACAGGAGAGGCAGAGGCCGTATGTAACCGTTCTGTTATTGCTTTTTGAGTAAAAAACACATATAATCAAACCATATATTGTGTGTCGCACCTTACAGGTGTGTAGTTATGGAGTGATGTTGGAATGGGAGAGAAAGAGACAGGCAAGCGGGTGGCCCCCGGTTCCGCCGGGGGGAAAAAGCTGGCCCTTGTGATCGCCGCCTTTGCGGTGGGCGTCCTGGCCGTGGCCTATGTCGGCCTGTGCGCCTTCGCCAGCGGGGCCAAGCTGTGGCCCCACACCTCCGTGCTGGGGGTGGACGTGTCCGGGCTGACCTACGCCCAGGCGGAGGAGAAGTTGACCGCGGAGCTTCCGCTGAAGTGGGTGGGCAAGACCGTGGAGCTCTATGAGCCCCAGAGCGGGACGCGGCTGGAGCTGGACGCAGAAGGGCTGATGGAGCCCAGCGACCTGGCCGAGTCGCTGACCCACGTCAACGACAGGGGAAATTTTCTCACCAACGGCGGACGCTATGTGGCGGCGCTGTTTTCCCGGGGGAACGCGGACTTTGGACCCTCCCTGCGGTATACCGAGGCGGGCCAGAAGCGGATGGACGACACCCTGGCGGAGCTGACAAGGGAGCTGGGCATCGACGGGAACGAGACCACCTATGAGGTCACCGACGAGGCCATCCTCTTTGAAAAGGGCGTCACCGGGACCGCGGTGGACGCCGACGCCGTCCGCACCGGGGTCACCGCCGCCCTCATCGGCACGGGGCCGGAGACGGTGAACATCTCTCTGGTCCAGGCGCCCCCCGCCGAGCCCGACTTCGAGGCCATTCACCGGGAGGTGTACGCCGAGGCCGCCGACGCTTATCTGGACAAGGACAGCGGGGAGATCGTCCCCTCGGTCACCGGGGCGGACTTTGACGTGGAGGCGGCCCGGGCCGCCCTGGATCAGGCCGCCGAGGGGAGCAAGTGCCGGATCCCGCTCACCCTGACCGAGCCTGGCCTCTCCACCGAGGCGCTGACCGCCAGCCTCTTCCGGGACACCCTGGGGGCCGCCGCCACCAAGTTTACCGGCACCGCGGACCGGAAGAAGAATATCGCCCTGGCCTGTTCTTTCCTCAACGGCCAGGTGGTTTTCCCCGGGGATACCTTCTCCTTCAACGCCGTGTGCAGCCCCTATTCCACCTCCAACGGCTACGGAAAGGCGGGGGCCTATGTCAACGGCAAGACGGTGGATACCACCGCGGGCGGCATCTGCCAGGCCTCCTCCACCCTCTACTGGTCCACCCTGAAGGCCAATCTGGAGACTGTGGAGCGCCACGCCCACCGCTACGAGCCCAATTATATCAAGGGCGGCCTGGACGCCACGGTCTACGGTGACGCGGGCACCTCCGGCAGCCTGGATTTCCAGTTCAAGAACAACACCGACTACCCGGTGAAGATCGAGGCCTACGTGGACAGCGACAACTATGTCCGGGTGGCCGTCTACGGCACCGACGCCACCGGCATCCACGGGGAGCCCTACTCCACCAACCGGGTGGTCACCCAGTACGCCCAGACCACCTACGAGGCCAACCCCGCCGTCGCCCAGGGCACCACGCAGAAGGACCCCGAGCGCACCGCCTACAACGCCGTGTCCATCGAGACCTATCAGCAGTTGGTGGACGCCTCGGGGAACGTGATCTCCACCAACTATCTCTACAAGACCAACTATAAGCTGCGTGACGCCGTCATCTTCTACAACCCCGCCGACGCGGCCCTGTGGGGGATCGACCCGGCCACGGGCCTCAAGACCCTGACGCCGGTGACACCCACTCCGGACGTGGCGGACCCCGCCGAAAGCACTGCCCCCACGGAGAGCGGCGCCCCCGTGGTGAGCGGGGACCCGGCGCAGACAAGCTCCCCGGCGGAGACCGGAGCGGTGACGCCCCCGGTGGTGGAGAGCCGTCCCCCCGAGGAGACGGCGCAGCCGCCCGTGGAGAGCCAGGCCCCGGCGGCGGAGCCCTCCGCGGCCCCCACGCCCACCCCGGACCCGGACGCCCCCCTGCCCCCGCCGGGTGTGTGAGCCAGCCGCAAAAGGAGAGAGATCACCATGTTTCAAGGCTTTACAAAAGAGACGGTCGACTTCATGTGGGGTATCCGCTTCAATAACGAGCGCAGCTGGTTCGAGGCCCACAAGGAGGAGTATCTCACCACGTTTTACGAGCCCATGAAGGCGCTGGCCCGGGACCTCTACGAGGGTTTTGCCGAACCCCACGAGGAGCTGGGGCTGATGTGCCGGGTCTCCCGTATCTACCGGGACGCCCGGAGGCTCCATGGACGGGGGCCTTATAAGGATCACCTCTGGCTCTCTCTGGAGCAGCCCGCGGAGGAGTGGTCCCTCCAGCCCGTGTTCTGGTTTGAGCTGGGCCCGGAGGAGTACAGCTTCGGCCTGGGCTACTGGATGGCCCGGGCGGCTACTATGGCCAAATTCCGGGCCCGGATGGACAAGGACCCCAAGACCATGGAGAAGTTCGCCCGCCAGCTCAAAAAACAGGATACATTTACCCTCAACGGGGAGGACTTCAAACGCCGGAAGGAGGCCCCCAGCGCCCTGCTGGACCCCTGGTACAACAAAAAGGGAGGCTTCTCTCTGAGCTGTGACCGGCCCCATGATGAGCTTCTGTTTTCGCCCCAGCTTCCGGCGCATATCATCGGGGAGTGGGAGAAGCTACTGCCCCTGTTCCGCTATATCTCCACCCTGGACGGGGACCCGGACCCCCGGCAGGCGTGAACAACATTTTTTGACAGAGGAAAAGCCCGTCCCACTGCGCATACTGTTCTTATCAATGGACAGAAAGGCGGTGGGGCGGGCTTGTGTTTTGACTGGAAAAAACAAGCGGTGGCGCTCCTGCTGGCCCTGACGCTCCCCTGGGCGGGGCTGGGGATGGAGCGCTGCTTTTCGCTGGATACGGTGCGGGCGGACGGGCTGGCGGAGGGGGTGGAGGAGCCCAAGCTCATCGCCCTGACCTTTGACGACGGCCCCCGGCGCTCCACCACCACAGACCTGTTGGACGGACTGGCCCGGCGGGGGGTCCACGCCACCTTTTTCCTCATCGGGGAGCTGGTTCCCGGTAATGAGGACGTGGTGCAGCGGATGGATCGGGAGGGGCACCAGATCGGCATCCATACCTACGACCACGTGAAACTTACCGGCCTCAACGCCGCCGATTTTTCCGCCCAGGTGGACCGGACGAGGAACCTTTTGAAGGAAACCCTGGGCCACAACGACTTTATCCTCCGCCCCCCTTACGGCATGACGGACAACGGGGTGATCAAGCGGGCGGGAAGCCCCATCATCCTGTGGTCCATCGACCCGGAGGACTGGAACGATAAAAACGTGGACCGCATTGTGGAGCACGTGGTCTCCCGGGCCTCCGACGGGGACATCATCCTGCTCCACGACATCTACCCCACCTCGGTGGAGGCGGCCCTGCGCATCGTGGACGCCCTGCACGAGAAGGGGTTTCTCTTTCTCACCATAGACGAGCTGTGTGAGGAGCGGAAGGTGACGCCCTCCTCCGGGGAGATCTGCCGGCACTTTTATCCGTGAGCCGCGGGGTGCCTCTGAACGCCCCCGGCCCCGCCTTTTTGACAGAATTTTTGTGGAAAGGCGCGGATATCCCGGCTTTTCGGATGTGCCCGCGCGCAATTACAAAATAGTGACAGTTGCCCTGGGGCCGTTGACGATTTTCCTCCCAGCGTGTACAATAATAGGGAAAAACGCGGAAACGGGGGGAAGGACATGGCAAGGCAGGCCGGTTCGAAAAATGAACTGATCAAATGTGAGTATTGCGGAGAGATGTACTCCGTCACCTATAAACATTGTCCCTTCTGCAACGAGGACGGCACCGGGCGCTGGGACGATCCCGACAGCGACTACGACGAGGATTACGAAGAGGCCCCGCGGGCCAAGGGGGGAAAACGATTGGCTGGAGGAAGCCGGCGCGGCGGCGGGGGCGGCGGATACGGCGGCCCCTCCATCGGGCGGATCATCGGCACCATCATCTCCCTGGCCCTGATCGTGGCGGCGGTATGTATCGTCATCTCCATCGTCAAATCCATGCTGGACAAGAATCCGGCCGGGCCGGAGAACTCACCCAACCCGGAGGTGACCCAGAGCGTCCAGCCCCAGGACAGTCAGCCCCCGGAGGAGAGTCAGAGCGTTGAGACCAGTCCGGTGGAGAGCCTTCCCCCGGAGACCCCTCCCGCCGTGACCCCTCAGGTCACTCCGGCGGCGGGCAGCCCCACCGGCTTCACCCTCAACCGGGAGGATTTCACCTTTGACGCGGTGGGGCAGGTTTTCCAGATGAAGGCTACATATACTCCGGCGGGGACCAGCGGGGACATCACGTGGAAGTCCAGCGATCCCAACGTGGCCTCGGTCTCCTGGAACGGCGTGGTCACCGCCGTGTCCGAGGGAACCGTCACCCTTACCGCTACGCTGGACGGCGTGGGGGAGCAGAAGTGCATTGTCCGGTGCAACTTCAAGAAAACCGGAGACACCCCGGCCAGCGCCGCGCCCAGCGCCTCCACCGCCCCCTCCGGCGGCGGGACCGCCTCTTTTACCCTGAACCGGGAGGACTTCACCCTGAAGGTCGGGGAGACCTTCCGGCTGATCCCCCAGGGGACCAGCGCGGCGGCCTCCTGGAGCTCCAGCAACCCCAACGTGGCCTCCGTTTCCTCTGACGGCACGGTCACCGGCGTGGGAAAGGGTACCTGCAGCGTCACCGCCACCATCGACGGAGTGAGCGTCAAGTGCATCGTGCGCTGCTCCGGCTGAGCTGAACAGACAGACAAAAGGGCCCCGCGTCTCATGACGCGGGGCCCTTTTTAGACCGGTTTGGGGATAAGGTTTATTTTTCCAGCCCGGAGATCTTATCCACCCGCCGCTGATGGCGGCCGCCCTCGAAGGCGGTGTTCAGAAAGACCTCCACGATGCGCTCGGCCAGGTTGGGGCCGATCATGCCGCCCCCAAGGGCCAGCATATTGGCGTCGTTGTGGCGGCGGGTCATCTCGGCGGAGAGGGGCTCGGAGCACAGGGCGCAGCGGATGCCCTTGACCTTGTTGGCGGCGATGGAGATGCCGATGCCGGTGGTGCAGATGACGATGCCCTTCTCGCACGCGCCGGAGGCCACCGCCTGGGCGGCGGCGGCGCCGAAGTCGGGGTAGTCGCAGGAGTCGGTGTTGTCACAGCCGAAGTCCTTGTAGGGGATGTTGTTGGCCTCCAGATAACCGATGATATGCTGCTTGAGGGCGAAGCCTCCGTGGTCGGAACCCAGTGCGATCATGATGATGTCCTCCTTCTATCGTTTCTTATAGTTTGACCAGTTTGGGCTGGCGGCGTTCGTAGACGGCGATGGAATCAAAACCCATCTCCCCCAGGAGTCGGGCGGCGGCGGGGAGGCCCTTGGCCACGTCCCCGGGGCTGTGGGCGTCGCTGCCCAGGGTGACGAGGGTGCCTCCGCAGGAGCGGTAGAGGGCCAGGATGCTCCGCCAGTCCTCCACGCTCCGGCCCCGGCAGGTGTTGACCTCGATGCCCTTGCCCTTTGCGATGACCGTGCGGAAGATGGAGCGGATGCGCTCGGTGTACCGGTCCAGGGTCACGTGGTTGCCGTCCCGGCCGTTCATGTACCGGAGCGGGTAGATGACGTGGCCCAGCACGTCGTAGCAGTCCAGAGCGGCCAGGGCCTCCATGCAGGAGAAGTAGTCGTCCAGGGCGGTGTAGCAGGCCTCCTCACCGCGGTAATCGATATAGTAAAAGTCCACGCCTCCGGCGGCCCGCCCCTGATTGTGCACCGAGCCGATGACAAAGTCCAACTCCGGGTGGCTGACGATCCGGGCGGCCTCCTGGGGGGCCTCCCAGGGCTCACCCAGCTCCAGGCCCATTCGGATGGGGAGCCGTCCGGCAAATTGGGCCCGTGCCTGGGCCAGCTGTTCCTCGACCCCCTCCCAGCGGAAGGAGAGGTCCAGCTTGCCGTCGGCGCTGAGCAGGTCGCAGTGGTCGGTGAGGCACAACTCGTCCATTCCGGCATCCAGAGCCGCCTGGGCCATCTGGACCAGGGGGGCGGAGCTGTCGGGAGAGCAGAGGGAGTGGGTGTGGTAGTCGGCTAGAAACATGATAATGGGACCTCCTGAAGTCGTCCAATCTTTCCTCCACCCCGCAGGGTGGAGGGGGTATCCGGGGGCTGGTTCGGCGCAGCCGGTTTCCCGCGGCCAAAAGGAGCGGACTCCCCCGGAAGGCGCGGCTGTGGAGCGAAGCGACGCATTTTCCGCAGATCGGCTGCCCGTTGGCGGCTGCGCCGCCTACGGACAGCTCATACCCTGCGGGTAAACTGTCCGCACCTAGAAGGGCCAGCTCTCGATCCACTTGACCAAGGGCTCATACCAGGTGGGGATGGTCAGGCCGATGAGGACGGGGTAAAAGAGGGCGTACAGGCCCGCCGACAGCCCTGTGAGGCCGTAGACCGGCTTTTTCCAGTCCACGCCCCGCTCCACCAGTCCGTCGAAGAGGTAGGAGATGGCGAAGGTGAGGAAGAGGGTAGAGGGGAAATAGTGGTACTCGAAGGTGGTGCGGCCGATGAGCCACCAGGGGGCCAGCTGGGAGAGGAAGGCCACCAGGATGAAGGCGGCCTTCCCGGAATGGCCCGGGGCGGCGTACAGCAGAAGGCCGGCCAGAGCCAGATAGGCCAGGAGGCAGGCGGCCAGGATGATCCAGTTGCGGATGAGAACCTCGGGGGGCAGTTCGGCGTAGAAGACCCCGTTCTCCCCCTGCTCCGAGCGGTAGGTGAGGAGGGTGGCCGCCCCGCCCAGGGCGGCCAGGAAGGCGGCCTTGGACCACAGGCGGCGGAAGGAGTGGGCGGCACAGACCAGGATGGCCCCCAGCCCCGCCCAGCAGACCACGGGATTGCCGAAGGCGGCGAAGCGGGTAGTGAAGCCGGGGACGGAGTTGTCCATATAGTAGAGGATGGGCCGGGCATCCACGATCCACTGGAACCACCGGGAGGAGTAGGGATGGGCCTGGGAGACCCCCTCGTGATAGGTGAGCATATACCACTGGTTGTTGGCCATGATGCCGGTGAGGCTGTCGGTGGGGATGACGGCGGCCTTGAATTCCTCTCCCCCGGTGAGGTGGCCCCAGACGTTCTGGAAGAGGACCGGCAGGCTCTCCTTCGCCCCGGCCAGGGTGTTGGCGAGGGACAGGTCCACCCCCTTGGCCTGGGCGTAGGGGAGGTAGGAGGCGGTATAGATGGCGAAGGGGATGATGATAAAGCACAAGACGGAGAACAGCAGGGTCTTGACGCACCAGCCGGCCAGCTCCCCCTTTTGTTCCGGGGGCCAGTCCCGGAGCTTCTGGTAAAAGCCCATGAAGTAGACCACGGCCAGCCCCAGGGCGGCGTAGATCACCGTCCACTTGGCCGAGGCCCCCAGGCCCCACATGAGCCCGGAGAGGAAGAGGGGCAGGGCCCCCTTCTTGAAGGAAGTCCCCGCGGGGAGGGTGAGGTAGCGGTACATAAAGAGGTACATGCACAGGATGAAAAAGACCCCGTAGGTGTCGATGGTGGCGATGCGGGTCTGGGTCAGGTGCATGAAGTCAAAGGCGAAGAGGGCGGTGCCGCAGGCGGCCACCGGGGTCTTGCCGAAGAGGTTTTTCAGGAACACATAGAGGATGGGGAGCATTCCTACCCCGAAGAGGGTCCCCATGAACCGCCAG
Organism: Pseudoflavonifractor phocaeensis; assembly: GCF_038439875.1. Taxonomy (NCBI): domain Bacteria; kingdom Bacillati; phylum Bacillota; class Clostridia; order Eubacteriales; family Oscillospiraceae; genus Pseudoflavonifractor; species Pseudoflavonifractor phocaeensis. Next base: position 378,096 of record NZ_JBCDMT010000001.1, read on the forward strand.
CCGAAGGGGGTCATACCGAAGAGACGGATGCCCAGGCCCAAGATCAGCTTGCCCAGGGGGGGATGGGTCACCTCGTAGGGGTAGACCCCGTCGATATGCTCCTTGGCGGTGCGGGCGTGGTAGATCTCGTCAAAGTAGGTGGAGTTGTGCCAGGTGGACTTGGCGGGCACCGTGGCGTCCACCGAGAAGAGGTCCCGGACCTCCGGAGCGGCGGCGGAGCCGTCGGCCAGGGCCCAGTTGAAGGGAACCGGGCGGCCGCTTTGATCCAAAAGGCAGAATTTGGACAGCTGAAGGTTGGCCTTCTCCGCTTTCCCGGTGATTCGAATAAAGCGGACGTTCTGGGGATTTTCCACGGTGACGTCGATCCACTTATACAGCTGGTTGTATTTCTGGGTCAGGGCGTAGCTGGGGTCATAGCCCTCGGCGTTGGCCCAGTACCAGCCGGTGACCTTGTCCGGATCGGCTCCATCCTCCCTGCGCTGCCACAGGGTGGACCAGTGGCCGCCGTCGGCGGAGATCTCCACGTTGTAGGCCCCCGTGCCCAGGCCGGAGTAGTAGCGGATGCCGGCGGCGTACACCGGGTCGCCCATGATCTCGATGGTGAGGGGGGCGCCCCCGGCGAACTCATAGACGCTCTGGGGGGCGGTGGTGTCCCCCAGCTGGAAGAAGGCGGTGGCGGCGTAGACCAGGGTGATGAGCAGGAGGGGCAGCCGGTCCTTCCGCTCCATGGGGTGGCACCTACCGGCAAAGGTGAGCCGGCGGGGCTGGGCGGATTTCTCCGCCGGGGCCAGGCCGCCCCGGGCCCCCCGGACGTAACGCAGGAGGAAGAGAAAGACGCAGCCCAGGACGGCCAGGGCAAAGAGGATGGAGGGGGTGATGTATCTCATAGGCGTGAACTCCCGGAAAGATAAAATAAGAGCGACCCCGGAAAGGGCCGCCCTCTATTTTATTTCTTTTTCTTGCGTTTGTCAAAAAATCCTTTGCCCCCGGTCTCCCCGGCGGCCTCGGCCTCCCCCATGGCGGCGGCGTAGGCCTTCAGGGCCTCCTTCTGCTCATGGCTGAGGGCGGTGGGGACCCGGACCCGGACAGTGACGAACTGGTCGCCCCGGCCCCGGCCGTTGACGGAGGGGATGCCCTTGCCCCGCAGCCGGAAGGTGGTGCCGGGCTGGGTGCCCTCGGGCATGGTGTACTCCACGTCCCCGTCGATGGTGGGGATGGTGAGCTTAGCCCCCAGGGCCGCCTGGGCGAAGGTGACGTTCTGTTCCAGGTAGACCGCCGTGCCGTCCCGGCGGAACTTGTCGCTGGGCTTGACGGTGACCGAGATCAGCAGATCCCCCGCCGGGCCGCCGTTCTTTCCGGCCCCGCCCTGGCCCCGCAGTGAGATGGCCTGGCCGTTGTCGATGCCCGCGGGGATGGAGACGGTGATCTTCCGCTGCTTGCGCACCTGGCCGGAGCCGTGGCAGTCGTGGCAGGGCTGGTGGATGATCTTGCCGCTGCCCTGGCAGCGGGAGCAGGGGGCGGAGGTGGCGAAGGTGAAGGCCCCGCCTCCCCGCTGGATGCGGATGGTGCCCGTGCCGTGGCAGTCGGGACAAACCTCCGCCGTGGTGCCCGCGGCGCAGCCGGAGCCCTTGCAGGTGTCGCAGGTCTCCGAGCGGGTGAGGACGATCTCCTTCTCGCAGCCGAAGGCCGCCTCCTCAAAGGTGATGGTGACGGCGGCCCGGAGGGTGTCCCCCTTCTTGGGGGCGTTGGGGTTGGCCCGCTGGGCCCCGCCGCCGAAGCCCCCGCCGAAGAAGGAGCCGAAGATATCGCCCAGGTCGATGTCCCCCATGTCGAAGCCGCCGAAGCCCCCGCCATAGCCGCCGGGGCCCCCCGCGCCGAAGTTGGGGTCCACCCCCGCGTGGCCGAACTGGTCGTAGCGGGAGCGCTTATCCTTGTCGGACAGGACCTCGTAGGCCTCGTTGATCTCCTTGAACTTGGTCTCGGCCACCTTGTCGTCGGGGTTCAGGTCGGGGTGGTACTGCTTGGCCAGCTTCCGGTAGGCCTTCTTCAGCTCGTCGTCGGAAGCCCCGCGGGAGACGCCCAGGACTTCGTAATAATCTCTTTTCTGTTCAGGCATGTATGCTCACCTCTTTACGGGAGAAACGGGCGGGTCCGGGACCCGCCCGTTTTTTCCTCACGGGATTATTTCTTGTCGTCGTCGTCCACAACGGTATAGTCGGCGTCCACCACGCCGTCATCGGCGGGGCCGGACTGGGGGCCGCCGGTGAACCCGGCGCCGCCCATGTCGGGGCCGGGCTGGGCGCCAGCCTGGCCGCCGGCCTGGTTATAGAGCTTCTCGGTGATGGGATAGAAGGCCTTGGACAGCTCCTCGGTGGCGGTCTTGATGGCGCCCGTATCAGTGCCCTTCAGGGCCTCCTTGAGCTTGTTCAGCGCGCCGTCCAGGGTGGACTTGTCGGCGGCGTCGATCTTGTCCTTGAGCTCCTCCAGAGTCTTTTCGGTCTGGTAGACCATCTGCTCGCCCTGGTTGCGGACCTCCACCTCTTCCTTCTTCTTGGCGTCCTCGGCGGCGAACTGCTCGGCCTCCTTGACGGCCTTCTCGATGTCGTCCTTGGACATGTTGGTGGAGGAGGTGATGGTGATGTGCTGCTCCTTGCCGGTGCCCATGTCCTTGGCGGTGACGTTGACGATGCCGTTGGCGTCGATGTCGAAGGCCACCTCGATCTGGGGCACGCCCCGGCGGGCGGGGGCGATGCCGTCCAGGTTGAACCGGCCCAGGGACTTGTTGTACTGGGCCATCTCACGCTCGCCCTGGAGCACGTTGACCTCCACGCTGGTCTGGTTGTCGGCGGCGGTGGTGAAGATCTGGCTCTTCTTGGCGGGGATGGTGGTGTTGCGCTCGATGAGCTTGGTGAACACGCCGCCCATGGTCTCGATGCCGAGAGACAGGGGGGTGACGTCCAGCAGCAGCAGGCCCTTCACGTCGCCCACCAGCACGCCGCCCTGGAGGGCGGCGCCCATGGCCACGCACTCGTCGGGGTTGATGCCCTTGAAGCCCTCCTTGCCGGTGAGCTTCTTCACCATGTCCTGGACGGCGGGGATGCGGCTGGAGCCGCCCACCAGCAGGACCTTGGACAGGTCGCCGGAGGAGAGGCCCGCGTCGGACATGGCCTGCTTCACGGGGCCGGAGGTGGCGTCCACCAGGTGGGCGGTCAGCTCGTTGAACTTGGCCCGGGTGAGGGTCAGGTCCAGGTGCTTGGGGCCGCTGGCGTCGGCGGTGATATAGGGCAGGTTGATGTTGGAGGAGGTGACGCCGGAGAGCTCGATCTTGGCCTTCTCGGCGGCTTCCTTCAAACGCTGCATGGCCACCTTGTCGCCGGAGAGGTCAATGCCGGAGTCCTTCTTGAACTCGGCCACCATCCAGTTCATCACGGCGGTGTCGAAGTCGTCGCCGCCCAGGCGGTTGTTGCCCGCGGTGGCCAGCACTTGGATGACCCCGTCGCCGATCTCCAGGATGGACACGTCGAAGGTGCCGCCGCCCAGGTCGTAGACCATGATCTTCTGGTCGGACTCCTTGTCGATGCCGTAGGCCAGGGCCGCGGCGGTGGGCTCGTTGATGATGCGCTTCACGTCCAGCCCGGCGATGCGGCCGGCGTCCTTGGTGGCTTGGCGCTGGGCGTCGGTGAAGTAGGCGGGGACGGTGATGACGGCCTCGGAGACGCTCTCGCCCAGGTAGGCCTCGGCGTCGCTTTTCAGCTTTTGGAGCACCATGGCGGAGATCTCCTGGGGGGTGTAGCTCTTGCCGTCAACGGTGACCTTGTAGTCGGAGCCCATCTCACGCTTGATGGAGGCCACGGTGCGGTCGGGGTTGGTGACGGCCTGGCGCTTGGCCACCTGGCCCACCATCCGCTCGCCCTCCTTGGAGAAGGCTACGACGGAAGGGGTGGTGCGGTTGCCTTCGGCGTTGGGGATGACGACGGCCTCGCCGCCCTCCATGACCGCCACGCAGGAGTTGGTGGTACCCAGGTCAATACCGATGATCTTAGACATATAAATTCCTCCAATAACAAAGTAAATTGTTTTATACAAAAGTATATGAAAATCGAAAGGTTCCCCTCATCCGTCACAGCTTCGCTGTGCCACCTTCCCCCAGGGGAAGGCTTAAGGGCTTCCCCTGGGGTCCAGCGGGCCTTAGCGATCGCTTAGGGCTGCTTGATGCAAGCCAAAGTCGTTGAAGCTGTCAGCCGCGGGCTGACTGATGAGGGGAGCCTTCCGGCGGGGGATCAGTTGGCCACCTTCACCATGGCGAAGCGGATCACCTTTTCGCCCAGGGTGAACCCGGCCTGAAAGACGTCCACGACCACGTTTTCGCCGTATTCCTCATCCTCCACGTGCATCACGGCGTTGTGAAAGGTGGGGTCGAAGCTCTGTCCCAGGGCGGGGATCTCCTGGACCCCCAGGGACTCCAGCGCCTTTTTCAGGCCGGTCATGGTCATCTCCACGCCCTTGGCGTAGGCCTCGTCACGGGTGTCCTGCTTCAATGCCCGCTCCAGATTGTCGTAGACGGGGAGGAGGGCCTTCACCGCGTCGGCCTTGGCGTCCGAGTAGATGGCCTCTTTTTCCTTCTGGCTACGTCGGCGGAAGTTGTCGTACTCGGCGGCCAGCCGGAGAAATTTGTCCTCCTGATCGGCCAGATTGGCCTTCAGGGTCTCCAGCTCCTCCAGCAGGGGATCGGGCCCTTCGGCGCCGGGGGTATCGGCCTGGATCTCGGCCTCAGGGGTCTGGACGGCCTCGTCCAAGGTCTGGTCCCCGGCCTCGGGGGCCTGCTTTTTGTTCTCTTTCTTACTCAAGAGATTCCCTCCTTGGTATTCTCGTGATAAAGCGGCGTCACTGCTCAGGATCGCCGGGGGGAAGCCCGCCTTGGCCGATGAGCCAGGTCAGCCCTCTGGCGAAATAGGACAGCCGTGCGGAGATTTTGGCGTAATCCATCCGGGTGGGGCCCACCACGCCGATCAGGCCCTTCATCCCGTCGCCCAGGTCATAGCTTGCCATGACCACGCTGGAATCTTTCAGCGCCTCGGCCACGTTCTCCGGGCCGATGACGATATCGGTGGGGCTGCCGGGGTCGACCCGGATGGGGAAGGGGCCGAACTCCTCGTCGGAAAGGAAGCTCATCAAGGGCTGGGCCTTTTCCAGGCTTTGGTACTCCGGGTGCTCCAGCAGGTTGGCGATGCCCGCGGTGTGGACCGGCCGCTTGGTCAGCTCGTCCAGGACCTCGGCTCCAAAGCGTACCACCAGCTCGATGAGGTCGTAGGCCTCACGCGTGGCGTGGCGGGCCACCCGGGCCAGCTCGGGGGTGAGCTCGGAGAGGGTCAGGCCGGTGAAACCGGTGTTCAGAAGGGTGCCCAGCATTTGAAGCTGGGATTCGCTCAGGTCCTCCGAGAGCCGGAAGAGCTTGTTGCGCACCACGTTGGAATCGGTCATCACCACCGCGATGAAAGCGTTTTGCTCCACCAGCAGCAGATCAAAGCGCCGGATGGTCATTTTCTCCGGCCCGGTGGCCAGGGCGAAAGCGGGGTACTGGGTGAGCTTGGCCACCACCCGGCCCGCCTCGTCGATGACCCGGTCCAGGGCCTTCATTTTCAGGTGGAGGGCCTCGTTGATCCGCTGGGTCTCCTGGATGGAGAGCTTGTAGTCTCCCATCAACTCGTTGACGTAGAGCCGGTAGCCCTTGGGGGAGGGCACCCGTCCGGCGGATGTGTGGGGCTGCTCCAGGTAGCCCTGCTCCTCCAGATCGGCCATCTCGTTGCGGATGGTGGCCGAGGATACGTCCAGCCGGGCCCATTCGGCCACCGCCTTGGAGCCCACCGGCTCGGCGTTCTGGACGTAGCTTTCGATGACGGCCCGGAGGATCTTCTTTTTTCGTTCGCTTAAGTCCAAGCCGCTCACCTCACAAAAAAGATTTTAGCACTCTATTCTCCTGAGTGCTAAAGATAATGTACCACCATGGACCGGGAAAGTCAATAGTTGGGGTTGTAAATAAAATGTGAATGATTTCAGGAAAATGCGGCAAAAAAACCGCCCCTTTCCGTGGCAAGGAAAGGGGCGGGGGTTAGCGGTAAGACGGTGGGATTGCCAACGGCGATAGTGGACGCCCGTGGCCGGGTGAAGGCCTATCAATTAGGCTTCCCCTGGGGGAAGCTGTCTGCGAAGCAGACTGATGAGGGGAACTTGTCGTTTGGCAGGGCCTTTCCCATTATCCCGAGTTCCCCTCATCCGTCAGCCCTTCGGGCTGCCACCTTCCCCCGAGGGGAAGGCTAAAAGACCAGGCTGTGTCAAGAACACGTCAGCGGCCGAGCGGCGCGAGAGGGACCACGGGTCGCACAGACGCACCCGTGCTTTTCCCCCCTAGCTTCGGGCAGTAGACTGTCTACTAGAAAGGGAATCTGCGACCAGGTCAGTATCCAAGACTTTTCCTCGGGAAAAGAAATGTCCCTCAGATTTACGCACGTTTGACGTGCAGTCGCTGAAAATCAACCGGGCTTTTCCCGAAAAAACGGTCCTTACGCCGCGGTTACATCCCGGATCCACGCCCCCGACTTCAGCCGGGCCATCCCGAAGAAGAACTTCACCACGTTCTCCAGAGAGATGCACAGGTACACCACCAGGATGCCCCAGTGGAACACCAGCCCGGCCAGGGCGGCCAGGGGAATGGACACGAACCACAGGGGGCTCAGGTCGATGATGGAGGCGGTGCGCACGTCCCCGCCGCCCCGGAGCACCCCCACTGTGTTGGTGGAGTTGAAGGAGCGCAGGGACAGGAAGGAGAAGGTGACCACCGACATCATGGTGGCGATGGAGGAGGCCTCCGGCGACAGGTGGAACATGGGGTAGAGCACCGGGCTGAAGAAGGTGAAGGTCAGGACGATCAATACCAGCCCCACGATCAGCCCGGCGAGAAAAGCCAGGGTGTCCAGGGTGAGGCCCACCTCATACACCGTGTCCCGCCGCCCTGCGCCAATCTCCCGGCCCACGATGATGGCGGCGGTGCCGGCAATGGCAAAGACCACCACCGTGGCCACCTTCTCGATGTTGCCCGAGATGCCGAAGGCCGCCAGGATGGCTTGGGAGCCCTCCATGTGGCCCATGATGGTGGGGTAGATGGCAGTGCCCAGGCCCCAGAGGGTCTCGTTGAGCACCACGGGGGTGGCATAGCGGAAGTACCGGGAGAGCATCTCCCCGCCGGGACGGAAAAGCTGGCTGGGCTTGACCCGGAAGCTCTTGTTGAGGCAGATATGGCCCACGGCGATGGCGCACTCCAGCATCCGGGAAATGAGGGTGGCCAGGGCGGCCCCCTGTACCCCCATGGCGGGGGCCCCCAGCTTGCCGAAGATGAACACCCAGTTGAGGAAGGTGTTGCTCACCATGGACACCACCAGGATGTACAGGCCCAGCTTGGGGTTGGCCATGCTGCGGTGGGCGGCGATGTACACCTGGGCCAGTCCGTCAAAGAAGAAGGAGAAGGCGACCATCCGGGCGTACTCGGCGGCCAGGGCGATGACCCCGGCGTCGCTGCCGAAGAGGCCCATGAACTGGACCGGGAAGAAGCACATGATACAGCCAAAGACCAGGTTTACGGCGCCGGAGACGTAAAAGCCGATGCCCATGACCCGGCTGATGGCGTCATAGTCCCCCTTGCCGTAGAACTGGCTGATGAGCACCGACGCCCCCGACTGCATCCCGAAGACCATCAGCAGCACCACGAAGATGGGGATGTTGGCCAGGGTCACGGCGGCCATGGGGGCCTCCCCCAGCATACCCACCATGAAGGTGTCCAGCAGGCCCAGAGAGTTGGTGATCAGATTTTGCAGGATGATGGGGATGGCCAGGGTCACGACGTCCTTGTAAAAGGCCTTGCCCCTCCTCATGTAAGAAAACAACCAATTACCTCCTTACCTCGTGCGGTGTCCCGCCCGTCAAAAAAGCAGCGTCTTGTTTTTGCAGATATGCTCCAGCAGCCCCGCCAGGGTGTCCACCTCTTCCCGGGTGGACTCCGGCCCGAAGGAGACCCGCAGGGCCCCCAGCTTTACCTTGGGGTTCAGCGGCATGGCGGCGAACACGTGGCTGGGCCTCCCGCGGTGGCAGGCCGAGCCGGAGGAGACGTACATCCCCTGGCTCCCCAGGGCCTCCACCAGGGATTGGCCGGAGAAGGCGGGCAGGGAGATGGGCAGAATGTGGGGGGCGTCCCCCCGGTCGATGAGTTCCACGCCGTCGATGGCGGAGAGCCTTTCCGCGGCGTAGTCCTTCACCCCCCGGATGGCCTCGGAAGTTCCGGGGGTCCAGGCCGCCACGGCGGCGGCGAAGGCGGCGATCTGGGCGGTGGGCTCGGTGCCGGGCCGCAGCCCCCGCTCCTGGCCGCCCCCCAGCAGGAGGGGCTTTATTTTGGGGATAAGCTCCTTTTTGATGTAGAGCCCGCCGATGCCCTTGGGGGCCCGGACCTTGTGGCCGCAGATGGTGACGAAGTCCGTCCCCAGCTCCCTGGGGGTGAAGGGCACCTTCAAAAAGCCCTGGACGGCGTCGGTGTGCAGAAGGGCGGGGGAGCCCGCGGCCCGGATGGCGTCCGCGGCGGCCCGGACGGGCAGGAGGGAACCCACCTCGTTGTTGACCAGCATCATGGACACCAGGATGGTGTCGGGTCGGACAGCCTCCGCCACGGCCTGAGGGTCGATGCGGCCGGTCTTGTCCGGCTTTAAAAAGGTGACCTCAAAGCCCTTGGCCTGGAGGGCCTTCATAGGCTCCAGCACGGCGGAGTGCTCGATGGCGGTGGTGACCACGTGGTTTCCCTTCCGCCGGTTCAGCTCCACGGCGGCGGAGATGGCCCAGTTGTCCCCCTCGGTGCCGCAGGAAGTGAAGAAGAACTCCTCCGGCAGGCACCCCAGAGCCCCGGCCACCACGGCCCGGTCGGCCTCCCGCCGCTGGGCGGCGGCCTTCCCCAGGGGGTAGACCGAGGAGGGGTTGCCGCAGCCCTCCGTCATGGCCTCCACGGCGGCCTGAACTGCGGCGGGACACACCGGGGTGGTGGCGGCATGGTCCAAATAGATGGGCATATGGGTCAACTCCTTTTTGTTAAAGCACCTTTATAATAATGAAGCAGCTTAATTATTCTAATGCGAAGATTGGGGAAAGTCAAGAGGCGGAAGGAGCGTTTGCCAAATGCCCGCCCAGCGGTTATAATGGAAATACTTTAAATCAGAGGTGACCACCTATGAAAACACCCCTCTCCCCGGCGGAGGTCCACAAGCAGTACGAGGAGGGCGTCTCCGCCTTCATCCGCGCCGTCCCGGACGCCGCCCTCCGGGTGCGGCTGACCCACGAGCTGGACGCGTTCTTCCAGTCCTGCGCCCTGGGGACCTGGAAGGCCGACGGGGCCGCCCTGACCCCCGGCTATGTGGAGTACTATAACGCCATCTACCTCCGGGGCAACCCGGTGCCCTCCATCCTCTATTGGGAGCTGGGCACCAGCGTGACGGGTTACCCCGGCTTCAAGACCCCGGACTTTTTCGGCCGCATGCGGGCCTGGGACAAGGTGGCGAACACCGGCCTGGCCCGGCGGTTCGTGGACCTCTTCACCCTGATGGCCCTTCTCTTCGCCGCCGTGGACGGGGTGGTCAGCGAGGGGGAGGCCGGCTTCGTCAACCGCTGCGCCGACGCCCTGTCCGCCCTGTGCGACAAGGACGGCCTGGAGGGGGGCAAGGCCCCGCTGGACGCCAAGGACTTCGTGACCTCCCGCCCCGCCCCTGCCGCCCCCGCCCCGGCGGAGGAGGTCCAGGAGGAAGAGGAGAAAAAGGAGCCGGAGCCCACCCTGGAGGAACTGATGGCCCAGCTGGACGAGCTGTGCGGGCTGGACAAGGTGAAGGCCGACGTGAAGAGCCTCGTGAACCTGGTGAAGGTCCGCCGCCTGCGGGAGGGGGAGGGCCTCCCCGTGCCGCCCCTGTCCCTCCACCTGGTGTTCCTGGGCAACCCCGGCACCGGCAAGACCACCGTGGCCCGTCTGCTGGCCAAGCTTTACCACGCCATCGGCGTTTTGTCCAAGGGCCAGCTCGTGGAGGTGGACCGCTCCGGGCTGGTGGCGGGCTTCGTGGGCCAGACCGCCCTCAAAACCCAGGAGGTCATCACCAAGGCCATCGGCGGCGTGCTCTTCATCGACGAGGCCTACGCCCTCACCAGCCACACCGGCCAGAACGACTTCGGCCAGGAGGCGGTGGAGGTGCTTTTGAAGAACATGGAGGACCACCGGGACGACCTCATCGTCATCGTGGCGGGCTACACCGACCTGATGGGGGAGTTCATCCACTCCAACCCCGGCCTGGAGAGCCGCTTCAACAAATACTTCTATTTCGAGGACTACGACGGCGGCCAGATGTACCAAATTTTCCAGTCCATGTGCGAAAAGAACGGCTACACGCTGGACGAGGCCGCCGGGGCCTACGCCAAGGACTTTCTGGACGAGATGTACGAAAACCGGGACGAGAACTTCGGCAACGCCCGGGACGTGCGCAACTTCTTCGAGCGGGCGGTCTCCTGCCAGTCCGACCGGGTGGCGGGGCTGGAGACGGTGGACAAGGCCGCCCTCATGGCCCTCACCCAGGCTGACCTGAAGCGGGCCGCCGGGGACGAGGAGGAGCCGGAATCCCCTGCGGCCCAAGAGGGGCAACCCCCGGTTGACAAGGTGTAAGGCCCCGGGCGTTGACAATCCCCCCACCCTGCCGCTATGCTGAAAGCGGAAAAGGAGGCGAAGGCCATGACGTTAGGACAGCGCATCCAGGCCCACCGCACGGCCCTGGACCTCTCCCAGGAGGCACTGGGGGAAAAGCTGGGGGTCTCCCGGCAGGCGGTCTCCAAGTGGGAGGCCGACGGGGCGGTACCCGACACCGACAAATTGATCGCCCTATCCAAACTCTTCGGCATCAGCCTCAACGAGCTGCTCCAGGTGGAGGAGCCGCCCCGGACCGGGGAGGCGGCCCCGGCGGAGCCGAAGAAAAAGCCGGGAAAGTCCCGGCTGCTCCCCGTCCTCGCCCTGCTGGCCCTCGTGCTGGGCTGCGGGGCCTATACCATCTCCATGGGCCGCAATTACGGACAGCTCCACGACGAGCTGACCCGGCTGGAAGGCCGGGTGGCCGAGCTGGAGCGCGGCGCCTCCGGCCTGGACCCCGCCGCGCCCCTGGTGGCCTCCTATGACTATGAGGTGTCCCGGCTGGGGGAGTATGTCACCTTTACCGTGGTCCTCGTGGCCGCCCAGCAGATGGAGGGGATGACCGTCTCCGTCCAGGGCTCGGGGACGGGCGGCGAGGCCAAGACGGTCCAGGCCAAGCGCCAGGGGGAGGGGAGCGCCTACTCCGCCACACTGTCGGTCCCCTTCGGCTCCTCCGGGGCCACCCTCACCGCCGTTTTTGAGGCGGGCGGCCGGACCTACACCCAGGCCCTGGTCCGGGTGAGCAACGTGTGGGACAACAGCTGGGACTGGGAGGACCTGCTGGGGGCGTGACGTCACAGTGTGACCTTGACCCCCAGGAGCTTGATGAGGTCGATGGCCTGATGGGCGCCGATGGTGAGCCCCCGCAGCTCGGAGAGGGATTCGGAGACCGTGAGCCCCTCGATGCCGCAGGTGGAGAAGTCCAGCCCGGACAGGGGCGTGTGGAAGAAGCTGACGCCGGAGAGGTCTACCCCCTCCGCCGTCAGCTTTTTCAGCTTACAGCCGGTCCAGAAGGACTCCCGCAGCACGCAGTCCTTGAGGGCGCAGCCGTCCCACATGGACTGGGCGCAGTTGGCGTAGCGCAGGGAGGTGTCCGCCAGGGCACAGCCCCGCCAGTGGCTCTCCCGGAGGTCGGCCCCGTCCCCCTTGCAGCCGGTAAGGGTGCAGTCCTTCCAGCGGGTGCCCAGGAAGGAGCAGTTGGAGAAGTCGCAATTCTCGAACCGGACCTGATAAAAGGAGGACCCGGCGAAGAGGCACTTGACGAACCGGCACTTTTGGAAAGTGACGGCGGTCCAGTCCAGGCCGGTCAGGTCGGCGTTTTCCAGGACCTCGTTTTGGAAGATTTGATCGTCGATGTTGTCGTCCTCTTCCCGGGCGGCGGACAGGGCTTGGTGAAGCATGGTATCGTCTCCTTGGGTAGTTGTGGGGTCTAGTATAACATAGGTTTGTCCGCCTTGGAAGGTGGGAGGCCAGGGGGACCGTCTTTTCCACGTGGAAAAGACGGTCCCCCTGCTGTGCTCTATTGAAAGAGTGACCCGCCCGGCATAGCCGGGCGGCCTATGCTACAGTTCCGATTCTCTCTCCCCCAAGACCCCCTCTCAACGACCAGCCAAGGAGGCTCCGGCCCCCTTGTTTGGGTTCATTTTCCAAGCTGTCCACAAGAATACAGGAAAACCCCGGGGCCGCACTTTGTAGCAGCTACGGGGTTCGGTGGATCTTAGGCTTCCCCTGGGGGAAGCTGTCGAGCGCAGCGAGACTGATGAGGGGAACTTATCTCTTTAGCAGGGCCTTTCCCGTTATCCGCAGTTCCCCTCATCCGTCAGCCCTCCGGGCTGCCACCTTCCCCCAGGGGGAAGGCTAAAGACCAACCTTCTGTCAAGCACACGTCAGCGGCCGAGCGGCGCAAGAGGGACCACGTATCGCACAGACGCTTCCGTGCTTTTCCCCCAAACAACGAGCAGTATACCTGCTACTGAAAAGGGAATCTGCGACCAGGTCAGCACCCAAGACTTTTCTTTGGGGGTCTGGGGGACGTTTCTTTTCCTCGGGAAAAGAAACGTCCCCCAGATTTACGCACGTCCCGACGTGCAATCAGCCAAAAGAAAAGGAGCACCTGCCGTCACTCGGACGACAGGTGCTCCTTTTGTCGAAGCAAATCTTACTTGTGATCCACAGAAAACATATGACGAATGAGATCCAGCACCTTGTTGGAATAGCCCCACTCGTTATCGTACCAGGACACGACCTTCACGAAGGTATCGGTCAGGGCAATGCCGGCCTTGGCGTCAAAAATGGAGGTGTGGGGATCGCCCAGGAAATCGCTGGAGACCACATCCTCGTCGGTGTAGTCCAGGATGCCCTTCAACTCGCCCTCGGCGGCCTTCTTCATGGCGGCGCAGATCTCGTCGTACTTGGCGGGCTTAGCCAGGTTGACAGTCAGATCCACCACGGACACGTCCAGGGTGGGCACCCGCATGGACATGCCGGTGAGCTTGCCGTTGAGCTCGGGAATGACCTTGCCCACGGCCTTGGCGGCGCCGGTGGAGGAGGGGATGATGTTGCCGGCGGCGGCGCGGCCGCCGCGCCAATCCTTGGCGGAGGGGCCGTCCACGGTCTTCTGGGTGGCGGTGGTGGAGTGGACGGTGGTCATCAGACCGTCGGCAATGCCGAAGTTGTCGTGGAGGACCTTGGCGATGGGGGCCAGGCAGTTCGTGGTGCAGGAGGCGTTGGACACGAACTGCATGTCGGGGGTGTACTTATCCAGGTTGACGCCGCACACGAACATGGGGGTGTCGTCCTTGGAGGGAGCGGACATGACCACTTTCTTGGCGCCGGCGTCGATGTGGGCCTGGGCCTTCTCCTTGGTCAGGAACACGCCGGTGGACTCCACCACGTATTCGGCCCCGACCTTGCCCCAGGGGATGTCCTTGGGATCCTTCTGGGCAAAGAACTGGACCTCTTTGCCGTTGACGATGATGGAGTGGTCGGTGAAGCTGACCTCCCCGTCAAAGCGGCCGTGCATGGTATCGTACTTCAGCATGTAGGCCATATAGTCGGGGGTCATGAAGGGATCGTTGATGCCCACGAACTCGATGTCGGAGGAATTGATGCCGGCCCGGAAGACCAGGCGGCCGATCCGGCCAAAGCCGTTGATGCCAACCTTGATGCTCATGTTCATTACTCCTTTGTGATTGATTTAACGAACCTGCCAACTACAAATTATAGACTACTTTACAGCAATTTGGAAGTGGAAAAATGCTGTTTTGCGGAGAAAATTTCAGAGAATTTGTATCACAAATTTTATATATTCGACAACAAGCGACCCACTGCGACAAAAAGGCCTTGTTGGAGGGCCCAGATTTTGCTATACTGCCAATAGTGAAATCGGTACAACCTAGGACGGACAGGGGGGTGCGCCATGGAAGATCAAGCTGGCGATAAGCTGGTCCAGGAGCTGCGCGAGCAGGTGGGCAACCTGCTGGCCGCGTCTCAGTTGTTGACCCCGCTTGTCCGGGAGCAGGGCGGAAAGAAAGAGATGGACTATCTGGCCATGATGAACCAGAGCCTCTACCGCCTTCTGCGCACCATCGCCCACCTGGAGCTGACCCAGGAGAAGGCGCCCACCTTCCGGCCGATGACCCTGGACCTGGCGGGACTGTGCCTGGAGCTGGGCCGCAGGGTGGAGGCTTTGGCCGGGCAGGCCGGAGTGGAGTTCCGCTGCGAGCTGGGGGAGGAGACCCTCCTGACGGCGGCGGACGGCGGCCTGGTGGAGCTGGCACTGCTGAATCTGATTTCCAATGCCATTGAGGCGGCGGGGCCGGGCGGACACGTGGGGCTGAAGCTGAGCCGGAAGGGCGCCCTGGCCATCCTGGCGGTGCGGGACGACGGCCCCGGCCTGAGCAAGCGGGAAGAGGCCGGGGAGGACCCCTATCTCAAAGAGGCGGGGGGCCTGGGCCTGGGGCTGGCCGCGGCCCGGCGGACGGCGGCCCTTCACGGCGGCGCGCTGGTGCTGGAGAATCGGGAAGAGGGGGGCGTCCGGGCGGTGCTCTCCCTGCCCATCCGCAATCAAAAAGAGGACATCGTCAGATCGCCCCGCATGGGCTACGATTTGACCGGCGGCTTTTCCACGGCGCTGGTGGAGCTTTCCAGGGTCCTGCCCTATACGGTATTTATGCCCGAAACGTTGGATTAAATTTCGCAAGGCCCGGCGGTTTCGCCGGGCCTTTTTGCGGGCCGGACCATTTGACGGCGGACCCCCGCCGTGCTACAATCTGAAAAACAGCGGTGAGAGAGGGCGATGGTGTGGATCGGATTCAACTGGTGGAAGAGCTGCTGAGCGCCAGCCGAAAGTCGGCGATCGCACAGATGGGCTTCTGGGAGCGGCCCCGGGAGTACGCCCCCGGCGACACCCTGTACATGCGGGAGGCCCATTTTATCGTGGCGGTGGGGCTGGAGGGCCATCCCACCATGAGCGAGATGGCCCGGCGGCTCAACGTGACCCAGGGGGCGGTGACCCAGACGGCCACCCGGCTGGAGAATAAGGGGTACGTGGTCCGGGCTAAGGACCCGAAGGACCGGCGGCAGACCACGGTGGCCCTCACGGAAAAGGGGAAGAAGCTCTGCGCGGAGCATGTGCGCTACGATCAGAGCCAGTACCGCCAGGTCAGCCAGTGGCTTGGGGACTTCTCCGACGAAGATCTGGCCCTTTTCATCCGCTATGAGCAAAATAAGCGGGCGATGTTCACAACTCACGAATGAGTTTTTTGTCAAAAAGAGAGAAATGCTGGCCCCTGCCTTGACAAGGGTCGGTATTTTTTCTATATTCTCTTTAGTATCTAAAGTAATTTTTTTCTCAATATACTTTAGAATCTAAAATAAGGAGGAGAGAGTGTGACCTATGATTTTGACCGGCCCATAGACCGGCGGGGCACCAACGACCTGAAGTGGCGGCCGGAGGGGCTGAAGGGCTACCTGCCCATCCAGGTAAGCGGGGACATGATCCCCATGTGGATCGCCGACATGGATTTCCCCTGTCCGGCCGGCCTGGTGGAGGCCATCCGGCGTCGGGCGGAGGGAGAGATCTTCGGCTACTGCGGGGCAAAGGCGGACTATTTTGAGGCCCTGGGCTGGTGGTACCAGACCCGGTTCGGCCTGGAGGTGCGGCCGGAGGGGGTCTCCATCCTGCCCACGGTGGTGGCCGCCATCAACATGGGCATCCGGGCGTTCAGCGCGCCGGGGGACCAGGTCATCATCCAGCAGCCGGTGTATGAGCCCTTTGCCGGGCTCATCGCCAAAACCGGCCGGGAGGTGGTGAACAACGCCTTGGTGTGCGAGGGGGGGCGGTACTCCATGGATTATGAGCTCCTGGAGCGGCAGGCCGCCGATCCCAGAGCCAAGGTGATGATCCTCTGCAGTCCCCACAACCCGGTGGGCCGGGTGTGGAAGGGGGAAGAGCTGGCCAGGCTGGGTGAGATCTGCAGGCGGAACGGAGTGGTGGTCATCGCCGACGAGATCCACAGCGACATCGTGTTCTCCGGCCATCAGCACACCCCCTTCCCCCTGGCCAGCGACGCCCCTTGTATGCTGTGCACCGCCCCCAGCAAGACCTTCAACGTGGCGGGGCTGCGGATCGCCAACATCATTCTTCCGGACCCGGAGATGAAGAAGCGCTATGACGAGACGGCGGACAGCTTTTCCATGCCGGGCAGCAGCACCTTCGGCCTGGAGGCGGTGCGGGCCGCATACTCCCCCGAGGGGGCAGAGTGGCTGGAGCAGGTGTTGGCCTACCTGGAGGGGAACGCCGGCGTGGTGGAGCGGTGGGCCGGGGCCCACGGCGTCGCCTTCACCCGCCCGGAGGGGACCTTCCTGTGCTGGCTGGACCTGTCCTCCGCCGGGCTGGACGACGGGGCCATCCAGGAGAAGATCCTCATGGGCCAGGAGGTCATCTGCGTCCCCGGCCCCTGGTTCGGCCCCGGCGGGGAGGGGCACCTGCGGCTGAACATCGGCTGTACCCGGGCCACCCTGGAGGAGGCCCTGCGGCGGATCGAGACGGCCTTGTAAATCAGAAAAGAGAGAATGAGAGAAAAGAGAAAAAGGAGGAACCCACTATGGCAGCGAAAACCAATGTAGATTCCCGGAAGCTCTCCCGCACGGACCTCTTCTCCATGGCCATCGGCCAGATCATCGGCGTGGGCATCATGACCATGACCGGCATTGCCATCGGCTTCACCGGCCGGAGTGTCACCTTCGCCTATCTGCTGGCGGGCCTGCTCACCATCATTACCACCATCCCGCAGATATTCATCGGCGGCACGGCAAACTTCCTGGGCGGCCAGTACTCCCAGATCGCCGTTCTCTCCGGCCGGAAGCTGGCGGGGGTGTACACCTACGTGAACCTGTGCATGCTCTTCGCCATCTCCATGTACACCCTGTCCTTCGCCGACTACTTTTTGTCCCTGATCCCCGGCGTCAACGTCAAGGTCATCGGCGTTGTGGTGCTCACCGTCCTTTTCGGGATGCACTTTATGGGCGTCAAGCAGGCGGCCCGGCTCCAGAACGTCATGAGCGTCGTGCTGGCACTGGGTATCGCGGCCTATGTGGTGTTCGGTGTGGGGGCCGTGGAGCCGGGCTACTTTGAGCCCAGCCAATTCATGACCGGCGGCGTTTCCGGCTTCCTGATCGCCAGCGTCTACCTCACCTTCGCCGCCGGCGGGGCCAACTATGTGGTGAATTACAGCGGCCAGGCCCAAAACCCCACCAAGGACATTCCCATCGTCATTATCGTCTCCACCTCCGCCATCGTGGTGCTCTATGCCGTCATGTCCACCATTGCCGCCGGGGTCCTGCCGGTGGATCAGGTGGCCAACCAGCCCCTCTCCGTTTCCGCGGTTGTGTTTATGCCCAGGGCGGTGTATACTTTCTTCGTGGTGGGGGGCGCCATGTTCGCCCTCCTTACCACCCTAAACTTTTCCATCGGCATGATGACCTACCCGGCCCTCAAGGCCTGTGAGGACGGCTGGCTCCCCAAGGGCTTCGCCGCCTGCAGCAAGCGGCTCGGCACGCCCCACTGGATTCTGCTGGCCTTCTACCTGGTGGGTGTGGTGCCCATCCTGGTGGGGCTGGACCTGACCACCGTGGCCAACAGCACCGTCATTATCGCCCAGGTCTGCAAGGCCATTATCATCGTTTCCGCCATGCGGTTGCCCTCCAGGATGGAGGAGCTGTGGGGACGGTCCCGGTTCCATGTCTCCAAAGGAGCGCTGAATGGCATCTGCGTCGTCAGCCTGGTGATCACGGTGCTGGCGGTGGTGCTGCTGCTGGTTTCCACCTCCGCTACCCAGATCATCGGCAACCTTGTGATGCTGGCGGTGGCCGTGGTGCTGATGCTCCTGCGCCAGAAGCACGTGACTTTGAACCCCAGCTATACGGAAAACTAAAACGGAGCTTCCGGGCGCCTGCATGCCCAGTGCCCGGCGCGCTTCCGGCCGCTTTCGTGCCCCCAACGCCGGGAAAAAGCGCGGGAGCTGAAAGAAAAATGCCTTTTCCCCTCCCGGGGAATGACCTTACTGATCCATCCATGCGCCGGGCGGTACCGGAAATATAGATAAAGGGAGCGATTCTCATGAAGGTAAACCAGTGGATCAACGCCATATTCAGCCCCACCGGAGGCACCGCCAAGGTGGCCCGGTCCATCGCCAAGGGGAGCGGCCTGGAGGTCCGGGAGGTGGACCTGTCCGCCCCGGTGACGCCCGAGGACCTGCCCGAGGGGGCCGTGCTGGCGGCGGCTGTGCCGGTCTTTGGCGGGCGCGTCCCGGCGGCGGCCCTGGAGCGGCTGGCCGCGCTGAAGGGGAAGGGCAATCCCGCCGTGGCGGTGGCGGTCTACGGCAACCGGGCCTATGAGGACGCTCTGCTGGAGCTGAAAAACGCTCTGGAACAGGGCGGCTTCCAGGTGGTGGCCGCCGGGGCCTTCATCGCGGAACACTCCATCGTCCGCTCCATCGCCGCCGGCCGGCCCGACGGGGAGGATACCCGCGCCGCCGAGGCCTTCGGGGCGTCCGTGGCGGCAAAGCTGGCCGCCGGGGACAGCTTTGCCCCCCTCCAGGTGCCCGGCAGCCCGGAGTACAAGGAGTACAAGGGCCTGCCCTTCCACCCCAAAGCGGGCCGGAGCTGTACCAAGTGCGGCACCTGCGCCGCCTCCTGTCCCGTGGGGGCCATCCCGGTTGAGGACCCCTCCGGGACCGACGAGGCCAGGTGTATCAGTTGTATGCGCTGTGTGGCGGTCTGCCCGGAGGGGGCCAGAGCCCTGCCGGCGGCGGCCCTGCTGGGGTCCAAGACCATGCTCATGGCCTGCGCCAGCAAGCCCAGGAAGCCCGAACAATTCCTGTGAGGGCTCCCGGTCCCTGACATGGAGAGAAAAAGCGGGCGGCCCACGGGCCGCCCGCTTTTTCTCATGCCGCCGGAGGGCGGGCCGTCCGGTCCCCTTGACGGTGGGGGCCGGGTGTGGGATAATATAACATTAATATGGAATAGAATGATCGTCAGGAGGAAGTTTCTTGTTCGAGTTTTTGCTGAGACGGTTTGTGAAGGACTACCAGAACGTAAAGGACCCCGCCGTGCGGGAGCGGTACGGCACCATGTCCGGGATCGTGGGCATCCTGCTGAACCTGCTGCTCTCTCTGGGGAAGTTCATCGCCGGGGTCATCACCGCCTCGGTGTCGGTCACCGCCGACGCCTTCAACAACCTGTCTGACGCCGCCTCCTCTCTGGTTACTCTGGTGGGCTTCCGCCTGGCGGGGCAGAAGGCGGATGACGACCACCCCTTCGGCCATGGGCGTATCGAGTATCTGGCGGGGCTGGCGGTATCCGTGGCCATCATGCTGGTGGGGGTGGAGCTGTTCAAGAGCGCCGTGGGAAAGATCCTCCACCCGGAGGAGGTGGCCTTTTCCCTCCTCTCCGCGGCGATCCTGGCCGCCTCCATCGGGGTGAAGCTGTGGATGTACTTTTTCAACAGGAATCTGGGCCGCCGCATCAACTCCTCCGCCATGGCCGCCACCGCCGCCGACGCCCTGTCCGACTGCGTAGCCACCGGCGCGGTGCTGCTGGGCCTGGTGGTGGGCCATTTCTCCGGCGTGTCCATCGACGGCTGGGTGGGGGTGCTGGTGGCCGCTTTCGTCCTGCGGGCGGGTTGGGAGTCGGCCAAGGACACCATCAGCCCCCTGCTGGGCCAGCCCCCCGACCCGGAGCTGGTGCGGGGCATCCTGTCCACCGTCCTGGCCCACCGGGAGATCGCGGGGGTCCACGACCTGGTGGTCCACGACTACGGCCCCGGCAATATCATGGCCTCCCTCCACGCCGAGGTATCCATCGACGCCGACATGGGGGAGACCCACGACGTCATCGACAACATCGAGCGGGAGCTGGCCAAGAAATACCGCATCCAGGCCACCATCCACATGGACCCCATCGTCACCAACGACGCCCGGGTCAACGCCCGGAAAGAGGAAATGCTGGCCCTGGCCCAGGAGATCGACGGGGACATTACCCTCCATGATTTCCGCATGACCGAGGGCCCCACCCACACCAACCTGATCTTCGACCTGGTGGTGCCCCGGTCCTGCCCCCTCTCCGACGAGGAGGTCCGCCGGGAGATGGCCCGGCTGGCCCAGGAGCGGGACCCCCGCTATCTCACCGTGATCCAGGTGGACCACCCCTACATCGATTAAAATTCACAGTTCATTCACCGAAACAAGTTCGAATTCGATATAATAAAGCAGAATGACCCATATAAAGGGGGAAAAACCATGCCACAAAAGATCTTGATCGTGGAAGACGAGGAGAACATCGCCGAGCTCCTGCACCTGTACCTGGAGAAAGAGGGCTACGAGACCCAGATCGCCCCGGACGGGGGGAAGGCGGTGGAGTTGTTCCGCTCCTTCGGCCCCGACCTTGTGCTGCTGGATATCATGCTGCCCGTGATGGACGGCTGGTCCGTGCTGAAAAAGATCCGGGCGGAGAGCAAGACCCCCGTCATCATGCTCACCGCCAAAGGGGAGACCGGGGACAAGGTGACGGGCCTGGAGCAGGGGGCGGACGACTATGTGGTCAAGCCCTTTGAGACCAAGGAGGTCCTGGCCCGCATCCACGCCGTCCTCCGCCGCACGGGCGGCGAGGAGGGGGGGAGCGGCGAGAAGAAGCTCACCTTCGACAAGCTGGTCATCAATCTGGACGCCTACGAGCTGCTGGTGGATGGCAAGCGGGTGGATACGCCCCCCAAGGAGCTGGAGCTCCTCTACCACCTGGCCTCCGCCCCCAACCGGGTGTTCACCCGCAACCAGCTTCTGGACGAGGTGTGGGGCTTCGACTACTTCGGGGACTCCCGCACGGTGGACGTGCACATCAAGCGCCTGCGGGAGAAGCTGGAGGACGTCAGCGACCAGTGGAGCCTGAAAACGGTCTGGGGCGTGGGCTATAAATTTGAGGTCGGGGCGCAATGAAAAGCGTCTACGGCCGCCAGTTCGCCATGATGGCGGGGGTCATCCTGCTGGCCTTCGCCCTGCTGGGCGGGGCCTTCACCGCCCTGAGCTACCAGTACACCATCGAGGACAAAAAGGACTCCATGGAGCGCAACGCCGACTACATCGCCTCCTTTACCAGCACCTTCCTCTCCTCCGGGATCAGCAGCAGCATCCAGGAGCCCGCCTATCAGATCTATATCTCCTCCCTGGCCAGGATCTCCGGCTCCACCGTGATCCTGGCCCAGAACAGCGGGGAGATCGTCTTTGCCGCCTCCGCGGGCAGCGGGAACGTGGGCAGCCTCCTGAGCGGCTATATCCCCTCCGACATTCTGGAGGAGATCACCGGGCAGGGGCGGTTCGCCGGGCTGAGCAGCCTGGGCGGGCTGCTCTCCGACCGGTGCTATGTGGCGGCCAGCCCCATCCTGCAAAACTCCTATATCACCGGCCTGACCTTCCAGCAGGGGGTGGTGCTGGTGGCCAGCGACACCTCCAGCCTGACCCGGATGTGGAAGGATTTCTCCTCCATTTTCATCCTGTCGGCGGCGGTGGTCTTTCTGCTGGCCGCCATGGCCAGCTCCGTGACCTCCCTGCGGCAGACCAAGCCCCTCAAGGATATGGCCGACGCCGTGCGCAAGTTCGGCCGGGGAGAGTTCGACGCCCGGGTGGAGGGCTGCGAGGACCGGAAGGACGAGGTGGGAGAGCTGGCGGAGGCCTTCAACGTCATGGCCGACTCCCTGGCCAAGAGCGAGGCCCAGCGCAGCGAGTTCATCGCCAACGTCTCCCATGAGCTCAAGACCCCTATGACCACCATCGCCGGCTTTGCCGATGGCATCCTGGACGGCACCATCCCCAGGGAGAAGGAGGCCGAGGCCCTCAAGACCATCTCCTCCGAGACCCGGAGGCTGTCCCGGCTGGTGCGGCGGATGCTGGACCTGTCCAAGCTCCAGTCCAGCGAGAACGTCACCGCCCAGGAGCGGTTCGACGTGGCCGAAGTCCTCATCCGGGTCCTGGTGAGCCTGGAGGGGAAGATCAACGGCCGGGGCCTGGATGTGGAGACCGCCCTGCCCGAGGGGCCGGTCATGGTGTGGGGCGATCCCGACGCCATCACACAGGTGTGCTACAACCTGCTGGACAACGCCATCAAATTTGCCGCCCCCGGCACCGCCCTGGGCCTGGGCATCCAGGTCAAGGGAGAGAAGGCCTACGTCTCAGTGCGGGACAGGGGGGAGACCATCCCCCCCGATGAGCTGAACCAGGTCTTTGACCGATTCCACAAGACCGACCGCTCCCGCAGCGAGGACCGGGAGGGCGTGGGCCTGGGGCTCTATATCGTCAAGACCATTATCAATAACCACAAGGAAAACATCACCGTCACCAGCGAAAACGGCGTGACGGAGTTTACCTTCACGCTGACCATTGCCTGACCTGCTTGAAACGGGGGTGGTGTTTTCCGGGCCCCATCGGAGATGGGGCGGTGCGCAAGCACCGTGAAACGCGAAGCCGCAGGCGGAGCGTTTCCGCAGGGAGGCTTTGCTGACCGAGGATGTAAAAAGAAAAGGGCTCCCGCCCGGCGGGAGCCGGATGGGAAAAACATCACCGTTACCAGTGAAAACGGCGTGACGGAATTCACCTTCACACTGACCATCGCGTAAGCCAGGGGGCCCGGCGAAAGGAGATTGCCCATGCGCCACAATTATTATGAGCCCGCCGGATGGCCCCAAAGCCCGGAGGAGGGACGGGGCCGGTGGGAGCCGGGCGACGCCCCGGGACCCTATGGCGAGGTGCCGGGAGAGGTCTCGCCCGCCCCCCGGCCCGAACCGGGGCAGAGCGGGCCCCGGCAGACACCCTCCGCCTGGCGGAAGCCGCCCAGGCGGCCCCAACCGAAAAGACATATGGGGATCTTCGCCCTTTTCCTGGCCGGGATCCTCCTCCTGACCGGCGCCGCGGTGGCCCTGGAGCGGCTGGACTGGACCCTGCCCGGCTGGGGATACAGCGAGCCGGGGGCCGAGGGGGAGGACTGGGGCGGAGAGCCCGCCCTGACCACCGTGGAGCGGGCCCTGGTGGGGGACGGCACCGTCCTCGCCATCTCCGACACGGCGGGGGAGATCCTGTCCCCCCAGGCCGTCTATGAAAAGGTTAGCCCCAGCGTGGTGGGGGTCCGGGCCACGCTGACCTCGGGCACCGCCCTGGGTACCGGCGTCATCATGTCCCCGGACGGATACATCATCACCAACGCCCACGTGGTGGAGGGCAGCAGCCGGGTGGACGTGGTCTTTTCGGACGACGTGCGGAGAAAGGCCCTTCTGGTGGGGATGGACGAGGACATGGACCTGGCGGTCCTCAAGGTGGAGGCCCGGGACCTCCCCGTGGCCGAGTTCGGGGATTCCACCGCCCTGCGGGTGGGGGATACCGCCTACGCCATCGGCAACCCATTGGGGGAGGAGCTGCGGGGCACCATGACCGACGGCATCATCTCGGCCATCGACCGCACCGTGACGGTGGACGGGAAGGATATGACCCTGGTCCAGACCACCGCCGCCCTCAACTCGGGCAACTCGGGCGGCGCCCTGGTAAACGCGGGGGGCCAGGTGGTTGGGATCACCAACATGAAGATGATGTCTTACTGGGACACCATCGAGGGGCTGGGCTTTGCCATCCCCACCGCCTCGGCCAAGCCGGTGGTGGACCAGATCATCGACAAGGGCTACTACCCCGGCCGCCCCGCCCTGGGGGTGACGGTAAGGAACCAGACGGCATACGAGGGTCAGCCCGCCGGGGCCTATGTGGAAAACGTGGAGCGCAAGTCGGACGCCTATGCCCAGGGGATCCGCTCTGGCAACGTCATCGTCCGGGCCAATGGGGTGCTGGTCAGCACCATCGACGATCTGGAGAAAGCCAAGGAGGGCCTCCAGGTGGGGGACACCATGACCCTGGAAGTCTGGACCGGCCGGGGCACCCGGATGGTGGAGGTCAAGCTCATGGACCGGCACGCGTTTGAATATTAAAGCGAAAAAAAGGGGCGTCCCTCTGTGAGGGACGCCCAACGCGATACGGGGAGAATGGAATGAACACGGATACTGACGGGCCGGAGCAGACGGCTGTCGGCCTACAATACTTTTTATAGCATATTTTCTAAAAATTGTCAAATTCTGTTTTTGTCGAAAATTGGCGTTTGACGGAGGGAGGCCCAGGATGAGAGAGATCCATACCGATGAGATCACGGCGGCGGTGGCCCGGCTGTGCGTGGAGGCCAACACACGGCTCCCCGGTGACCTGCGCTCCGCGCTGGAGCGGGCGGAGGGAACGGAGGCCTCCCCGGTGGGGCGGGGCATCCTGGGGGATATCGTGGAGAACTTCCGCTTCGCCGGGGAGAAAGGGCTTCCCATCTGCCAGGATACGGGCATGGCGGTGATCTTCGCCGAATTGGGACAGGACCTCCACATCGTGGGGGGGAGCCTGGAGGAGGCGGTCAACGCGGGGGTGGCCCGGGGATACACCGAGGGGCACCTGCGCTGCTCGGTGGTGGCCGACCCTCTGCGGCGGGAGAACACCGGTGACAATGCCCCCGCCATCCTCCACCTGCGGCTGGTGCCGGGGGAGGCATTGAAGCTCACCGTGGCCCCCAAGGGCTTCGGAAGCGAGAATATGACGGCCCTCAGAATGTTCAAACCCTCCGCCGGCCGGGAGGACATCCTCCGGTTCCTGGTGGACACGGTGGACGCCGCCGGGTCCAATCCCTGCCCCCCCATCATCGTGGGCGTGGGCCTGGGGGGGACCGCCGAGAAGGCGGCGGAGCTGGCCAAGCGTGCCCTGCTCCTGCCGGTGGACGCCGCGGTCGGGGACCCCTTTTACGCCGGGATGGAGCGGGAGGCGCTGGAGCGGATCAACACCCTGGGCATCGGCCCCCAGGGGCTTGGGGGGAGCACCACGGCGCTGGCGGTCCACATCCTGAGCTATCCCACCCATATTGCCGGTCTGCCCTGCGCCGTCAGCCTGGGCTGCCACGTGACCCGGCACGCCGAGGCGGTGCTCTAGGCCTTGTTTGAAGATTGCCGACATACCCGATCGGTGGGCCTTTCGGCCCCTGGACCGTATGATTTTTCCTTGCAATCCGTCAGGATTCCCGCGAAAAAATCGTTTGCCGGCGGCCAAAATCCCTCGCCGCTGGGCACTTCGCCAATATTCGAACAAAGACTGGGCTCCGCTTGAAAAATGGAACACACCACATGTTCATACACGACCTCCAGGATTTGCCCAAGCGCATAAAACCGCCGGAAAAAAGGGTGGATTTTTAGTGAACTTGTGGTATAATCAAAACAAGAGGAGCCGGAGGTTTCCCGGCTCCCCCGGAAGAAGCCAGTGAGGGGCTGCCGCCCGGCGTTCTGCCGGCGGGAAGGCGGTCCCCCAGGCGAAAGGAGCTGACAGTGTATGAAGTTCACGTTCACCGACAAGAAGGTCACTCTGCCCAAGAAGGTCCATGAGTATGCCGAAAAAAAGGTGGGCAAGCTGGATCGCTACTTCCAGACGGAGGCCGATACCTCCGTGGTGTTCAGCGTGGAGAAGGGGCGCAACAACGCCGAGGTGACGGTGCGCTCCGGCGGCACTATCATCCGCGTCTCCGAGAGCACCGCTGATATGTTCGCGTCCATCGACGCCGCTGTGGCCGATATCGAGCGGCAGCTGCGGAAAAATAAAGCCAAGCTGGAAAAGCGCCTGAAGAAGGACGCCTTTGTCCGCACCGCCGACGAGACCTCCTTTGTCCCCGAGGAGCCGGAGGAGGTCTACGACGTGGTCCGCACCAAGCGCTTCCCCATCAAGCCCATGACGGTGGAAGAGGCCGTCCTCCAGATGAACCTGGTGGGGCACACCTTCTTCGCCTTCAAGAACGAGGACGCCGGCGGCGCCTTCTCCGTGGTCTACCGCAGAGAAAGCGGCGGCTACGGCCTCATCGAGGACGACACCTGAACCCAATGATCCCGACAAAAAAGCGGGGGCATATCCTTTGGATATGCCCCCGCTTTTTGATTTCCTCCTCAGAGCGTCCCCGCCACCGCCGCGGCTAGAGTCTGATAGAGAAGCTCCGGGTCGATGGGTTTTGCCAGGTGGGAGTTCATCCCGGCCTCGGAGGCCCGCACCACATCCTCGTGAAAGGCGTCGGCGGTCATGGCCACGATGGGGACCGTCCGGGCTCCGGGGCGGCCGGAGGCCCGGATGGCCCGGGTGGCCTGATAGCCGTCCATCACGGGCATCTGCACGTCCATGAGGATCAGGTCGTAGCGCTCCCCCTGGGCCAGGAACAGGTCTAGGGCCTGCTGCCCGTCCCCGGCGCAGTCCACCGTGATCCCGGCCATCTGGAGCAGCTCTGTGGAGATCTCCCGGTTGAGATCGTTGTCCTCCACCAGCAGGACGTGACGCCCCGCCAGATCCGGCCGCGCCGCCGCCGGGCCGGCAGAGGCGGTGTCCGCCCCCGCCACGGAGAGCAGGGCGTTGTAGAGGGAGGAGGCAAAGATGGGCTTGGAGAGGAAGGCGTTGGCCCCGGCGGCCCGGGCCTTGGGCTCGATGGCGGTCCAGTCATAGGCGGTGATAATAATGATGGTGGTGTCCGGCCCCACCAGCTCCCGGACGCGCCGGGTGACCTCCACGCCGTCCAGATCCGGCATCCTCCAATCAATAAGGCACACGTCGTAGTCCTCCCCAGCCCGGTGGGCGGAGCGGACCTCCTCGACGCAGGCGGCTCCGGTGAGCACCCACTGGGCCAGGATCCCCATTTTTTGCAGCAGCAGGGAGGTGTGGACACAGCTGTCCTGGTCGTCGTCGGCGATCAGCACCTTCAGGGATTCCAACGCGGGCTGCCGCTTCTGCCGGGAGCCGGCCCCATCCTCCTGCTGATCGAAATCCAGCTCCACCGTGAAGGTGCTGCCGCGGCCCGGCTCGCTTTTCACCGAGATGGCGCCCCCCATCAGGGTCACCAGATTTTTGGTGATGGGCATGCCCAGGCCGGTGCCTCCGAAGGTCTGTCCGGCGGCGGTGCGCTCCTGCTCGAAGGGGGTGAACAGGCGGTCCATAAAGCTTTGCTCCATGCCCATCCCGGTATCGCTGACGGTGAAGCGCAGGCGCACCCGGCCGCGCTTCTGCCAGAGCTGGCGGATCTCCATCCGCACCGAGCCCCCCTCCGGGGTGAATTTGAAGGCGTTGGAGAGCAGGTTCAAGAGCACCTGGTTGAGCCGCAGGGCGTCCCCCACCAAAAGGGTGTCCGTGAGCTCCACCAGAGGCACCGTGAAGGTGAGCCCCTTGGCCTGGGCCTGGGGGTAGAGGATGGAGGTGAGGGATTCCACCACGCTCTGCAGGTCAAAGGCCTCGTGGGCGATCTGCATCTTTCCCGCGTCGATCTTGGACATGTCCAGCACGTCGTTGATGAGGGTCATCAGGTGCTTGGAGGCATAGCCGATCTTTTTCAGGCAGTCGGCCACCCTGGCCCGGTCGTCCAGATAGGCCGCGGCGATGGTGGTCATGCCGGTAATGGCGTTCATGGGGGTGCGGATCTCGTGGCTCATGCGGGAGAGGAAGTCGGATTTGGCCCGGTTGGCCTGCTCGGCCACGGCCAGGGCGTCCTTGAGGGCCTCGGCCTGCTGGGTCAGCCGCTTCTGCATCTCCCGCAGCTCGGTGACGTCGGTGATGTCGATGAAGATGCACAGGTAGATGGGGCAGCCCTCCTGCCAGTCCACGCAGGAGGCGTTGACCTGGAGCCATAGGAGCTGGCCGGAGCGGCTCTTGGCCTGCATGACGAAGTGGACGGGCTGGCCGGCGAGGATGGCCTCCCGCCGCTCCAAGAGAAATTCGCGGGTTTCCAGGATGTTTTCCCGGCGCGGATCTCCCTCCCCGCCGCCGTCGCCGAAATACTCCAGGAACCGGGCGTTGCCGTCCAGCAGGGTCATATTGAGATCCCGGTCGATGCGGTACTTGGCCACGAAGCCGGGCAGGCTTTCATATGTCACCGACTGCTCCCGCTGCATCCGCACCATGTCGTCGATGTTGGTAAGCGCCGTGTAGGCCACCTGGTAGCCGTCGATGTACTCGTCGGCGAACTGGGTGGAGAACTGGACCCAGATGAAGTCGCCGTTTTTCCGCCGGAACCGGGAGAAGATCTTGTAGCCGCTTCTGCCCGCGGAGAGGGCCTGGGTGACGGCATCCGAGAGCTCCTGCCACCCCTTGGGGTCGTCCTTATAGTAGAGGTCCGGCCGGTTGTGGAACTTGGCCTCGTACTCCTCCTTGGTCCAGCCGGTAAACTCATAATAGTATTCGTTGGCCCAGACCAGGGTGAAATGCTCGTCCAGCAGATGCTTGCTTACGCTGACGCCCAGCAGGCGCATCAGCGTGGTGTATTCATAGTCGGCTGGGGTCATCCGGGGCGTGTTTTCCTGCTGTGTCATGGTTCTCCCTCTCTTCCCGACGGGGGGCTCCGGGGCATCGGGCATGGCGGTCTCCCACCCCATCCGTCGCCTGCGCCGTATCTCCTCCCGGACCTTGTTCATGTTAGTTTCTTTTGATTATAGACCTGCCGGGCCGAAAACTCAACGCGCATCTGGAATTTTCCAGGGCAAAATGATAAAATAAACAAAAAGGGGGTGGGGCCGCCGTGCGGAACGCGCCACAGTTTTCCAATCTGATCTACGACTTTTTCTCCCTGCGGATCCAATTCGGCTATTACCGCCGGGGCGACACCCTGCCCACCATAGACACCCTCTGCCGCCAATTCAGCGTCTCGGCCCAGACGGTAAAGACCGCTCTGCGCCGCCTGCGGGATGAGGGATACCTCTCCATGCGCAACGGGACGTCCATCAAAGTGACCTTCCAGCAGACGCCCCGGGGAGAGGCGGAGGCCTTGGGGCGGTTTTTTTTCCAGCGGCAGGCGGCCATGCCCGACCTGTGCGGGACCCTGGAGCTCATCCTGGTCCCTCTGCTGACGGAGGGGCTGCGCCGCACCTCCGGAGAGGATCTGGACCACCTGTCCCGCTATGTGGAGCGGGCCGGAGTGGACGACTTCATCTATTTTTTCTGTTATGTCCTGCAAAAGCTGGACAATCCCCTGGCCATGAACCTGTTTTGGGAGATCGCTCTGTTCATGGGCCTGCTGTCCATCGGGGAAAAGGGCATCCGCGACAGGGAGGCCATCCGAAAGCCCGTCGAGCGGGCCGTGGCCTGCCGGAGGGCGGA
The DNA here is from genome assembly GCF_038439875.1 of Pseudoflavonifractor phocaeensis. Classification (NCBI taxonomy): domain Bacteria; kingdom Bacillati; phylum Bacillota; class Clostridia; order Eubacteriales; family Oscillospiraceae; genus Pseudoflavonifractor; species Pseudoflavonifractor phocaeensis. Next base: position 407,574 of record NZ_JBCDMT010000001.1, read on the forward strand.
GGACTGGGCGGGGGTGCGCGATGCCCTGCTGGAGCACCAGCGGGAGTCGCTGGGGCAGGCGATGGCCTATGTGGGGCGGCACGTGGTGCCGTCCGCAGGCCAAGTGCCCTTTGTCTGGCGCATCTACCGGGAGCGCCCCCAGATCTGTTACAGCCTTGCCTCCCGCCTATTGTATGATATCTATCTGGGAACGTACAGCGGGGAGGAGTTCCTGCCCTCCCTTGAAAAAATGGCCCGGGCCTACCAGGTGTCGGTGAGTACCATGCGCCGCACCGTGGCCCTGCTGGAGCAGGTGGGCGCCGTCCGGCCCATCAACGGCCGGGGCATCCGGGCCTTCGGCGTCGGTCAGCGCTGCGACGCCCCCAACTTTGAGAGCCCCACCGTCCGGCGCAACCTGGCCTACTTCGTCCAGGCCTATGAGATCGCCGTCTACTCCTGCGAGGGGGTGACCCGGGCCCTGCTGGCGGGGCTCACGCCGGAGGCGCGGGCGGAGCTCATCGGCAGTCTGGAGGAGTGCCGGCGCGAGGGGCGCTGTGAGCTGTCCCCATGGCTTTACCTGATCTGCGCCGCCACCCGCAGCCCGCTCCAGGGCGTGCGGGAGATCTACGGCCGGATCTATGGCCTCTTCCTTTGGGGGTATCCCCTGAAGGCGAGCTCCGGCGGGTCGGAGGCACAGGACCGGGTGATGGAGCGGTTCACCCGGGATACCATTGACGCCTTGGGCCGGGGGGACGGGGACGGCTGGGCGAAGATCGTCAAGGCCCTGGCCGCCCGGCAGTTCCAGGCGGCGCACCGCCACCTGCTGCGCTGCGGCTTCCGGCCGGAGGAGCTGCGGCTCACACCCTCGGTCCGCCTTGTGCTGGCGGAAGAGCTGTGAAAAAAGGGCACACGCTGTGATTCGTGCCCTTTTCCCGCCCCGGCCGGGCGTTTCTCGCCGGATTTCCGTTTGCAAACGTCCCGGCATGTGCTATACTAAAGCATCAGAACCAACATCGAAACAAAGGGGACATACCACATGAGTGAAGCGCTGAAAGCGGTCGTTCTGGCCGCGGGAAAAGGCACCCGTCTGCGGGCCGACGGAGTGGACCTGCCCAAGGTCCTGCGCCTGGCCAACGGGAAGCCTCTGCTGTCCTATGTGCTGGACGACATCTCTTTCCTGCCCAGGGAGGATACTATATTGGTGGTGGGATACGAGGGGGAGAAGGTCCTCTCCGCCTTTCCCGGCTATCCCCATGTCCACCAGTGCCCCCAACTGGGGACCGGGCACGCCGTCCAGTGCGCCCAGTGCGCCCTGGAGGGCTTCGAGGGCCACGTGCTGATCTGCTACGGGGATATGCCGCTTCTGGGCCGGAAGGCCTACGAGAAGTTGCTGGCCGCCCACCTGGCCGAGGGCAACGCCTGTACGCTGATGGCGGGATTGGCCGACCGGCCCCTGCCCTACGGCCGGATCATCCGGGACGCCCAGGGGGGCTTTTCCCGCATCGTGGAGGACAAGGACTGCAGCGAGGAAGAGCGGCAGGTAAAGGAGCTCAACGCCGGGGTCTACGTCTTTAAATCCCAAGAGCTGTGGCGGGCCCTCACCACCCTGCGGCCCAACAACGCCCAGGGGGAATACTACCTGACGGACGCCCCCGTGTGGCTGCTCAAGGAGGGGGAGAAGGTGGGCGTCTGCGCCGCCTGCACCCCGGAGGAGATGCTGGGGGTCAACACCGTGGAGCAGCTCCAGCAGGTAGAGGAATTTTTGAAAAAGCGGGAGGATAAGGCATGAACGTTTTTATCAGCGCCGACATCGAGGGCACCTGCGGCATCGCCGACTGGGCGGAGACCGAGCGCTCCACCCCCCGGGACTATACCCCCTTTCAAAAGCAGATGACCCGGGAGGTCCGGGCCGCCTGTGACGGGGCCGCCGCCGGGGGCGCGGGCCAGATCTTTGTCAAGGACGCCCACGACTCCGCCCGGAACATCGACCCCGCCGCCCTCCCCGAGTGCGCCCGGATGATGCGGGGGTGGACGGGGGACCCCCTCAGTATGATGAGCGGGCTGGACTGCGGGGACTACGGCGCGGTGCTGTTCACCGGCTACCACGCCTGGGCCTCCAGCGGGGGCAACCCCCTCAGCCACACCATGAACCTCAGAAACGAGTTCGTCACCCTCAACGGCATCCGCATGAGCGAGTTCATGATGAACGCCTACACCGCCGGCTACTACGGCGTGCCCGTTGTGTTCCTCTCCGGGGACAAGGCCCTGTGCGACTTCGCCGAGGAGTTCATCCCCGGCATCGTCACCGTGCCGGTGAACGAGGGGAGAGGGGGGGCGGTGGTCTCCATGCACCCCGACGCCGCCGTGAAGGCCATCAAGGAGGGGGCGAAGAAGGGCGTGAAGAACGCCAAGAACTGCCTGGTGACGCTGCCCGACTTCTTTGAGATGACCGTCCGCTTCAAGGAGCATACCACGGCCTATTCCAAGAGCTTTTATCCCGGCGCCAGCCTGGAGGACGAGAAGAACGTGTGCTTCGCCTCCGACGACTGGTTCGAGATGCTCCGCTTCAGCCATTTTGTCCTCAGCGACTAAGAAAGGAAGGACTATGGAGGCTAACGAACTGCGCCTGGCCGTCCTCATCGACGCCGACAACGCCCCCCGCACCGCCCTCAAGGAGATCCTGGGGGAGTGCGTCAAATACGGCACCCCCACCATCAAGCGTATCTACGGGGACTGGACCATGAACAACATGGACTCCTGGAAGCCCCTGCTGCTGGAGAACGCCATCATCCCCATCCAGCAGTACGGCTACACCACCGGGAAGAACTCTACCGACTCGGCCATGATCATCGACGCCATGGACGTGCTGTACTCCGGGCGGGTGGACGGCTTCGTGCTGGTATCCAGCGACTCCGACTTTACCCGGCTGGCCCTGCGGCTTCGGGAGGCGGGGATGAAGGTCTACGGCATCGGGGAGAAAAAGACCCCCGCCCCCTTCATCGTGGCCTGTGACAAGTTCATTTACGTGGAGGTCATCCGGGGCAAGGGCGAGGAGAAGCCCGAGGAGAAGGAGGCCCCCGCCCCCGCTCCCGCCGCCCGGAAGGCGGTGCCCCAGAAGATCGTGCGGCTCATCGCCGCCAGCATCCAGGATGTGTCCGACGAGGACGGCTGGGCCTTCATGGGGGAGCTGGGCAACGTGCTGCCCAAGAAGCAGCCGGACTTTGACCCCCGGAACTACGGCTTTGACAAGCTGACGACGATGGTGAAGTCCATCGACCGCTTTGAGATCGACGCCCGCCCCACCAGCGCCCCCCACGTCAAGCACATCTACGTCCGGGACAAGCGGCAGCGGTGACCTTGTTTTCAAAGGCCGTGTGTGTCGGCCTGTGAAAAAATAGAGAGCAGGCCTTGCTTGAAAAATATCAACATACCCAAACGGCGGGTCTTTTCCCGCTGTGCCGCCCCGATTTTCCTTGAAATCCACCCGGGATTCCTGCGAAAAATCGGCTTGCCCAACGAAAAAATCCCTCGCCGTTGGGTATGTTGCCATTTATCAAACAAGGCCCAGAGAGAAAGGAAGAATGAGAATGACACAAGCACCTGGAAGAGGCCTTTTGAAGGTCACCGGCATTATTTACATCGTCCTGTCCGCCCTGGGCCTGATCGGCACTTTGATGACCCTGGCGGGCGGCGGCCTGCTGGCCGCCACCGGGGCCCCCATGGGCGCCGTCTTGGGCGTGGTCTTTATCGTGGCCGCCATCATCTCCCTGGCCCAGGGGGTATTCGGCCTCATCATGGGCATCCTGGGCGTGCAGAACTGCGACAAGCCGGAGAAGGCCGGCACCTGCTTTGTCCTGGGCATGATCGTGGTGGTCCTGGGGGCCATCGGCCTGGTGGGTAACCTGCTGGGCCGCGCCGACGGGGCCACTATCTTCGGCAACCTGCTGGGCCTGGTCATCCCCGTCCTCTACACCGTAGGGGCTTACAAGAACAAGGAGTTTGCCCAGAGCATGTGACCGCAAATAAAAACCGGCGTACCCGTTACGGGTACGCCGGTTTTTTGCCCTGCGCGGGGAAACAGCCCGCTTAAAAAAGCTCCAGCACCGTGTCGCAGGGCGTCCCGCGGCTATACCAGAGGGGCAGGGTCAGGAACTGGTCGCCGCAGTTTTCCAGGAGGACGTAGATGTGCTCGATGTTTTCGTCCTCCTGGTCGGTCCAGAAGCCGCAGCCCGAGCTGTCGTATCCCTCTGTGGAGAAGAAGGGGATGGGGCCGCCGGTCTTTTCCAGGGTGAACTCCAGCCGCCACCCGCCGCCCTCCCGGACGGCGGACCAGTCCAGCACATAGCCCGGCAGGTTTTCCGCCCGGTGGGCCGGGATGTCTAGGGTCATCACGTCCCGGCCCTGATCCAGCCACCTGGCCCCGGTGATGTGGAGCTTGAGGTGTTCTCCGCTGCCGAAATAGGCGCTCTCCAGCCGATAATGGCCGGTAAAGGGCGTGTCCTCTCCCGCCTCGTGGAAGGAAGAGATGCCGTTGAGGATCCCGTCGTACCGGGTCCCCCGCTCGTCCTCCAGGTAGAAGTCCAGCCCCGTGAGCCAGGCGGTGTTCCCCTCGTGGTCGCTGAAGTCCAGCTGGGCGTGGGTCGGATTGAGGACGAACCGGTCCAGGGTGATGGTCTGGCCGTCCAGGTCAAAGGTTTTCCCCACTTCCACGGTCCGCCTGCTCTCCAGGAAGGGACGCTCCAGGGACAGGGAGACCCGGAACTGGGCGAGGACTTCTCCGTCCGGCTGGTCGTCGGGCGTGACCTGGTAGAGGAAGGTCAGCTCCTGGGGGGTGGTCCCCCCGGCAAAGTCCACCGTAAAGTATTGCAGCTCGCCCGGCCGGGCGTCCAGGTCGTCCAGCTTGGCGGAATAGCCGAGCTGGGAGCCGTCTCCGGGAAAGACCCGGTACAGCCACCCGTGGCCCTCGCTGACGGTGAGGAACACGTTCACCCGGTGCTCGTCGGCCACCGCGCAGTAGAGCCTCAGGGTGATGCCGTTTTCCGTGTACTCCTGGTCCAGGATTTGGTAGTAGCTGCTCTCCAGGGCCGCCTTCAAGCTGGGGTCCTGGGCCGCCGCCGCCGTCAGCCCCCGCAGGAGGGGCACCTGTCCGCAGGCCAGGGCAAAGGGGATGGAGGTGTTCACCAGCAGTACGAAAGCCGCCGCGATCCCCGCCAAAGACGCCGCGGGGATGCCGAGGATCTTCCCTCTGCGCCCGGCCCGGCGGCGCCTGGCCCGCCGGAGGGTGTCCTCCAGGGCGGGGGGAGGGGTCAGGGCCATGAGCTCTTCCAGTTCATCCGTTCGGTTCATATGTCTCCTCCTCCGTCAGCTCTAATTTCAAAAGGGCCAGCGCCCGCCGCTGGCGGCTGGCCGCCGTCCCCTGGGGGATGCCCAGGGCCCTGGCCGTCTGGGCCAGAGTGAGGCCGGTGAAGTACCGCAGGACCACCACCTGCCTGAGCTCGGCGGGCAGGCGTTGGATGGCCTCTTTCAGGGGGAGGGCATCAAATTCCTCCGCCGCCGTCTCGGGCAGGGCCTCCACCGCCAGCTCCCGCTTTCGCCGCCGCAGCTCGTCGGTGCAGACGTTGATGAGGATGCGGCCCATCCAGGTGGAGAAGAAATCCTCCTGACGCAGACGCCCGTGGGCCAGCAGGCCTTTGTAGACCGCCTCATCCACCGCGTCCACCGCCGCGGATTCCCCGCCCAGATACAGAAGGGCGGTTCGGTAGAGCCTGGGCTTCAGCGCTTCTGCCCGGGCGCAGTATTCCGTTTCCGTCATGGACCTTCCTCCTCTCTTCGCCCGTTAGACGCCCGGGGGAGCTCTTTTTATCACGGGGGCAGAAAAAAGTTTGGGCCGCCGGGAGGGCGGCCCAAGCTTGGTCACAGGGTTTGGTGGATAGCGGTCTCTTTCCGGGGGGCGGCCGAGCCGGTGACCCCCTCCCCGGTGTTGGGGTCCACCACAGAGCGGACCCCGTCCGCGGCGAAGAGGGTGAGGAGCACCACGCATACCGCCCCGGCGGTCTTGGGGGGGATCCGGTCATACCACTGGCCCAGCATGGGGGCGATCAGGTAGATGGCGGCGCAGCAGCCCACGCCGAAGACCAGGGCCCCCTCCAGGCACACCCGGCCGTTCAGGTTGAGGAAGTAACCGCTGTAATCCCACCAACGCAGGCCGGTGGCCGCCTCCAGCACCCAGCTGGTGGCGTACTCGATGGCGGTGCACAGCACGGTGGAGAGAAGGAAGGTGAGCCCCGGCCGGTGGAACCATTTCCGCAGGAGCAGGAGCACCAGCACCCCGCCGGTACCGTAGATGGGCAGCCAGGGTCCCAGCATGGTGCCCCGGTTCACCAGCTGGCCGGTCTGGACCAGGTGGAAGCCCACCTCCCAGATCCAGCCGATGCCGGAGAAGGTGAAGAAAAAGAGGATATAGTCGGGCAGAGGGTATTTTTCCCGGATGGGGAACTTGGGCAGGGAGGGGAGGACGATCTCCCGGCCCATGGGCTGGAAGGCGGGCACGGCCTCCAGCTGAACGGGGAAGGCGTTTTCCGGCAGGGCGGCGCGGAGGGCCATATAGGCCTGGGCCTCCGCCGAGAGGATATAGGAGTTGGCCCAGAAAATGCCGCTGAGACCCAGGGTGAAGCAGGAGAGGATCCGCCAGGGGATGAGGGTCAGGTCAAAGAGAAACATCCGCCACCGGTTGCCCTTCATCATCTGTTTGGAGAGGAGAAAGACCTCTTTCCGGCTCAGGTCGGACCGCTCGGCCAGCAGATAGGGCACCATGCGGTAGGTGTAGTCGGCGATGATGCCGGGGATGACGAGAAGGTAAAGGGCCCACACGAAGGCGTCCCGGCAGAACATGACCCACACGGTGTGGAGCCACCGCTTCTCCCGGATGGGGGCGAAGAGCTCGCCGAAGTCCGCCTTCTCCGTTTGGTTGCGCAGGAAGAACCGCCGGGCCCCCACCCGCAGGGGGCCGCCCACCAGGAAGCGGAAGGTGAGCATCACCAGGGCCGCCAGCAGGAAGAGCCCCCCCGCCAGCATTCGGAACAGCCAGTCCTGGGAGGTGGTGGCGGCGTCAAAGAGGATGGCCAGCACCAGTCCCGCGGTGTCTCCCGGCGGAGGGGACTCCCCGGCCACGCCGCCCACGGCCATGAGAAGGGCGCCGTTGGTGACCGAGTCGGCGTTGCGGTGGATGAAGTCCATGGACTCGGTGAACTCGCCCGCCACAAAGCAGACGAGAAAGCAGACGATGATGGCGGCCCAGTAATTGCGTTTCAGGCTGGCTCTGGCCTGGCGCTTGAGGGCCTTCCGATCCCACATAGCAACACGTCCTCTGTCTCAAGATGAAAAATCGCCTTTTAGTTTACCTGATTTTTCCCCTTTGCGCAACCACCGTTGAAATTTTGGCCGGGACAAAGTATAATAGAACAGACTTTGTAGAAAGAGGGGGAAGGATATGAACGAGCTGGAGGCACTTCCCATCCCTCTCCTCATATGGTACCGGGAACACGCCCGGGTTCTCCCCTGGCGCAGCGACCCCACGCCCTACCACGTGTGGGTGTCTGAGATCATGCTTCAGCAGACCCGGGTGGCGGCGGTGCTGGACTACTACCGCCGCTTCCTGGAGGCCCTGCCCACAGTGGCCGACCTGGCCCAGTGCCCGGCCGACGCCCTCATGAAGCTGTGGCAGGGCCTGGGCTATTACAGCCGGGCCCGGAACCTTCAAAAGGCGGCGAAACAGATTATGGAGGACTTCGGCGGCGTGTTCCCCGGCGAGTACGCCGCCATCCGCTCCCTGGCGGGAGTGGGGGACTACACCGCTGGGGCCATCGCCTCCATCGCCTTCGGTATCCCTGTCCCGGCGGTGGACGGCAACGTCCTGCGGGTGGTCTCCCGGGTCACCGGCGACCGGCGGGACGTGACGAGGCCCGAGACGAAGAGCGCCATCCGCCAGGCCCTTATGGATACCATGCCCCAAAACGCACCGGGGGATTACAACCAGGCGCTGATGGAGCTGGGGGCCACGGTGTGCCTGCCCAACGGCGCGCCCCTGTGTGAGCAGTGCCCGGCGGGGGGGCTCTGCGCCGCCCGCCGCCTGGACCTGACGGGGGAGATCCCGGTGAAGGCTCCCAAGCGGGAGCGCCGGGTGGAGGAGCGGACGGTCTGGCTGATTTTCCGGGATAAGCGTGTGGCCCTCCGCCGCCGTCCCTCCAAGGGTCTGCTGGCGGGGCTGTGGGAGTATCCCAACGCCCCTTCTTCCGAGCCCTGCCCCGTCTCGGGGCGGACAGAGTTCGCCGGGGGGGGGAAGCACATCTTCACCCATATCGAGTGGCTGATGAAGGCCTATACCGTGGAGGCGGAGACGGAGGCCCTCCCCGAGGGCTGGGTCTGGGCGGACAGGGCCGAGCTGGCGAAGGTCTACGCCGTGCCCAACGCCTTTCAGAGCTTTTCACATATCGTGGAGGAAATGCTTGGGCGTTGAATGTTTGCACGTCAAACGTGCGTTCTTCTGGGGGAGGTTTCTTTTCCCGAGGAAAACCGCAGCGTGAAGAAAACTTGCCAGTGGCACCGCAGCGTGAAGCAAATGCGCCGGTGGCGCATTTGTAGCGGAGGCTGCCCGGCTATGCCGGGCAGATCTCTCTGGCGCAAGCGGGACAATGTTGCAAAGCTGCCGAGCGGCACGAGCGCAGGCCGGCCAGCTGTGCTGGCCGGGTCTCTGTGCTTGAGAACGCTGTTTCATTGGCCCTTAATCCCCCCCCCAGCGCCGTTGCCGCTGACATGTTCTCGACAGACGGTTGGTCTTAGCCTTCCCCTCGGGGGAAGGTGGCAGCCCGAAGGGCTGACGGATGAGGGGAACTGTGGATAACAGAAACGGTCCTGCCAAACCGACAAGTTCCCCTCATCAGTCTCGCTTCGCTCGCCAGCTTCCCCCAAGGGAAGCCTAAGACCTGCCGAATCCCAAATTCGTTGCGGAGTGAGGGGACGGGGTTTACTACGCCCTTTTGGACAGCCTGGGGAGGTTTCCAACGAAAGGGGGAAGGGCAGAAACCCTCTCCCGGGAGCTTTCTCGGGGGGCTATTCTCCATGAAAAGAATGTCCCCTTCCCCTTCTCTCCAGCGTGTGGGACATATGCTTCAACGTCGTGAGCCTCCAAAGATATACAAAAACAAAGGTGGAAAAAGAGATGGCAAAGCTGTATTTCCGTTATGGAGTCATGGGCTCCAGCAAGACGGCCAACGCCCTGATGGTGCGCTACAACTACGAGGAGCGCGGCCAAGACACCCTCCTGGTGAAGCCCTCGGTGGATCAGCGGGACGGGGCCCGTTTCGTGGCCAGCCGGGCGGGCCTGTCCCACCCCTGCATCTATTTCAGCGATCTCCAGGCCATGCCGGAGCCTGACATCCAGAAATACGCCTGCGTCATCGTGGACGAGGCCCAGTTCTTGAGCCGGGAGGAGGTCCGCTGGCTCACCCACCTGGTGGACGACCTGAACGTGCCGGTGATGTGCTATGGCCTCCGGGCCGACTTCCGGGGCGACCTGTTCCCCGGCTCGGCGGAACTGCTGGCCACGGCGGACATCATCGAGGAGATCAAGACCATCTGCTGGTGTGGCAAGAAGGCCACCTGCAACGCTCGCTTCGACGACACGGGCCGGGTCCTGAAGGAGGGCGCCCAGGTGGTCCTGGGGGCCAACGACCAGTACATCGGCCTGTGCCGCAAGCACTGGAAGGCCGGTGACCTGGGCCCCGACCACAAGCCCCTGGGCTGAGGCCGGGAAGGACCGTGAAAAATCGAGAGTTTAGTACGTCTTAGGCGGAGAAGGCGTACTCAGCAAGTAGAAATTTGAAGAAATGGAAAGGAGGAGGAAGGGTATATGCCCCAAAAGTTGAAATTGATTTTTATTTCTGCTGTTTGCGTACTTGCTGTTGTAATTGTATGGGCGAATTTTATTGGCATCAACAAAACCGTTGATAAGACAGTGCAAGTTAATATTTATGAGGAGAATGACAAGTTCCTTTATAAAATACAAGATATTACTATTTCCGGTAATTTCAAAAAAACTCTATCCTCCACCAGTTTTGTTGGCACCTTTGCCATTGAATATGACGAGCCAACTTGCGGAGATGGCGTGCAGGCAGAGATTAAGTGGTACGCCGATTATCAGACAATCAATTTCTATTATGCAGGCAATTTTACACATTTTGATATTGTAGACATCTCCATTGATGAGAAAATGGAGAACATGATGATTGTTTTAGAGGACGGAACAATTATCACTTCCCCCTCTTACTATATACCTGCGGATATTTGGAAACAGTATAAGGGATAGCCACTAATTTATCGTTTGCCGGACTGATTTAAGTACGCCTTGTTGGTATAAGACGCATGGTAAATTCAAATTTGGCCGAAGAAAAGCCCCATGAGGTGAAGTGAGGGAGGTGAGAGAGTGACCTTCGACGAGCTGAAAGAAAAAGCCCACGCCCTGCCGCTGAAGCCGGGCGTGTACATCATGCAGGACAAGCACAACACCGTCATCTACGTGGGCAAGGCCAAGGCCCTGAAAAACCGGGTGTCCCAGTACTTCGCCAACCTGGCCTCCCACACGGAGAAGACCCGGGCCATGGTGGCCTCCATCGACCACTTCGACGTCATCGTGGCCGACTCGGAGTTCGAGGCCCTGGTGCTGGAAAACTCCCTCATCAAGCGCCACCAGCCCCACTACAACATCCTCCTGAAGGACGACAAGGGCTACCCCTACATCCGCCTGGACGTGAAATCGGACTACCCCCACTTCTCTCTCTCCAACCGGGTGGCGGAGGACGGGGCCCGGTACTTCGGCCCCTACGGCAGCCGGGGGGCCACCTGGGCCATCGTGGACGCCCTTCGCGCCGCCCTGCGCCTGCCCTCCTGCCACAAGAAGTTCCCCCGGGACGTGGGCAAGGAGCGCCCCTGCCTCAACTACCACATGGGCCTGTGCGACGGCTACTGCCGCCCCGAGATGGACCAGAGCCGCTACCGGGAGGCCATGGACCAGGCCGTCCGCCTGCTGGAGGGCCAGTTCAAGGAGGTCCAGGCCGACCTGGCCGCCGAGATGGAGCAGGCCGCCGAGGACCTGCGGTTCGAGAAGGCGGCGGAGCTGCGGGACCGCATCCGGGCCATCGAGCTGCTGGGCAAGCGGCAGAAGGTGGTGGCGGGCTCTCTGGCGGACACCGACGTGGTGGGCTACCACCGGGGGGAGGCCAAGAGCTGCTTCGTGGTCCTCCACTACGTGGAGGGGGACCTGGCCGCCAAGGATATGGACCTCATCGAGACCCCCATGGAGGGGGAGGAGGGGGAGGCGGTCTCCGCCCTGGTGCGGCAGTACTATGGGGGACGGGCCCGCCTGCCCAAACAAATCCTGCTCCCCTGTGAGCTGGAGGACGAGGTGTCCCTCACCCGGATGCTCTCCGAGGCGGCGGGGCGGCGGGTGGAGATGGTCACCCCCCAGCGGGGGGCCAAGGTGGACCTCATCCGCCTGGCCAACAAGAACGCCGTGGAGGAGGTGGAGCGGGCCACCTCCCGGGCCGAGCGGCAGTCCAAGCTGCTGGAGCTGCTGGGGAAGATGCTGGACATGCCCGCGCCCCCCAACCGCATCGAGTCCTATGACATCTCCAACCAGGGCGCCAGCGACATCGTGGCCTCCATGGTGGTCTACGTGGGGGGCAAGCCCCTCAAGCGGGACTACCGGCGCTTCAAGCTCAAGGACATGGACGGTCCCGACGACTACGCCTCCATGGAGCAGGTGTTGACCCGGCGCTTCCAGCGCTACCTGGACGGGGACGAGAAGTTCGCAGACCTGCCCGACGCCCTCTTCATCGACGGCGGCGAGGAGCATGCCCGGGTGGCCGTGGGGGTGGAAGAAAAGCTGGGGCTTCACATCCCGGTGTTCGGCATGGTGAAGGACGACCGCCACCGCACCCGGGCCCTGGTGACCCCTGACGGGCGGGAGATCGGCATCCAGCGGGTGCCCGCCGTCTTCGCCCTGGTGGGGCAGATCCAGGAGGAGACCCACCGCTTCGCCATCGAGTTCCACCGCCAGCAGCAGTCGGCCCACCTGAAAGGCTCGGAGCTGGACAAGGTGCCCGGGATCGGCCCGGCCCGGAAAACGGCGCTGTTAAAACGGTTCAAAAGCGTGAAGAATATCAAGGCCGCCTCCCTGGCCGAGCTGGAGGAGGCGGTGGGGAAGGCCACCGGGAAGGTCGTGTACGACTACTTTTCGGAGAAAAAGTAGGGGTTCCGCCTCCAGGGAGACGGGGGAACGTGGGGGACTATTCTTTCTGGTAAGAATAGCCCCCCACACCCCCCAACGATGCCGCTTCGCGGCCCATGCATCAAGGCCCGCTAAAGCTCGCTTTGCTTGCTAAGCGGGTCTAGAAAGAAAGCACCAGGGGGAGAGTTTCGACTCAACAGCTACGCTGCATTAGCTGGCCCTAAGCTCGTACCTCGCTAAGGGCCAACAAATCTTCCCCTGGGCCCCCTCCTTTGGAACCCTCCCCGAGCTGTCCACAAGAGGGTGGGATGACCCCGGCCCCTTACTCTGTAACGGGTCCGGGGTTGAGTAGGTCTTAGGCTTCCCCTGGGGGAAGCTGTCGAGCGTAGCGAGACTGATGAGGGGAACCTATCGTTTTGCAGGGCCTTTCCCATATCCCCAGTTCCCCTCATCCGTCAGCCCTTCGGGCTGCCACCTTCCCCCAAAGGGAAGGCTAAAGACCATCCTTCTGTCAAGAACATGTCAGCGGTAGCGGCGCAAGAGGAATAACGTGTCGCACAGACGCTCCCGCGCTTTTCCCCCCCTAGCTTCGGGCAGTAGCCCTTCTACTAAAAAGGGAACCTGCGAGCAGGTTTGCACCTAAGACTTTTCTTTGGGGGTCTGGGGGACATTTCTTTTCTTCGGGAAAAGAAATGTCCCTAGATTTACGCACGTCCCGACGTGCAATCACGCAAAAGAGAAAGGAACATCGCCATGAGAGTCATCACCGGCACGGCCCGGGGCCGCAAGCTCAAGGAGCTCCCCGGCCTGGATACCCGCCCCACCACCGACAAGGTGAAGGAGTCCATTTTCAATATCGTCCAGTTCGACGTGGAAGGCCGCCGGGTGCTGGACCTCTTCGCCGGCACCGGACAGCTGGGCATCGAGGCCCTCTCCCGTGGGGCGGAGCGGTGCGTGTTTGTGGACGCCTCCAAGGAAGCCGCCAGGATCATTAAGGAGAACGCCTCCCTCACCGGTTTTGCCGACCGTGCCCGGGTGACTCAGGGGGACGCCATGTCCTTTCTGACCTCCTGCCGGGAGAAATTTGGTTTGGCCTTTTTGGACCCTCCCTATGCCTCCGACCTGCTGGATCAGGCTTTGGAGCGTATGGCCGCGATTGACATTATGACGGAAAATGGTATAATCGTCTGTGAAAGCGCCTTGGAAAAGGTGCTGCCCGACCTCTCCGGCCCCTATGAGCGGGGCCGTGAGTACCGGTACGGAAAGATCAAATTGACACTTTACCGCCGTCAGGCCGGGCTGTAAGTTTTTGGGGCCGGGGCGGGAAGGACGTGGTTACGTATGAAGACCGCCATCTATCCCGGCAGCTTCGACCCCATCACCCTGGGCCACCTGAACGTGATCAAACGGGCCGCCATGTGCTTTGATAAGCTGATCGTCTGCGTCATGGTGAATTCCGAAAAGAAGGATTCCGGTTTTTTTACCCCCGACGAGCGGGTGGAACTGATCCGCCGGGTGGTGGCCAAGATCCCCAACGTGGAGGTGGACCAGTCCTCCATACTGGTGGCGGAGTATGCCCGGCAGAAGAGGGCCTGCACACTGGTGAAGGGGCTGCGGGCCATGTCCGACTATGAGCAGGAGCTCCAGATGGCCATGATCAACCGCAAGCTGAATCCCCGCCTGGACACCATGTTCCTGCCCTCCAGCGCAAAATACACCTATATCAGCTCCAGTGTAGTGAAGGAAATGGCGGCCTATGGGGCCGAGCTGACCGATTTTGTCCCCCGGGAGATCATTGGGGATGTGAATGAAAAAATGAAGAGCAGGAGGAATCTGTGATGGCGACCGGGGTAAACGAACTGCTGGATATGCTTTTTGAAATGATCGACGAGGCGAAGAACGTCCCGCTCTCTTCCGACAAATGTATGCTGGAGCGGGACAAGGCCCTGGACCTGATCGACGAGATCCGGGGCCAGTTCCCCATGGAGCTGGCCGAGGCCAAGAAGCTGCTGGCCGCCCGCAACGATTACCTGGCTTCCGCCAAGCGGGAGGGGGACCTCATCATCCAGCAGGCGGAGGAGAAGGCCAAGCAGATGTTGGCCGAGGACGAGCTGCTGGCCCAGGCCAAGCAGAAGGGCACCGAGATGCTCCGCCAGGCCGAGGACCGGTCCCGGGAGCTGAAAAAGGCCGCCAATGAGTACTGTGAGGACGCCCTGCGCCGCACCGAGGAGGCTGTGGCCGAGGCCTATGACGAGATCAAGAAGTCCCGCACCCGTTTCCGGGCGGCGGCGGCCGGCATGTCCGGCGGCTCCGCCGGTCAGAGCCAGATCTTTGACGCCGCGGCGGAGGAGAACTGAACCAGAGCCTCAGCGCCCCGCAATACCGAGAGGTATTGCGGGGCGCTTTTTTTGTCCCAAAGTTTGCCAAAATACTATATCTAGTTTTGTAAAGGCGAAAACCTTACCGTAAAATGTGTTTTTGCCCTGAAAAGGTGGTTACAAATTGAAAACGAACAAATGTTTTCGTAGTAAAAACCCGTATATTCCAAGGAAAAAAACTAAAGTTTCGACGAAAAAAATGACAATTAACTATTGCAATTTTGTTACACAGCCTTTATACTAGAAAACGTAAGTGGAGCAAAGTGGAGTAAAAAACCATGAAAGCCCATAAAAGTGGGGGGAGAGGACATGACCGGCACATACGAGCATTCCATTGATGCCAAGGGCCGGCTGTTCATTCCCGCCAAGCTCCGGGAGGAGCTGGGGGTCACCTTTTACCTGGCCATGGGCGTGGACGCGTGCCTCGCCATCTACCCCCAGGAGACCTGGGACCGCTTCACGGAAAAGTTTGCCTCCCTCCCCATGAGCCAATCCAAGGCCATGCGCCCCCTCTTCGCCAACGCCGCCAAGTGCGAGCTGGACAGCCAGGGCCGCATCGTCATCCCCCAGAAGCTGCGCAAGTACGCCAACCTGGACAAGGAGACCGTCATCATCGGCGTCAACGACCGGGCCGAGATCTGGTCCGCTGAGGCCTGGAATGCCCAGGAGGAGGAAGAGATGACCCCGGAGAAGATGTCGGAGTGCATGGAGGCGCTGGGCTTCTGATGAGTGAGACGTTTTCCCACCGCCCGGTGCTGCTGGACGAGTGCATCGAGGGCCTGAACATCCGCCCGGACGGCGTCTACGTGGACGGCACCCTGGGCCGGGCGGGCCATTCCGCCGAGATCGCCAAACGGCTCACCACCGGCCGGCTCTACTGCATCGACCGGGACCAGGCGGCGCTGGACGCCGCGGTGGACAAGCTGGGACCCTGGATGGACCGGGTGCGGCTGATCCACGGCAACTTCAATGATTTGGACGAGCTTCTCACGGACGCGGGCGCCCCCGCCGTCCACGGAATGCTCTTTGACTTCGGCGTTTCTTCCCCTCAGCTGGACGATCCGAGCCGGGGCTTCTCCTACATGCACGACGCCCCGCTGGACATGCGCATGGACCAGACCCAACCCCTGACGGCCCGGGCGGTGGTGAACGAGTGGCCCCAAGAGGAGCTGCGGCGCATCCTCTACCAATATGGGGAGGAGCGGTATGCCCCCGCCATCGCGGCGGCCATCGTCCGGGCCAGGGGACAAGCCCCCATCGAGACCACCCTCCAGCTGGTGGACGTGATCCGTTCCGCCATGCCGCCGCAAGCCCTGCGGGAGAAGCAGCACCCCGCCAAGCGGACCTTCCAGGCCGTGCGCATCGCCGTCAATGACGAGCTGACGGCGGCCGAGCGGGTCATCGGGCAGGCGGTGCCCCGGCTGGCTCCGGGGGGAAGGCTGTGCATCATCACTTTCCACTCCCTGGAGGACCGGATCGTGAAAACGGGCTACGCCGCCCTGGCCAAGGGCTGCACCTGCCCCCCGGACTTCCCGGTGTGCGTGTGCGGCAAGACTCCGGCCATCCGGCTGGTGAACAAAAAGCCTATCCTCCCCGGCGAGGCGGAGCTGGCGGAAAACCCCCGCGCCCGCAGCGCCAAGCTGAGGATCGCGGAAAAGCTGTAAAAAATGTGTGTGTGAAGATCCCCCAAAACCAGCCAAGAGCCCGGCGAAGCGGGTCCGGGCTGGGGCGGAGGGGCAACGGAGCGAACGAGCCCCTTCGCCTTGCGAAGGTGGGGCGATACGAAGTTTGCCACGACGAGAGAACGGAGTGACGCAAAGATGGCCAGTGCCGCGAAGCGCAGACCCTATGACCCCTATCGGAACATCAGCTATGCCTATGACGGCTCTGCCGCCCGGGTACTGGAGCGGGAGGAAGTCCTCCAGCCCCGCCCCCAGGTGCGTCCCCGCCGCCAGACCGTGGCCCGTCCCAAGGTCAAGGTCCGGGAGGCCGGCTATGTATCCCTCTTCGCGGTCAGCGGCTTTGCCGCCGTGGCGGCCCTTGCGGTGCTCATCCTCATGAGCTTTGTCCAGCTTTCCACCATCTCCAGTTCGGTGGTGAGCCTGGACAGCGAGATGACCCGGCTGCGCAGCGAGGAAGCCACCCTGCGGGCCCGCTATGAGCTGGCCTATGACCTGGGCGCCATCGAGAGCGCCGTGACCGCCGACGGCTCCATGAGCCGCCCCCAGTCCAGCCAGATGGTCTATGTGGACCTGACCGAGCCGGACAGCGTGGTGGTCTATGACCGGGGCGAAGAGGTCACCGGCGGCTTCGTGGACGGAGTCCAGGAGATCATCCAAAACGTGTTGGCATATTTCTAAGGTGGAGCGTCATATATTGCGCTGAGGACCCTGAAAGAGAGAAAAGCGGGCCGCTGACCCTACCGCGGCTCAAAGAGAGGAGGGCGTAAGAAAAGGATTTTTCTTACGCCCTTCAGCGTTGATCCACAGGGGGCGGGTACGCCCGACTTACGGCCAGACACGCGCTGGCGGCGTTATCGCTTTTGCCGGCGCGTGTCTGGCCCTGTGCCGGGTGGGGATGAATGTCCGGGCGCCGGCCGGCGTGATTGTGAAAGGGGAGCGGAAGATGGATCACAGAGACAGAAAAAACCGGGAGCCGGTCAAAAAGACGCCGGACCGGCGGGCCAACCGCACGGTCCTTCTCCGCACCCTGGTCCTGCTGGGGCTGTTCGGGGTGGCGGCCTTCCTTCCCCTGTTCGGGAAGCTCTACGCCATCCAGATCAAGGATCACGACATGTACCAGCAAAAGGCCATCGACCAGCAAACCATGGACAACGCGGTGGCCGCCAACCGAGGGCAGATCACCGACGCCAACGGCAAGGTGCTGGCCACCAGCGCCACGGTGTACGATATCATCATCTCCCCCAACGACTTCAAGACTCTCCAGGAAAACTGGGATAAAAAGTATGGGGAGCACCCGGAGAAGGCGGACTATCCCCGCCCAGAGGCCGAAAAGGTGGCCGCCGCCCTGGCGGAGATCCTGGGGAAGGACGAGGAAAAGCTCCTCAAGCAGCTGGGCAAGACGGGCAGCTACTACGAGATCGCCGCCGCCCGGGTGGAGACCGAGGTGGCCGACCAGGTCCGGCAGCTCATCAAAGACCAGCATCTCTCCAACTCCATCGTGCCAAACCCCACCACTAAACGCTACTACCCTTACGGCTCCCTGGCCGCCCAGGTCATCGGCTGGGTGAATCCCAACCTGGATAATACCGGCGCCTACGGCATGGAAGCCCTCTACGAGGATGAGCTGGCCGGCGAGACTGGGCGGGTGGTCACCGCCAAGAACGGCAAGGGCACCGAGATGAAATATTCCTTCCAGGACTACTATGACGCCACCGACGGGAATAACCTGAACTTGACCCTGGACACCACCATCCAGTATTACTGCGAGCGGATCCTGGAAAAGGGCATCGAGATGTTCGACGTGCAGAACGGCGGCTTCGCCATCGCCATGAACCCCAAGACCGGGGCCATCCTGGCCTGGGCCAACTCCCCCACCTACGACCTCAATGATCCCTGGACCGTCACCGATCCGGTGCTGAACACCTATCTGGAGACGGTGAAAAACGACCCCAACTCCAGCGAGGAGGCCTATCTCACCGCCCTGGGCAGCGCCCAGAACCAGCAGTGGCGCAACAAGGCCATCAACGACACCTACGAGCCCGGCTCCACCTTCAAGTCCATGGTCCTGGCCGCGGCCTTGGAGGAGGGGGTCGTCAACGAGAAATCCACCTACTACTGCCCCGGCTACGCCATCGTGGCGGACCGGCGGATCAGCTGTTCCAAGAAAGAGCCGGGTCACGGCAGCCAGACCTTGGCTGAGGCGGTGGCGAATTCCTGCAACCCCGCCTTCATCGCCATCGGCCAGGCCCTTGGGGCGGAGAAGTTCTACGACTATCTGGAGGACTTCGGCTTCCTGGGGGCCACCGGCATCGATATGCAGGGGGAGTCTCAGCTCAGCCCCGTCCCCAACCTGGTCTGGCCCCGGGATAAGTTTACCAGCGCCAACGGCATCACCAATCTGGCCACCGCCTCCTTCGGCCAGGGCCTCCAGGTCACTCCTATTCAGCTCATCACCGCCGCCTCCGCCGTCATCAACGGCGGGCACCTGATGGAGCCCTATGTCATGCGCTCCATCACCGACCCGGAGGGCAACGTGGTTCGCCAGACCGAGCCCACCGAGGTGCGGCAGGTCATCAGCCAGGAGACCTCCGACCGCTGCCGGGCCATCCTGGAGAAAGTGGTGGACGGCGGCACCGGCAAGCGGGCCTACGTCCCCGGCTACCGCATCGGCGGCAAGACCGGCTCCTCCGAGACTCTGGACAGCCGGCGGGGCATCGACCACACCATCGTCTCCTTCCTGGGGTTCGCCCCCGCCGACGATCCCCAGGTCATCGTCCTGCTGATGTACGACAACCCCAAGCCCGCCTCCCCCGGCAACAACCTGACCGCCAAGGGCTATTACATCAGCGGCGGCAACATGGCCGCCATGATGGCGGGGGAGCTCCTCTCCAACGTCCTGGACTACATGGGGGTGGAAAAGAGCTATACCGAGGCCGAGAAGGCCAAGATCGACGTCACCGTGCCCAACCTGGTGGGGCAGACCGCCCAGGTGGGCCAGGAGGCCGCCGCGGGGGCGGGCTTCACCGTCCGCACCGTGGGGGAGGGGGACACCGTCACCGCCCAGATCCCGGTGGGCGGGGCCGTCATTCCCAGCGGCAGCGAGGTGGTCCTCTACCTGGGGGCCGACAAGCCCACCGACCTGGTGACCGTCCCCGACGTCCGGGGCAAGACCTCCGCCGGCGCCCAGCAGACCTTGGCCCAGTATGGGCTCTACCTGAAGATCGGCGGCTCCAGCAGCTATATGTCCGACCAGGCCGTGGTGGCCAGCCAGTCCATTAACGTGGGCACCAGCGTGGAGCGGGGCACCGTGGTGGAGTGTCTGTTCGCCGACAATACCCTGGTGGATTAAGCGGGGGGCCCTTTGTGGGGGGACGCAGTGGGCCAAGGGATGGCCAATGAACGCACGTTTTACAGACGGAAGCAGTCTGGATTTGAGCAGTTCCCCTCATCCGGCCCTGCGGGGCCACCTTCCCCCGGGGGGAAGGCATGGGGAGAGGGGTTTGCGGGATAGATTCCCAGGTGAGTCTGGGGCAGGTTTCGCGACGACAAAGGGGTGAGTAGGATGCGTTTACACGCGCTGTTAAACGGCACGGGCTATGCCGGCCCCCTGCCGGAGGACGTTGAAATCAAAGGCATCTCTTACGACACCCGCACCATCCGGCCCGGGGAGCTCTTCGTGGCTCTGAAGGGCTACAAGACCGACGGGCACAGGTATATCCGGCAGGCGTTGGAAAAGGGGGCCGCCGCCGTATTGTGTGAGAGCGGGGAGGAGGGGACCCTCCGGGTCCCCGACGGCAGAGCCGCCCTGGCCGCCGTCTCCGCCAACTGGTTCGGCCATCCGGCGGAGGAGCTGACCGTCATCGGTGTCACCGGAACCAACGGCAAGACCACCACCACCAGCCTTCTCAAGGCCATGCTGGAAGAGGTGCTCCACACCAAGGCGGGGCTCATCGGCACCAACGAAAACGAGATCGGGGAAGAATCCTTCCCCGCGGACCGGACCACCCCCGAGAGCTGGGAGGTCCAGCAATGGCTGCGGCGGATGGCGGACGCCGGATGCACCCACGTGGTGATGGAGGTCTCCTCCCATGCCCTTTGCCTCCACCGGGTGGACGGCATCCGCTTTGCGGTGGGGGCCTTTACCAACCTGACCCAGGACCACCTGGATTTCCACAAGACCATGGAGGCCTACCGCCAGGCCAAGGGACGGCTGTTCCTCCAGAGCGGCAGGGCGGTGCTGAACCTGGACGACGAGGCGGGGCAAAGCTACGCCGCCTCCGCCCCCTGTCAGGTATTTACCTACTCCGAGCGCAAGGACGAGGCGGACCTCACCGCCAAGAACCTGCGGCTCTTTCCCGACCGGGTGGAGTTCGAGGCGGTGACCCGGGAGGAGATCTGCCGGGTCCGGCTGGGCATCCCCGGCGGGTTCACCGTCTACAACGCGCTGTGCGCCCTGTCCTGCGCCCAGGCTTTGGGCATCCCCCTGAGCAAGGCCGCCGCCGCCCTGGCCCATGCCCCCGGCGTGAAGGGACGGATGGAGGTGGTGCCCACCCCCGGTCCCGGCACCGTCCTCATCGACTACGCCCATACCCCGGACGCCCTGGAAAACGCTCTGGCCGCCCTCCGGGACTTCACCCCCGGACGGCTGATCTGCCTCTTTGGCTGCGGGGGGGACCGGGACCGGGGCAAGCGGCCCCTCATGGGGGCCATCGCCGCCAGTATGTCCGACCTGGCCGTGGTGACCTCCGACAACCCCCGCACCGAGGAGCCCCAGGCCATTATCGACGATATCCTGAAGGGGATGGAGGGCATGGATACCCCCCGGCTGGTGGAGCCGGACCGGCGGAAGGCCATCCGGGCCGCCCTGGCCCTCCTCCGGGAGGGGGACACCCTGGTGCTGGCGGGAAAGGGCCACGAGACCTATCAGGAAGTGAACGGGGAAAAACGCCATCTGGACGAGAGGGAAGAGGTGGCTAAATTCTTGCTATCTCAGTGATTGTGTGGTAAAATACCCGCTTGTGCGCGAGCGGGTTTCCCGCTGAGAAAAGAGCTGGAGGTTCAAAAGATGAAGTCGGAACTGTCGATGATCACAGAGATCCTGATCGCCCTGGCGGTGAGTTTTGTCCTGACCGCCATCCTGGGCAGGATCCTTATCCCCGCCCTCAGGCGGCTGAAGGCGGGCCAGTCCATCAAAGAGGACGGCCCCACCTGGCATATGGCCAAACAGGGCACCCCCACCATGGGCGGGCTCATGTTTATCATCGCCATGGCCGTCACCGTGGTGGGCCTGGGCTGGGGTTATTTTCTCCGGGGGGACCGGGGGGCGGTGTACGTATTCCTCTTCGCCCTGGTCTTTGGCATCATCGGGTTCATTGACGACTATATGAAGGTGGTCCACCGGCAGAATACCGGCCTCACCGCCGGGTGGAAGTTTCTCCTTCAGCTGGCCGCCGCCATTTTGATGACGGTGCTGCTGCGGTACGAGGGCTACCTGTCTCCCAACCTCTATATCCCCTTCGCCCAGACCACCATCCCCCTGCCCTGGCCGGTCTACATGGTCTTTGCCGCCTTCGTCATGGTGGGTACCGTCAACGCCGTGAACATCACCGACGGGGTGGATGGCCTGTCCTCCTCGGTGACCGTGCCGGTGGCGCTGTTTTTCATCGTAGTGACCGCCCTCTGGGGCAAGGATGAGCTGACCCTGTTCTCCGCCGCCCTGCTGGGGGGGTTGCTGGGCTTCCTCCTCTATAATCACTACCCCGCCAAGGTCTTTATGGGGGACACCGGCTCCCTCTTCCTGGGCGGGGCGGTCTGCGGCCTGGCCTTCTCCACCGACATGCCCCTCATCCTGATCCTGGTGGGCATCGTCTATATCGCCGAGACCCTCTCCGACATTATCCAGGTGGTCTATTTCAAGGCCACCCACGGCAAACGCATCTTCAAGATGGCCCCCCTCCACCACCATTTCGAGATGTGCGGATGGAAGGAGAAGAAGGTGGTGGCGGTATTTTCCGCCGTGTCCGCCCTCTTCTGCGTCCTGGCCTTCCTGGGCGTGGCCGGACGGTACCTGATCTGAGCGCAGACTGAGATTCTATGCTGAAAGGCGGTGAGCCCTGTGGGAAAATCAAAGCGTGATATGACCATGGAAGAGCAGCTCTCCCGGGGCCCCATGGATCTGCCCTTCCTCATGCTGGTGGTGATGCTCACCGTCATCGGCGTCATCATGGTGTTTTCCGCCTCCTACGCCACCGCTGTCAGCGAGGGGAAAGCTCCCACCTACTATTTCGCCCGGCAGGGGATCTTCGCCGTCCTGGGCCTTGTCATCATGTATATCACCTCCAAGATCAACTACCAGGCCTTCCGCTGGATGTCGGTGTTTATCCTCATCGCCGCCCTGGTGCTGCTGGTGGTGGTGCTGATCCCCGGCATCCATACCAACCGCAGCGACAACGTGAAGCGGTGGATCAGGGGGTTTGGCCCGATCCCCGCCTTCCAACCCTCGGAGGTCGCCAAGCTGGGCGTGATCCTCTATTTCTCCGCCCGAATGTCCAAACGGACTACGGAGAAAAAGAAACAGTTCAATACCCGGACCTATACCGGGGTCGCCCTGAACAAGCTGGATGAGCTGGGCTTCATCGAGCTTGTGCCCTACGGGCTGCTGCTGCTGGGCATCATCGCCCTCATGGCTCTGGAGCCCCATATGTCGGGCACCATCCTCATTCTGGTCCCCGCCGCCGCCATCCTCTTTGCCGGCGGGGTGAGGCTGGGCTGGTTCGCCGCCGGGGGCGCCGGGGTGGTGGGATTGCTGCTGCTCATCATGTCGGGCAAGGACTACCAGACCGGCCGTATCGCCATCTGGCGGGACCCCTGGGCCCACCCGAGGGACGGCGGCTACCAGATCATCCAGTCCCTTTACGCCATCGGCTCCGGCGGCCTCTTCGGCGTGGGCTTCGGCCAGAGCCGCCAGAAGCAGCTCTTCCTCCCCGAGCCGGAGAACGACTTCATCTTCTCCATCGTCTGCGAGGAGCTGGGCCTCATCGGCGCGGGGCTCATCCTGCTCCTCTTCGCCCTCCTGATCGTCCGGGGCTACTGGATCGCCATCCACGCCAGGGACCGATTCGGTTCCCTGCTGGTGGTGGGAATCACCACCCTCATGGCGGTGCAGGTCTTTTTGAACATCTCCGTGGTCACCAACCTGCTGCCCACCACCGGCATTTCCCTGCCCTTTTTCAGCTACGGGGGCACGGCGCTGATGATCCAGCTCATCGAGATGGGCATCGTCCTGGGGGTCTCCCGGCAGATCCCGGCGCCCAAACAGGGCTAGGGCGCGCCGCGTTGGGCGGATGCTTTTGCGGCCCGAAAGCGCGCCCCCTGCCTCCCGAGAGGAGGAGAGGAAGCGACGTCAAAGGAGGTATATGTGTGAACGTTTTATTCACCTGCGGCGGCACCGCCGGGCATATCAACCCCGCCGTGGCCCTGGCCCGCATGTTTCAGGAGCGGGAGAGCGGCTGCCGGATCCTCTTCGTGGGGGCTGACGGCGGCATGGAGACCCGGCTGGTCCCCAAGGAGGGGTTTGAGCTGAAGACGGTGACCATCACCAACTTCCGCCGCTCCGTCACCCCCGCCGCCATCGGCCATAATCTGAAGACCCTCTTCAACATGGGCCGCTCCGATAAGCAGGCCAAGGCCATCCTGGACGAGTTCCAGCCCGACCTGGTGGTGGGCACCGGGGGCTACGCCAGCTTCCCCGTAGTGAAGGCGGCGGCCAAGCGGGGCGTCCCCACCGCCGTCCACGAGTCCAACGCCGTTCCCGGTCTCACCACCAAGGCCCTGTCCAAGGTGGCCGACGTGGTGATGGTGGGCTTTGCCGAGAGCAGGGACCACTATGAGGACCCCTCCAAGGTGGTGGTCACCGGCACCCCCGTCCGGGGGGACTTCTTCCGTTGCACCCGGGCCGAGGCCCGCGAGAAGCTGGGCTTCGACGACGACCGGCCCCTCCTCCTGTCCTACTGGGGCAGCCTGGGGGCGGAGGTGATGAACGGCTATATGGCCGAGTTCATCCGCCTGGAATGTCAGGAGGGCCAGCCCTTCCGACATATCCACGGGGCGGGGCGGGACTTTTCCTCCATCACGAAGATCCTCTCCGACTCCGACGTACCCAAGGACTGCCACCCCGGGGTGGAGGTGCGGGAGTATATCTATGATATGCCTCTCGTGATGGCTGCGGCGGACCTGGTGCTGTGCCGCTCCGGCGCCTCCACCATCTCCGAGCTGGCGGCCATCGCCAAGCCTTCCATCCTGGTGCCCTCCCCCAACGTGACGGCGGACCACCAGACCAAAAACGCCAGGGTCCTCTCCGAAGCGGGCGGGGCGGTGCTGCTGCCGGAGAAAGAGTGCTCGGGCAAACGCCTTTACGAGGAGGCCTCGGCCCTCCTCCGGGACCAGAGCCGCCGCGCCGGGATGGCCCGGGCCCTGTCGGCCATGGCGGTCCCCGACGCCAACGAGAAGATCTTCGACACTCTGATGGGGATTCTGCGGTAACGGGGGAGAACACCCCTCCCGCCTCGCCGCGGCCCCGCCGGTTTTGTACCCGATTTCGCCCTTCCGCATAGGATGGCCTGAATGGAATCCATCCATAGGGAGGACGAATTATGAGCGTTTTCAGCATTGAGGGGGGCCGCCCCCTGGGTGGGACTGTCAAGGTCCACGGGGCCAAGAACAGTGTCCTGCCCATCCTGGCGGCCGCCTTTTTGGTCCCAGGAGAGTGCGTCATCCACAACTGCCCCCGGCTCACCGACGTGGAGGGCACCCTGGCCATCCTCCGCCACCTGGGCTGCCGGGTGCGCCGGGAGGGGGACACGGTGACGGTGGACGCCTCCGCTCCCGCCGCCGCGGACGTGCCCGACGCCCTCATGCGCCAGATGCGCTCCTCGGTGGTCTTTCTGGGGCCCATCCTGGGCCGCATGGGCCGGGCGGAGCTGTCCTATCCCGGCGGCTGTGAGCTGGGGCCCCGGCCCATCGATCTCCACCTGACCGCGCTGCGGGCCCTGGGTGCGGAGATCGAGGAGCGGGGGAGCCGGCTCTCCTGCCGGGGGGAACTGAAGGGGGCCGACCTGACCCTCTCCCTGCCTAGCGTGGGGGCCACCGAGAACGCCATGCTGGCGGCGGTGGCGGCCCAGGGGGTCACCACCATCACCAACGCGGCCCGGGAGCCGGAGATCACCGATCTCCAGAATTTTTTGAACACCATGGGGGCCGACATCCGGGGGGCGGGGAGCTCGGTGGTCACCGTCCGGGGGGGAAGGCCCCTCCACGGCGGGGAGCACACCGTCATCGCCGACCGCATCGTGGCCTGTACTTATCTCTCCGCGGCCGCCTGCGCGGGCGGAGAGGCGGAGGTCACCGGAGTGGACTGGCGGCACCTGTCCACCGTCACCGCCGTCCTGGCGGAGGCGGGGTGCCGGGTGAAAAGCTCTCCCACGGCCATCTCACTCACGGCGCCCAAGCGGCTGAAGGCGGTCCGGCCGGTGCGCACGGCCCCCTATCCCGGCTTTCCCACCGACGCCCAGGCCATCGTCATGGCCGCCCTGTGCAAGGCAGAGGGGGCCACGGTCTTTGCCGAGAATATGTTCGACAGCCGCTACCGCCACGTGGATGAGCTGACCCGCATGGGGGCGGACATCCGGGCGGAGGGCCGGGTGGCCGTGGTATACGGCGTGCCCAGGCTCTTCGGCGCGCGGGTCACCGCCGCCGACCTCCGGGGCGGGGCCGCCCTGGTGGTGGCCGGCCTGGGGGCGGAGGGGGAGACGGTGGTCTCCGGCCTGGAGCACATCGACCGGGGCTATGCCGACCTGTCCGGCGGTCTGGCCGCCCTGGGGGCACGGATTGCCCGAAATGAGGAAACTGTAAGCGAATCTTAACGATTTATTCACTTTGAAATGCTATAATACCCTTTAAATACCCGGCAAAGGAAGTAACGGAGGCCAAAAAATGGCGGCGAGGAACAAACGGAATCGACACCGGCGCAGGAGGGGACGCTTCGGCTTCCTCTATAAGCTGCTGTCCTTTCTTCTGATCTTCGCCGCCATCCTGGCGGGCTGTGTGGCTTTTTTCCGGGTGAACCAGGTGACGGTGACGGGCAACAGCCGCTATACCGCCGAGGAGATTGTGGCCGCCTCCGGGGTGAACACGGGGGACAACCTCTTCCTGGTGAACAAGCCCCAGACGGCCCAGAGCATCATCAGGCGTCTGCCCTACGTGGAGAAGGTGGCCCCGGTCCGGGTCCTCCCCGACACCCTGGAGCTGCGGGTCACCGAGACCTCCGCCGTGGCCGCCGTCCAGGCGGAGGGGAACTGGTGGCTCATGAACGCCGGCGGCAAGCTGCTGGACCAGGGGGACGCCTCGCTGAAGGCGGATTTCCCCCAGGTCCTTGGCCTTCACCCCGTCACCCCCAGCGTGGGGGTGCGCCTGACGGTGCCGCTGGAGGAGCAGACCAAGCGGGACAGCCTCAGGAGCCTGCTCACTGCCCTCTCGGAGCGGGGCATGACGGGGAATGTGACCGGGTTCATCGATCTGACCTCCAACAACGCCATCTACTTCGGCTACGGCGGGGATCTGACGGTGGCCATGCCCCTGACGGGGAACTTCAACGAACAGGCCTTCCGCCTCCAGCGGGTGATGGAATCCTTCCAGCAGCGGGGGGAGGTAGTGGCCGGGACGCTGGATCTGACCTACGAGGGCAAGCAGGCCCGGCTGCTCACCAGCCGGTGGATGCCCGAGGACGGTTGGGACGCACCGGCACAGCAGGATCAGGAAGGAGGGAGCCAGGATGGACAACCCCAGCAGTCAGACGCCCCGGAGCCGGGAGCCGATGCCCCAGAGCCCAGCGTCGTGCCAGAGCCCCCCAGCATCCAAGACTAAGAACCGGGGGAGCATGTCGGTGGCCCTGGTGTGCGCCGTGGTGGGCTTTCTCCTGGCCTCCCAGCTGCAAAGCGTGTGGGCCAACACCCAGACCGACGCCGCCAACGCCAGCCGGCTGGAGACCCTTCAGGAGCTCTATAACCAGGAGATGGACAAGTCCGAGGGCCTTCAGAAACAGCTGGAACAGACCCAGGAAGAGCTGGCCCTCTACCGGAAACAGGCCAGCGAGGGTAGCGCCCAGGGCGAGGCCTTGAAGGCGGAGCTGGACAAGCTGGAGATGACCGCCGGTCTGGTGGATGTCACCGGTCCGGGCGTCACCGTCATCATGACCGACTCCACCGCCGTCAACGCCACGGGGGACGAGGCCGACTACATCATCCATGACTCGGACCTCCTCTCGGTGGTGAACGAGCTGCGCTCGGCGGGGGCGGAGGCGATCTCCCTCAACGGGGAGCGGCTTCTGGCCGCCAGCGAGATCCGCTGCACCGGCGCCGTGGTGACGGTGAACGGGCGGCGGCACGCCGCCCCCTACGTCATCATGGCCATCGGGGACTCGGGCACCCTCTACAACGCCCTCACCATGCGCAACGGCGTGGTGGACATCCTGGGCCAGTGGAAGATCGACGTGCGGGTGACCGCCAGCGAGGAGCTCACCATCCCCAAATACCAGGGGGCGGTGGAATTCCAGTACGCCAAGCCGGCGGAGAGCTTCCCCGCCGCGGAAGAGGGGGTGGGGTAAATGCTGGAGCTGATCGGCCTCACCGCCGGGCTGCTGCTGGGATTTTTGATCCCCCTCCACTTTCCCGCCGGTATGACCCTCTACGTGGGGGTGGGCCTGCTGGCCGCGCTGGATTCCGCCCTGGGGGGCTTCCGCTCCCGGCTCAAGGGGGAGTTCCATCTGCCCATCTTTTTGTCGGGCACCATCGGCAACGCCGCCATTGCCGTTTTCCTCACCTGGCTGGGCAATCGGATGGGGATCCCCATCTATTTGGCGGCCGTGGTGGTGTTTGGCACGAGAATGTTCCAAAACTTTGCGGAAATCCGCAGAGAACTATTGACCTCCAAGCCAAAGAAGGATAAAATAAAACAAGATATAGAAAACACTGGGGAATTCGACACAAAATGAAGCCGTTTTGCCCGTTACATAAGAATGTTACAGTAGGAGGAGCAGCTATGCCTTTCGGATTGGATACCGGCCCGGAGTCTGTCGTCAACATCAAGGTCATCGGCGTAGGGGGCGGCGGCAACAATGTAGTCAACCGTATGGTGAAATCGGGCGTGAAGAGCGTGGATTTCATCGCCGTCAATACGGATAAACAGGCCCTTGGGATTTCCAGCGCCAACCAGAAGATCCAGATCGGGGAGAAACTCACCTGCGGCCAGGGCGCCGGTTCCGATCCCGAGGTGGGCCGCAAGTCCGCCGAGGAGAGCCGGGGCCAGATCGCCAAGGCCCTGGAGGACACCGATATGGTGTTCATCACCGCCGGCATGGGCGGCGGCACCGGCACCGGCGCGGCCCCCATCGTGGCCGATATCGCCAAGGAGGCGGGGCTCCTCACCGTGGGCGTGGTCACCAAGCCCTTCAACTTTGAGGGCCGCCGCCGCATGCAGCAGGCCGAGGCCGGCATCGAGGAGCTGAAGACCAAGGTGGATTCCCTGGTCATCATCCCCAACGAGCGGCTGAAGTTCGCCACCGACCAGAAGATCACCTTCGCCAACGCCTTCGAGATCGCCGACGACGTGCTGCGGCAGGCCGTTCAGTCCATCTCCGACCTGATCAAGAACACCGGCTTCATCAACCTGGACTTTGCCGACGTCACCGCCGTGATGCAGTCCGCCGGCATGGCCCACATGGGTGTGGGCCGGGCCGCGGGCAAGGCCAAGGCCGAGGAGGCCGCCAAGATGGCCATTTCCAGCCC
Source organism: Pseudoflavonifractor phocaeensis (assembly GCF_038439875.1). Lineage (NCBI taxonomy): Bacteria > Bacillati > Bacillota > Clostridia > Eubacteriales > Oscillospiraceae > Pseudoflavonifractor > Pseudoflavonifractor phocaeensis. The sequence continues at coordinate 436,735 of NZ_JBCDMT010000001.1, forward strand.
CCTGCTGGAGACCTCCATCAACGGGGCCCGGGGCGTGCTGGTCAACATCACCGGCTCTATGGACATCGGCCTGGAAGAGGTGGAGACCGCCGCCGAGCTGGTGCGTCAGGCCGCCCATCCCGAGGCCCTCATCATCTTCGGCGCCGCCTTCGACGACAGCCTGGAGGATGAGATCCAGGTCACCGTCATTGCCACCGGCTATGACGAGAACGCCCAGAAGGCGGGGACCGACAAGCCCTTTACCAAGGCCGGGGAAAAGGTGGAGGACGATAAGAAAAAGTCCGAGACCGCCTCCGGCGATGAGGAAGAGGACAAGACCTGGGAGGATATTTTCAATATCTTCAACAACCGGGACCGGTAAAAAACAGCGCCGCCCTTGCGTGCAAGGGCGGCGTCTTTTTATGTGTTTGAAGGGGCTTACTTCAGGCGTTTTCCCACCCGCTCCAGCAACAGCTGGGCCGCAAGGCCGGTAAAGGCCCCCGCGGCGATGCCGGTGATCAGGAGGACAGGCAGGTAGAGGATGAGCTGGGGGGTCCGGGCGATGAGGATGGCGGCCCCCATCTGGCCGATGTTATGGAAGATGGCCCCGATGGCCCCGCAGACCCAGAGCTGCTTTTCCGTCAGCACCCTCCGCAGGAGGAGCATGGCCAGATAGCACAGTAGGCCCCCCGCCAGGGAGTAAAAGAAGGTGGAGCCCCCGGCGAAGAGGCTGCCCAGGAAGATGCGGCACAGCAGGATCATCAGGGTGTCCCCCGGCCCCAGGGCGAACATGGCGTATACCGTCACCACGTTGGCAAGGCCCAGCTTCATGCCGGGGACGGGGACGATGGGGGGGATCTGGGCCTCGGCCACAAAGATGGTGAGGGCAATGGCCGTGAGGAGGGCGCAGAGGGTCAGCCGTTTCGCTTTCATCCGCTCACCTCACGACCGCGTCCACCCCCGGCTCACTGCCGGGGGCGTCTTCTATTTGAATGACCAGGGTGTTGGGCAGGCACACGATGGGGGCCACCCCCGTCTCGATCCACCCCTGGTGGACACAGACCTGGTCGGGGCAGTCGGCCTCCTTCACCCGGATCTTGCCGGGGGCCACCTCCACCACGTCGGTGATGCCGCCCTTGCCGGTGATGGGGATGGTGTAGGTCTCCGTGACCGCCGACAGGTCGATGCTCTCGATGCACTCTCCGTTGAGATAGAGATTTGCGATGGAGCCCTTGGGGGCCCGCAGAAACAAAAACAGGGCGGCCAGGGCGGAGAGGGCCAGAACGGCCCCCAGCAGAATCAGCCAGACCCGGCTGGACAGGGTTTTCTTTTGATCCATCTCATTCCTCCACGATACGCAGGGTATAGCCGGCGTCGTTGTTCAGGGTAAACTTGTCCGCCAGACCGGCGGTGATCCAGACGGTGTCACTGTCGTCCACCAGCACGGCCTCAAAGCCGCCGTACTGCCGCCAGTAATTGACGGCCCCGTCCCTGCCCAGCACAAAAAGGGCGGTGGACAGCCCGTCGCAGGCCGTCCCGCTGGTCCCCACGATGGTGACGGACTGGAGCCCGCTGCGGGCAGGGGCGCCGGTGGCGGGGTCGATGATGTGCCAGTAGCGCACCCCGTCCTCCTCAAAGTAGCGCTGATACCCCCCGGAGGTCACCGCCGCCTGGTCCACCAGCTCCAGGGTGCCCACGTAGTCCCCGCCGTCCCCCTTGGGGTCCTGCACCAGCACCCGCCAGGGGGAGCCGTCCGGCTTGGCCCCCACGGTCTGGATGTTGCCTCCCAGGGACAGCAGGGCGGAGGTGATGCCCATGTCCTTCATGAGCAGGGCGCACCGCTCCCCGGCGTAGCCCTTGGCCAGGGCGCCGAAGTCGATCTCGGTCCCCTGGGGGAGGGTGACGGTGTCCCCCTCCCGGAGGATGGCCCGGTAATCCACGTGGGTGAGGAGCTCCTGGAGGACGGCGGGGTCGGGCACCTGGTAGCTGCCGGTGGTGAAGCCCCAGGCCCGGGTTACCGGGTAGAGGGTCACGTCCAGGGCCCCGCCGCTGCGCTCCCCCATTTGGGCGGCGGCGTCCAGCAGGGTCCTGGTGTCCTCGCTGACGGACAGGGGGGCCCCGTTGCCGTGGTTCAGCTTCCAGACCTCGCTGTCCTCATCGGTGACGGAAAGAAGTTTTTGGAGCCGGTTGATCTCCCCAATGGCGGCCTCGACCCCGTCCTGGGCTTTGGGGCCGTATGCCGAGAGGGACATGATGGTGTCCATGGCGAAGGTATCCCGGCTGTATTCCTCCGGCTGGGACGTACAGCCGGACAGGAGGAGCAAAAGAGCCAGAGAGAGGGCGAGCGGTCGTTTCAAGGCAGAACCACCTTTTCCTGATCATAATATGTTATTCTACCCTAAAAACCGGAGAAAGGCAATCCCGGCCCGACCCGGTTTGGGTATGTTACCACTTGTGCCTTTTTCCCACCGGTGGTAAAATGCCAGATATCAGACATACTATTGGAAAAAGGAGGCGGTTTCATGCGCATCGGGATCGTGACCGGGGCTTCTTCCGGTCTGGGCCGGGCCTTCGCCCGGCACATCGACAAGACCATGGACCTGGATGAGCTGTGGCTCATCGCCCGGCGGGAGGAGCGGCTGCGGGACCTGGCGGCGGAGCTTCGGTGCAGAGGGCGGGTCTTTCCCCTGGACCTGACGGACCGGGCCAGCGCCGGGAAGCTCCAGGCGGCCCTGGAGGAGGAGCGGCCCCAGGTGGACATCCTGGTATGCGCCGCCGGCTTCGGCAAGTTCGGAAGGGCGGAGGACATGACCCTGGAGGAGAACGACGACATGATCGCCCTCAACTGCCGCGCGGCGGTGGACGTGACGAAGGTGTGCCTCCCCCACATGGACCGGGGGAGCCGCATCCTGGAGATCTGCTCCTCGGCCTCCTTCCAGCCTCTTCCCGGCCTCAATATCTACGCCGCCACCAAGGCCTTCCTCACCCGCTATACCAGGGCCCTGCGCTGGGAGGTGGCCGACCGGGGGATCAAGGTCACCGCCGTGTGCCCCGGCTGGATCAAGACCGAGTTCATGGAGGTGGCCCGCCGGACCAAGAACGCCGACGCCGTGCGCCACTTCACCCTTCTGGCCCAGCGGCCCGAGGCCGTGGCGGCCTGGGCCCTCACCATGAACGGCCTGGGCCTGGCGGTGGCCACCTGCGGCCCCATCGCCCTGGTCCAGCGGCTTGGGGCAAAGGTGCTGCCCTCCTGTGTCACCATGGCGGCCTGGGAGGGCCTGCGCCGGGTGTGACGTCTCACCGATCCCCCGGGCCGGCCTCCGCCGGCCCGCTTACTTAGGAAGAACAGTACACAGAGAAAGGAAGCGACGCCCATGCCCACCGACATCGAGATCGCCCAGAGCGCCCACCTCCGCCCCATTCCAGAGATCGCCGCCAAGCTGTCCCTCACCCCGGAGGACCTGATCCCCTACGGCCGGGACAAGGCCAAGGTGGAGCCCTCCGCCTACCGGGACAAGCCCCGGAAGGGGAAGCTCATCCTGGTCACCGCCATCAACCCCACCCCGGCGGGGGAGGGGAAGACCACCACCTCCGTGGGCCTGGCCGACGCCCTGAGCCGGCTGGGGCAGAAGACCTGCCTCGCCCTGCGGGAGCCCTCCCTGGGCCCCGTGTTCGGCGTCAAGGGGGGTGCCGCCGGGGGCGGGTACGCCCAGGTCATCCCCATGGAGGACATCAACCTCCACTTCACCGGGGATTTCCACGCCATCGGGGCGGCCAACAACCTGCTGGCGGCGATGCTGGACAACCACATCCAGCAGGGCAACGCCTTGGACATCGACGTAAAGAATATCACCTGGAAGCGCTGCGTGGACATGAACGACCGGCAGCTTAGAAACGTCATCGACGGCCTGGGGGGCCGGATGCAGGGCGTGCCCAGGGAGGACGGCTTCGATATTACCGTGGCCAGCGAGGTCATGGCGGTCTTCTGCCTCGCCACCAGCCTGACGGATTTGAAGGAGCGGCTGGGCCGCATGGTGGTGGCCTATACCCGCGCCGGGGCCCCCGTCACCGCCCACGATCTGAAGGCGGAGGGGGCTATGGCGGCCCTGCTGAAGGACGCCGTCAAGCCCAATCTGGTCCAGACCTTGGAGGGCACCCCCGCCCTCATCCACGGCGGGCCCTTCGCCAACATCGCCCACGGCTGCAACTCGGTCTCCGCCACCGACGCCGCCCTGCGGCTGGCCGACTGCGTGGTCACCGAGGCGGGCTTCGGCGCCGACCTGGGGGCGGAGAAGTTTTTGGACATCAAGTGCCGGGCGGCGGGGCTGAGGCCCGACGCCGTGGTCATCGTGGCCACTGTTCGGGCCTTGAAGCACCACGGGGGCTGTCCTAAGGCCGAGCTGACCCGTGAAAATCTCGAAGCCCTGGAAAAGGGGCTTCCCAACCTCCTGAAGCACGTAGAGAATATCACCCAGGTCTATGGCCTGCCCGCCGTGGTGGCCATCAACCAGTTCGACTGCGATACCGAGGCCGAGATCGCCCTCATTCGCAAGGCCTGTGACACCTATGGCGTCAAGGTGGCCCTGTCCCAGGTCTGGGCCAAGGGCGGCGCGGGCGGCGAGGAGTTGGGCCGGGAGGTCCTCCGGGTGATGGAGGAGGGGGAGAACCGCTTCACCTTCGCCTATCCCGACGAACTGCCCCTCAAGGAGAAAATCGAGGCGGTGGCGAGGAAGGTCTACGGCGCGGACGGTGTTTCCTTTGCCCCGGCGGCGGCGAAGGAACTGGAGAAGCTGGAGAGCCTGGGCTTCGGCGGTTTCCCGGTATGCATGGCTAAGACCCAGTATTCCCTCTCGGATGACCCGGCCCTCCTGGGCGCGCCCCGGGGCTTTACCGTCACCGTCCGCAAGGTGAAGGTGTCCGCGGGGGCAGGGTTCGTGGTGGCCCTCACCGGGGACATCATGACCATGCCGGGACTGCCCAAGGTGCCGGCAGCGGAGAATATTGACGTGGACGAGAACGGAAGGATTACCGGTCTGTTCTGACCGGCGGCGGATACACGGAAGAGGGAACACAAAATGGAATTGGTGAAAGCAAAGGAAAAGGACATCCCCCGGAGCATGGAGCTCATCGAGCAGGCCCGGACCTTTCTGCGGGAAAACGGCGTGGACCAGTGGCAGGACGGCTACCCGGACGAGGCGGTCATCCGGGCGGACGCGGCGGCGGGGCGGGGCTACCTGTGTATGGAGGACGGCCGGAGCGTGGGCTATCTCTGCGCCGACTTCGACGGGGAGCCCGCCTACGGCGGCATCGAGGGCCGGTGGCTCAGCGAACAGCCCTACGTGGTGGTCCACCGGCTGGCCCTGGACAACGCCGTGAAGGGCAGGGGGCTGGCCTCCCAGGTGTTCCGGCTGGTGGAAGAGCTGGCCCTGGACCGAGGCGTACACAGCTTCAAGATCGACACCCAGACCGACAACAGGCGGATGCGGCACCTGCTGGAGAAGAACGGCTTCCAGTACTGCGGCACCATCCTGTTCGACGGGGATAAAAAGCTGGCCTACGAAAAGCTGATTTAAAAAACGGGACGCTGCCAGAGGGCAGCGTCCCATTTTTTATTTGGCGTAATAATTGATGAGGCACCCGGCCAGCACGATGTCCCGCTCCTCCCGGGTCATCCCCGGCAGCCACAGGGTGACGGGCTTCTCGGTCCCGTTCTGGATGAGCGTGGCGGAAATCTCCTCCCCGTCCCCCTCCAGCAGGGCCTTGATGCCGGGGATATACAGCCGGTCCCCGGGCTGGAGGTTCCAGTCCTTCACGTCCTCGGCGATGAAGGGGAGCATGCCCCAGTTCATCACGTTGGAGCGGTAGCGCTTGGTGGCGTACTCGGCGGCCAGGTTGGCGCAGCCCCCCAGCACCCGCTGGCAGGAGGCGGCCTGCTCCCGGGCGGAGCCGTCCCCGGGCTTGAGGGCCATGATGAAGGAGCCCAGGCCGGTGCTCACCGCCTCCCGGCCCATCAGCGCGTCGGTGGGCTCGCCCCGGCGGCGCTTTTCCTCCTCGGCCTGGATGGCCTGGGCCCGGGGGACGTACTGGGGGTCCTTCCGGGACAGGGCGAACTGGGAGAGCTTGATGGGGTTGGAGCGGTAGGAGGAGGTCTCCCCGGAGGGGATGAGCTCGTCGGTGGTGGTCACCGGGTCGTAGATGGCGGCGCAGCAGGTGAGGAGCAGGTTTTCCGGCAGGGGGATCTGCTGGGGCCAGTCGGCAATGTTGGGGCCAAACTTCAGCTCCTCGTCGGGGAGGGGCCGGCCCACGCCGTAGTAGACCCGGGCTTTGTAGGCGCTGTCGTCGTAGCGGTAGGGCTCGTCGGCCCGGTCGGGGACCAACAGCTCCTCGGGCAGTTCGTCGGCCCCGGTGAGGACGCCGCCGTTCAGGGCGGTGGCGGCGATGGACCGGGCGTCCATCAGCGCCACGTAGGACACCTGGCCGTCCCCGGGTTTGCTGCCCTCCCGGTTGGGGAAGTTCCGGGTGGAGTGGCGGATGGAGAAGGCCCCGTTGGCGGGCACGTCCCCCGCCCCGAAGCAGGGGCCGCAGAAGCAGGAGCGCACGCTGGCCCCGGCGGCCATCAGGTCTGAGATGCAGCCCTTCCGGGTCAGCTCCTGCATGATGGGCATGGAGCCGGGGTAGCAGGACAGCCAGAAGGCCCCGGAGCCGGTGCTCCGGCCCTTCAAGAGCTCGGCGGCCCGGAGGAGGTTTTGGTAGGTGCCGCCGGAGCAGCCGGCGATGACCCCCTGGTCGGCCACGAAGTCCCCGTCCACGATCTTCTCCCGGAGGGAGGGCACGGGCCTCGTCAGCTCCAGCTGGCGGCGGGTGTCCTCGTCCACCTGGTGGAGAAGGTCGTCCAGGTTGGCCTTGAACTCCTTGATGGTGAAGGCGTTGGAGGGGTGGAAGGGCAGGGCTATCATGGGCTCCACCTCGTCCAGGCGGATTTCCACCAGGGCGTCGTAATACGCGCCCTCGGCGGGGGCCTGGGCCTGGAACTCCTTCCCCCGGCCCAGGGTCTTCAGGTGGGCCTTCGTCACCTCGTCGGTGCTCCACACGGAGGAGAGGCAGGCGGTCTCGGTGGTCATCACGTCGATGCCGGAGCGGTAGTCCATGGAGAGAGAGGCCACGCCGGGGCCGAAGAACTCCAGCACGGCATTTTTCACGATCCCGTCCTTGAAGGTGGCCCCCACCAGGGCCAGGGCCACGTCCTGGGGCCCCACGCCGGGCCGGGGGGCCCCGGTGAGGTGGACGGCGATGACGGGGGGATAGGCGAGGTCGTAGGTCTTCTGGAGGAGCTGGCGGGCCAGCTCCGGGCCGCCCTCGCCGATGGCCATGGTGCCGTAGGCGCCGTAGCGGGTGTGGGAGTCAGAGCCCAGGATCATCTTTCCAGGGGCGGCGTAGCGCTCGCGCATGTAGGAGTGGATGACCGCCTGGTGGGCGGGAACGAACTCGCCGCCGTACTTCTTGGCGGCGGAGAGGCCGAAGAGGTGGTCGTCCTCGTTGATGGTGCCGCCCACGGCGCACAGGGAGTTGTGGCAGTTGGTGAGCACGTAGGGGATGGGGAAGGCCCGCAGCCCGGAGGCCCGGGCGGTCTGGATGATGCCCACGTAGGTGATGTCGTGGGAGGCCATGGCGTCAAATTTCAGTTTGAGCCGGTCCATGTCGCCGCTGGTGTTGTGGGCGGAGAGGATGGCGTAGGCCATCGTCCCCTTCCGCTCTTCGGCCGCCCCCGCCGGATCGCTCCGCCCGGGGACAAATTGTCCGTTTTTATAGTAGACGCCCTCCCGGGCCACCGTTACCATCATGGCGCTCTCTCCTCTGTCAAATTTCGATTGCAAATCATAATATCAAATTTCACGGGAAAAGGCAAGAGCGGGAGCGGGGGCTTTGGGAGGGAAGGGACTTTTTTTCCCGCTGGTATGGGGGTGGAAAATTTATCTTTTCACGGATTGTTTGCCTTCCATTGACGGCCCCGCCGGGATAGGCTAGAATAGAGTTGATTTTGTCGAATGGAGCGAGGAGCTTTTAACATATGAGAAAATGGATTGCTTTTGTGTGCGCGCTGGCCCTGACGGCCGCCCTGATGCCCGCCGCCTTTGCCGCCGGTCCGGCCGGAACGGTGCCGGTCCAGTTTTATGACGAGGGCAAGGGCCGCTACAACGCCGAGACCACGGTAGACCAGGTGCGGGTCACCCTCAACGGGAGGACGCTGGACATGGGCGTGCCCGGCGTGGTGCAGACGGTGGACGGCGTGGACGGCCGGACCCTGGTGCCGGTGCGGGCCATCGCCGAAGCGCTGGGGGCCACCGTCCTCTGGATGGCGGACAACCGGCAGGTGTTGGTGTTCAACGAGGCCGACACCATCGTTCTCACCCTGGGCTCGGCCACGGCGGTGGTCAACGGCCAGAGCGTCCAGCTCCCCGGTGGGGTCCCCGCGGGCGTGGTGAAGCAGGGGGGGACGGAGTCCACCATGGTGCCCCTCCGCTTCGTCTCCGAGCAGCTCCACGCCACCGTGGACTGGGACAACGACACTTTTACCGCCATGGTCACTGCCGAGATCCCCGAGCCGGAGCCCAGCGTCACGCCCACGCCGGAGCCCACCCCCTCCGTGACCCCCGGAAAGCCCGACCTGGGCATGCTTCTGCGGGTCACGCCGGACGACAAGGCCGAGACCGTCACCCTCTACCTGAACCATGCCCCCCAGTACCGGGTCACCGACTTGGGAGACCGGGTGGCCATCGACCTGCTGGGGGTCACCATCGGCAGCGGAAAGGACGGCTCCCAGAAGATCGAAAACCCGGTGATCCCGACGGTCCGCTATGCCCAGCACACCAATGACCTCTATCCCGACTACGCCCACACCACCCGGGTGGTGCTGGACCTGGCCAAGGGCTGTACCTACAAGGACAACGTCACCGTCACCGGGGACGCCAACCTGATGGCGGTGGTGATCTCGGTCAAACCTCCGGAGGGTGGCTCCGCCCCCCACGATCCGCCCGCCGAGCCTTTGGACCCCACGGCCTTCACCGTGGTGCTGGACGCGGGCCACGGCGGCTCCGCCTCCGGGGCCTTCTACGAGGAGATCAAGGAGAAGGACATCACCTTCCCCATCACCCTGCGGGTGGAGGAGCTCTTGAAGGAAAAGGGCTATAACGTGGTCATGACCCGCACCGAGGACGTGTACATGGACCTCTATGACCGGGCCGGCGTGGCCAACGACATAGGCGCCGACATTTTCGTCTCCATCCACGCCAACGCCAGCGCCTCCAACTACTCCTTCCAGGGGACGTTCACCTATTACTACCCGGACAGCGTGGAGGGGGAAAAACTGGCCCGGGCGGTCCAAAAGGGACTTGTGTCCTCCGCCGGGTCCATCGACCGGGGCCTGCTGACCAACGACTACGTGGTCCTGCGGGAGACAACCATGCCCGCCTGCCTTGTGGAGACCGGGTTCATGACCTGCCACGAGGAGCTGATGAAGCTGATCGACCCGGACTATCAGGAGAAGCTGGCCCAGGGCATCGCGAAGGGCATCGCAGACTATCTCTCCACCCTCCCGGCCAAGACGGACAACCCCTCGCCCAGCCCCAAAGCCTCCGCATCTTCCCAGGCCTCGCCCGCGCCCGGGAGTGACGACGTGGTCCTTCCTCCGGCGGCGTGATGACTTGGTAAATTATTTAGATAATTATCGAAATGTCTATTGACATTTATTTCGGATGGGGTTATTTTAAAGGGGAAAGGGGGGCCGGTATGAAAAAGGGAAAACTGGTGGCTCCCGTCGTCGTCACGGTCCTGGTATGCCTGTGGCTGCTGTTCTACCTGTCCATGATCCTGCTGGTGCCCGGCGTGCCCTTCGCCTTCAAGGCCATCGGCGGCGTCATTACCCTGGGCTTGGGGGCTGTGGCCGTCTACAATCTGCTGGAGCGGATCAAAGAGATAAGGAGCGGTGAAGAAGATGATCTTGACAACTACTGAGCATATCCCCGGCAAGGAATACGAGGTCCTGGGCCTGGTGCGGGGGAGCACCATCCAGTCCAAAAACCTGGGTAAGGACATCACCCAGAGCTTCAAGACCCTGGTGGGCGGCGAGCTGAAGGCCTACACCGAGATGATGAACGAGGCCCGGGCTCTGGCCACCAAACGCATGGTGGAGGACGCCGAGAGCCAGGGAGCCGACGCGGTGGTGTGCATGCGCTACGCCTCCGCCTCCGTGATGCAGGGGGCCGCCGAGGTCATGGCCTACGGCACCGCCGTAAAATTTAAATAAGAAAACGAAGTCCCGGGGCGGTGTATCACCGCCCCGGGACTTTTCATTGGGGCAGAGAAAGAGCCGGGGGACATGGCGTCCCCCGGCTCTTTTATACAACCTTAATGCTCCGGCGCTGTTCCCAAATGGCACCCTTACCTGATCCGCGCTACCATAGGGACTGCAAAGGAGGTTTGCGATATGCAGTTTGTTTTGGCTGGAATCGGAATTTTAGTAGTAGCTGTCCTGGGGTATCTGGGATGGATGCTGTTGAAGGAGGAGTGAGAGCGGTGGAATCCATGCTGCAATACGGCCTTTATCTGGTCATCCTGGTGGCCCTGGCCATTCCCCTTGGCAAATATATGAGCAAGGTCATGAACGGGGAACGGGTCTTTCTGTCCCGGATCCTCACCCCCTGCGAAAAGGGGCTTTACAAGCTCCTGCGGGTGGACCGGGAGGAGGACATGGGGTGGAAAAAATACGCCCTGTGCGCCGTGGCGTTCAACGTTTTCGGCCTCGTCGTCCTGTTTCTGATCCTGATGCTCCAGGGGTTCCTGCCCTGGAATCCCCAAGGCTTTGACGGGCTGAGCTGGCATTTGGCCTTCAATACCGCCGTCAGCTTCGTCACCAACACCAACTGGCAGACCTATTCCGGGGAGGTTGCCCTCTCCAACTTCTCCCAGGCCATGGGATTGACGGTGCAGAACTTCGTCTCCGCCGCCTGCGGCATCGCGGTGCTCTTCGCCATCATCCGGGGGCTTGTCCGCAAGGAGGTCAAGGGCATCGGAAACTTCTGGACGGACCTGATTCGGACCACGCTGTACATTCTGCTCCCCATCTGCCTAGTGGCCTCGGTGGCCCTTGTGGGGCTGGGGGTCCCCCAGTCCTTGGGCGGCAATCAAACTGTGGACCTGGTAGAGCCCATCGCCGCCGATGCCGAGGGCAACGTCCTCACCGGCGCGCAGATCGACCTGGACGCCAACACTGTCACCCTGGACGGCGCGGTGGTGGAGGGGGCCCAAATCATCACCAAACAGGTGATGCCCCTCTACCCCCAGGCCAGCCAGGTGGCCATGAAGCAGCTGGGCACCAACGGCGGCGGCGTGCTGGGCACCAACTCCGCCCACCCCTTTGAAAACCCCAATCTCATCACCAATCTCATTGAGATGGTATTCCTGCTGGTGATCCCCGTGGGGCTCTGCTTCACCTTTGGGCGGAGCGTCAAGGACAAGCGCCAGGGCATCGCCATCTTCCTGGCCATGTTCCTCCTGCTAATGGGGGCTATAGCGGTGGTCCACTTCAGCGAGGCCGCGGCCACCCCCGCCCTGGAGCAGAACGGCCTGGTGGATACCACCCTTGGCAACATGGAGGGCAAGGAGACCCGCTTCGGCGTGGTCACCTCCAGCACATGGGCCAGCTGGACCACGGCGGCCTCCAACGGCTCGGTGAACTCCATGCACGACAGCTACACCCCCATCGGCGGCATGATCCCCATGCTCCTGATGATGCTGGGCGAGGTGGTGTTCGGCGGCGTGGGCTGCGGCCTCTACGGTATGATCGGCTTTGTCATTTTGACCGTGTTTATCGCGGGGCTGATGGTGGGCCGGACCCCGGAGTATCTTGGGAAGAAGATCGGTCCCCGGGAGATGCGCATGGCCGTGCTGGTATGTCTGGCCACCCCCATCGCCATCCTGGTGGGCAGCGGCGTGGCCGCGCTGCTCCCCTCCACGGCGGAGGCGATCAACAACCCCGGCGCCCACGGCCTGAGCGAGGTGCTCTATAATTATGCCTCCGCCGGCGGCAACAACGGCTCCGCCTTTGCGGGCATGGGCTGCGACACTCCCTTCCTCAACACCAGCCTGGGCCTTGTGATGCTGTTTGTCCGGTTCGTGCCCATGCTGGCCACCCTGGCCATCGCGGGCGGCATGGCCGCCAAGAAGAAGGTGGCGGAGAGCTCCGGCACCCTGTCCACCTGCAACGCAATGTTCGTGTTCCTGCTCATCCTTATCGTCCTCATTGTGGGCGCGCTGAGCTTTTTCCCCGCTTTGTCCCTGGGCCCCATCGCGGAGTTTACCCAAATGCTGGGCTTAGGCTGACGAAAGGAAGGTGTCTATCATGGTTCAAAATAAAAACGCCTTTATGAAAAAGGACCTGGTGGGAAGAGCGGTCGGGGATTCCTTCCGGAAGCTCGCCCCTGCCGACCAGGTCAAAAACCCGGTCATGTTCCTGGTCTATCTCTCGGCCATTCTGACCGCCGGGCTCTTCGCCCTTTCCCTGGCAGGAGTCTTTGACGACGGCTTCGTTTCCAGCGGCTTTATCCTGGCCATCTCGATCATCCTGTGGCTGACCTGCCTCTTCTCCAACTTCGCCGAGGCCATCGCCGAGGGACGGGGCAAGGCCCAGGCCGACGCCCTGCGCTCGGCCAAGCGGGACGTGACGGCCCATCTTCTGGCCGACCCGGACGACCGGACCCGGACGGAGGACGTCCCCGGGGCCGCGCTGAAGAAGGGGGATTATTTTCTGGTCTCCGCCGGGGAGCAGATCGCCGCCGACGGCGAGGTGGTGGAGGGCGCCGCCAGCGTAGACGAGAGCGCCATCACCGGCGAGTCCGCCCCCGTCATCCGGGAGGCGGGGGGCGACCGGAGCGCCGTCACCGGCGGCACTACAGTCCTGTCCGACTCTCTGGTCATCCTGGTGACCCAGGAGAGCGGCCACAGCTTCCTGGATCAGATGATCGCCATGGTGGAGGGGGCCAACCGGAAAAAGACCCCCAACGAGATCGCTCTCCAGATATTGCTGGTGGCTCTGTCCATCATCTTCGTGCTGGTCACGGCCTCCCTGTACGCCTACTCCCAGTTTTCCGCGGACCAGCTGGCCGTCGCCAATCCCACGTCGGTGGTCTCCCTGACGGCCCTGCTCATCTGCCTGGCCCCCACCACCATCGGCGCCCTCCTCTCAGCCATCGGCATCGCCGGAATGAGCCGCCTCAACCAGGCCAACGTCCTGGCCATGAGCGGCCGGGCCATCGAGGCCGCCGGCGACGTGGATATCCTGCTGCTGGACAAGACGGGCACCATCACCCTGGGTAACCGGCAGGCCGTGGCCTTCCTGCCCATGGGCGGCTGCGCCGAGGAGGAGCTGGCCGATGCGGCCCAGCTCTCCTCCCTGCCCGATGAAACCCCCGAGGGGCGCTCCATCGTGGTGCTGGCCAAGGAGAAGTTCGGCCTTCGGGGCCGGGAGGTGTCCGGCCAGCATATGACCTTCATCCCCTTTACCGCCCAGACCCGGATGTCCGGGGTGGACTATGATGGGGGAGAGATCCGCAAGGGGGCCGCCGACGCGGTGCGCGCCTATGTGGAGGAGAGCGGGAACCCCTATCCTCCCCAGTGCGCCAAGCTGGTGGATGAAGTGGCCCGCCAGGGCGGCACCCCTCTGGTGGTGGCAAAAAACCACCAGGTCCTGGGGGTCATCCACTTGAAGGACATCATTAAGGACGGGGTGAAGGAGAAGTTCGCCGACCTCAGGACCATGGGAATCAAGACCATCATGATTACCGGGGACAACCCGGTGACCGCCGCCGCCATCGCCGCGGAGGCCGGGGTGGATGACTTCCTGGCCGAGGCCACCCCCGAGGCCAAGCTGGACATGATCCGCAAGTTCCAGTCCGAGGGCCACCTGGTGGCCATGACCGGCGACGGCACCAACGACGCCCCCGCCCTGGCCCAGGCCGATGTGGCCGTGGCCATGAACTCGGGCACCCAGGCCGCCAAGGAGGCGGGCAACATGGTGGACCTGGACTCCAGCCCCACCAAGCTCATCGAGATCGTCCGCATCGGCAAACAGCTCCTCATGACCCGGGGCAGCCTCACCACCTTCTCCATCGCCAACGACATCGCCAAGTACTTCGCCATCATCCCGGCCCTGTTCATGGGTCTGTACCCCGGCCTGTCCAGGCTGAACATCATGGGCCTGGCCAGCCCCCAGAGCGCCATCCTCTCCGCCCTTATCTACAACGCCCTCATCATCGTGGCCCTCATCCCCCTGGCCCTGAAGGGCGTGAAGTACCGGGAGGTCCCGGCGGGCAGGCTGCTAAGCCACAACCTGCTGGTCTACGGTCTGGGCGGCATCGTGGTGCCCTTTGCGGCCATCAAGCTCATCGACCTGATCGTAGCCCCGCTGCTGGGGCTGCTCTGATTGGAAAGAAGGTATTTCCATGACATGCGCGCAAGCGCCCGCCCTCGTCTGGCGGACGGAACGGACCCGCCCCCGGCTCCGCGCCGGGGACCTGCTGGCCGCCGGGCTGGCCGGTCATCCGGTGCTGACCCTGGCCGCCGCTCTCCTCCTGACGGGGGCGGGCATGCTGGCGGCGGTCTGCCTGCTCACCCTGAGCTGTGTCCTTCCCCTGGGCCTCCTGCTGGGCTGGTACTGAAAGGAGGACACGATGAAAAAGAAGATCCCGATTACAAAAAGCGATATTTTGACCCTTCTGCTCCTGGGCGCGGTGACGCTGGGGCTCGTGGCCCTGCGGTGCGCCAGGTTCCTTCCCTGATATAGCTGTGAGGAGATGCGACGATGAAAAAAGCAATACTGCAGGCCGGCGGGACGCTGCTGGTCATGATGTTCCTGTGCGGGTTTTTGTATACCGTCCTGGTCACCGGTGTGGGGCAGGCCTTGTTCCCCCGGCAGGCCAACGGAAGCGTCATCGAGGTGGACGGCAAGACCTACGGCTCCGAGCTGCTGGCCCAGCAGTTTACCGACCCCGCCCACCTGTGGGGCCGCCCCATGAATCTGGACGTGAGCTCCTTCACCGATGAGGACGGCCAGCCGGTAATGTACGCCTGGGCCTCCAACAAGACCCCCGCGGGAAAGGAGCTGGACGCCCTCATCCAGGAGCGGGTCTCCGCCCTTCAGGAGGCCGATCCGGTCATGGCCGGCGTGCCCGTCCCGGTGGATCTGGTGACGGTGTCGGGCAGCGGGCTGGACCCGGAGATCTCCCCCGAGGCGGCGGAGTATCAGGTCCACCGCGTCGCCCAGGCCCGGTCGATCCCGGAGGAGGAGGTGCGTTCGGCCATTGAGGCCTGCACCACCGGCCGCCTGCTGGGCATTTTCGGAGAGCCCCGGGTCAACGTGCTGAAGGTGAACCTGATGCTGGACGGCATCCTGGAGGCGTGAAATGCTCTATCCCTTCCGGCTGATCTCTGAGGAGGCCCTGCCCGTGGGACGGGACCAGAGCGGCGCCCCGCCCCTGGCCCGGCTTCTGAGGCTGCTGCGGGATCTGAGCGGGCTGTTCGACACGGCCCCCGCCGTGCTGGCCCTGCCAGGGAGCGCCGTCCTCACCTTCCTCTACCGGGATGTGGCCTATCCCTGGCGGGACGTCATGGCGGCGGCGGGCCCCGCCGCCGCCGGGCTGGCGGACAGCCTGCCCCTTCGGTTTTTCGGAACCACCCAGGCCCGGGAGACCGCCGAGCTGACTGCCCGGCGGGAGGGGGAGGCCGTCCTGGTCCGGCTCCGCTCGGTGTCGGGCCGCCCCATTCAGAGACTTGAGGGGCTGGGCCTTCAGGCGCGTCTCCCGGATGCCGAAACGGCCGCCCAGATTGCGGAGATTGCCGCCTCCGGGCCCTTTTTGGCCCCCTGCGGCGTGGTGAAGCGGCACTGTGAGGCACTTTTGGCCGCCTGCGGCCTGCTGGCCCCCACCGGGGGGAGCTTGTTTTCCTACCTGGCCTGGGAAACCGTGGAAGCTCCTGCCTGCCTTTCCGCCCTCACCGCCGGCCATAAGGCCGCCCTGTGGAGGACTTTCTTGGAGGACGGCCAGCAGCCCATGGAATTCGACTGGCTCTGGGAGAGCTACTACTCGGGGGAGGCGGTATTTCTTCTGGAGTGGGAGCTGGCCCTGCGCATGGTGCTGGAGGATCTGGGGTTCCAGGTGGAGCGTGGGGATGCCTGCTTCCGTGTAACGGACCCGCTGGGCCGGGAGTGCCGTTTTGATTTTGCCCGGGGCGGCCCGGCGGAAAAGCTGTTTTTGAAGCTCCTGTTTCCCCTGAACACCAAAGAAAGCGCCGGCTGACCACCGGCGCCTTTATACGATCTTAATGCCATAGAAAAAAAGCCAATGTCAAGCTGACGGCCCGTGTGGTATACTAGACCCAAACGAGCGGGGGAGGCGGTACGGCGTGGAGGATCAAAGGCCAGATTCCGAGGCGCTGCTGCGGAGTATCCGGCGCGCGGAGGCGAAGCCCGCGGGAAAGCTGAAGATCTTCTTTGGCTACGCCGCCGGGGTGGGCAAGACCTACGCCATGCTGGAGGCGGCTCATCAGGCCCAAAAGGCGGGGGCGGACGTGGTGGCGGGGTACATCGAGCCCCATACCCGCCCCGAGACCATGGCCCTTCTGGAGGGGCTTGAGCAGCTGCCCCGGAAGGTCGTCCCCTATAAGGGAATCGAGCTCAAGGAGTTTGACCTGGATGCCGCCCTCCTCCGCCGCCCCCAGCTCCTCCTGGTGGATGAGCTGGCCCACACCAACGCCCCGGGTTGCCGCCATGTGAAGCGGTTCCAGGATGTGCAGGAGCTGCTGCGGGCGGGCATCAACGTCTATACCACCGTCAACGTCCAACATTTGGAGAGCTTGAACGACGTGGTTGCCTCCATCACCGGCGTCACGGTGGCCGAGCGCATCCCGGACCAGGTCTTTGATTCCGCCGACCAGGTGGAGGTGGTGGACCTGGAGCCCGCCGATCTGCTGGAGCGGCTGCGGGACGGAAAGGTTTACCAGGGGGCCCAGGCGTCCCGGGCCATGGGGCATTTCTTCACGGAAAAGAACCTGGCCGCCCTGCGGGAGATCGCCCTGCGCCGGACGGCGGACCGTTTGGAGCGGGTCCCCGGGCCGGACAGCGCCCCCCGGCCCAAGGCGGGGGAGCACATCCTTATCTGCCTGTCCGGGGCCCCCAGCAACGCCAAGGTTATCCGGACCGCCGCCCGGATGGCGGAGGCCTTCCACGGGGCCTTTACCGCACTCTTTGTGGAGCCTCCCGACTTCCCGGACCAGAGCGAGGAGGAGCGGGCCAAGCTCCGGGCCAACCTGCGGCTGGCGGAGGAGCTGGGGGCCCGGATCACCACCGTGTACGGGGACGACCCCGCCTTCCAGATCGCCGAGTACGCCCGGGTGGGCGGCGTCTCCAAGATCGTCCTGGGCCGAAGCCCGCAGAAAAAGGGCCTTCTGGCGGGAGGCAAGAACCTGGTGGACCGACTGGGGGAGCTGGCCCCCGACCTGGATATCTATATCATCCCCGACCAGGCCGCCGGGCGGAGGCGTCCGCCCCGAAGCCATTTGCCCCGGGAGCGTTTTTCGTGGGCCGACCTGCTCAAGACCTTGGCCATTCTGGCCCTCTGCACAGCGGTGGGCTACGGGTTCATGGGGCTGGGCTTTACCACCGCCAACGTCATCATGGTCTATATCCTGGGGGTGCTAGGCATCTCCATGGTCACCGGGGGCCGGGCGTACAGCCTGCTGGCCTCCCTGCTGTCGGTGCTCATCTTCAATTTCTTCTTTACTCACCCCTACTTCACCCTCATGAGCGACCCCAGCTACGTGGCCACCTTCGGCGTCATGTTCATCGTGGCCCTGCTGAGCAGCTCCCTCACCACCCGGATCAAGCGCCAGGCCGCCCAGAGTGCCCACAAGGCCTACCGCACCGAAGTCCTGCTGGAGACCAGCCAAAAACTCCAAAAGGCGGAAGGAGCCCGGGCCATCCTCACCGTCACAGCCACCCAGCTTGGCAAGCTGATGGAGCGGGATCTACTGCTCTACCCGGTGGAGGAGGGGGAAGCTCTGGGGGAGCCCCTGGTCTTTCCCATCTCCGGGGAGAGCGATATGGCGGACTGCCTGGCCCCGGAGGAGCGGGCGGTGGCGGAGTGGGTTCTGAAAAACAACAAGCATGCGGGGGCCACCACCAACACCCTCCCCAGCGCCCAGTGCCTCTATCTGGCTGTCCGGGGGGCGGACCAGGTTTTGGCGGTGGCGGGCGTCTCCATCCAACCGGACCGGAAGCCCGACGCCTTCGAGAAAAACCTGATGGTGGCCATCCTGGACGAGTGCGGCCTGGCCCTGGAGAAGGAGAGCATGGTCCGGGCCAAGCAGGCGGTGGAGGAGCAGGCCCGGCAGGAGGCCCTGCGGGCCAACCTGCTGCGGGCCATCTCCCATGACCTGCGCACCCCCCTCACCAGCATTTCCGGCAACGCGGGCATTTTGATGGAGAGCGGGGACAGCCTGAAGGAGGACACCAAGCGGCGGCTCTACACCTCCATCTATGACGACTCCATGTGGCTCATCAATTTGGTGGAGAACCTTCTCTCCATCACCCGGATGGAAAACGGCGCCATGAAGCTGAACATTCAGCCCGAGCTGCTGGAGGAGGTGTTCGGGGAGGCACTGGCCCATCTGGACCGGGCTGCCGCCCGCCACACCATCGCCGCCCAGCTGGACGACGACCTGCTGATGGCGGACATGGACGCCCGTCTGGTGGTCCAGGTGGTCATCAACATCGTCGACAACGCCGTTCAGTATACCCCGGAGGGCTCCCGGATCACCCTTTCGGCCCACCGGATGGGAGAGCTGGTGCAGGTGGAGATCGCCGACGACGGCCCCGGCATCACCGACGGGGCCAAAGACAAGCTCTTCGACATGTTCTACACGGTGGACAACGTCCGGGGGGACGGCCGCCGGAGCCTTGGACTGGGGCTGGCCCTGTGCAAGTCCATCGTTACGGCCCACGGCGGCTCCATCTGGGTGGAGGACCAGCCGCCCCACGGGGCGAAATTCTGCTTTACGCTGCGGGCATCTGAGGTGAATGCGTATGAATAAGCCGCAAATATTGGTGGTGGAGGACGACACGGCGGTGGGCAATCTGATTGCCACCACTCTGGAGACCCAGAATTACCAGTACCACCGGGCCAAGACCGGGGCGGGGGCCGTGCTGGACGCTCTGTCCTACCGGCCCGACGTGATGCTGCTAGACCTGGGCCTGCCCGATATGGACGGGGTGGACATTATCAAAAAGGTCCGCTCCTGGAGCAACCTGCCCATTATCGTGGTCTCGGCCCGCAGCGAGGATGGGGACAAGGTGGCGGCCCTGGACGCCGGGGCGGACGACTACCTCACCAAGCCCTTCTCCGTGGACGAGCTGCTGGCCCGGCTCCGGGTGGCCCTCCGCCGGGTGCGGTTCGATTCGGAAAAGACCAGCCAGGCGTCCAGCGTCTACGAAAACGGCGGACTGCGGATCGACTACGCCGGGGGCTGCGCCTACCGGGACGGGGAGGAGATCCACCTGACCCCCATCGAGTATAAGCTGCTGTGCCTTCTGGCAAAAAACACCGGCAAGGTGCTGACCCACAACTATATCCTGAACGAGGTTTGGGGCAGTCCCAGCGCCTCCGACACTCCGTCCCTGCGGGTTTTCATGGCCACTCTCCGCAAGAAGCTGGAGGCCGACCCCAGCCACCCCCAGTATATCCAGACCCATATCGGGGTGGGCTACCGGATGCTCCGCCAGAGCCAGGAGCATTTGGAGGAATAAAAAGAGCGGACAGCTTATGCTGTCCGCTCTTTTTATGGTTAGAGCCGTTTTTTCTGGAACAGGAGGGAGAGGACGAAGAACCCCGCCAGATAGAGGGTGATGGACGCCCCGGCGGAGGAGCCGATGTAGTAGGAGGTCATCAGCCCGGCGATGCCGCACACCACCGCCCCTAGGACGGAGAAAAGGTGGTACTGCCGGGTGTTCCGGGCCAGGTTCCGGGCGGCGGCGGCGGGGAGGACCAGCAGGGAGTTGATGACCAGCAGGCCCACCCAGGTCATGGACACCGTCACCACCACGGCGATGGCGGCGTTCAAAATGGCCTCCTGCCAAAAGACCCGGATACCCCGGCTGTCCGCCAGGGCGGGGTGAAGGGCGGAGAGCAGGAGGGTGTTGTAGGCGCACACCCACAGCACCGCGATCACGGCCAGGATGCCCGCCAGCAGGGCGATCTTGACGGGCTCCACGCTCAAAATGTCGCCGATGAGCAGGGCGTTGAACTTGGTGAAGGACCCGCCCCCCAGGGTGGCGATGAAGATGCCCAGGGCCACCGCCGTGGAGGAAAAGACCCCGATCACCGTGTCGCTGGCCATGCTGGAGCGGCGGCGGACGTAGGTGAAGAGGAGGGAGAACACCAGGGCAAAAATGACGGCCGCCCACATAGGCTCGGCCAGGCCGCAGAGGGTGCCGATGGCGATGCCCGTGAAAGCGGAGTGCCCCAGAGCGTCGGAGAAGAAGGACATGCGGCTCTGCACCACCATGGTGGACAGCAGGCCGAAGAGGGGGGAGATGACCAGCACCGCCAGCAGGGCGTTCTTCATAAAGAACATGCCGCCGGGCTGGGCCCACTCGAAGGGGAGCAGGCCCACCAGGGAATACCACCACTCCATTTACCGTCCCCCCTTTCCCATCCGCAGATGGAACACGTCCTGGAACTCGGGGCTGGAGAGGACCTCGGCGGGAGGGCCCACCTTCAAAACGGTGTTTTTCAGAAGGATGACCTTGTCGGCGAACTGCTCCAGAGTGGCGAAATCGTGGGTGGAGAGGAGGATGGAGAGGTCGTAGGTCTGCCGGATCTCGTCCAGCATGTCCAAAAGCTGCTTCTCCCCGTCGATGTCCACCCCGGACAGGGGCTCGTCCAGGATGAGGATGTGGGGCAGGGGCTCCAGGGCCAGAGCCATCAGCACCCGCTGGACCTCGCCCCCCGAGAGGGCCCCCACCCGCTTGTCCATCAGCCCCTCGGCGTGGGTCCGGGCCAGGCAATCCCGCACCCGGGCCCGGAGCTTGGCGGGGATGGGCAGGAACACCGGCCAGTCGGCCACGGCGGCGGCGAAGAAGTCCAGCACGCTCACCGGGTCCCCCCGATCGAAGGCGGGGGACTGGGGCACGTAGCCGATGATGGGACGGGACTTTTTCCCGTCGGAGCGCTGAAAATTGATGGCGCCGGTATGGGGAAACTGGCCCAGGATGGCCTTGAAGAGGGAGGACTTGCCCGCCCCGTTGGGGCCGATGAGGGCCACGATCTCCCCGCAGTGGAGGTGGAAGGACACGTCGTGGAGAAGCTGGGTGTCCCCCAGGGACACCCCCATGCCGTCCACCCGCAGGCAGCACAGCCCGGCGCAGCCGGAGGCGCAGTTTTCATGCTTGCGTACGCTCAATCCATCCTCACCTGCCCCTCGCCCAGCGCGTTGACGATGGTTTTCACATTATCACGGATGGCGTCGGTATAGGCGGCCAGGGAGCTGTCTGTCCCGCTCATGACCATGGAGAGCTGGCACGCCTCCACCCCGGTCTCCCGGGCGATGGCCTGGGCGGTGGCCTCAGAGCCGTTGACCTCGGTGAAGATGGCGGGGAGGCTGTACTCCCCGATGAGGGAGACGATCTCCTTAATCTCCTGGGCGCTGGCCTCGCTGCCCTCCTCCTCTTCGATGGCCTTGAGGATGGTGAAGCCGAAGGCGTCGGCGAAATACTGGAAGCCGTCGTGGAAGGTGATGAGCTCCCGGTGGGGAAGCTGGGGGGTGATGCCCTCCCGTAGGGTGGACTTTAGGCCGCGCAGCAGGAGCGCCTGGTCAGAGGCGTTGCCCTGATAGGTCTGGGCCTGGGCCCCGTTGAGCGCGGAGAGGCCTTTGCCGATGCTCTCCACCATCTGGGCGGCCCGGTCCGGGTCCATCCAGATGTGGGGGTCGTACTCCTCCTCGTGGTCGTGGCCGTCGTGTCCCGCGTGCTCCAGGGTGGGCAGAAGGGCGACCCCCTCGGAGGCGTCGATGACGGTGGCCTTGGACTGGGCCAGGGCATCGGACATGAAGTCCTCCAGCCCCACCCCGTTCATCACGATCACGTCGGCCCCCTCGATGGCCTTCATGTCGGTGGTGGTGAGGGTATAGTCATGGAGGCAGGAGGTCTGGGAGTTGACCAGCAGGGAGACCTCCACCCCCTCCGCCCCCTGGGTGACGGCGGTGGTGAAGAGGTACACCGGGTAGGTGGTGGCCAAAATGTGGAGGGTATCGTCCTGCTCCCTCTGGGGGGCGGAACAGGAGGTGAGCAGAAGGAACAGGGCCGCCAGCAGGGCGGACAGGGAACGTTTTTTCATGGGATACCTCGCTTTTTCCGAATTGCAAAGCACATTATACCCGATTCCACCTGGTTTGTAAAATGAAGGAACGCTCATATGTCCCCCTGGAGCCTTTTCCCCAGCGGGGGAGTCCGCCGGTTGACGACTCCCCCGGCGTCTGCTATAATGGGGCCAATCGAATGGGAAGGGAGCTGGAAGGCTTGCGCAATATTTCTCGCTGAACGACGGAAGGAAAAGAGGGGACGCCGTCCCCATCTCTTTTCATGCCGTCCCGCGGGAAATCACGCGCTCCTTCCAGCTGCGCCCTTTCAGGGCGGGGCTGTGAGAAGGCATGCTTTCTCGCGGCCCCTTTTGTTTTGGATCCTCCGTGGCACGGGCGGACATGCCCCTGTCATGGGGACTTGCGCCTGAAAGGAGAACCGCCTATGTCTATGATCGAGATCAACCATCTGACCTTTGCCTATGAGGGCAATTACGACAACGTGTTTGAGGACCTGACCCTCCGCCTGGACACCTCCTGGCGGCTGGGGCTGGTGGGCCGCAACGGCCGGGGAAAGACCACCCTGCTGCGCCTCCTCGCCGGGGAGCTCTCCGGAGGGCGGGCCGTCCGCACCGGAGTGTCCGCCCGCTATTTTCCCGCCCCGGTCCGCCGCCCGGACCGGATGACCCTGGAGGTGCTGGGGGAGCTGTGCCCCGCGGCGGAGGACTGGGAGATCATCCGAGAGCTCTCCCTTCTGGACGTGGAGATCGAGGCCCTCTACCGCCCCTTCTCCAGCCTGTCCGGCGGGGAGCAGACCCGGGCCCTCCTCTCCGTCCTCTTTCTGGACGAGGGGGCATTTCCCCTCATCGACGAGCCCACCAACCACCTGGACGAGGCGGGCCGCCAAACAGTGGCGGCCTACCTCAAGCGCCAGCGGGGCTTCCTCCTGGTTTCCCACGACCGGGCCTTCCTGGACGGATGCGTGGACCACATCCTGGCCCTGGAAAAGACCGGCGTCCGGGTCCAGGCGGGCAATTATTCCGCCTGGTGGGCCGACACACAGCGCCGCACGGCCTGGGAGGCCCAGCGGGACGCCCAGCTCAAACGGGAGATCGGCCAGCTCAGGGACGCCGCCCGCCGGACGGGGGACTGGTCGGAGAAGGTGGAAAAGACCAAGAACGCCGGGGCCACAGACTCCGGGCTGAAGGCGGACAAGGGCCGCGTGGGCCATATGGCGGCCAAAATGATGCGCCGCTCCAAGGCCATCGAAGCCCGCCGCCTCTCCGCCGCCGAGGAGAAGGAGAACCTTCTCCGGAACGTGGAGGAGGCCGAGCCCCTGAAGCTCCGCCCCCTGACTTTCCAGGGCCCCCGCCTTCTGGAGCTGCGGGAGGCCGCCCCCGTCTACGGCGGCAGACCGGTGTGCCCGCCCGTCTCTTTCACCCTGGCCCCCGGCGAGCGGGTGGCCCTCACCGGTCCAAACGGCTGTGGAAAGACCAGCCTTTTAAAGCTCCTGCTGGGCGAGGAGCTGGACCACA
This sequence comes from Pseudoflavonifractor phocaeensis, assembly GCF_038439875.1. Lineage (NCBI taxonomy): Bacteria > Bacillati > Bacillota > Clostridia > Eubacteriales > Oscillospiraceae > Pseudoflavonifractor > Pseudoflavonifractor phocaeensis. The sequence continues at coordinate 460,647 of NZ_JBCDMT010000001.1, forward strand.
CGGGGGAGGTGCTGCGTCCCGCCCGCCTCACCGTCTCCTATCTGCCCCAGGACACCTCCTTCCTCCGGGGGAGCCTGGAAGAAGCCATGGAGATGTGGGAGGTGGACCCGGTCCTCTGCCGGGCCATCCTCCGCAAGCTGGGGCTGGAGCGCCGCCAGTTTGAAAAGGACCTGTCGGGATACAGCGCGGGGCAGAAAAAGAAGGTCCTTTTGGCCCGGAGCCTCTGCCAAAGTGCCCACCTCTACGTTTGGGACGAACCCCTCAATTATATCGATCTCTGGTCCCGCCAGCAGGTGGAGGAGCTGATCCTGGAATATCGGCCCACCCTGATCTTCGTGGAACACGACCGGGCCTTTCGGGAGAAAGTGGCCACCCGGACGGTGGAACTGGGCTGAGCCCGGCGGCATGTTGCCGCCGGGGACTGGAAAGGTCCCCATCAAAAAGCGCCGTGCCCCGAAAAGGGGCACGGCGCTTTTGCGCAGTTTTATTTCTCCGCTGTTTCCGCCCTGTCGGGCAGACGGCCCTTTCCGGTATACTCCCGGAAGAGCTTGACGAACTTGCCGCTGAGGAGCAGGAGGGCGATCATATTGGGAATGACGATGAAGCCCACCGCCATATCCGCCAGGGACCAGATGGCCTCGATAGGCATGGTCACGGCCAGGATAGGGGGCACGAAGAAGAACCACTGGAGATACTTCACACTCTTCTCCCCGAAGAGGTATTCCACGCTGGTGCGGTACTCCACAAAGAAGCCCAGATAGCTGGAGTAGGTGAACAGGATGACGGCGATGCAGAGGATCCAGGTGCCCCACTCGCCCCACACGCTGCGGAAGGCGGCGAAGGTGAGGATAACGCCCGTCTCGCCGCTGCTCCACACGCCGCTGGTGATGATGGCCAGGGCGGTGAGGGTGCAGATCAGGACGGTGTCGATGAACACCTCCACGATGCCGTACATGCCCTGGTGGACGGGGTGGTCGGTCTGAGCGGTGGCGTGGACGGTGGCGGCGGTGCCCTCGCCGGCCTCATTGGAGAAGATGCCCCGGGAGGCGCCGCGGGCCACGGCCAGGGAGATGGTGGAGCCCAGGAAGCCGCCCACGGCGGGGGCGGGGGCAAAGGCATAGCGGAAGATCATGCCGAAGGCCTCGGGAATGCTGCGGAAGTTGGCCACGATGACCACCAGGGTGCCCACGATGTAGAGGACGCACATGGGGGGCACCACCTTGCCGCAGAAGGCGCCGATCTTCTTCACGCCGCCCCGGAGGATGATGAACAGGCTCAGGGCCACCAGCACCACGCCGCTGACCAGCAGGGGAATATGGAACACGTCCTGTGCGGAGGTGGCCAGGGTGTTGGTCTGCACGAAGCAGGCGTCGGTGACCACCAGGATGAACAGGGCCACGGCGTAGAAGCCTCCCAGGAATTTGCCCAGGCCGCCACCCAGGCCCTCCTTGATGTAGTGCATGGGTCCGCCGTAGAACTCGCCGTTCTCACCCTTCTTGCGGTAAGCCACGGAGAGGGTGACCTCGGCCATCTTGGTCATCATGCCCACCAGGGCGATGATCCACATCCAGAACACGGCGCCGGGGCCGCCCACGGCGATGGCGGCGGCCACGCCCGCGATGTTGCCGCTGCCCACGGTGCCGGCCAGCACGGTGGAGAGGGCCTGGAAGGGGCGGAGCATCCCCTCACCGGCGTCCGCCGGCTTGTCCTTGCGGAACAGCTCCCCAAAGGTCTTTTTCCAGATGGTCTTGATTCCGGTGAACTGGAAGAATCCGGTGCGGATGGTGAGGTAGAGGCCCACGCCGATCATCAGAATCATCAACGGGGTCCCCCAAAGGAACTCGGTCACGTTTACCAGCCAGTCAAACATCTTTTTTCCTCCTTACACATTCTCTTTTCTCTTCTCTCAATGGGTCAAAAGCTGGGGTAGGCGCCGTCCCACACGATCCGGCGGTACCCGGCGCGGTCGGTGTCTCCCTCGGTGGAGATGCACAGGACTCTGGAATTTCCGTCCAGCTGAAGCTCCTCCCGCAGCCAGTCCAGGCTCCTGTTCTGCATGACCTCGGCCACCAGGCCCAGCGTGGCGGCGCCGCTCTCCCCGGAGACTACCCGGGGATCTCCCGCCAGGGGGTTGCCCAGCACCCGCATGCCCTTGGCGGCGGTGTAGTCGGGGCAGGAGACGAAATGGTCGGCGTGGTCGGCCAGGACCTTCCAGCCGATGGTGCAGGGCTCTCCGCAGGCCAGGCCGGCCATAATGGTATCCATGCCGTCGGAGACAAAGCGGAGCCGGCCGTCGTTGGCCCGGGCGGTGCGGTAGAGGCAGTCGGCCTTGTTGGGCTCCACGATGGTGATGATGGGCCGGTCCTTCTCCCCGTAATAGTCACTGAGGAAGCCGGTGACGCCGCCGGACATGGCGCCCACGCCCGCCTGCAGGAACACGTGGGTGGGCCGCTCTACCTGATGCTCCCGCAGCTGTTCCACCGCCTCCAGGGCCATGGTGGTGTAGCCCTGCATGATCCAGGCGGGGATGTCCTCATAGCCCTCCCAGGCGGTGTCCTGGACCATGACCCAGCCGTACTGTTCCGCGCCTTGATTGGCCAGGCGCACCGCGTCGTCGTAGTTCAAATCGGTGATGGAGGCCTCGGCGCCCAGGGCCCGGATGTTCTCCAGCCGCTCCAGGGCGGAGCCCTTGGGCATGTAGACCACCGCTTTCTGCCGCAGCCGGTTGGCCGTCCAGGCCACGCCCCGGCCGTGGTTGCCGTCGGTGGCGGTGACAAAGGTGATCTCCCCCAGCTTTTCCCGCACGGCGTCGCTCACCATTTTCTCATAGGGCAGGTCCTTCAGCGCTACCCCCAGCCGCCCGGCGATGTAGCTGCCGATGGCAAAGCTCCCGCCCAGCACCTTGAAGGCGTTCAGGCCGAAACGGTAGCTCTCGTCCTTGACGTATACGCCCCCCAGGCCCAGCGCCCCGGCCAGGCCGGACAGGTCCGCCAGGGGAGTGACGCCGTACTCCGGGAAGCTGGCGTGAAAGGCGCGCGCCTGCTTCGCCGCCTCAAGACCGAAGGCGGAAACGTCGCTGAGCCCCTGGGTCCGCCTGGGGCGGTGGACCGCTTTGAAACACTCGTCCATCAAATCCCTCCTCAAACTGATATGCAATATATCGCATATCGCAATCACAATATAGCATGGTTTTTGGATGCCGTCAACAAAAACAAAAAGGCTTTGCACAACTAAAATTTTTTGTGCATTTTTGTGTCGGCCTTTTTCCCCCTTCGATGGTTGCACGATGGCGCTTGGGTGTGCTATGATTGAAAAAACAATATTTCCAGAGATTAAGGAGCAGACCAATATGCCGATACCACAAGAGAGTGCCCCCATTGAGCGCCTCAACGCCAAGGAGCGGGTGCTCCAGACCTTGTCCGCCTGGATGGTGGACGGGACCCTGGAGCCGGGGGAGCGGATCTATGACGAGGAGCTCTCCAAATATTTTCATGTGAGCCGCACCCCGGTGCGGGAGGCCCTGCAGGTCCTCTCGGAAAAAAAGCTGGTGGAGATCCTCCCCGGCCGGGGCACCCGGGTGGCCCCCATCAACCTGGAGGAGATGCGGCAGATCTATCCTCTGCTGTCCAACCTTCACGGTTTTGCGGTGGAGCTGGCCTTCGACCGGGTGACCCCGGAGGTCATCCGAAGGCTGGAGGAGCGCAACGAGGCCCTGGGGCGGGCCATCGCCGAGGGGAGCCTTGCCCAGGTCCAGGAGGCCGACCGTCTCTTCCACCAGGAGCTGATCTCACTGGCGGAGAACCACTATCTGGCGGCCTATATCGACGACCTGGGCCTTCATGTGGACCGGACCGAGACCCAGTTCTTTAAACGGGAGGACTTCCGGGGCCAGTCGGTGGAGGGCCACCGGTGCATCATCGCCGCCCTGGCCGCCGGAGACCGGGCGGGGGCCGTCCGGGCCACGGAGGAGAACTGGATGCTCAACTTCCGCCTGGTGATCGAGGGTCTGCTCCGCCGGGAGCGGGAAGAACAAATCTAGCATCGTTATACGGCAGCGCGTAAAAAAGCGCCGTGTCCAATTTGGACACGGCGCTTTTTCTTGTTTTAAAATGTCTCTCAGCCCATGAAGGAGGTCAGGTTGAAATTGATGACCAGGGTGGAGAAGACGATGGAGACGGTGGAGCACAGCTTGATGAGGATGTTCAAGGAGGGGCCGGAGGTGTCCTTGAAGGGATCGCCCACGGTGTCGCCGATGACGGCGGCCTTGTGGCAGTCGGAGCCCTTGCCGCCGTGCTTGCCGCTTTCGATATACTTCTTGGCGTTGTCCCAGGCGCCGCCGGCGTTGGACATGAACACGGCCACGGCGAAGCCGGTGACGGTGACGCCGCCCAGCAGGCCCACCACAGCCTCAGGCCCGAGGATCAAGCCGGTGATGACGGGGACGATGATGGCCAGCAGGGAGGGGGCGATCATCTCGTGGAGGGCGCCCCGGGTGCACAGGTCCACGCAGGAGGCGTAGTCGGGGTCGGTGGTGCCCTCCATGATGCCGGCGATCTCCCGGAACTGGCGGCGGACCTCCACCACGATGGACTGGGCGGCCCGCTGCACGCCGGACATGGTCAGAGAGGCAAAGACGAAGGTGAGCATGGCGCCCACGAAGATGCCCACCAGGACGGCGGGGTTGGTGAGCTTCAGGTCGATGGCGGCGCCGGCCATGCCGGCGGTCTTGGCGTTCACCACGTCCACGTAGCTGACCAGCAGGGCCAGGGCGGTGAGGGCGGCGGAGCCGATGGCGAAGCCCTTGCCGGTGGCGGCGGTGGTGTTGCCCAGGGAGTCCAGGGCGTCGGTGCGGGTGCGGACCTCCTCGCCCAGGCCGCTCATCTCAGCGATGCCGCCGGCGTTGTCGGCCACGGGGCCGTAAGCGTCGGTGGCCAGGGTGATGCCCAGGGTGGAGAGCATGCCCACGGCGGCGATGCCGATGCCGTAGAGGCCCTTGGAGAAGCTGGCCTCATAGGCGGCGCTGGCGGTGTGCAGGGAGCCGCCGGCGGCCAGGAAGGCCACGATGATGGCGATGCCGATGATGACGATGGGGGCCGCGGTGGACTGCATGCCCAGGGACAGGCCGCCGATGATGGTGGTGGCGGCGCCGGTCTCGGTGGAGTCGGCCAAGGTCTGGGTGGGCTTATAGGTGTCGGAAGTGAAATATTCGGTGAAGTAGCCAATGGCACAGCCGGCGATCAGGCCGGCCAGGATGGCCACGTAAGCGCCCCAGGAGCCCATGAGCACATAGGTGATGGGGGCGGCCACCACGGCGGCCAGGACGGCGGCGGTGTAAGTGCCCTTACGGAGGGTCTTCAGCAGGGAGCGCTGGTCGGCGTTCTCCTGGGTGCGCACCAGGAAGGTGCCCAGCAGGGAACACAGCACGCCCACCACGGCCACGGCCAGGGGGAGCAGCATGGCGTTCCAGCCCATGCCCTCGTCAAAGAAGGCGGTGGCGCCCAGAGCGAAGGTAGCCAGGATGGAGCCTACGTAGGACTCGTAGAGGTCGGCGCCCATGCCGGCCACGTCGCCCACGTTGTCGCCCACGTTGTCGGCGATGGTGGCGGGGTTGCGGGGGTCGTCCTCGGGGATGCCGGCCTCCACCTTGCCCACCAGGTCGGCGCCCACGTCGGCGGCCTTGGTGAAGATGCCGCCGCCCACACGGGCGAAGAGGGCCATGAAGGAGGCGCCCATGCCGAACATGACCATGGTCTGGGCGATCTGGGCGGCGTCATAGCCGGCGGCGTACTTGAGGATGTGGAACCACACGGTCACGTCCAGCAGGCCCAGGCCCACCACGGTGAAGCCCATGACGGAGCCGGAGGAGAAGGCCACGTTCAGGCCCCGGTTCAGGCTCTCATGGGCGGCGTTGGCCGTCCGGGCGTTGGAGGCGGTGGCGATCTTCATCCCGATGAAGCCGGCCAGGGCGGAGTAGATGCCGCCGGTGAGGAAGGCGAAGGGGATGAAGAAGTTATCCAGCATGTGGGTGGCGGACAGGATCAGCAGGATCACAAAGACCACGGCAAAGATCTTGATTACGGTGGAATACTGGCGCTTGAGGTAAGCGTTGGCGCCCTCGCGGATGGAGGACGCGATCTTCTGCATCAGCTCGGTGCCCTCGGAAAACTTCATGACTTTGTTGCGCTGAACAAAGGCGAAGACCAGGGCCACGACAGAGCCGATGAAGCCGATCCAGAACAGATTTTCAACTTGCAATTTCTTTCCAACTCCTTTTGCGTTTCGGGGCATCGCCCCGTCCAATAGACAACGACGCAATTTTATCAACTCAGTGCACATTTTGCAAGGTCTTACCCGATTTTAACCCTTTTCCCTTACGCTTTTTGACGAAATACCCAAAACACGGCGGGGGAAATGTCTGGGAATGTGCAATTTGACCGCCGGTATGGCGGGCTCTGCCGAACCCTGGCGGAGCGGAGAAAACAGGGTCCGGAAAAACAGTATTGTAAGAAATAATTACATATAGTAACGTCAATTCACACAAAAAGGAACGGCTATTTTTAGAATATTTACATATTGAAAAAATATATGACCTAATGTTATTATAAATTACACAAGGTAATAAAAAATAAACCTTGCAAAAATGAAACAAGTGAAAGGGAGTATTTACTATGCCGGAGATCAGAGATTTTCAAACCGCTGAGAATTTCCGCATCAAAGTCGTGGAACCCATCAAGAAAACCACCCGCGCCCAGCGGGAAGAGGCCCTGAAGCTGGCCCAGTACAACGCCTTCCGCCTGAAGGCTGAGGACGTGTATGTGGACTGCATCACTGACTCCGGCACCACCGCCATGAGCACCGAGCAGTGGTCGGCCATGATGCTGGGTGACGAGAGCTACGCCGGGGCCAAGAGCTTCTACAAGCTGGAGGCCTCCGCCCAGGAAGTCTTTGGGATGCCCTACGTCCAGCCCACCCACCAGGGCCGCGGCGCCGACTTCATTATGGCCCAGTACTACGCCAAGCCCGGCAAGTACGCCGTGGGCAACATGCACTTTGACACCTTCCACGGCAACGCCGAGATCCTGGGCGCTATCCCCGTGGACTGCGTCATCGACGCCGGCCTGGACGCCTCCAGCCCCGCCGAGGACTTCAAGGGGGACATCGACCTTAAGAAGGTACAGAAGATCCTGGACGACCACGGCGAGGACGCCATCTCGGTCATCATCATCACCGTGACCTGCAACAACAACGGCGGCCAGCCCGTGTCCATGGCCAACATCCGCGCCGTCAGCGAGTTCGCCAAGGCCCACAAGATCCCCCTGGTCATCGACAGCGCCCGCCTGGCGGAGAACGCCTGGTTCATCAAGCACCGGGAGCCCGGCTACGCCGACAAGGATATCCGGGAGATCACCCGGGAGATGTTCTCCTACTGCGAGACCGCCACCATGAGCTCCAAGAAGGACGGCCTTGTGAACATCGGCGGCCTGATCGTCACCCGGAACCACGACTTCTACCTCTATTCTAACGTCCAGGCCATCGTCCACGAGGGCTTCATTACTTACGGCGGCCAGTCCGGCCGTGACATGGAGGCCCTGGCCGTGGGCCTGCGGGAGGCCACCACCGACGCCTACCTGGACACCCGCATCGCCCAGGTCAAGTATCTCGGCGACCGGCTGCGGGAGAAGGGGATCCCCATCGTGGAGCCCGCCGGCGGCCACGGCATCTATGTGGACGCCCGCCGGTTCTTCCCCCAGATCCCCCAGTACGAGTTCCCGGCCCAGCGGTTGGTGGTGGCCCTCTATGAGGAGGCCGGCATCCGGGCCGTGGAGATGGGCGCCTGCGCCTTTGGCGGCAAGGACGCCGAGGGCAACCCCATCTGGCCTGAGCTGGAGCTCATGCGGATCTCGGTCTCCCGCCGGGTGTACACCAACAACCACCTGGACTGCATCGTCAACGCCATGGAGTACATCTATGCCCACCGGGACGAGTACAAGGGCATGAAGATGATCTACGAAGGCCCCATCACCGCTCTGCGCCACTTCACCGCCGGTTTCGAGCTGCTCTGATCGAAGCCGTCCCCAGGTAAGAACGGACCTGTGTGTAATGGTGTCCCTCCTGACGGAAGGGTGCCCCCTCCGTCAGGGGCGGACGTCGGGAAAGGGAGGGAACCCATGTCAAAAGAAGTATCCACAGCCAAAGTGACGCCTCCTGGTCAACGGGAGCAATTCGGCAGCCGCATCGCCTTCGTCCTGGCCTCTATGGGCGGAGCCATCGGCTTGGGAAATGTCTGGAAGTTCCCCTACATGGTCGGCCGCTACGGCGGCGCAGCGTTCATTGTCGTGTACATCATCGCCCTGCTCGTGATCGGCGCACCGGTGCTGATGACGGAGTTCGCCATCGGCCGGAAGACCGGCACCAGCTATACCAGCGCCCTCAAACAGCTCCTTCCGGGCACCAAGTGGTACCTGCTGGGCATCATCGGCGTCATCGCCCTGACCCTGACCCTGGGCTTCTACGGCGGGATCGCCGGCTGGACCGCGGCCTACCTGATCAAGTCCGTCACCGGTGCCTTTGTCGGGATGGATGCCGCCCAGGTGGGCGGGGTCTTCGGCGAGTTCATCGCCGACCCTGTCCAGGTCATCTTCTGGCTGGCGTTTATGCTGATCATCACCACCTTCGTCGTTGTGCGGGGGGTGAAGGGCGGCATTGAAAAGGTATGCAACGTCCTGCTCCCCGTCCTGTTCGTCATGATTATTTTCCTGGCCATCCGCTCCGTCCTGCTCCCCGGCGCCGGTGCGGGGCTGGAATTCTACCTCATGCCCAAGATCGAGAACCTCAACGGCGAAACCATTGTGGCCGGCGTGGGACAAGCGCTGTTCACCCTGGGGGTGGGCGCCGGCAACCTGGTGATCTACGGCAGCTACCTGGACCGGAAAAAGAGCCTAGGCAGCAGCACCATCATGGTGGGCCTGGGCGATACCATGGCCGCCATCCTCTTCGGCTTCATCATTTTCCCCGCCTGCGCCTCCTTCGGCATCGAGGCCGGCATGGGCCCCCCGCTGGTCTTCATCACCCTGCCCACCATCTTCGCCCAGATGAAGTTCGGCATGCTGTTTTCCACCATCTTCTTCCTGCTGCTCTTCTTCGCCTGCCTCACCTCCACCATCTGCATCATGGAGGCCATCGTGGGCTTCTTCACGGACGAGCTGAAGATCGAGCGGAAGAAAGCCACCATCATCGTGGCCCTTATCGTCTTTGCCGTGGGCGTGCTGATGATGCTCTCCTTCGGCCTGCTGTCCGGCGTGTCGATCTTCGGCCGCAGCATCTTCGACTTCACCAACGACGTGCTGGTCTCGGCCATCCTGCTGCCCCTGGGCGCCCTGATGATGATCATCCTGGTGGGCTGGGTCATCAAGCCCAAAGTCCTTGTGGATGAGATCAACCTGGGTGAGGGCATCAAGTTCAACCGCCTGTATGTCGTCCTGGTCAAGTACATCGTGCCAGTGGTCATTGCCGCGGTCTTTGTACAGCTGGTCGTCAACCTGATTTCTGCCTGAGCCATCGCTCTTCCTCTCTCCGGCCGGCGGCCCGCGCGTTACGCGCGGGCCGCCGGCCTCTTTTTGATCCCCTAGACTTTTCCATCCATTTATAGTATAATTAGTAAAAATTCCGCGTGGATATGGAACGCCCGTTGGGAGGAGACAGAGCCTATGTCGGAGAATATGGACCGCTTTTTGCCGCTGACCCAATTTATCGCCGAAATGATGGGGCCGGACACGGAGGTTATCCTCTATGAGGTGGAGACCCGTTCGGTTTACCATGTGGTCAATCCCTTTGACGAGGAGATGGTGGTGGGCAGTGAAATGCGTTCCCTGGAGCGCGGCTTTTTGGAGGAGCGGCGCTACGAGCGGAACGACTTTATCGTCAACTACCGGGCTTTGTCCAAACGAAAGAACAAGCTCAAGTCCGCCACCCTGTTCCTCCGCAACGACGCCCATGAGCTGATGGCGGTCCTCACGGTAAACCAAAATGTGGACCGGCTGGTGGAGCTGCGGGACCTGCTGAACGTCATGGTTTCCGGCCAGCACCCCTACGACGCCGAGCCCGGCACCTCCTTTTATAACAGCTTCGACATCTCGGTGGAGGGGATGGTCTCCCACACGATCCGGGACGAGCTGGACAAGTACCAGCTGGACCCCATCCGCCTCTCCCAGCAGGAAAAGCTGGAGATCGTCCGCAGTCTGGACCAAAAGGGCATCTTCCTGGTCAAAGGGGCCATCGCCGAGCTGGCCGAGTGCCTGCACACCACCGAGACCACCATCTACCGCTATCTGAACAAGCTGAACTCCGCCGAGAAGGAGTAAAGGAAAAGCCGCCCGGCAGACATTGGTCTGCCGGGCGGCTTTGGTTCAGATGGTCCACTGGCTGTGGATGGCGCCCACCAGGCGCCAGGTCCCCTGGTATTCCCGGAATACCAGCTTCAGAGAGCACCAGTCGAAGCCCTCGTTCACCGGGTCCAGGCCGGGGAAATAGTAGTCCACGAACCGGTCGCCGGGATAGGCGTCCGGGGCGTTTTCCAGGGCGTTGCCCGTCTCAAGCACCTGGTCGACCCCAATCATGGGGGCCTGGGTGTAGTCGGCGTTAAAGACATAGCTGGCAAAGTATTCCGCAATGGTGGCCACCAGGGGGCTGCCCCTGCCGTCCACCACGCCCCAGGTGTAGGAGCGGCTGTCCCCTCCGGCGGCGGCCAGCCGTTCCGGGGAGAGCACCAGGTCACTCTCGATGTCCACGGTGGAATAGGGGGTGAAGCGGACCCCCAGCTCCGGATGGGCCAGCTGGGCTAGAGCGGCGTAATCGGATTGTTTCAGGGCATCCAGAACGGCCTGGCCCTGTTCCAGCAGAGGGCCGTTGTCCCTGGTGTCCAGGGGGGCGGCTCCGGCGGGCAGCGGGGTGGGGGCGATGTTGAGCACGGCGGCCGCCGTCTGGAGGGGCAGGGCGGCGGGGAGAGCCTGACCCACGCCCAGGCCCAGGGCAGAACCCAGGACCAGGGAGAGCAGACAAAGGGGCACGGTCTTTTTCATAGGATCTTCCTTCCTTTGGGCAGTATACATTTTAGCCGATGGGAGAGGAAAAAACAACAACAAAAGGTTACAGACCGCGCCCGTCCTTTGTAGGAAACTTGCAAAGGGGAGGAAAAAGGAGTATAATCATTTTACAGTTCTCCAAAAAATAAATGAGGTGACACAAATGCAGGAACACGAGCTGCAGTTCCATATCCAGTGTAAAAAGGGCGACGTGGGCCGCTATTGCTTCCTCCCCGGCGACCCCGGCCGGTGCGAGAAGATCGCCGCCTATTTTGACGATCCCCATCTGGTTCACTCCAACCGGGAATACACCATCTACACCGGCACCCTTCTGGGGTCGAAGGTCTCGGTCTGCTCCACCGGCATCGGCGGGCCCTCCGCCGTCATCGCCATGGAGGAGCTCCACAATATCGGGGCGGACACCTTTATCCGGGTGGGCACCTGCGGGGGCATCAACCTGAAGGTCCAGGCCGACGACGTGGTCATCGCCACCGGCGCCGTCCGGCATGAGGGGGCCTCCCGAGAGTACGCCCCCATCGAGTTCCCGGCGGTGTCCGACTACCAGGTGCAGTCCGCCCTGGTCCAGGCGGCCAAGAACCTGGGCAAACCCTGGCACGCCGGGGTGGTCCAGTGCAAGGACTCCTTCTACGGCCAGCACGACCCCAAGCGGATGCCCGTCAGCTACGAGCTGCTGGCCAAGTGGGAGGCGTGGAAGCGCCTGGGGGTCCTGGCCTCCGAGATGGAGTCCGCCGCCCTCTTCTGCTGCGCCGCCGCCCTGGACGTGCGCTGCGGCTCCTGCTTCCACGTGATCTGGAACCAGGAGCGGGAGGCCGCCGGCCTGGACCAGAAGGAGAGCCACGACCTTGCCGCCGCCATCGAGGTGGGCATCGAGGCCGTCAAGCTCCTCATCCAGCAGGACAAGGCCTAAAAAGCCGGAAAGGCCCCCCGCCCGTAACGTCTATGTCCCCGTTGGCACCCCTTAAAAGCCTTCCCCTGGGGGAAGGTGCCCCAGCGCGCACGCTGGGGCGGATGAGGGGAACCTACCGCCAAGGACAGCCTCCCTTTATCACCATCCCACTAGTGAACGCCCCAAAAGAGAACCCCCGGCGGCCCGAAAGGGCCGCCGGGGGTTTTTGTATTAATGTATAGGAGAAACTCAGTACGCCGTCCAGCCGGCGTCGGTGGCGAAGGGCACACCGGTGACATACCCCGCGTCCTCAGAGGCCAGGAAGAGGATGGCCGCGGCCTGCTCTTCCGGGGTGGAGTTGCGCTTGAGGAGGGCCTGGGTCTTGCCGCCGATCATAGTGTCGGCCTTGGCCTCCTCCAGGGTCTTGCCCGCCGCCATGGCCGCCTGGATCTTCTCCTTCACCGCTACGGCGGAGGCGTCGGTCATGGGGGTGGTGGTGTTGGCGGGGTTCACGGAGTTAACCCGGATGCCGAAGGGGGCCAGGTCGCTGGCCATGGCCTTGGTCAGGCCGTTGACGGCGTGCTTGGAGGCCACATAGGCGGTGGCCCGGTAGAAACCGGTGAGGCCGGTGACCGAACCCACGTTGACGATGGAGCCGCCCTGCCCCCGGGCAATCATCCGCTTGGCCTCCTCCCGGCAGCAGAAGAAGATGCCGTCCAGATTGGTGGAGATGACCCGGTGCCACTCCTCGGTGGGCATCTCGTCGATGCGCTCGCCGTTGCCTACCACGCCGGCGTTGTTGATGGCGATGTCCAGGTCGCCCACCTTGGCGTCGATGGCGGCGAAGAGGGCCTTGATGTCCTCCTCTTTCGTCACGTCGGCGGCCAGGAAGATGGCCCTGCCGCCCCCCTTGACGATCTCGTCCACCACGGCGCCGCCCCGCTCGGCGTTCCGGCCGGCCACGATGACGTAGGCCCCCTCGGCCCCCGCCCGCAGGCAGACGGCCTTGCCGATCCCGGAGGTGCCGCCGGTCACCAGCATGGTCTTGCCCTCAAATCTTCCGGCAAATGTCTTCATATGTACGCTTCCTTTCCCTGTTTTGATTTTGTGCCCTTCTATCCCGGCACAGCGCAAACTATGATGGAAAGTCTACGCTGTACCGGAGGCTTTGTCAACAAAAGTGTGAAATTTTTAACACAATTTACAGCTGGAGGGTCCGGGCCACCTCTTCCAGGGTGGCGGCGGAGCGGCGGAACTCCGCGCGCTCCTCGTCGTTCATTTCGATCTCCAGCACCTTCTCCGCGCCCCGGCGGCCCACCACCGTGGGCACGCTCATGCACAGGTCGCCCACCCCATAGAGCCCGTGGAGATTGGTGGATACGGGCAGCACCGAGTGCTCGTCCCGGACGATGCACTGGGCGATGCGGGCCACCGCGGCGGCGATGCCGTAGTAGGTGGCGCCCTTTTTCTCGATGATCTCGTAGGCGGAATCCCGCACGTCGGTGTAGATGCGCTCCATGTTCTCCCGGTGCCGGGTGTGGCCGCACAGCTCACAGAAGTGGTCCAGATCCACCCCCGACACGTTGGCCCCGCTCCACACGGCCAGCTCGCTGTCCCCGTGCTCGCCGATGATGAAGGCGTGGACGCTCCGGCTGTCCACCCCCAGGTGCTCCCCCACCAGATACTTCAGCCGGGCGGTGTCCAGCACGGTGCCGGAGCCCAATACCTGCCGGGAAGGCAGGCCGGAGAGCTTTTGAGCGGCGTAGGTGAGGATGTCCACCGGGTTGGAGACCACCAGCAAAACGGCCTCCTTGTTATACTTGACGATCTCCGGGATGATGGAGCGGAAAATGCCCACGTTTTTGTGGACCAGGTCCAGCCGGGTCTCGTCGGGCTTCTGGGCGGCCCCGGCGGTGATGACGATGAGGGCGCACTCCCTGAGGTCGGAGTAGTCTCCTGCGTAAATCTTCATGGGCCGGGCGAAGGGGAGGCCGTGGGACAGGTCCATGGCCTCCCCCTGGGCCTTGTCCCGGTTGACGTCGATGAGGACCAATTCGGAAAAAACGCCGGTGTGCATCATGGCGAAGGCGGTGGAGGAGCCCACGAACCCGCAGCCGATGACGGCGGCCTTTTGAATGTTGACCATAGGATGAAACTCCTTTCAAAGACAGTGTTTTCAGTATGTCCGGCGGAAGATGCCGCCATTCATCCCTTAAATCATAGCACAATACTATGAATTTGAAAAGGAAAATTTTTCACAAAACAAAAAGCGGCTGAAAATAGTTTGGTCCCCTCTTGACAACAGGGAAAAGGAAGTGTATAATACAACATATGAACAATAGCTCATATGTTCAGAAAAGGAGGAGATACCATGACGGAAGACGAGCTGATGGAGCCGGAGCGCTGTGAGTACATCCATGTCCATGAGGAGATCGTGGCCCAGGTGAACGAGAACATGCCCGACGAGGAGACCCTCTACGACCTGGCCGACCTGTTCCGCATCTTTGCCGACTCCACCCGCATCAAGATCCTGTATGTCCTGTTTGAATCGGAGATGTGCGTGTGTGATATCGCCCAGCTTTTGGGCATGACTCAGTCCGCCATCTCCCACCAACTCCGCTCCCTGAAGCAGTCCAAGCTGGTGAAGGGCCGCCGGGACGGAAAGACCGTTTTCTATTCCCTGGCGGACAGCCATGTGCGTACGATCCTGGACCAGGGCATGGAGCATGTGAGCGAGTAAACGGGGACACCCTATATTGAATCGTTGGAGGGAACTACTATGAAAAAGCGCTACAAACTGACCGATCTGGACTGTGCCAACTGTGCCGCCAAGATGGAGGACGCCATCAACAAGATCGACGGCGTGACCGCCGCCACCGTCAGCTTCATCCAGCAGAAGCTCACCATCGAGGCCGACGACGCCCGGTTCGACGCCATCATGGCGGAGGTGGTGAAGGCCTGTAAGCGGGTGGAGCCGGACTGCGTCATCGAAATGTGATGGCCACGTTCTGGGACCGGATCGCGGGACTCTATGATCTGGCGGGGCGATGCAACCGGAGGGCCAACGCGGAGGCGGTCCGGCGGGTGGCGGCGGAGATATCCCCCGGCGCCCGGGTGCTGGACTGCGCCGCCGGCACGGGGAAATTTTCCCTGGCGGCGGCGGAGCGGGCGGGGAAGGTGCTGTGCACCGACCTGTCCGAGGCTATGCTGGATCGGGCCTTCCTCAAAGCCAAGCGCCTGGGCCGGACCAACCTGGCTTTTGAGGTCCGGGACCTGCTGTGCCTGCCGGACCGGGACGGCGCCTTCGATGCCGTGATCGCCGCCAACGTCCTCCACTTGCTGTCCCGGCCGGAGCAGGCGGTGGCGGAGCTGTGGCGGGTGGTGCGCCCCGGGGGGAAGCTGATCCTGCCCACCTACCTGCAGGGGGAGGCGGGGCCGGGGTTCCGGTTCCTGATCCGGCTCTACCGGCTGGCGGGGTTTTCTCCCAAGGTCCAATTTACGCTGGGCGGTTATGAGACATTTCTCCGCCGCTGCGGGCTGCCGGAAGCCGCCCCCACCCGAATCGAGGGGCGGCTTCCGGTGGGACTGGCGGTCCTGACCAAGCCCGCTACTATATAGAGGAGGGATACCCATGACCCCAAAACAAAAAAAGATGCTGGCCAGGATCGTCTCCGCCGCCGTGCTCTTCGTGGCGGCGGAGCTGGTGACCCGGGCGGCGGCGCTCCCCGGCTGGGGAAGGCTTCTGATCTTTCTGATCCCCTATTTCGTCATCGGCTGGGATATCCTCTGGCGGGCGGCGCGCAACATCGCCCACGGCCAGGTTTTTGACGAGAATTTCCTCATGGCCCTGGCCACCGTGGGGGCCCTGGCCATCGGGGAGTACCCGGAGAGCGTGTTCGTCATGCTCTTTTACCAGGTGGGCGAGTTCTTCCAGGGCTGGGCGGTGGGCCGCTCCCGCCAGTCCATCGCCGCCCTCATGGACATCCGCCCGGACTACGCCAACGTGGAGCGGGAGGGCAGGGAGGAGAAGGTGGACCCCGAGGACGTGTCCGTGGGGGAGACCATCCTCATCAAGCCCGGCGAGCGGGTGCCCCTGGACGGCGTGATCCTGGAGGGGACCTCCGCCCTCAACACCGCCGCCCTCACCGGCGAATCCCTGCCCCGTGACGTCCAGCCGGGGGATGATGTGATCTCCGGCTGCGTCAATCTCACCGGCTTGCTGCGGGTGCGCACCACCAAGGAGTTCGGGGACTCCACCGTCTCCAAGATCCTGGATCTGGTGGAGAACTCCAGCAGCAAGAAGGCCAAGGCGGAGCAGTTCATCACCCGCTTTGCCCGGTGGTATACCCCCGTGGTGGTCATTGGGGCCGTCCTGTTGGCGGTGATCCCGCCTCTGGTTACCGGCGGGGACTGGAGCAAGTGGATCGAGCAGGCCCTCATCTTCCTCGTCATCTCCTGCCCCTGCGCCCTGGTGATCTCGGTGCCCCTCACCTTCTTCGGCGGCATCGGCGGCGCCTCCAAGCAGGGGGTGCTGGTGAAGGGGAGCAACTACCTGGAGGCCCTGGCCCGGACCGATATCGTGGTCTTTGACAAGACCGGCACCCTCACCCGGGGGGTCTTCAACGTCACCGCCATCCACCCCGACCGGTGCTCCGAGCCCCAACTGCTGGAGCTGGCCGCCCTGGCCGAGAGCTATTCCAGCCACCCCATCGCCCGCTCCCTCCGGGACGCCTACGGCATGGACATGGACGAAAGCCGGGTCACCCACGTGGCGGAGATCGCAGGCCGGGGCGTCAAAGCCGAGATCGGTCCCGCCGCGGGGGAGGGCGGAGACGTCAGGACCGTCTATGTGGGCAACGATAAGCTGATGGAGGAGATGGGGGTCTCCTGGCACCCCTGCCACCACGTGGGCACCACCGTCCACGTGGCCGCGGAGGGGGAATACCTGGGCCATATCGTTATCTCAGACGAGGTCAAACCCGACGCCAAGGCCGCCGTCGCCGCCCTGAAGGCCGCCGGGGTCCGCAGAACGGTCATGCTCACCGGCGACGCCCAGGCCGTGGGGGAGGCGGTGGGAAAGGAACTGGGGCTGGATGAAGTCCACGCCCAGCTTCTCCCCGCCGGAAAGGTGGAGCGGGTGGAGGCCCTTCTGGGCCAGAAAGCGCCCAAGGGCACCCTGGCCTTCGTGGGGGACGGCATCAACGACGCCCCCGTCCTCTCCCGCTCCGACGTGGGTATCGCCATGGGCGCCCTGGGGAGCGACGCCGCCATTGAGGCCGCCGACGTGGTGCTGATGGACGACAAGCCCTCCAAGATTGCCGCCGCCATCTCCATCGCCCGGCGGACCCTGGTCATCGCCCGGCAGAACATCGTCTTTGCCCTGGCGGTGAAGGCCGTGTTCCTCATCATGGGGCTGTTCGGTGTGGCCAATATGTGGGAGGCCGTCTTTGCCGACGTGGGGGTGAGCGTCATCGCCATCCTCAACGCCACCCGGGCGCTGAAAACCAAGGAATAAAGGAAAGGCCCCCGTCCTTCGTGGACGGGGGCCTTTTTGCCGTTCCAACAAGGAAACGTCTTACGATCACGCCTGAAAGCCTTCCCCCGGGGTTGGCTGTCCGTTAGCGGCTGTGCCGCTTACGGACAGCTCATGCCCTGTGGGTAGAAGGTGTCAGCGGCTTCGCCGCTGACGGATGAGGGGAACCTTCCAAAGTCCCCCCAGCCTTCCCCTAAAGCCCCTCACGCCGCCACGGCGTAGGGGCTCTCCAGCAGCCGGGCCTTCTCCAGCAGCAGCACCAGCGGGGGCAGGGCCACCAGCTGGATGATGATGCCGGGCAGGGCGGTGACAAAGGCGGCGGAGACAAAGACGGCCATGGAATAGCTCCCGGCGGAGAACACCAGGGCGTTCATCACGCCGTAGACCACCCGGCCGATGAGCATGGCCCCGATGAGCTGGATGTAGAGGTCGGCGGGCCGCTTCCCAGTGTGGATCACCTGGGAAAGGACGCCCGAGATGAGGCCGTAGGCCGCCAGCTCGCAGACCATGGCGGGGAGCATGGCCGCCGGGGGCATCCCGGTGACGAGGCTGGAGAGCAGGGGGGTCAAAATCCCGCAGGCCAGCCCGAAGGGCCAGCCGCAGGCCAGGCCGCACAGCAGGACGGGGAGGTGCATAGGCAGAAGGATCTGCCCCGCCCGGGGGATGGAGTGGACGGTGATGGGGAGAATGACCCCCAGGGCCACGCAGAGGGCCGCCATGGCCAGGCGGCGGGTGGAAAATTGCTTCATTGAAAAACTCCTTCCGGCAAAAAACGCCGCAAAAACAGGGCCCCCTTCTGGGAGCCGCTGCCTTCGTGGCGTTTGTCGTAAAATATAGAATGCCCGCCGCCTTCATGGCGGCTTTTTGTTCTTGAGAATTTTACCAAATGGCCGGAAAAAAGTCAAGTCGGGCGGCTGTAATTGCCACAGGGCCCTAAAACTGATATAATGCCCCTATCAAAGGGGGGATCTGGCATGACAAAACGGGGCGTTTGCAAATGTCTCGTGCCGCTGCTGCTCGGCCTGCTCCTGCTGCTGGCCGGCTGTTCCGGTGAGCCGGCCGGCACCTATGAAGTCACCGTCGGCGAAAATACCTTTACGGTGGACCGGGAGGCCGGTACCATCTCCGGTGGCGGCCAGGTCTGCCGGTATACGGTGGAGGGGGACGAGATCAGGATCACCTATCCCGACGGGGCCTCTTACTTTGAAGCGCGGCATACGAACGGCTCTACGGCCGGTTGGAACGACCTCTATGAGAGCGGCTCCCGGGTGCCGGGAGAGGTCCTGACGGAGGCGCTGGCCCAGGAGGTTCCCAAGGCCTCCGGCGGGGGCGGGATGGCCCTGTTCGGCCTGCTCTTGATCGCTTTGGGGATCTGGAACGTGGCCTCGCCCCGTTCCGTCTGGTATTTGAGCTACGGCTGGCGCTACAAAGATGTGGAGCCTTCTGACGCGGCCCTGGTCCTGGGGCGGATCGGAGGCGGCGTCGGTATTGTGGCGGGGGCGGCGCTTTTGTTCCTGTGAAGTCCGGCCTTCCGGCGCGGCGGGGGTTCTCCGTGGGCCGCCGGACAAGCCTGACATGGCGCGTAAAATAAAAGGGAAATAGGAGGGGGCGGGCCATTTGGCCCGCCCCCTCCTGCTGTTATGAACCAAGGGCTCTATTGGGGCGTGCTGATCCCCAATGCCGCCCGCTTAGATTTCCGCCTGTTCCGCACGGTATTCCGCCGCCTGGGCTTCCCAGTACCGCCGGTCCGCTTCCGTGATGTCCCGAAGGATCCGGCAGGGATTCCCGGCGGCCACCACTCCGGAGGGGATGTCGTGGGTCACCACGCTGCCCGAGCCGATGACAACGTTGCTGCCGATGGTGACGCCGGGGTTGATGACGGTGTTTCCGCCGATCCAGACCGAGGAACCGATGGTCACCGGCCTGCCGTATTCCAGGTCGGTGTTGCGCACTCCGGCGTCGATGGGGTGTGCGGCGGTGTAGACGCACACCCGGGGGGCGAAGTAACAGTCGTCCCCGATGGTGATGGGGCACACGTCCAGCAGGATACAGCCGCAGTTGAAGTAGCAGTGCTTCCCGATGCGGATGTGGCTTCCATAGTCGCAGAAAAAAGGGGGCTCGATCCACGTGCCCGCCCCCAGTTCTCCGATGAGCTCCCGGAAGAGGGGCGGCAGGGCCTCCCGCTCCATGGCGGTGTTGATGGCCCGGGTGAGCCGCCATTTTCGGGCATGGTCGGCCGTCAGTTCCGGGTCATCTGCCCGGTAGAGCTTCCCCGCCAGCATCCGCTCCTTTTCCGTCATAGGGCCTCCTGCCCGGCGGGGAGGCGTGAGGTGTCCACCGCCGCGTCGCACTGGTCGGGGATGTGGAGGCCCTCAAAGTAGGCCTCCTCCAGGGGGATCCATTTTTCCCGGAACCGGGCCAGGCTCTCCGGTCCCTCCCGGCGCTCCAGCCGGGAGAGCTGGACCTGGGGCGAGCAGGTGAAGAAGAGGTGGACCTGGGAATAGCCCGCCAGGGCGGGGTGGAGGGAATAGCTGCCCTCCACGATGCTGAGCCGGCGGAAGGGGACGGTGACCGGGGGCCGCAGCTCCCCACTGGCGCAGTCGAAGGAGCGCAGCTCCACGGCCTCCCCACGGCTCAGGGGGGCGAAGAGCTCTTCCGCCGCCCGCTCGTAGTCCACATTGCCGCCGGGGGCGGACAGCCGCTCCGGGGTGCGTTTTTCCGGGGGCAGGAAGTAGTCGTCCATATGGAATACGCTGCAGTCGGGGAAGAGCTGGCTCAGCCGCCGGGCGAAGGTGGTCTTGCCGCTGGCGCAGCGGCCGTCCACCGCAACGATGACCGGGCCCCCGGCGGTCCGGAGGGCCTGGTCCACCGCCTGAAGGGCGGGGGCATAGCAGGCCAGGTCCCGGTCCACCACCCGGTAGTGGGGATGGTAGGCGTCGTGATAGGTCTCGCTGTGGTGGAGGGGCGGGCATCCCGCGGCGTCATAGCAGGTGAGAAAGACCTCCAGCTGGGCCCGGTCCAGGGGCAGTTCCCCGGCCCAGGCCATGCCCGCCAGGATGCCCAGCTTTTCCCACAGCCCTGCGGAGGTGCCCCGGGGGCGGGCGGAGTGAGCGAAGCACTTGGCCAGCAGGGGGAGGTCGGCCTGGGCCAGCCGCCGGGGGTCCAGGTGGAAACGGCATAGGCCGCTCCCGATGGCCTCGGCGGTGTAGGCGGGGGCGTAACCCTCGTTCTCCGCCTGGGAGAGCTCACCGGACAGCCGCTCCAGGACCTCCGCCTCCTGCCCGGCCAGGTGGCCGGGTCCGAACTCGCTTTGGTAGAGGAGCTTCACGTAGTCCCGGGCCTCCATCTTGGGGTAGCGCTGGGCGTGGAGGGCCAGGACCCGCTTCACGGCGGCGCTCATGCCCCCACCTCCGCGGCGGCCAGTTCCACAGCGTTTTGGAGGGCGTCCTCCAGCCTGCACCCGGCGGCCCCCGCCACCAGGATACCGCAGCTGGACACGGGGATGAGGATGCGGCGGGCGGTGGCGGCGGAAACGGCGGCGGCGATGGCGGGGCTAACCTCCCCCAGCAGGGAGTTGGCGGCCAGCAGGCCGATGGGCCCCAGGATCAGGTCGGCGTGGGCGGCGTTCCAGCAGACGGCGTTCTCCCCGGTGGCCCCCCGGTCTGCCCCCGCCTTGAGCATGGCGGAGGTGGCCAGGGCGTTGGTGCCCACCCCCCAGAGCTGGACGGCGCCCCCCAGCCGGGCTTTCAGACGGGCCACCAGGGTGGCCCCCAGGCCGCCCCCCTGGCCGTCGATGACGACGATGCGCATGTGTGTGTCCTCCTTTGTTCAGTGACGCTATTATATCCCAAGCCCGGCCGATGGGCAAGACTGGATCATGGAACATGCGTTTTTGGTGAAAGATCACAAGTTCCGTCAAAAAAGCAGTTACAAAACACGTGTTGCGTATCTTGACGGATGGCGGCAGGCGTGGTAACCTGTATCCAGAAAGGATGTGATGGAGCGTGTCAAAGGTGACGGAAACGCCCCGGGAGGACCTGCGGCAGCGCAGAAGCAAACAGCATATGTCGGAGGCCCTGCTGGGACTGATGGCCGAGCGGCCCTACCGGGAGATCTCCGTGGTGGACATCTGTGAGCGGGCCATGGTCCACCGCACCACATTTTACGCCCACTTTGAGGATAAGAACGCCCTGTTCCGCTATGTGCTCCAGGAGCTCCAGCGGGGCTTTGAGGAAGAGCAGGCCGCCCTGGCGGGGCAGGTGGATCTGCGGGCCTTCCTGCTGGCGGAATTCCACAGCGCCCTGCGCTTTTTGAAGGAGCACCGGCAGATCTACCTCTCCGGCCTGGCGGGGGGCGGCCACGAGCTGAGGATGGTGGAAGACACCGCCGCCGAGTGGCTGACCCGCCGGTTCCGGGAGGAGGGGGTCACCGCCGGGGAGACCCTGGACCCTGAGCTGGCCGGGCAGTTCTACGCGGGCGCCCTGCTGACGGTGGTGCGCTGGTGGCTGGAAAACGGGATGACCATGGACGAGGCCGAGCTGGTGAAACAGGTGGAGCGGCTCCTGCCCAGACAGGAGGAGGAACGCGGGTGACGGATCTGGAGGAAGAGAAGAAGTCGGAGAGCGTGATGGTCAAGCTCTCCCGGTTCATCGTGGACAAACGCAAGGCTTTTTTTCTGGTGTTCATCATCGTTGCGGTGTTCTGCGCCAGCTCCATCAGCAAGGTGAAGGTCAACGACGATATCACCACCTACCTGCCGGACACCACCGAGACCCGGCGGGGGCTGACCATCATGGACGAGGAGTTCGTCACCTACGGCACCGCCCGGGTGATGCTCTCCAACATCACTTACGACCAGGCCCGCAATGTGGCCGACACTCTGGAGCTCATCGACGGGGTCACCGAGGTGGCCTTTGACGATACGGAGGACCACTATCAAAACGCCTCCGCCCTCTTTGACGTGACCTTTGACGGCGAGGCCGGCGACCCGGCGGCCATCGCCGCCATGGACGAGGTGCGGGAGCAGGTCTCGGGCTACGACGCCTCCATCTCCACCGAGGTGGGACTGGACACCTCCGCCCAGCTCCAGAAGGAGATGGGGGTCATCCTGGTCATCGCCGCCGCCGTCATCGTGGCGGTGCTGCTGTTCACCTCCAAGAGCTATATGGAGGTGCCGGTGTACATCATCGTTTTTGCCGTGGCCGCCGTGATGAACATGGGCACCAACTACTGGTTCGGCACCATCTCCTTCATCACCAACGCCATCGCCGTGGTCTTACAGCTGGCGCTGGCCATCGACTACGCCATCATCTTCTGCCACCGGTACATGGAGGAGCGGGACAACGGCCTGGACGCCCGGGAGGCGGACATCGCCGCCCTCTCCAAGGCCATCGTGGAGATATCATCCTCCTCCCTGACCACCATCTCCGGGCTGGTGGCCCTGATGCTGATGCAGCTGCGCATCGGCTTCGATATGGGCATCGTGCTGGCCAAGGGCATCATCTGTTCCATGATCGCGGTGTTCTGCCTGATGCCGGGGCTGCTGATGCTCTTCAACAAGCCCATTGAGCGCACCCGCCACAGCGACCTGATGCCCCACATCACCCTCTGGGGCAGGGCCATGGTGAAGGTCCGCTTCATCCTGCCCCCCATCTTCATCGCCGTCACCGTGGCCTGCGTGTTTTTCTCCAACAACTGCGCCTATGTCTTTTCCACCAACTCCATCAACGGGGCCAACCTGCCCGACTACCGGATCGCTGCGGACAAGATCGCGGCCACCTTCGGCCAGAGCAACACCATCGCCATGCTGGTGCCCAAGGGGGACTATGAGAAAGAGGGGGCCATCCTCCGGCAGGCCGAGGCCCTGCCCGATATCCGCACGGCCACGGGCCTTGCCAACGTGGAGGCCGACGACGGGCGGATGATCACCGACCGGATGAACCCCCGGCAGTTCGCCGAGCTGGCCGGAGTGGACGTGGAGCTGGCCCGGCTCCTCTATCAGGCCTACGGCCTGTCCCAGGAGGAGTATGGGGCCATCTTCCAAAACCCCGACGACTACTCCGTCCCCGTCATCAAGGTATTCAACTTCCTCCTGGAGCAGAAGGACAAGGGGGTGGTGAACCTCTCCGGCGAGCAGGAGGAGAAGGTGGAGGACCTGCGGGACCAGCTGGACGCGGGCCTGGCCCAGCTGGAGGGGGAGAACTGGTCCCGGCTGGTGTTCACCGCCGACACCCCCGAGGAGGGGGAGGAGCCCTTCGCCCTCCTGGATGAGCTGCGGGCCATCGCCAGCCGGTATTACGGGGAGGACGTGATCCTGGTGGGCAACTCCACCAACGCCCGGGACCTGTCCGAGTCCTTCTCCGGGGACAATCTGAAGATCTCGGTGCTCACCGCCCTCTTCGTCATGGTGATCCTGCTGTTCACCTTCAAGTCGGCGGGGCTGCCCGTGCTGCTGGTGCTGACCATCCAGGGCTCCATCTGGATCAACTTTTCCTTCCCCTACCTCCAGGGGACCAATATGTTCTTCCTGGCCTACCTGGTGGTCAGCTCCATCCAGATGGGTGCCACCATCGACTACGCCATCGTCATCACAAACCGCTATCTGGAGCTCAAGGGCCTCATGGGGGACCGGCGGGAGGCCATCGTCACCGCCCTGGACCAGTCCTTCCCCACAGTGTTTACCTCCGGCTCCATCATGACGGTGGCGGGCTTCCTCATCGGCAAGCTGTCCACCGACTCCACCATCTCCTCGGTGGGGCTGGCCCTGGGCCGGGGCACCCTCATCTCCATTATCCTGGTGATGACCGTGCTGCCCCAATTCCTGCTGCTGGGGGACAGCCTGATCGAGCGCACCGCCCTCACCCTGAACCGCAGCCGCAACAAGCGGTTCGACCAGGGGACCATGCGGCTGGACGGCCACGTGCGGGGCCATATCGAGGGCTTTGTGGACGGCGAGTTCAAAGGGGTGATCCACGGCAGCGTGGATGCCCTGATCGAGAGCAAATATCAGGGAAAGGAGCGGGACCATGAAGACGAGTAAACGGATATGCGCCGCCGCTCTGGCCCTGCTGCTGTGTCTGGGGCTGCTGCCGAGCCCCGCCCTGGGGGCGGGGGACACGGTGGAGATCGCCACCCCCCACGATCTGGTGGCCCTGGCGGGAAAATGCGCCCTGGACACCTGGACCGAGGGGAAGACGGTGGTGCTCACCGCCGACATCGACCTCACCGCCGTGCCCTTTTCCCCCATCCCCGTCTTTCAGGGGACCTTTGAGGGGAACGGCCACGCCATTACCGGCCTGCGGCTCACCGGGAAGGGCTCCCGGATGGGGCTGTTCCGGGAGATCGGGGCGGCGGGGACGGTCAAAAATCTCACCGTGGAGGGCGTCGCAGCCCCCGGCGGGAGCAAGTCCTCCGTGGGGCTGCTGTGCGGGGAGAACGCCGGGGTCATCTGGGGCTGCTCCGTCTCCGGCTCCGTCACCGGGGAGAGCGACGTGGGGGGAGTCGTGGGCGTCAACACCGGCACCGTGGAGCGGTGTGGGGCCGACGTCACCGTCACCGGCGTGGAAAATACCGGCGGGGTGTGCGGGCGGAACACCGGGCTGCTTTTTGCCTGCTCCAATCGGGGAGAGGTGAACACCGCTCCCGCCAGCGAGAGTTTGACCGACCCTGTCATGAACACCGGCGGCGTGGTGGGGAAGAGCACGGGGGCTGTCGCCGGGTGCGAGAACCGCGCCCAGGTGGGGTACCCCCACACCGGCTACAACGTGGGGGGCGTGGCGGGGCTCCACTCCGGGAACCTGTCGGGCTGCTCCAACTACGGAGAGATTTTGGGCCGCAAGGGCGTGGGCGGCGTGGCTGGCCGGTTCACGCCGGACACCGACATCGTCTACGGCCAGGACCCGGTAAAGGCACTGAATTCCGCTCTCTCCGGCCTCTCCGGGCTCCTCACCACCCTGTCGGGGCAGATGTCCGACACGGCGGGGGCCAGGGTGGACGACCTGGAGGCCATTTCCGGCGAGCTGGACGCCCTGCGGGGCGCCGCCTCCGCCGGGCGGGAGCAGGGGAGCGGCGACGCCCGGGCTGCGTTGGACAGCGTCTATGACCGGGTGCAGTCCATCAACGACGGCGCCGACGCCGTCAACGACAGCTTCCGGCGGTTTTCCGACGACGCCAACGGCCAGCTGGACGACCTGACAGAGCACATGGACCAGCTCCGCGCCGGGCTGGACGCCCTGGCCGACGCTCTGGACGGCGGGCTGGGGGAGGCCGCAGACCAGCTGGAGTGGTACACCGGCGCCATCCAGAGCAGTGTCAGCGCCATCCGCGGCGCCATGGACGGGCTGTCCTCCGACCTGGGGAAGGTCGACAGCTTTCTCAATACCGCCGCCGCGATCCTCCAGGGGGACGACGGCCTGCTGGAGAAGCTCTCCCAGCTGGAGACGGCTGCCCAGAAGCTCAAAGGCATGGACCTGGGGAGCCATCTGAAGCGGATGGGCTCCGCCATCGACGCCATCGGGAGGGATCTGGCGGACCTGGCTGAAGCGCTGAACGACGCCTACGGCGACGCCAGCTCGGACGCCCAGGCCGCCCGGAAAAAGATCGACAGGGCCGCCGACGGCGTGTCGGAGGATCTGCGGGGGCTGAACACGACCTTCAAGACCCTGAGCGACCAGGTTTCCGGGCAGCTGAAGAGCATCAACGGCGACATGGACGCCATCGAGGACACCTTGAAAAACTGGGCCGACCAGATCGACACGGTGGGCACCGCCACCCTGGACGACGTCGACGCCCATCTGGACGCCATCAGCGGACAGATCGACAAGCTCACCAGCGGGGCCCGGTCCTCCAATGAGTCCATCCACACCACCACCGACGCCATCATCCGCCAGCTGGAGGCGGTGCGGCTGGCGGCCAACGGCCTTACCGAGTCTCCCGAGTATACGGTGGACGACCGCTCCGACCAGGAGAGCGGGGAGGACGGGCTGGTCCTCTCGGCCCAAAACCTGGGGGAGATCACCGGCGACGCCAACGTGGGCGGCATCGTGGGCATCATCTCCATCCAGCTCTCCGACGACCCGGAGGACGAGCTGGACTGGGATAGTGACGAGGCCGGCGTGCTGGCCGACGTCACCGCGGTGGTGCGGGCGGCGGTGCGCGCCTGTGAGAACACCGGGGCGGTCACCGCTAAGAACGAGTGCGCCGGGGGCATCGTGGGCCGCTCCGACATGGGGGCGGTGCTGGACAGTCTCAACACCGGCGATGTGACGGTGGAATCCGGCTCCAGCTGCGGCGGCGTGGCGGGCCTCTCCCGGGGCATCATCCGCCGCAGCGGCGCGCTGTGCCTCCTCACCGGGGAGGACGGCGTGGGGGGCATCGCCGGGGAGGGCAGGGACCTCTCCGACTGCCGGGCCATGGTGACGCTGGACGCCGTGGGCGAGAAGCTGGGCGCCATTGCCGGGTGGGCCGACGGGGAGCTGTCGGGAAACTACTCGGTGCGGGAGGGCCTGGGGGCGGTGGACGGCACCGACCTGGCCGGCCGGGCCCAGGGCCTTCCTTACGAGGAATTTTCCGCCCTGGAGGGGCTTTCTGAGGTGTTCCGCCGCTTTGTCCTCACCTTCCGCGCGGAGGGTCAGGTGGTGAAGGAGGTGCCCTTTTCCTATGGGGGCAGCATCTCCGCCGGGGACGTGCCCGAGGTGCCCAAGCGGGACGGCTGCTACGCCGCCTGGGAGGAGTTTTCAACCGCCGGGCTGCGCCGCAGCCGGATCATAGAGGCGGTCTACACCCCTTGGGAGAGCACCATCTCCTCGGGGGGAAACAAGCCTGCCATGCTGGCGGAGGGGAGCTTTTCCCCGGCGGCGGCCATCGCCCTGGGGGACTGGGCGCCGGAGACGGCGGGCCGGGGGAAGACCCTGGCCGCCAGCTGGAGCTACGCGGTCACCGACTCTGAGCGGGCGGTGGAGGGCACGCTCCGGGTCCGGGTGCTGGCCGAGACCGGCGGAGACAAGGCCGTGGCCGCCCTGTGGCGGGACGGGGCCCTGGTCCCGGTGGAGAACGCCGTCCGGGACGGGAGCTATCTGGTGTTCGACGCCCCTTCCAGCGGGCAGGTGGCCATCCTGGCCCCCGCGGGTGCTCCGGCGGGACTGCTGGCGGCGGCCGGCGGGATTGCGGCGCTGGCGGCGGCGCTCCTCATCCGAAAGGGGAGGAAAGGGCGCAAAAGGCGGAAGACGGCGGAAGAGGAGACGGCCGCCGTGTAATACCGCCTTGGAACGGGCCTCTTTTCTTGACACTCCGGCCGTGAAGATGATAAAATCACTGCGTATCAAAACAGGGAAAATTTAGTTTACATAATTTAAAAGTGAAGGAGTGTCGGTCATGTCTATCGGGATCAAAGCCCCCTGTAAGTACAGCCAGGGGAAGGGGGAGCTCGGCAAGCTGGGGCTCAACGTGAAGAAGATGGGGAACAAGTTTTTCCTCCTCTGCACGGCCAACACCCGTAAGCGGGTGGGGGAGATCATGGAGGAGTCTTTGAAGAGCGTGGAAAAGGAGTATATTTTCTGCGACTTCAACGGCGAGTGCTCCAAGGCGGAGATCAGCCGGGTGATGGAGGAGTTCGAGAAGGCGGGCTGCGACGTGATGGTGGGGGCCGGCGGCGGCAAGGTCATCGACACCGCCAAGGCCGCCGCCGAAAACCTGGGGGGCAAGCCGGTGGTCATCATCCCCACCGTGGCCTCCAACGACGCCCCCTGCTCCGGCGTGGCCGTCATCTACAATGAGGAGGGCGTGGTGGTCAAGGCCCTGCTGACCAAGAAGAACCCCGACCTGGTGCTGGTGGACACCGACATCATCGCCCACGCCCCCGCCCGGCTGCTGGTGGCCGGCATGGGCGACGCCCTGGCCACCTGGTTCGAGACCCGGGCCTGCAAGCGCTCGGGCGCCAAGAACATGGCCCGGGGCCTGTGCTCCAACACCGCCTACATGATGAGCAAGCTGTGCTACGACCTGCTGATCCAGGACGGCGTGGCCGCCCTGGAGGCGGTGAAGCGCCAGGAGGCCGATGAGCATCTGGAGAACGTGGTGGAGGCCAGCATCTACCTCTCCGGCGTGGGCTTTGAGAGCGGCGGCCTGGCCGCCGCCCATGCCGTCAACGACGGCTTCGCCTACGTCCCCGCCGCCCACGGCATGTATCACGGGGAAAAGGTGGCCTACGGCCTGCTGGTCCAGCTCCTGCTGGAGAAGGCCCCCCAGAGCGAGTGGGACGAGGTGTTCGGCTTCTGCAAGGCCGTGGGCCTGCCCACCAAGCTGGCCGACCTGGGGGTCACCGAGGTGAAGGAGGAGGAGATCCGCAAGGTGGCCGAGGCCGCCTGCGTCCCCACCCAGTCCACCAAGAACGTCCGGGCGGACATCACCCCGGAGGAGGTCTACGAGGCCATCATGAAGGTGGACGAGATCGGCCGTAAGGGCTGAGCGCGCTTCAATCACATAAAAAAAGACCGGGCGGATCATTTCGATCCGCCCGGTCTTTTTTATGTGTGGGGAGGCGTCCGGCGGGTGGTCTCCTCCAGAAAGCGGTCGGCCGCCTCCTGGATGGACCTGACCAGCTCCCGGAGGGCGGGGTACTGGTCGCAGGCCTTCTTGGAGTAGAACAAGAGAAAATCGCCGTGGGTGATGGGGCTTTGAAGGGGGATGTAGATCAGCTCCCGATTGGCGACCCCCTCGTACCGGTTCAGGGCAGGGTAGTAGGAGAGGGCGTAGGCCTCCGGGTGATTGTGGACCAGGTTGATCACGCTGTCCACGGACTCGACCTGGAGGACCTGGTGGGGGGAGACGGTGGAGATGATGTCGTTCAATATGGGGGTGAGGAAAGCCGGGGAGCAGTCGGGGGGCATCCTGAGCTCCGGCAGGACGAGATAAAAGGATTTCAGATCCTCCGGCGTCACCGAGCTCCGCTGGGCCAGACGGCTGTTTTTATTGACGAGACAGCCGTACTCGCCGTGGAACAGGACGACGGGCGGGTTCCCCTGGGCGGCGGTGTACTTCTGGAGCTGCTCGCTCTTTCCGCAGATAAACATGGCGAGAGCCGGTTTCTCCAGGTCCGGGGTGATATAGCGCTCCGGGATCGCCGTGACGACACAGTTGATGTTGACGTCCGGGTACAGCTTCTTGAACCGCAGGACGATGTCGGGCAGAAGAAAATTGGGGAAGGAGGCGTGGATGTAGATGTCCACCGTCTGGAGGTCGCGCTCCTTGGAGAGCCCCAGCCAGCCGTTATAATAGGCCAAGATCTGCTTGGCCTCCGGCAGAATCTTTTTTCCGGCCTCGGTCAGGGCGATCCCGGACCTGTTTCGGGCAAAGAGGGGGACGCCGATCTCATTTTCAAACAGTTTCAGGGCCTTGGTCAGACTGGGCTGGGCCACGTAAAGCTTTTGGGCGGCTTCGTTGATGGAATGGGATTCCGCCAGGACGACAAAGTATTCCAGCGTTTGCAGTTTCAAGGCTTTTCCCCCATTCGGCCGTTATAGCTTTTTTTCATATGCGGAATATTTTTATATATTATACAAAACTTTTTCTCTATGATACCCTGAATGTGGCAGTAATGTCAAATAGAAAATCTCAAAATGAGAAAGGGGTTATCTTAAAAATGACGAAGCGTGAAAGATTCATGAACTTCCTGGAGAGCAAGCCCGTGGATCGTGTCCCCGTCGCCTTTTTCCACCACTTCTGCCCTCCCAATGAGTGGGGCCGGGGCATGGAGAACAGCGAGGCCTTCGAGCGCAACATCATCGGCCACAAGCTGGCCCGGGAAAAATTTGATCCCGACGTTATCAAGATCATGAACGACACCCTGATGATCATGCCTGTGGACGTCTCCGGCGTCAAGTGCGCCGCCGACCTGCGCAGCGTCCACGCCCCTTCCCTGGATTCCGATTTCGCCAAAAAGACCCTGGAGCTGACCACCCGGGTGCGGGCCTTCTATGCCGATTCCGACGCCCCCGTCTACGCCACCGGCTTCTCCCCCTCCATGGTGCTACGCAACAGCCTGGGGGGCGGCGGCGTCCCCGGTGAGACCGACGAGTCCCGCCTGCTGGGCTACATGGCCGAGGACCCCGAGGCCGTGGCCGCCGCCATCCGGAACATCGGTGACGACATCGCCGCCATCAACGAGATGCTCATCAAGCAGGGCGGCGTGGACGGCATCTACTTCAGCGTCAGCAACCAGAACGGCTTTTTCACTGACGACTTCTACCGCACCTACGTGGCCCCCGCCGAGCGGGAGGTCATGGCCAAGGCCAACAAGCTCAGCAAGATCAACCTCCTGCACATCTGCGGCTACCACGGCCGGGCCAACAACCTGGCTCTCTTCCTGGACTTTGACGCCGCCGCCTACAACATCGCCGTTTTCGCCGAGGGCGTGTCCCTCAGCGCCGGCAAGCGCCTTCTGGGCGGCAAGCCCGTCTTCGGCGGCTTCGCCCAGGACACCGTCATCTACAAGGGCACCAAGGAAGAGGTCAAGGCGGCCACCTGGAAGATTCTCGACGAGTGCGGCCAGATCGGTGTCATGATCGGCGCCGACTGCACGGTCCCTAACGACATCGACGACTCCCGCCTCAACTGGGTCCGGGAGGCCGCCGAGGAATACGCCGCCAAAGCCAAATGATGAAGGAGTGTCCAAAGCTATGCTGAATCCCGACGTCCAGGCGGCCTTTCTGGCCATTCTGGAGGAGGAGCTGGTACCCGCCACGGGGTGCACCGAGCCCATCGCCATCGCCTACGCCGCCGCCAAGCTCCACCAGGTGCTTGGCGCGGCGCCGGAGAAGGTGCTGGCCGAGGTCTCCGGCAACATCCTCAAGAACGTGAAGAGCGTGGTGGTCCCCAACACCGGCGGGCTCAAGGGCATCAAGGCCGCCATCGCCGTGGGCATCGTGGCCGGCGACGCCGACAAGGAGCTCCAGGTCATCTCCTCGGTGCCCCAGAGCCTCCACGCCGCCATCGCCGCCTATGCCGGCACCACCCCCATCGACATCACCTGTCCCGACACCCCCCACCTGCTGGACATCAAGCTCACCGGCTGGGCCGGGGACCACAGCGCCGCGGTCCGCATCGCCGACCACCACAGCAACGTGGTGTATCTGGAGAAGGACGGCCAGGTCCTGCTGGAAAAGCCCCTGGCGGGTCCCGCCGCCGGCGGCGCGGACAAGAGCCTGCTGACCCTCCAGAACATCCTGGACTTCGCCAACGAGGTGGACCTCTCCCTGGTCCGGGAGCTGCTGGACCGGCAAATCCAGTACAACAGCGCCATCGCCGAGGAGGGCCTGAAGAACAACTGGGGGGCCAACATCGGCTCCACCCTGCTGGGCAATTACGGCGACGACATCAAAATTGAGGCCCGGGCCTGGGCCGCCGCGGGCTCCGACGCCCGGATGAGCGGCTGCGAGATGCCGGTGGTCATCCTCTCCGGCTCCGGGAACCAGGGCATCACCGCCTCCCTGCCCGTCATCCGCTACGCCAAGCATCTGGGCGCCAGCCAGGAGCAGCTCTACCGGGCCCTGCTGGTGAGCGACCTGGTGACCTGCTACCAGAAGGCGGGCATCGGCGTGCTGTCCGCCTACTGCGGCGCCATCAGCGCCGGGGTGGGCGCCGGGGCGGCCATCGCCTACCTCCAGGGCGCCGGCCACGACGCCATCGCCCACACCATCGTCAACGCCGTGGCCATCCTGTCGGGCACCATCTGCGACGGGGCCAAGCCCTCCTGCGCGGCCAAAATCGCCGAGAGCGTGGACGCGGGCATCCTGGGCTACCAGATGTACCTCAGCGGCCACAATTTCCAGGGCGGCGACGGCATCCTGGGTCCCGACCTGAACAGCACCGTCACCAACGTGGGCGTGCTGGCCCGGGAGGGTATGCAGGGCACCGACCGCACCATCCTTAAAATCATGACCCAGTAAATCTCCCCGTGTCTGTCCTGTGTCCGAGTGGATAAGCTCTGTCCCAGCGGAGAAAGGAGAAATTATGGAAACGAAAGAGAAATCCGGGTTCGCGAAAACATTTTCCATCTGGTTCGGCCTGGGCGCGCTGATGTTCGGTACTTACTGCGGGGCCAACATGGCCTCCGGCGTTTACGCCTCCCAGTACATCGTCACCCTGGGCGGCGGCTGGGCCCTGGTTTGGCTGGTCATGTTCTGCGCCATCATGTCCTTCTTCTGCGCCACGGGCCTGAATTTCATCCGGGCCTACAAGGTCAATAACTACAACGCCTACTATCTGGCCCTCTACGGAGTCCACAAGCCCGACTCCAACCCGGTGCTGAAGAAGGCGGTCACCATCTTCTTCGACATCTACACCATGCTCATGGGTCTGGTCACCACGGCGGCCACCATCGCCCTCTTCGCCCAGCTCATGAACTCCCTGTTCGGCATTCCCAACTTCATCGCCAGCATCGGGGGCGTGCTTCTCTTCGCAATCCTGACCGTCAACGGCGCTGGCTTCCTGCGGAAGTTCAACACCATCATGACCATCTCCCTCATCGCCTGCCTGGTGGCCATCATGATCGCCGTCTTTGCCATCCGGGGCGACGTGCTGGCCTCCCAGATCGGCAACTTCCAGGAGGGGCCCAACTGGGGCATTACCACCACCACGGCCCATTTCTCCATGTTCCTGTCCTACTGCTTCACCACCTCCAGCTGGGGTTCTTCCCTGAGCAACTACGCGGACCGGATCCGGAACAAAAAGGACGCCATCGGTTCCGGCATCATGATCGGCCTTCTGGTCACCTCCCTCTTTGTCATGACCGGCTCCATCGTGCTGCCCTTCATGCCCGACGTGGTGAAGGACTCCGCCCCCATCCTCACCATCTGCCAGCAGTACCTCTCTCCCATTCTCACCGGCGTGTACTGGGTGGTCGTGGTTTTCTCCGTGATCTCCACCGCCCCCAGCTTCACCTTCAACTTCTCCAACCGGTGGGCCACCGTTTGGAAGACGGAAAAGCTGAGCCACCGGGCCAAGTTCTTCATCCTGTCCATGACCTTCCTCCTGGTGTGCTGGTTCATCTCCGGCGTGGGCCTCATCGCCATCGTGCAGAAGGGCTACGTCATGCTGGGCAATATCGCCCTCTTCGCTATCGTCATTCCCATGTTCATCTCCATCTACCGGGTCCACAAAAAGGACAAGGCTGAAAAAGAGGCCTCCGGCCAGGAGTGATCCCAGGCAAAGTTCACCGATTAACAAACCGCTGGGCGGCAGGCTTGTAAGCCTGCCGCCCAGCGGTTTTCCGTCCAGTCGGAGCAAAGCGGCCGAAAACCCGGGGGCGAAGCCCCGGCGGCCTTGGTATCCATATCCCGTACATTCCCTGGGGAAAGGGCGGAAGAAGGGGGGATGGGCCGTAAAAACGGGGGTTTACGGGGGCGGGCGCGGGGCGGTATAATAGGGGTACCTGAGAAAAGGAGAGTTGAGCCATGATCTACGACACGCTGGAGCATATCAAGCAGTATGAGGGCCTTCATCCTAACCTGGCCAGGGGCCTTCGGTTCCTGGCGGAGACCGATTTCTCCCAGCTGGCCCCGGGCCGGATCGACATCGACGGAGACGACCTCTACGCCATGGTGCAGGAGTACACCACCAAGCGGCCCGAGGAGGTCCACCCCGAAGCCCACCGGGCCTATGCCGACATCCAGTATCTCCTGTCCGGGGAGGAACTGATGGGCATCGCCCCTCTGGAGGCCATGATCCGGGAGGTCGAGGCCCGGCCCGAGGGGGACGTGTGGTTCTACGAGGGGGAGACGGTGAAGGTACCTATGGGGGAAGGGCGCTTCGTGGTGGCCTTTCCCGGGGACGCCCACGCCCCCAGCGTGGCTCCCGGCGACCCCGCCCCAGCCCGGAAGTGCGTGGTGAAGGTAAAGCTGTAAACGCCGGGGCAGAAGAAAAAAGCGGCCCGCGTATATACGCGGGCCGCTTTTCATTCTTTTTCAGCGGTCTCCCTGAAGGGGAGGGGGGACTCGGCCAGAGCGCTGTCAATGAGACGCACCAGCTCCAGCATACTGCGGAAGGGAGCCTTCTCGCCGGAGTTGATCCAGGTCAGTTCGCCCTGCCAGGTGTCGTTCTGGCGGTCAAGGATCTGGATGAGAAAGGCGGGACGTTCCGTAGGAGCTTTTCGCATGAGAGCCTCCTTCCCGAAGATCGGGTTTTGAAAAATTCAGAAGAAAGCATACCATTTTCCTCACATCTATGATAAAATATTTCATGCGGTTTTGCAAGGCCGCATCTGGGAAATTCCATGAATTTATGAAATAGTTAGAAAGGGGTGGGTTTGGATGAAAAAGAGAGGCGGGATCCGGACGGCCGCGCTGGCCCTGGCGCTCTCTTTGTCCCTGTCGGGCTGCTTCTTCCGGGGCGCCGACGAGCTCTATGCCGTGCCCCAGCCCCCCAAGGATTACGAGGCCCTCAAGGTCCGGCTCAGCGAGGTCATCGCCGCCGGAGGCGAGTATGCCGCCCCCCTGTCCGGCGAGCTGATCCAGACCGTCCAGCTCCAGGACCTTGACGGGGACGGCCAGAAGGAGGCCATCGCCTTTTTCCGTTTTTCCAGCGATGAAAAACCCCTGAAGATCTACATTTTCCGCCAGGTGGGGGAAGAATACGAGGTGCTGACCGTCATCGAGGGGGCGGGCACGGCCATCAACTGCGTGGACTACGTGCAGATGGACGACGAGCCCTACAAGGAGATCGTGGTCAGCTGGCAGATGAGCGAGCAGGTCCACTCCCTGGCCGCCTACTCCATCGGCCCGGGCGAGGTGGAGGAGCTGCTGCGCACCGACTACAACAGCTATAAGCTCTACGACCTGGACCAGGACAACCAGCAGGAGCTGGTGGTCTTCCGCACCCCCACGGACGGCCCGCCCCAGGCGGAGCTCTACGACTTCCACGGGGTGCTGGGGAAGACCGACACCGCCCCCCTCTCCGGGGGCATCACCGCCGTGGCCGACGGCGGGGTGCAGGCGGGTTATCTGATGGACTGGGTGCCCGCCCTTTTCGCCGTCTCCACCTACGGCGGGAACGGCACCATCACCGACATCTTCACCTGCCGGGACGGGAAGCTGGAAAACATCACCCTGGACCCGGACATGGGGGAGAGCCGGGAGACCGTCCAGTTCTACACCCAGGTCACCGGCACCGACATCAACAACGACGGCATCATGGAGCTGCCCCAGCCCACCCCCCTGGTGGACTATAAGATCACCACGGCCACCCCCAACTTCTGGCTCATCCACTGGCGGCAGTTCGACGCCCAGGGGGAGGCCCACCCGGTGTTCA
This sequence comes from Pseudoflavonifractor phocaeensis, assembly GCF_038439875.1. Lineage (NCBI taxonomy): Bacteria > Bacillati > Bacillota > Clostridia > Eubacteriales > Oscillospiraceae > Pseudoflavonifractor > Pseudoflavonifractor phocaeensis. Next base: position 496,468 of record NZ_JBCDMT010000001.1, read on the forward strand.
CCACCTACCACAACGACCGGGACGGCTGGTATTTCATCCTGCCCGAGACCCTGGGGAACAACCTGACCCTGGCCCGTTCCGACCTGCCCGGCGGCGGAGAACGGGCGGTGACCTTCTCCTACTGGGAGGGGGACGAGGCCGTGGAGCCCAAGCCCTTCCTTACCATCTACAAGCTCACCGGGACCAACCGTGTGAGCCGGGCCAGCCTGCCCGGGCGGTTCGTCCTCTTTCCCGCCGAGGGACTGGCGGGGGCCAACGACGCCAACACCATCTACGCGGCCGAGTTCCGGGACGGCTGGGACTGCGGCCTGACGGAGGACGAGGTGCGGGAACGCTTTGCCATCATCAAGACCGATTGGCTTGGAAACAGCTGACGGGAAAGGAGAATCCGCGTGAAAAAAGTTCTGGTTTTGGAGGATGAGACCAACATCCGCTCCTTTGTGGTCATCAACCTCAAGCGGGCCGGGTACGAGGCCATTGAGGCGGGCACCGGCGAGGAGGCCCTGGAGCAGCTCAAAAAGAACCCGGACGTGAGCGTGGCCCTCCTGGACATCATGCTGCCCGGCATGGACGGCTTCGAGGTCTGCCGCCGGATCCGGGCCAGCAACAACCGCATCGGCATCATCATGCTCACCGCCCGGACCCAGGAGATGGACAAGGTGACGGGGCTGATGACGGGGGCCGACGACTATGTGACCAAGCCCTTTTCCCCGGCGGAGCTCACCGCCCGCATCGACGCGCTGTGCCGCCGGGCGGGCAGCGGGGACGCCCCCGCGGACAACGGGGAGATCAGCCAGCCGCCCTTCCTGCTGAACACCCGGAACCGGACCCTGGAAAAGAACGGGCAGCGGGTGAAGCTGACCCAGGTGGAGTACTCCATCGTCAAGCTCTTCATGGACAATGCCGGGAAGGCCCTGAGCCGGGAGGAGATCCTGGACGCGGTCTGGGGGAAGGACTACTTCGGCGAGCTGAAGATCGTGGACGTGAACATCCGCAGGCTGCGGATCAAGATCGAGGACGACCCCACCAACCCCACCTACATCACCACGGTGTGGGGGTACGGGTATAAGTGGGGCTTCTGAGGCGTGACGCCGGGGGCCGGCGAGACAGGAAGCGGCGGGAAGAGAAGGTGAGAGCGTGGCAAAAATGAAAGGCATCCGCAAGCGCTGGATGACCAACTCCATCGGCGTGGTGCTGTTTGTGATCCTGCTGGCCATCACCGCCTTTTCCGTGGCTATGGGGGGGTATTACTACGCCACCATGTCCAGCGGCCTGCAGGTGAAGGCGGAGTACGCGGTGGAGTTTTTCAGCGACTACCGCACCAAGAGCGAGTATTACCAGCACGTGCTCACCTATGTCAACAACAACTTCGAGGGCAAGGACGAGATGGAGATGCAGTTTTTGGACGCCATGGGCTCCATCCGCTTTTCCACTTTCGGCCTGGCGGCCTTCAGCTCCCCCGGCACCCCGGATATCGCCGGGGCCCTGGACTGGGAGAACCCCCAGGTCACCCCCTGGACGGGGGAGGACCCCTCCACCGGGGAGCACATCATGGCCGTTTCCGCCCCCCTGACCATCGACGGCCGTCCCGTGGCCGCCATCCGGTACGTCACCTCCCTGCGGCTGGTGGACCGGCAACTGGCGGTCATCGTGGTCATCTCCCTGGCGGTGGGGCTGGCCATTTTAGCCTTGGTCTATTTCTCCAACCTCTACTTTGTCAAATCCATCGTGGAGCCGGTGGCGGGCATCACCGAGATCACCAAGCGCATCGCCGCCGGGAGCTACGGCATCCAGATCGACAAGCAGCACGACGACGAGATCGGCGACCTCACCGACGCCATCAACGATATGTCGGCCAAGATCAACGAGTCGGAGAAGATGAAGTCGGAGTTCATCTCCTCGGTCTCCCATGAGCTGCGCACCCCCCTCACCGCCATCAACGGCTGGGCCGAGACCATCATGAACGGCGAGGTGCGGGATGCCTCCGACGTGAAGAAGGGCATGGGGATCATCGTCTCGGAGGCGCGGCGGCTGACCAACATGGTGGAGGAGCTGCTGGAGTTCTCCCGGATCGAGGACGGCCGGTTCACCCTGTCCATCGAGCCGGTGGACCTGAAGGCGGAGTTCGAGGACGCGGTGTACACCTACCGGGAGTTTTTCCGCAAGGACGGGCTGGAGCTGACCTATGAGGACTCCGACGAGGAGTTCCCCCCGGTGAACGCCGACCCCGAGCGGCTTAGGCAGGTGTTCTGCAACGTCATGGACAACGCCGCCAAGCACGGCGGCAGCGGCGGGCGCATCGACGCCGCCATCCGCCGGGAGGAGGACTGGGCGGTCATCACCCTGCGGGACTACGGCCCCGGCATCCCCGAGGGGGAACTGCCCCACGTGAAGTCCAAGTTTTACAAGGGCTCCTCCAAGGCCCGGGGCTCTGGCATCGGGCTGGCGGTGTGCGACGAGATCGTCACCCGCCACGGGGGACAGCTCATCATCGGCAACGCCGAGGGGGGCGGGTGTATCGTCACCATCCGCCTGCCGGTGGGCAGTCAGCCGGCGATTGGAACATAAGTTCTAATTTTTGACCCGCGCCCCTTGCAAACGGGACGCGGGTCTGTTACAATGTTTGCGGCGGCAGGGCCGCCTTAGAAGGAGAAATTCCATGTTACATAGACTGCTGCTCGCCGCCGCCGGCGGATTCAAGACCATGATCGGGGGACAGGCCCTCATCGAGGGCATTATGATGATGGGCCCCGACAAAAAATCCGTAGTGGTGCGCAAGCCCGACGGGGAGCTGGAGGTCAAGACCGAGCCCCGGAAGGTCCTCAAGACCCGCCATCCCTTTGTGGCCTGGCCCTTCATCCGGGGCGTGGTAAACTTCTGCTCCTCCATGTACAACGGGGTCACCGCCCTGATGTACTCCGCCGAGTTCTTTCCCGAGGACGACGAGGAGACCTCCGAGCCCTCCAAATTCGAACAATGGCTGGACCGGAAGCTGGGGAACGAGAAATTCTCCAGCCTGCTCATCACCTTTTCCATGGTTTTGGGCATGGCCTTTTCCGTGTTCCTCTTTTTCCTGCTGCCCACCGCCCTGGGGGGCGCCGTCCTCCACTTCATTCCCGGCTTCCCCCTGTGGGGGCGGAACCTGGTGGAGGGGCTTTTGCGGGTGGTCATCTTCCTGGGCTACCTGATTTTGTGTTCCCACATGAAGGATATCCGCCGCACCTTCCAATACCATGGGGCGGAGCACAAGACCATCTTCTGCTATGAGGCGGGCCTCCCCCTGACGGTGGAGAACGTGCGGGCCCAGCCCAAGCACCACCCCCGCTGCGGCACAAGTTTTTTGTTTGTCATCATTTTCGTGTCCATCATCCTGTCCAGCCTGGTGTTCTCCTTCATCCGTGTGGAGAACACCTTCGCCCGGATGGGGCTCCACCTGCTGATGCTGCCTCTGGTGGTGGCCATCACCTACGAGATCAACCGCTACGTGGGCGGCCACGAGGGGGCGGTGTGCCGGGCCGTCCGGGCCCCCGGCATGGGCATCCAGCGCTGGACCACCTTCGAGCCGGACGACACCATGATCGAGGTGGGCATCCGGGCCCTACAGGAAGTGCTGCCCGAGCAGGAGGGCGCGGACCGCTGGTGAGCGGGAGATAAAGAGAGAACGCGGAGAGTGATTTGTGTGGCGAGCACCTACAATAATCTCTATCTGGATACCCGGCGCAGGCTGAAGGCGGCGGGCATCCCGGGGGCCCAGCTGGAGGCCCGGGAGATCGTCTGTTACGCGGCGGACAAGAGCCGGGAGCAGTTTTTCCGGGACATGCCCCTCTATGCCTCCGACCAGGTGGAGGAGAAGGTGGCCCAGCTCACCGCCCGCCGCCTGGCGGGGGAGCCGGTGGCCTACATCATCGGGGAGTGGGAGTTCTACGGCCTGCCCCTGGACATCTCCCGGGAGGTGCTGATCCCCCGGATGGACACCGAGGTGCTGGCCGAACAGGCCATCCTGCGCGCCCGGGCCGCGGGGGAGGGCTGCCGGGTGCTGGACCTGTGCGCCGGGAGCGGCTGCGTGGGCCTGGCGGTGGCCGCCAACGTGCCCGAGTGCCGGGCGGTGCTGGCCGACAACTCGGAAGGGGCCCTGCGGGTGTGCAAGCAGAACATCCGCCGGTGCGATCTGAACGCCCGGGTCACCTGTGTCCACGCCGATGCCAAGCTGCCGCCCCTGCCCGCCCTGTGGGACTTTGACGTGATTGCCTGCAATCCCCCCTACATCCCCTCCGCCGACATCCCGGGGCTGGAGGGCTCTGTGCGGGACTATGAGCCCCACGCCGCCCTGGACGGGGGCGAGGACGGCCTGGACTTCTACCGGGCCGTGGCCTCCAAGTGGAAGGGGGCCCTCCGGCTGGGGGGGACCCTCCTGTTTGAGGTGGGCATGGGCCAGGCCCCCGAGGTGGAGATTATCTTGGGCCAGAACGGCTTTGAGGATATCCGGAGCTACCAGGACACCCAGGGCATCTGGCGGGTGGTGGCCGGCACCATCAACGAATAATATGGACCGGGGCACGCCCCGCCGACGCGAGAGGAGAACAGAACTATGGCAGATAAGAAAAAGATGACGGTGGCTACCGCCGCCCCGGCCTCGGACAAGAAGAAGGCGCTGGACACTGCGCTGGCCCAGATCGAGAAGGACTTCGGCAAGGGCGCGGTCATGCGCCTGGGGGAGAACGCCCACGTGGTGGTGGAGGCCATCCCCACCGGCTCCCTGGCCCTGGATGCCGCACTGGGCATCGGCGGCGTGCCCAAGGGGCGCATCGTGGAGATCTACGGCCCCGAGTCCTCCGGCAAGACCACCCTGGCCCTCCACATCGCCGCCGAGGCCCAGAAGCGGGGGGGCGAGGTGGCCTTCATCGACGCGGAGCACGCCCTGGATCCCGTGTACGCCAAGGCCCTGGGGGTGGACATCGACTCCATGCTCATCTCCCAGCCCGACACCGGCGAGCAGGGGCTTGAAATTTGTGAGGCCCTGGTCCGTTCCGGCGCCATCGACGTGGTGGTGGTGGACTCCGTGGCCGCCCTGACCCCCCGGGCCGAGATCGAGGGGGACATGGGCGACAGCCACGTGGGCCTGCTGGCCCGGCTCATGAGCCAGGCCCTCCGCAAGCTGGCCGGCTCCATCTCCAAGACCAACTGCATCGTCATCTTCATCAACCAGCTGCGGGAAAAGGTGGGGGTCATGTACGGCAATCCCGAGGTCACCACCGGCGGCCGGGCGCTGAAATTTTACGCCTCCGTCCGCATCGACATCCGGCGGGTGGAGTCCTTGAAGAACGGCACCGAGGTGGTGGGCAACCACGTGCGGGCCAAGGTGGTCAAGAACAAGGTGGCCCCCCCCTTCCGCCAGGCGGAATTCGACATTATGTTCGGCGAGGGCATCGCCAGAGAGGGGGAGCTGGTAGACCTGGGCGTCCAGCTGGGACTGGTGCAGAAGTCCGGCTCCTGGTTCTCCATGGGGGAGCTGCGTATTGGCCAGGGCCGGGACGCCGCCCGCCAGTATTTGAAGGACAATCCGGAGGTGGCCGGGCAGCTGGAGGAGGACATCCGGGCCAACGCCTACAAGCTCCAGCCCAGCCAGGGCAAGGCGGCCGCCAAGGCCGCCGCGCAGGCCGCGGCTCCTGCTGCTGCCCCGGCAGCCGCTCCGGCGGCCCGGGCCGCCGCCAGCCGGGCGGTAGACGTGTCCGCCGAGGATTTTGAGGATGCGGATCAGTAAATTAGAGCCCTCCAAGCGGGTCCGGGACCGGTGGCTGGTGTGGCTGGACGACGGGGCTCTGCTGCGGGTCAGTGAGCGGGAAGTGGTCTCCTTTTCCCTTTATGCCGGGATGGAGCTGTCGGACGAGTGCTATGACCGGCTGATGGAGTCCGCCGGCGCCAGCGCCGTGCGCTCCAGGGCCCTGGACCTGATCGCCGCCAAGCCCATGTCCCGGCGGGAGCTGATACAAAAGCTCACCGCCCGGCCCAGAGACCGGGAGAAGCCCCCTCTGGCCACCCAGGAACAGGCGGAAGAGACCGCCGACTGGCTGGAGGGGCTGGGTTATCTCAACGACGCCGAGTATGCCAAAATGGTGGCCCGGCACTATTCCGCCAGGGGCTATGGGGACCGAAAGGTGAAGGATGAGCTCTTTCGCCGGGGGATTCCCCGGACCCTGTGGGATGCCGCTCTGGAAGAGGCCGAGCCCCCCGAGGAGGGGGTGGACGCTTTCCTGCGGGGCCGCTTCAAGGGGCGCAGCCCGGATGAAAAAGAGCTGAAGCGGGCCTCCGACGCCCTGGCGCGGAGGGGCTACCGGTGGGACGAGATCAAAGAGGGCCTGCGCCGGTACGGGGCGGAGATCGAAGAAGAGTAGATCCCGGGCGGGCCGGGGACCGGCCTGCCGCCCCTTTGTGTGGAGCGGGATTTATCAACAGGTAAGGAGAATTCACCTTGAAAATCGCATTTATCTCCCTTGGTTGTTCCAAGAACCTCATCAACACCGAACAGATGATGGCCCTCTGCCGGGCCGCCGGGCACACGGTCACCGGGGAGCCCCGGGGGGCCGACGTGGCCGTGCTCAACACCTGCGGCTTCATCGACGCCGCCAAGAGCGAGGCCATCGAGAATATCCTGGAGCTGGCCGAGCTGAAACAGGCGGGGGAGCTGGGGAAGCTGCTGGTGTGCGGATGTCTGTCCCAGCGCTACCGGGAGGAGATGCTCGACCAGCTCCCCGAGGTGGACGGGCTCATGGGCACCGGCAGCTACGACCACATCGTCGCCGCGGTGGAGGCCGTGGCCCGGGGGGAGCGGCCCCAGGATTTCGGGGATATCTCCGCCACCACGGAGGAGGGGGAGCGGCTCATCACTACCCCCGGCTATACCGCCTTTTTGAAGATCGCCGAGGGCTGCGATAATTTCTGTGCCTTCTGCATCATCCCCTATCTTCGGGGCCGCTACCGCAGCCGCCCCATGGAGGCCATCCTGAAAGAGGCCAAGGCCCTGTCCGACGCCGGGACGAAGGAGCTGATCCTCATTGCCCAGGACATCGGACCCTATGGGAAGGACCTCTACGGGGAGCGGCGGCTCCCCCAGCTGCTGCGGGAGCTGTGCAAGCTGGATTTCCACTGGATCCGCCTCCACTATCTCTATCCCGACCACCTGGACGACGCCCTCATCGACGTCATCGCCCAGGAGCCTAAGATCGTCAAATACCTGGACATCCCCCTCCAGCACTGCGACGACAAGATCCTGAAGGCCATGGGCCGCTGGGGGACCCGGGAGACCCTCACCCAGCTGTTGGACCGGCTGCGCCAACGCATCCCCGGCCTCGTGGTCCGCACCTCCCTGATCTGCGGCCTGCCCGGCGAGACCGAGGAGGCCTTCGAGGCGCTGTGCCGGTTCGTCACCGAGACCGGCATCGAGCGGGCCGGGGTGTTCCAATACTCCCGGGAGGAGGGCACCCGGGCGGCGGCCATGCCGGACCAGGTGCCTGAGGAGGTGGCCGCCCAGCGGGTGGAACGGCTGGTGGACCTCCAGTCCCGGGTGCTGGACGCCTATAACGAAAGCCGCCTGGGGACGGTGATGGAGGTCCTCTCGGAGGGCTTCGACCCCGAGATGGGCTGCTACGCCGGCCGGACCTATGCCGACTCGGTGGAGGTGGACGGCAGGGTGTGGTTCACCGCCGCCGGGGAGGTGCCCGCCGGGCAGTTCGTCAATGTCCGCATGACCGGGACCATAGACGGGGACCTGTCGGGCGAGATCGAGGAGTGAAAAGAGGATGAATACCGCCAACAAGCTCACCCTGCTGCGGGTGTTCATGATCCCCTTGTTCCTGGTGGTCCTCTATTGGGGCTTTTCCGGGAGCCAGTATGCGGCCCTGGCCATCTTTGTCGTGGCCAGTCTCACTGATCTGGCCGACGGCTACATCGCCCGGCACTATAACCAGGTCACCGACTTCGGCAAGTTCATGGACCCCCTGGCCGACAAGGTTTTGGTGGTGACGGCCATGCTGTGGTTCGTCCAGAGCGGGCAGATGCCCGCCTGGGCGGTGGCCGTGGTCATTTTCCGGGAGTTCGCCGTCTCCGGCATGCGGCTCATCGCTGTGGAGCACGGACGGGTCATCGCCGCCGGCTGGTCGGGGAAGGTAAAGACCGCTTCCACCATGGTGGGCCTGTGCCTCATGTTCCTCCCTCTGCCCGGATGGGTGAACACTGTCTGTGTGGCGGTGATCGTGGTCACTACGGTGTACTCCGGCATCGAGTATTTTGTCAAAAACAAAGATGTGATCCCCATGGACCAGATCTGAGCGTGAAAAAGCGGACGGCAAAAGCCGTCCGCTTTTTTTGTCCCACGGGACCTCACAGGTCTTCCAGGTCTGCCGCAGGGAGGTCGTTTTCCAGATTGTCACGGGCCAGATCGGTGTCCAGGACGGGATAGATATCCGCCGGAATGGGTTTTTCCGCGTCGGTCAGTCCTTGGGCAGGCCGGTCCTGGCCGGGGCGCTTGTGTTTGGGATCCATGGCGTTCCCTCCTTTGAGGCCAGTTTGCCCCAAGGAGGGGGAACCATTCTGAACATATTTTGCCTCAGCCCGGGAGAGCAGGCTGCAGAAAACGCCTCCGGCCAGATAGGCCGGGATGTCCCATGGGTCGGCGACGCCGGTGGGTTTCCAGAGCAGGGGGAGCAGCTCCCAGGCCGCCCCGGCCAGCAGGACCAGAAGGAGGGAGGGGGCGAGGGCGAGCCGGGGCAGAGTGCCCAGGGATAGCAAAAGCTGGGTCAAGGCCAGGATGAGAAAGCCCGCCAGCACGTCGTTGGCATACCAGGCCAAAAAGGGGAAGGTCCCGCCCAGGAGGGGCTTGAGAAAAAACTGATTGAGGGCGCCCAGGGCCGAGGCGGCCAGGATCAAAAGAAAATAGAAGCGGCTGCGGCGGGCCATCACAGGAAGGACAGGATGAGGATGGCCGCGATGACGCCCAGAATGACCGCCCCCACCGTGGCGCCGAAGGACATGCCGTGCTTGCCGCTTTCCGGGACGGGGGCCCGGCGGAGAGCCTCCTTGTCCTCCGCTTCCTCGTCGGGCACCACACGGACCAGGGCGGGATTGCTCATCTTCTGAGGCAGAGCCTCCGCCTCGGTCAGAGGAAGGCCGGAGACCAGGGTGGCCGGGTGGTGGTCCGTCACCGCCGTCATGGCGGCGCTGGCTTCCTCCTTGGAGAGATGGTAGAGGTCGATGAGTTCCTGGAGATCGGTCATGGTGCCGTTGTCTACCAGGACTACGGAGTAGCTTTTCTTTTGCGGGGAGCCGATGGGATAGCCGCAGTGGGGACACGCGGCGGCCTGATCGGAGATCTCGCGGCCGCATTCGGGACAGGTGATGAGCGCCATGGTTCCGGCCTCCTTTTTATTCAGTAAATTCATTATATCACACGCCGAAATAACTGACAATGGCCCCAGAGCGGCGGGGGAGACAGGCCGGGCCTTGACACCCAAGCGGCAACGTGATAATATACTATGACAAGGAAATGAGCGCGAAGAACGGAAAGAGTAGCGTGCTTGGCAACCCCGGATAGAGAGGGACCGTCACCGGCTGAAAGCGGTCCTGCGGAAAGCCTGCCGTGAAGTGCGTCCGGGAGCGCGGGGGGTAATGCCCCACGGTTCGGCCCCGTTACCGGCCTTTGAGTGAAACAAGAGAGTGGAACCGCGATGTGAGTCGCCTCTCATGCCCCGTGGGGCATGAGAGGCGTTTTTCGTCGGACGGAAAAAGGAGGAAACCAGGATGAAGTGTCCCTGTCACTGTTGCCGCCCCATTTTAAACCGAAATCCGGCCTGACCTCCGCTGTAAGGGGGCCGGCCATTGACTGAAGGAGGCCCCCCTATGTCCAACCGCTTGACTGAACTGCTGTCCGCCTACCAGGCCCGGGATCCCGCCGCCCGGAGCCGTTTGGAGATCTTTTTGCTCTACCCCGGCGTCCACGCCGTGCTTTTCCACCGGGTGAGCCACTGGATGTGGAAGCACCATCTGCGCTTTCTCGCCCGGCTCAACTCCCAGCTGGCCCGGCACATCACCGGGATCGAGATCCACCCCGGCGCCGTCATCGGCCGCCGGCTGGTCATCGACCACGGTATGGGCATCGTCATCGGGGAGACCGCGGAGATCGGCGACGACGTGCTCCTCTACCACGGGGTCACCCTGGGAGGGACGGGGAAGGACCAGGGCAAGCGCCACCCCACCATCGGCAACCACGTGATGATCGCCTGCGGAGCCAAGGTCCTGGGCCCCTTCCGGGTGGGAGACAACTCCCGCATCGCCGCCAACGCGGTGGTCCTGTCCGAGATCCCGGCCAACGCCACGGCGGTGGGCGTCCCCGCCCGGGTGGTGCGCATCGCCGGGGAAAAGACCGACTTTGTGGAGCGGGTGGACCAGATCAGTGTCACAGATCCCGTTCAGAAGGAGCTGCAGGCCTTGCAGTCCCGGCTGGACTTTTTGGAACAAGAGATGGAAAAACATCTTGCGAAGGAGAGAGTATCATGAATACCATGAAACTGTACAATTCCCTGTCCCATGAAAAAGAGGACTTCAAGACCCACGAGCCGGGCAAGGTGAGCATGTACACCTGCGGCCCCACCGTCTACCATTTCGCCCACATCGGCAACCTGCGCTCCTATATCATGGAGGACGTGCTGGAGAAGGCCCTGCGCTGGGAGGGGTACGACGTCCTGCGGGTGATGAACATCACCGACGTGGGCCACCTCTCCTCCGACGCCGACACCGGCGAGGACAAGATGGTGAAGGGGGCCAAGCGGGAGCACAAGACGGTGCTGGAGATCGCCCAGTACTACACCGACGCCTTTTTCGACGACTGCGCCAAGCTGAACATCAAGACCCCCGACGTGGTCCAGCCCGCCACCGGGATGATCCCCGAGTATATCCAGGTCATTACCAAGCTCATCGACACCGGCTATGCCTACCTGGCCGGGGGCAACGTCTATTTTGACACCTCCAAGCTGGGGCAGTACTATGTCTTTAACGACCACGACGTGGAGGCCCTGGAAGTGGGCGTCCGGGAGGGCGTGGAGGAGGACGAGAACAAGCGCAACAAAAACGACTTTGTCCTGTGGTTCACAAAGTCCAAGTTCGAGGACCAGGCATTGAAGTGGGATTCCCCCTGGGGGGTGGGCTATCCCGGCTGGCACATCGAGTGCTCCTGCATCTCCATGAAGTTCTGCGGGGAGTACCTGGACCTCCACTGCGGCGGCATCGACAACGCCTTCCCCCACCACACCAACGAAATCGCCCAGTCCGAGTCCTATCTGGAGCACCCCTGGTGCTCCCACTGGTTCCACGTTCATCACCTGAACACCGCCGGGGGCAAGATGTCCAAGTCCAAGGGGGAGTTCCTCACCGTCTCCCTTCTGGAGGAGAAGGGCTATGACCCCCTGGTCTACCGCCTCTTCTGCCTCCAGTCCCACTACCGCAAGGCGCTGACCTTCTCCTGGGAGAACCTGGACAACGCCGCCGCCGCCTACGACAAGCTGGTGCGCCGCATCGCCGCCCTGGGTGAGGACGGCCCGGCGGACGCCGCCGCCCAGGAGCCTCTGCGCCAGCAGTTCCAGGACGCCCTGGACAACGACCTGAACACCTCCCTGGCCGTCACCGCCCTCTACGACGTGCTGAAGGCCGATGTCTCCGACGCCGACAAGCGGGAGCTCATTGCCAGCTTTGACGAGGTGCTGGGGCTGAAGCTGCTGGAGCACGCCGCCGCCCTGGCGGAGAAGGACGCCGCCCCCGCCGGGGAGGACGCCGCTGCCGTCGAGGCCCTCATCGCCCAGCGGGCTGAGGCCAAGGCCGCCAAGAACTGGGCCGAGGCCGACCGCATCCGGGATGAGCTGAAGGCCCAGGGTATCGAGCTCATCGACACCAAGGAGGGGACCACCTGGAAACGGGTGTGAGCCCGGTTTCAGGCAGACGAAGCAAAAAGCAAAAAGCCCGGCTCTTTCTCAGAAAGGGCCGGGCTTTTTGTTTTTATTACGGAGAGAAAAACGTGGATAAGGGCCTGAACTTTAAAAAGATTCCCAGCGCGAAGATAAGGATGGGGGCAAGATAGAGGGCCATGTGCCATATCTTTAAAAAGAGCATGTGTAGAAACTGCGCCTTGGGGTTGTTTTCGGAGATATAGCCTTGGATTTCGCCGATGATGGTCTCGATCTCCTCTTCCTCATCCTTGGTGAGGTCCACGCCGCCGTCCGCTTCTTTCCGGGGTGTGGTCGGTGCCCCGGTGTATGGGTTTAAGTGGTACTTTTTACAGAGCTGAACGATGGTGTAATAGAAATCCAGGTCGTCCCGGATCTCCGTGTTTTTTGACAGCTCGTCATATTCCTTTTTAAGCGCCTTCAGGGAGTTACAGGCTTCGCTCAGGGTACAGGGTGCCGCGGAGTCTAATTGATAGCTCTCGCAGGAGCAGGGGGGCGCCATACCGCTGGTGGTGGCGTTTTTGCAGTCCGCGTTTACGCCGCATATTTGCGTGGCTTTTGGGAGGGAGCCCACGTCCCGTTTTAGGCGCTTGATCTCATTGAGGGAGGTCTGAATTTTACTGATACGTTCCGGATAGCCCGCTTTGCTGTTGATGATGGAGTAGATCAATACGATCACTGACAAGATAAGACTGCTGTATGTAGTCCATGTGGAGTCGAAAAGACCGGGGTAGAATTTCACGGACAGTGAGTAGATGATGATTGCGAGGCTGTAATAAATCAGAATGAAATCAGAACGCTTTTCCGCCCGGGAAAGGCGTTTGAGCTGGTTGGCGTAATTGGATTGCGTCCGGTCCATGATGCGGTAGTATTTGTTGCGGTCATACTGCGGAACATCCATAACGAATCCTCCCTAACCATCTTCATTTTATTATAGTGGAAAATATAATGGGAATCAATGGGAAATTAATCAAAAGATGTCTAATAAAAGGGAACCGTGCGCTTTGGATGGGTGGCGGATGTAAAGTTTGTGTAAAAACACGATTTGCAAGGCAAACCCTTCGTGCTACAATAAATCCTTACGAAGTGAGAATGAAATGAAAGGCGAGAGGTGTTTGCATGGAGGCCACGACCCAGATCAAAAATCCCATGTTTACCAATCAGGACCTACGGCGGCTGATGATCCCCCTCATCATCGAGCAGCTGCTCTTGATGACCGTGGGCATGGCCGACACCATGATGGTGACCACGGCCGGCGAGGCGGTGGTCTCGGGCGTGTCCCTGGTGGACAACATCAACATCCTTCTCATCAACATCTTTTCCGCCCTCTCCACCGGCGGAGCGGTAGTGGTGTCCCAATATCTGGGGCGCCGGGACGTGGAGAAGGCCCGCTCCGCCGCCAAGCAGCTTTTGTACGTGGTCTTCTTCGTCGGGGTGCTCCTGATGGCCATGGCTCTGATCTTCCGGGAGCACATCCTCCGGCTGGTCTTCGGCAATATTTCTCAGGATATCATGGACGCGGCCCTGGTCTACTTCCTGCTGACGGCGTCGGCCTTCCCCTTCATGGCCATCTACAACGCCGGGGCGGCCCTGTTCCGTTCCATGGGCAACTCCAAGGTGTCCATGTTCAACTCCCTCATCGTCAACATCGTGAATATCACGATAAACGCCATTTTGATTTACGGCTTCAACATGGGGGCCGCCGGAGCCGGGATCGGGACCCTGGTCTCCCGTATCGTGGCGGCGGCCATCATCGGCTTCATGATCACTCGGCCCACCCATCTGGTGTACATCGAGCGGCTCTTCCACCCGGAGTTGCGCTGGCCCATGGTGAAGGCCATCCTGGGCATCGGCATTCCCAACGGCATCGAGAACGGCATGTTCCAGATCGGAAAGCTGCTGGTGCTGGGGCTCATCACCTCCTTTGACGCGGGGGTGGACCTGGCCCTCCGGGGTTCCGCCGTGGCCGCCAACGCCATCGCCAACTCCATCGCCGGTGTGGTAAACGTGCCGGGCCAGGGCACGGGCCTTGCCATGGTGACGGTGGTGGGCCAGTGCATGGGGGCGGGGGACCACAGGCAGGCGGTGGGATACACTAAAAAGCTGATGGCGGTGGTGTACATCTCCATGGGCGTGCTGAGCCTGGGGCTCTTCCTCCTGTCCCCGGTGCTGGTCCCCTGCTTCAACCTGACCCCCGCCACCGCCGCCCTGGCCATCGAGGTGCTGCGCTACTGCGCGGTCTTTACCTGTATTTTCTGGCCCATGTCCTTTGCCCTGCCCAACGCCCTGCGGGCGTCGGGGGACGCCAAGTTCACCATGCTGGTCTCCATGATCTCCATGTGGGTGTGCCGCATCGGCATGAGCTATCTGCTGGGGGCCTCCTGGGGCCTGAATCTGGGGCTGCTGGGCGTGTGGCTGGCCATGTTCGCTGACTGGATCGTCCGGGCCGGGGTCTTTCTCACCCGCTTCCTGCGGGGAAAGTGGAAAAACCACCAGGTCATTTAAATTGGATCAATGGGTGTAGGAACCATCGGATCATCAAAAAAAGAGAGATAGAAAGAGGGCTTTTATGGAAACGATGAAGAAGAATGTCCCCGGCATCCTGATCTGCCTGCTCATCGCCCTGCCCGCCTGGTTTTTGGGCCAGCGGTTCCAGGTGGTGGGCGGTCCGGTCTTTGCCATTTTGATCGGCATGGTGATCGCTCTTTTCTGGAAGGACCAGAAGGGGGCCAAGGCAGGGATCACCCTCACCTCCAAGAAGATCCTCCAGCTGGCCGTGGTGCTGCTGGGTTTCGGCATGGACCTGAGCAGTGTGCTGAAGGTGGGGGGACAGTCCCTTCCCATCATCCTTTCCACCATCACCACCTCTCTGGTGGTGGCCTTCCTCCTCTACCGGCTGATGCGGATGGATAAGAACATCTCCACCCTCATCGGAGTGGGCTCCTCCATCTGCGGCGGCTCCGCCATCGCCGCCACCGCCCCGGTCATCGGGGCGGACGACGAGGAGATCGCTCAGGCCATCTCGGTCATTTTCCTCTTCAACGTCATCGCCGCCCTGATCTTCCCCACCCTGGGCGGGGTGCTGGGGCTGTCCAACGAGGGCTTCGGCCTCTTCGCCGGCACGGCCATCAACGACACCTCCTCCGTCACCGCCGCCGCCGCGGCCTGGGACGGCATCCACGGCAGCAATACCCTGGATACCGCCGCCATCGTCAAGATGACCCGGACCCTGGCCATCATCCCCATCACGCTGGTCCTGGCCCTGGTCCGGACCCGGCGGGAGGAGAAGGAAGGGGCCGGGGTGGATCTGAAAAAGATATTCCCCTGGTTCGTGCTCTTCTTCCTGGCGGCCTCCGTTATCACCACCCTGCTGCCCATCCCGGCGGGGGCGGTGGCCTTTTTGAAGCAGGCCAGCAAATTTTTTATCGTCATGGCCATGGGGGCCATCGGACTGAACACCGACCTTGTCAAGCTGGTGAGAAGCGGCGGAAAGCCCATCTTCATGGGCCTGTGCTGCTGGGTGGCCATCGCCGCCGTCAGCCTGGGGGTCCAGAGGGTCATGGGCGTTTGGTAAACGAAAAGAGAGCCGCTCTTAATCAAGAGCGGCTCTCTTTTTTCAGGTCCGGTCCTCCACAGGGTCTCTCTCCCGGAACAGCAGGGAGATGCACCAGATGGCGGCCAGGCCCACCAGGGTGTAGATGACCCGGCTCATGGCGCTGTTGGCCCCGCCAAACAGGAAGGCCACGGCGTCAAAGCCGAAAATACCGATACTGCCCCAGTTCAGCCCGCCGATGATGGCGAGGATCAGGGCGATCTTGTCCATGATCATGTCCCAAGAACCTCCTCAAAAATGGATTCCCGGGGTTAGCATGGCCAAGGAAGGCGGGATTTATACAAAGAGGCAGAGAAATTTACTGCATTCCGGTCATTTTTTGTTTTGATACATCCGCTGGTCGGCCAAATCGAAGGCCGCCTGGGCCGTCTCCGCGCCGGGCTCTCCCAGGACGGTGTGGCCCACGGAGACCGACAGGTCGTCGCAGTCCTCCCGCAGGTGGGCCTGGAAGGCGGCGATGCGGGACTGGGTCTCCGCCGGGGTGAGACGAAGAGCTAGGGCGAACTCGTCACCGCCGATGCGGAAGAGGGTGTGCTCCTCCTCCGGGAAGGCTTTCCGAAGGGTGTCCGCCACCTGCCGGAGGGCCAGATCCCCCGCCCGGTGGCCGCTCTGGTCGTTGATGCGCTTCAGATGGTCCACGTCCAGGATGACACAGCACATCGGCCCGTCCTCCGGGGACAGATGGCACAGGGCCTCTCCATAGGCGGCCCGGTTGGAGAGGCCGGTCAAAAAGTCGGTGTAGGCCATGCGGTGCAGGTGGTGGTATCGGGCGCTCTGCTCCTCCAGCTGGCGGATCCGCTTCCTCTGCCGGAACATCAGGACGCAGGCGGCGCAGAGGCAGAGGGAGAGCCCAAGGACCGCGATAGACAGGGGCTCCATGGCCGCCGCCTCCTTTCTTGCTCTTTTGCTAATTTTAAGGGAATTTCCCTTAAAAGTCAATAAGGGTATATGCCTTATCGCATACTATTTATAGGTGATAAGGATGTATGAGCGAATTCGGATCCTGCGGGAAGACAGGGATTTGACGCAGCGGGCCCTGGCCCAAATGCTGCGGATCCACCAGACCACGTACTCCGACTATGAGCTGGGCAGGCTGAACGTCCCCACCGCCGTCTGGGAACAGCTGGCGGATTTTTACGGCACCAGCGTGGATTACCTGCTGGGCCGGACCGAGGAAGTGAAGCCCTATCCCAGAAAGCGGTAGCTCCCGTGGATCGAAAAAAGCGGGACGCGCTTCAGCGCGTCCCGCTTTTTTATTTCGATCACTCGAAAACCACGATGGCGTTGGGGTCCTTGATGCGCAGAGCGGCGGTCTCCAGGATGCGGAAGGCGTGGTTGAAGTCCTTAAGCTCCAGATAGCCCACGCCCAGGTCGGCGCCCACGGCCAGGTCCATATACTGGCTCTCGGCGCAGACCAGCACGGCCTTGTTGGCGCCGAAGGCGCCGGTGGCGTAGACCCGGCCGTCCACCAGCTTGGAGATGCGGTCCAGCTCCAAAAGGCCCACGTTGGGCACCAAGCGCTGGAGGTCCAGATAGACGTCGGGGCTGAGGATCAGGGCATAGCGGCCCAGAAGGCTGCTGGAGGACAGGTGGGCGATCCCGTGGGCCACGTCCCGGTAGGCGTCCTCCCCCTCTTTCCAGTTGCCCCGCTTGACCTTAAAGGAGCCCTTGGCGTTCAGCAGGCCTTCCATCCCCAATTCCTTATTGCCGAAAAGGATCAGGTCGTCCTCCCGCTTGGCCATCCGCTGGGCGGCCGCGGCGGCGGCGGACAGGTCCAGGGGCCGGCCCTCTTTTTCGGCCGCCTCCATGTCCCGCCACAGAAGGGTGAAGTCCTCGTAGAGCTGGGGCAGCTCCACCAGCTTGCGGCCGGTGATGCGGGCCACGCCGTTGGAAAATTCCTCGCTCTTGTCGTTGGTGTCCACGCTGACCACGGCGGCGCCGGCGCCCAGAGGGCCGTAGAGGCTCAGGAAGCGGCGGCAGACCAGGTGGCGCTTCAGGTTTTCGATGACGGCATTGTCGATCCGCTCCCAGATCTCGGAGGAGAAGGGAGCGCTTTCTCTCGCCAGATAATCCATATGCTTCATTGCTCCTTTCTTACTCTTCCACCAGGCTGCCCACGGTGGGGCCGGCGGCGGGAAGGATGGGGGACTCGGAGATCCCCAGGGTCTCCAGCATCTCGGTGACCTCGTTCTGACCGTCCAGGAAGAGCTCGGCCTCCTTGGGGTCCAGGTGGCGCATCAGGGTGATAAGCTCGCCCATATGCACCTTCTCCTCGTCCCGGATGTCGGCCAGGACGGCTTTGGCCACGGGGTCGTCGGTGGCCAGATAGTGGGCGTCGTACAGGAAGATGGCCTCCAGTTCTCCGGCGATGTCAAGACGCAGGGCTTGCATCAGCTCGGCGTTGGACATCTTACGGTCTACGTTTCCCTGGAAGGGGTTGGCAAAAGCTGGCATAAATAGGACCTCCTCAAATAAATAATAATAGGAATGATTTCTTTTATGACTCCATATTACTAGTGTTTTAAGGAAAAGTCAAGTATATTCATCATAAATTTTTTTCTTGGGAAATTGATACAGTGGAAAATTCAGGCCGGAAGCTGCTGCCGGTCGGCGCGGAGCAGGCGGCTGGCCAGCAGCACCAGGGGCAGGCAGGCGGCAAAGGCGAAGCAGAAGACCACCCAGGGGGCGGCGGAAAACCATTCCAGCATGATCCCATAGAGGCCCTGGCCCAGGGGCATGGCGCAGGTGGAGACGGCGGTGACGAAGGCGCTCATTTTTCCCAGGAGGGGCGTGGGGGTGACCCGCTGGAGGAAGGTCTGGGCCAGGACGGAGAACAGCCCGGCGCAGGCCATGCCGAAGAGGGCGGAGAGGAGGATGACGCCCCAGGAGAGCAGGGGGGCGGCGGGAGAGAGGACGGACAGGGCAATGAAGCAAAGGGAGAGGGCGGAGAGGAACAGCCAGCGGGCCGAGCGGGCGAAGGAGAGCCGCTGTCCCAGGATGCCGGTGAGGAGGGCCCCCAGGATGGTGCCCAGCCCCATGGCGGCCTCCACATAGCTGTAAAGCTGGCTGGAGAGGCCCAGGTAGATCTTGACCAGGTAGGGCAGGCCCACCACGTAGCAGGAGGAGAGAAAAAGGTTGACCCCGGCCACCACGGCCAGGAGGGGGAGGAGGCCGGAGCGGGAGAGGAACTGCCCCGCCTGCCGCAGATCGTCCAGAGCCACCTTTATGCCGCCCTGGTCCGTGGGGGCGGTGAAGGGGATATGGAGAAAGCACTCCATCACCGCCGAGGCGAAAAAGCACCCCGCGCTGACGGCGCAGATGGGCCCCATGCCCCAGACGCCGTAGAGCCAGCCTCCGGCGATGGGGCCCAGGAGGCTGGAGAGGGCATAGACCTGGGTGACCACCCCGTTGGCCCGGGTCAGCTCCTCCGGAGGGGCCAGAAGGGGGACGGCCGACTGGGTGGCGGGCTGATAGCAGGCCTGGATGGCCGACAGGCACAGCATGAGGAGGGCGGGGGGGAGGGTGGAGCCGGTCCGCCCCACCAGGCCGAACCCGGCCACCAGGGCGGCGGTGAGGAAGTCCAGGGCGTACATGATGCGGTGGCGGGGGAGCCGGTCCGCCAGCACGCCCCCCACCGGGGAGAGGAGGATGGTGGGGATCATGGACACCGCCAGCACCCCGCCGAAGAGGGCGGCGGAACCGGTCAGATCCAGCACATAGAGGGACAGGGCGAAGCGGAGGATAGCGTTGCCGAAGAGGGAAATGATCTGACCGACGACCATCAGAGTGAAATCCCGGTGGAAGAGGGGCTGGACGGACATAGAAACACCTCACAATTTTATTGATACCGACGGTTGGTATGTAAAAGCGGGAAGAAAAGCCGCTCCGCTGGGAGCGGCGGGAGGGGGCGCTACTGGGGCATGACAAAATCGAAATACCGCTCGGCGATGGAGAACAGCTCGTCGTCGATGACAGGCAGGCCCATCTGGTCGGAGAAGCGCCGCATGAAACGGAGTTTGGCCAGAAAATCCTCCTTATCGGTGGTGCAGTTGCCGACCCACAGATTCATCAGCACCATGAAGGACTCGGAGACCTGCCGGGGCTGGTCGATGTGGAGGGAGCCGTCGGCGTTGCCCGCCTCGATCAGCGTGGTCAGCAGGGGGGCGGCGTCGGCAATGGTGGAGCGCAGGGTCATCTCCAGCAGCCGGGGGTCCAGACGCTCCGTATTGGGGATCAGGCGGTCCAACTGGAGCTTTTCCGGGTCGGAGAGCATGAAGCGGAACAGGTAGCGGGCCTTTTCCAGGGCGTTTTCCCCCGGCAGGGTGTTGGGTTGGCGCATCCAGGGCTGCTTGCCGTAGTAGCTGTCGCAGATGCGGTCGTAGATGTCTTCCTTGCTCTTGAAGTGGTGGTAGATGGCGCCCTTGCTCATGCCCAAGGCGTCCACGATGTCCTGGATGGTGGTGTGCTCATAGCCCTTTTCGGTGAAGAGCCTGCGGGAGACCTCCAGGATCCTGCGCTCAGTCTCCTCCGGAAATTTGTTCCTGGCCATGGGATCAACTCGCTTTCATACATACCGTCGGTATGTATGAAAGATACCAGAGACCGGGGGCGTTGTCAAGGGGAAAATGGAAAGGTTCCCAGCCCGCCGCCTGGGCCGCGGAGCAAAAAAACAGCCGCGCCCCTCGGCGCGGCTGTTTTTTTCGACCCTTTATCCCAGGCTCTTGGGCCCGAATCCGTGGGGGAGCAGGTCGGAGAGTTTCAGCTTCGTGAAGCTCCGGTCTCCTTTTCCCACCAGGAGCTCCAGCTCCGGGGCGAATTCATAGAGCATCTGCCGGCAGGCCCCGCAGGGCCAGCAGTAGTCGGCGGAGTCGCCCACCACCGCCAGGCGGACGAAGTCGTCCCGGTGGCCCTCGCTCACCGCCTTCACGAGGGCGGTGCGCTCGGCGCAGATGGTGGAGCCGTAGGCGGCGTTTTCCACGTTGCAGCCGGTGAACACCGTGCCGTCGGCACAGAGGAGGGCGGCCCCCACGGGGAATTTGGAGTAGGGGACGTAGGATTTTTCCAGCATGGCGTAGGCCAGGTCGGCCAATTCACGGTCGGTCATAGGACAGGCTCCTTTCCTATTTACCAGGTGACGCCCAGATTGGGGCGCACGTCCAAATCTATGATCTCCTTCGCGTCGTAAAACTGGCTGTACCGGGACAGGGACTTGCCGCTGCGCAGGGTGGTGCCGTCGGGGTGGAGCCGGTCGCAGATGACGGCGGAGATCTCGGTCTTGCACTTTTCGTAGGAGTTGATGCCCACCGAGGCGAAGATGCGGAAGCCCTGGCTATGGAGGTACTGGAACATGGGGCCCGGCTCCCCCTGGTCGTGGTCCCCGTCGGGCCGGGCGCCGTGGGGGTAGAACAAAATTTGGGTGGGGCCCACCAGGCTGCCCACCTCGTCAGCCCACCGCTGGGTGTCCCGCTTGACCTTGTCCAGGGACCAGGTGGACAGGTTGACGTGGCCCCAGGTGTGGGAGCCGAAGTACCAGCCGGTCTCCTTGAGGCGCTGGACGATGGGCTTGACGGCGGCGATCTCCTTTTGCCGGTTGGCCTCGAAGGCGGCGGAGGTATCGTCGGTGTTGGTCTGGGTGCGGTAGCCCAGGATGCCCTGATAGCCGGTAAGGGAGAGGCAGCCCTTTACCCCATTCATGGAAAAGTCGGGATGCTCGGCCACAAATTTGTCCAGAATAGTGATGGCGTCCAGGTCTTGGGTGAGGAAGGTCTCGCCGGTATAGGGGTCGGTGCACTCGGCCCAGATGTTGCCGTCGTCTCCCAAAACCAGCTTGGAGGTGAAGCCCTCCTCCAGCATGTATTCGTAGTAGTTGGTGTCGTCAAAGGAGATGACGAGAGGCTTTTTCCCCTCGGGGACCATAAGTGTGTTCCGGCGCATCCGGGTCTGGCCGCTGTCGGTGGTGTACTCCGACCAGACGTCGTTCATGTTCACAAGGACATAGCCGTTGTCATAGACGCTCTGAAGGATTTTATTGTACTCGTCCACCGTCACCATCCAGTCGTCCAGACCTTCCTTCTGGGACTGGGAGGAGGGGCAGTCGTGGAAGGCCCACTTGGGATAGGCGATGACGGGGTGGAAAAAGAGGTGCTCCACCACCGCCGTGGTGGGCCAGGCCACCAGGGGGACGGGGGGCGTGGTGGGCTCCGGCTCCGGGGTGGGTTCCGCCGTGGGGGTGGGCATGGGGGTCTCCACCGGGTCGATCCCAGCGGAAGGGCGGCCCTTCTTGCCGCAGGCGGACAGCGGGAAGGCAAACAAAAGGGCGAGGGCCAGCGCAGCCGCCCTCGTGGTAAAATGCTTCATGGGGACATTCCTTTCTCCTTTGTATTTCTGCCCTTATTATACATGCTCAGGCATGGAAAACAACAACAAAACGCTTACATTTTCGTGACGATGGGCCGCCTGCTTTTTCTAGTTGCAAAAAGAGAGGTTTTCTGCTAAAATAAACGAGAATGATTTCATCCACAGGAGATGTGTAAATGGACAAGAACGCGAAGCAATTCAGGGAGGCCAAGGCCAAGCAGGAAGAGACCGCCCTCAACCGGGTCCTCTGCTGGATCGCCGGAGGCTCGGTGCTGGAGTTCCTTTTACTCCTGCTCAACCGGTATTATAGCCACTATACGGTGGAACAGATCGATCTGCGGGTCGCCCTGGGGACCGCGGTCAAGATCCTGGCCGTCGCCGCCTTGGTCTGTGCCGCGGCGGCGGGGCTTTGGTGGAACGCCGCCAGGAAAAACAGCAGAGGCAGCGCCCTGCCCGGTCTGCTGACCATTTTTATGGCCGGCGTCTCGGTCAGCTGTTTCTGCACCTGGTTCATGGGCAGCACCGGCCTGCGGCTGATGTATATCGGCGTGCCGGTGGTCATCGTGCTGGCGCTCATCTACTATCTTTACCAGCGGGAATTCTTCCTGGTGGCCTGCCTGTGTGTGGTGGGACTGCTGGGGATTTGGGTGTGTTCCCGGGCGCTGGGAGGAAGTTATGCCTATGCGGCGTACCTCTATCTGGCTCTGGCCGCGGTGGTCACCGTGGGCGGCGCTCTGGTGTGCCGCAGGCTTCAGGCCGGCAGCGGGGCTATGGAGCTCAAGGGGAAGCGGATGCGCGTCCTGCCCAAGGACGCCAACTACGCGCTGCTTTATGTCACGGCCATTGTGACCCTGCTGGTCCTCATCGCCGCCGTGCTGGCGGTGCCCACCATGATCCTCTTCGGCGTGGTGGCCGCCTGGGTCCTTATCATGGCGGTGTATTACACTGTAAAGCTGATGTGATTGTCAATGAAAAGCGCCCCGGCGGGAAATCCCGCCGGGGCGCTTTTTTGCAGCTTATTCCTCCGCCAGCTCAAAGCGGTATTTCTGCTTCACCTCGGGATATTTCTCATGGTCCACCTCAGACAGGAACATGTCGTAGGGGCGGACATAGTAGCCGAAGTCGCCGTAGAGGGCCTGATAGACCACGAACTTTTCCCCTGTTTCCGAGTGGGTGGCCATCAGGATGGCTTTGTAGCGGTTCCCCTTGAAGTGGATGTAAATGGCGCCGGGTTTCAGCTCCCGCATCCTTTTTCCTCCGTTCCTCCCCAGGACCGCGGGCGCGGGATGTTGGCGTAATGCGGCTGGGGAAATTCAAATGTATGGTCTGCTTTTTGTCATTATACCACAGGCGTGAGGGGTTGTTGCGGTATATTTGTAAAACTCAGTACATGAAGCGTATTGCGGTTCATATACCGCAGAAGAAGGAACAGATGTGAGAAAAGATGAGAAAGAGGAAATAAATATTTTTTCTAAATTTCTCAAATTTGTCTTGACACAGGGGTTGTCCCGCGCCTATAATAAGCCCAACTTCAAAGCGGAAAACCGATGATAAAGTGGAGTACCCGGACAGACGTTTTCTCTCAGAGAGCCGTGGGTGGTGGGATCACGGCAGAAGGCAGTGCGGGGAATGGGCTTTTGAGGGCGAGGGCGAAAGAGGAAACTTGAGTAGCCAGACGGGGACTCTACCCGTTATCAGGAGAGCGCGCGTTCATAGGACGCGGGAGGAAAGAGTGGGCGCCTTTGGCGTCAATTTGGGTGGTACCGCAGAGGCCTGGCCTTTGTCCCAAAACAGAAATTGTTTGGGATGAGGGCTTTTTTCATGCCCTTTTCCCAACGTACATCCGCCGTTGAGAAAGGAAGTCATCGTATGAAAACCATTCCCCACCGCCTGTATTTGACCGAAGCGCAGCTCCCCCGGCAGTATTACAACCTCCGCGCCGCCATGAAGGAGCAGCCCGACCCCATGCTCAACCCCGGCACCCTCCGGCCCCTGAAGGAGGAGGAGCTCTACCCCATCTTCTGCGAGGCGCTGGCCCACCAGGAGATGGACGGAAAGACCGAGTTCGTGGACATCCCCGAGGCCGTCCGGGAGGTCTACAAGATGTACCGCCCCTCCCCCCTGGTGCGGGCCTATAACCTGGAGAAGGCCCTGGGCACCCCGGCGAAAATCTACTACAAGTTTGAGGGCAACAACACCTCCGGCTCCCACAAACTGAACTCCGCCGTGGCCCAGGCCTATTACGCAAAGGCCCAGGGCATCACCCGGCTCACCACCGAGACCGGCGCCGGCCAGTGGGGCACGGCGTTGAGCGAGGCCGCCTCCTACTTCGGTCTGGACCTGGATGTGTTCATGGTCAAGTGCTCCTATGAGCAAAAGCCCTTCCGCAAGGACGTGATGCGGGTGTTCGGGGGGAAGGTGACCCCTTCCCCCTCCATGACCACCCAGGTGGGCCAAAAGATCTTGGCGGAGGACCCGGACACCACCGGCAGTCTGGGCTGCGCCATCTCCGAGGCGGTGGAGTCCGCCGTCTCCGCCCAAAACAGCCGCTATGTGCTGGGCTCCGTCCTCAACCAGGTGCTTCTCCACCAGTCCATTATCGGCCTGGAGTGCGAGACAGCCATGAACGAGCTGGGGGAGTATCCCGACATCGTGGTGGGCTGCGCCGGGGGCGGGTCCAACCTGGGCGGCCTCATCGCCCCCTTCATGCGGGATAAGCTGACGGGGAAGCGGCCGGGCACCCGGTTCGTGGCGGTGGAACCCGCCTCCTGCCCCTCCCTCACCCGGGGGAGATACGCCTACGATTTCTGCGACACGGGCAAGGTCACCCCCCTGGCCCGGATGTACACCCTGGGGGCCGGGTTCATCCCCTCCGCCAACCACGCTGGGGGCCTTCGCTACCACGGCATGAGCCCCATCCTCTCCAAACTCTACCACGACGGCCAGATGGAGGCGGTGAGCTACAAGCAGACCGAGGTCTTTGAGGCGGCGGTGCGCTTCGCCAAGCTGGAGACCATCCTCCCCGCCCCCGAGTCCGCCCACGCCATCAAGGGGGCCATGGACGAGGCCATGCGGTGTAAGGAGACGGGGGAGGCCAAGACCATCCTCTTCGGCCTCACGGGCACCGGCTACTTTGACATGACGGCCTACGCCGCCTATCTGGACGGCAGGATGACCGACCATGTCCCTACGGACGAGGAGCTCCAAAAGGGCTTCGACTCCCTGCCCGACATCCCCCAGAACAAGTGAATTACGGAAAGAACCGGGTTCTCCCCATGGGGAGAACCCGGTTCTTTCTCTTGACAACGCAATAAAAATGATATATAAATAGTTTATATAAACTATTTATATATTGGAGATGAGGATATGCCGAAACAGCGCGTTACCCGGGAGGCCGTGGTGGAGGCCGCCTTTCAACTGGCCCGGCGGGAGGGAATGGAGGCGGTGCTGGTGAAGAATGTGGCGAGGGTGCTGAACTGTTCCGTCCAGCCTATTTATAGCTACTGCGGCAGTATGGAGGGCCTGTGCCGGGCGGTGGAGGCGCGGACGGCGGACTTCGTCCGGGAGTACGCGGCTGCCCGGCGGGACCCCGCCGACCCCTTTCGCTCCACGGGCATGGCCTACCTGGAGCTGGCCCGGGAAGAGCCGCGGCTCTATCGGATCTTTTTCCTCCGCCGCCAGGAGGAGGTGGGCTCCATGGAGGAGCTGTACCGCCGGGAGGCATCCCCGGAGGCGGCCGCAGGCCTAGCCCAGACCACGGGCCTTTCGGAAGAGAAGGCCAAGAACCTGCACCTGCACATGATTCTCTACTCTATGGGCCTGGGGTTCCTGCTGGCGTCGGGGGCTGATTTGGGAGAAGAGGCCGCAGAGCGGCTGGAGGAGGCCTATGAAATTTTTTTGAGGCAGATGAGGGAGGAACAGGAATGAACGCCATAGTGATTTACCGCAGCAGGACTGGCTTTACCAAGCGCTACGCCCAATGGCTGGCGGAGGACCTGGGCTGCGAAGCGGCGGCGTACGAGGATAGGGACAAGGTGGAGCTCTCCGGCTTCGACACGGTCCTCTATGGTGATTTTCTCCACGCCGGGGCGCTGAAGGGCCTTGATTGGCTGAAGGCGAAGCTGCCTGAACTGGAGGGGAAGCGGGTGGCGGTCTTTGCCGTGGGGGCCTGTCCCGCCGATGACCCCAGCCTGGGTCCGACCTTGGAGCGGAGCTTGGAGGGGGTCGGCCTGCCCTGCTTCTATCTCAGGGGCGGCCTGGATTATGAGAATATGGGCTTTTTGGACAAGATGATGATGAAAATGATGTGCGCGATGGTGAAGAAAAAGGAGGGGCCGGACAGCGAGACGTATCGGGGGATCAGCTGCTCCTTTGACGCAACGGACCGGGCTTCTTTGGCACTGTTGGAGGCTTGGGCGCGGGGAAAATAGAGCCCGCAACCCAGACGCAACCGAAATTTGCGGGATAGTTGATAGACGCGCCCTGATCCGTTTGGTAAGCTGATGTCATCCTAAATCGGAAAGGCGGAACATAAATGGATACGTCATTGGCAACGATCATAATCGGGCTGTTTTCCCTGGCCCTGCTGGGCGGCTTTGTAGTGCTGCTGGTCCAGCTGATCCGGGCGCTGACCAAGTATCTGCGATCAAAAACGGTGCGGGAGGAGAAGTCCGAAGTGCGAAAATCGTTGGGGGAGACACTGAGGGAACACCGCACCCGGTGCAAGATGACCCAGGAGTTCGTGGCGGAGGCCATCGGGGTCAGCCGGCAGGCGGTGAGCAAGTGGGAGAGCGGCGACTCCGACCCCAGCACGTCCAACCTGCTGGCGCTGGCGAAATTGTTCGGCGTCTCCGCTGAGGAACTGCTGAAAACGGTGGGATGAATGATTTTTCCTCCCGGGGGCAAACTATCCTGGAAAAGGAGGCGCGAACCATGGACATGACCAATCAGGATTATGGAAAATATGTCAACGCCAAGTCCAAGCCCTCTCCCTGCTGGAAAAACTGCGCTTGGGCCTTCTGCGTGGGCGGGCTGATCTGTGTGCTGGGCCAGGGGCTTTTGAATCTCTACCAATACTTTGACCTGGAGAAGGACGACGCGGCGGCGGCGGTGTCCGTGACCCTTATCTTCCTGGCCGCCCTGCTCACGGGCCTGGGGATTTTCGACAACATCGCCAAGCACGCCGGAGCGGGCACCCTGGTGCCCATCACCGGCTTTGCCAACGCCGTGGTGTCCCCGGCGCTGGAATTCAAGAGCGAGGGCCTTGTAATGGGCGTGGCGGCCAAGATGTTCGTCATCGCCGGGCCGGTGCTGGTTTTCGGCATCTCGGCCAGCGTAGTGTACGGCATTATCCTCATTCTGTTGGGCGTAGGGTGAACGCCTGTGCTTGACTTGTGGCGGGAAAGTTGTAAAATGGAGAAAACGCAAGTCAGGCAGGTGAGGAAGATGGCCCGTCCGGTCAAATGCAGGCGCGTATGCGCCCTGCCTCAGTTCCAGGAGTTCGGACCCGGCGAGGGGGCCTGCACCGGCCAGGTGGAGATGGGGGTGGACGAGTACGAGGCCGTCCGCCTCATCGACCACCTGGGGCTGTCCCAGGAGGAGGCCGCCGCCGGAATGGGCGTCAGCCGGGCCACGGTCCAGGGCATCTACGATTCCGCCCGGAAAAAGCTGGCCGCAGCCCTGGTGGAGGGCAAGCGCCTGCGGGTGGACGGCGGGGCCTACCAGGTCTGCCCCCGGGGCAGGCAGTGCCGGGGGACGGGCTGCTGCCGCCGGGAGGAAGCGGACTGACGGCGGCAGGTGGAAAATAAATGAAAAAGGCCGGTCCATTCTTCGGAATGGGCCGGTCTTTTTAAATGAGCATTTGTAGCCGGAACACCCCGTCCCGCCACTCATAGCGCAGAGAACCGCCGTTTTGGCGGGCAAAGGCGGCGATGCTGCGAGTGCCGTAGCCGTGCCCGTCCCGCATGGCCTTGGGAAAGCCGGTGGCGGGATCAAAGACCACGGGGCCGTCACAGGTGTTTTCGACCTGAAGAAAAAACTGCTCGGCCGTGTTCCGGGTGAAAAGGCGGATGGAGCGGGGCCGCCCCTCCGCCTGGTCCAGGCAGGCACGCACGGCGTTTTCCAGCGCGTTGGAGAGAACCACCGCCAGGGCGGCGGGGTCTAATAGGGGCCGCTGGGGCAGGTCAAAGCGGATGGTGAGGGCCACGCCGTGCTCCGCGGTCCAGGCGGCGTACTCCCCCAGCACCGCGTCCAGGATGGGATTCTCGGCATACCGCTGGCGGGAGAAAGACGTCAGTACGGTATCCGCCCGGGCCTCCAGTTCCTCAGCGAGGGACAGCGCCGCCGGGAGGTCGGCTTGGCGGATCTGAGCCTCCACCTCATCCAGGCGGGCGCGCAGGAGGGAGAGGAGCCGCTCATCCAGCCTGCGCTGCTGCTGGGCCTTGTCCTGGTGGGCCTTCAGGGCGGACAGCTGGGCGGAGCGCACGGTCCGCTCCCGGAAACCGGCGTAGTGCCGGAGAAGGCTGTTGAAAAACTGATAAAAGACCATGTAGGCGCATGGGGGGAGCACCAGCAGGACGCAGTAGACGGCGGCTTCCGGGATGCTGGGGAAGAGCTGGTCGAGCTGCAGGGAATCCTGAGGGGGGAGCACAGGCGAGCGGAACACGCCGGAGGTCTGGGTGAAAAAGAGAAAGGCGAACAGCAGGGGGATCAGGGACAGCCCGTACCATCCGCCGATCTCGATTTGAAAGGCGCGGCGCAGGCTGGGGCCGAACCGCCGGGCCAGGAAGAGGGCCATCACAGCCAGGGAAATGAGACGGACCGCCAGATTTTCCGGGCCGAAGCTGGGAAAAAGCAGATGGGAAAAGAATACCGTGCTGAAAGTAAAGGAATAGGCAACCGCCATGGAGAAGAGGAGCCGCCCCTTCCGCCAGTGGACCAGCGCCGGGGCCAGAAGGAGGACGGCCACGTCGAGATAGGTAACGGCCAGGTTGGCGCGGTTCAGGTCCAGGAAGCGGAAGCATAGGACCTGGGCCAGGGCAGTCAGGAGAAGGATGGCGGGGATCATGATCCGAAGCCTTTCCTTGGAAAAACGCCAGTCGTCCACCAGGAGGGTGGCGAAAAGACATCCGGTCAGCATGGTGGATATGGCGCACAGACAGCTCCAGAAAGAATCACTGGCCATGGCGGACCTCCTCCTCCAGCCCGGCGGAGCGCAGGCCGGCGCGGATCGCCTCCATGGTTTGCAGGGCGGCGGGGCCGTCTCCCGCACGGAGGCAGGAGGACAGGATGTGCAGATAGTGGCGCAGGTCATGGCGCAGGATGCGCCGCTGTTCCTCGGCGGCCAGGTCGGCCTCCCGGGGCCGGGCCAGAGCGGTCACCTGGGCGGTGAGGACCGCGCTGTCCACCTCGCTCTCCTGCCAATGCCCCAGCTTTTGAAAAAAGTAAAAGGAGGCCCAGTAAAAGATCAGGGACAGAAGGGCCAGCAGATAGGTAAAGACCTGTACATAAGGAAGGCCGCGGCGGGCGTCGTAGTTCGGGGTCAGCAGGAGGAACAGGAACAGACTGCACAGGCATATGGGCATGAGGGAAAAAACCAGCCAGCCCCGCTTCAGGGTGTGGTAAACCTCCTGAAAGACGGGGCGAAAGACCCCGATATGAAACGCCAGAAAGGCCCCGTCGAGGAGAAGGCGCAGCAGGGTGCGGTGGATGGGAAGATAGAAGCAGGCCATGCTGCACACGGTGGTGCTCAGGTAGGTGAAGAGCAGGCTGGTGGCGGCCACAAAGAGGAACCGGGCGTCCCGCACCGCACTGAAGGACCAGCAGACGGGCAGAAGGACGAGCCAGTACAAAGCGACCCGGACGACGACGGGCAGGGCCCGCATGAAGGGAGACAGGCCAAACCAGAGCGCGGCCGGGCCCGCCAGGAGAAAGAGCACCACCCGGGCCTGGAGGGAGACACGCCAGCGGTCGTTGAGGGCGTACATATAGGCCACCGCCATGGCGCCGATGAGCGCGGAGGCCATAAGATCCAGCGCCGCCGTCAAGGGCGGTCACCGGACAGGTAGTCCATGTACTGCTGGCGGAATTCCCTCCTCCGAAGCTGGGAGACGGCGATCTCCGTCCCATCGGACAAAATCACGGACTGGCCCGTAAGCCGGAGGATATGTTCGGCGTTGATGAGATAGGAGCGGTGGGGCTGGAGGAAGAGGCCGCTCTCCAGAAGAGGCGCGGCGGCGGAGAGAAAGGGGACCCGGATGGTCCGGCCGCGGATACAGGTCCCGTCGGTGAGATGGTAAAAGACCCGGTGGTCGGTGCACTCCAGGTAGAGGACCCGGTCGACGGCCACCACCACCGATGCGCCGCCCTCGGCGGCCAGCTCCACGGGAAACGGACGGGGAGCGGCCAGCAGCTCGTCCAGCGCGGCGTAGAGGGGATCGGCCTGGACCGGCTTGAGCAGGTAGTTTTTTGCCCGGACCTGAAAGGCGTCCAGGGCGAAATCCGGGGTGCTGGTGAGAAAGACCACCGCCGCCGCGGGGCGGATGGACTTCAGCATCCGGGCGGTCTCGATCCCCGAGAGGCCGGGCATGAGGATATCCAGCAGGCACAGGTCGAAGGGGATCCGCTCCGCCGCCCGCAGAAGGTCCTCGCCATGCTCAAAGGGGAAAAGGGTGAGGGAGGGGAAGGGACGCCGGCACCGGTATTCCTCCAGATATCCCCGGATCTCCTCGAGTTCAATGGGACTGTCGTCGCAGAGTGCGATATTCATGTGGCTGCGCTCCTTTTTTACGCGGGATATGTCGATAGTGTATCATGGGGGCCAGGGCTTGTAAATTTAGAGATGTGAGTTTCCAAATATTTGTGTGAGACAGGGAAAAATTATTTGTGACCTTCCAGAAAATTCAAAATTACACGAAAAATAACCGGTATCTGCACGGAAGATATCGGCCGCTCGGCCCCGCTTTCCTGTAAAATAAAAGTAGATCGACTGGAAAGCAGGTGATAGGTCATGGGTGTGACTGTGATCGTATGTCCGGCGACAGTGGACATCCAGACGGTGCTTTCCCGCTGCCGGAAAAAGGCGCCCGGGCTGGAAGTCAGGGTGGAGAAGGCGCGGGACGAGGCGGAGCTGGAAAGCCGCCTCCGGGCCTTGGCCGGATCGGAGAGAAACACCTTTACCGTCAACACCAAGGGAGGGGTGCGGATCGTCCAGGCGGACAGCATCATGTTGTGCCGGGCCGAGGGGCACCGCTTCCGCCTGTGGCTGAACGACGGGAGTCAGCTGCTCAGCTGTACCACCCGGGTCCCCTTCTCCAAGAATGTGGCTCCGCTGCTGGAAATGGACCGGTTCCTGCGGACCGGGGCCACCGTTCTGGTGAGCCTGGACGCCATCGAGGTGATCCGGGACGGCCACATCTGGATGACCAACGGCATGAAGCTGAGTTTTTCGGCCAGGTGGCAGGCTTTGGCGGAGCGGACCCTGCGCTACGGCCGCCTGGGCAAGAGCGGAAAAATGGGCGCGGAGCCTTCCGAGGTGTGAACAGCGGCCGAAAAAGGGACGGACTGTATGGACAGTCCGTCCCTTTTTAGCGGCTCAATGGTTTCCGGAACAGCCCGCCTTGTCCTCGTGACAGCCGTGATCGCCGCAGGTGTGGCCGCCCTCGTGGTGATGGGCGCATACGGTATCCGGGTCGAAGGAGAGGGAGCCGGCGAGCAAAGCCTCCACGGCGGCGTCGGCCGGGGCGGAGACACCGGGGTAGAGCTGAATGCCGGCCTGGGCCAGGGCGGCCCGGGCGCCGCCGCCGATGCCGCCGCAGATGAGAGTGTCCACGCCGCGCTCCGCCAGGAACCCGGCCAGGGCCCCGTGGCCGCTGCCCTGGGTGTCATGGACCTGGGCGGAGACCACCTTGTTGTCCGCCACGTCGTAGATCTTAAACTGTCCGCAGTGGCCGAAATGCTGGAACACCTGGCCGTCCTCGTAAGTGACCGCGATCTTCATGAAAGCGCCTCCTTTGATTTGGCTCTATGGTAGCACCATTATTGACATATGTCAATAATAAAAACGAATTCCGGCCCCTCCCGGTGATATTGCCGGGAGGGGCCGGAGCGGTTACCGGTAAGCGGCCCGGAGGATGGCCACGGCCTCCTCATCGGTGAGGGGGGCGGGGTCGTTGAAGAAGAGATAGGGGGCGGTTTCCTTGGCTTCGGCGGCCAGGGCGGGCAGCTCCTCCGGCGTGACGCCGTACTCGCTGAGCCTGATCTCCCCCATCCCGCACTGATCCATGAGCCGGGAGAGGGCCTTGGGGAAGTGGCCCCGGTTGAGGGCGGTGTCCAGCTTGGCGAAGGCCCCGTCACAGGCGTGGCGGTCGGCGAAGTGCTGGTAGTAGGGGAGGGCCAGGGCCAGGAGCCCCGCCCCGTGGGGAAGGGAGGGGTGGCGGCCCGAAAGGGCGTGCTCCAGGGCGTGGGCGGAGCAGGAGCGCATCCCCATCCCTGCCAGCACCGCGCCCAGGGAGACCTGTGCACGGGCCTCCAGGTCGGAGCCCTCCTCCAGAACGGCGGGGAGGCCCTGGGCCAGCAGTTCCACAGCCTTGAGGGCGTACATCTCGCTCATGGGGTCGCTGTTTTTGTTGATGACGGTCTCAATGGCGTGAAAGAGGGCGTCAAAGCCCTGGTAGGCGGTCTGCCGCAGGGGCATGGAGCGGGTGAGGGAGGGGTCCACCACCGCCAGGACGGGGGCGCCGTCCAGGCGGCCCAGCCCGGCCTTGAGGCCGCTCTCCTCGTCCGTGATGACGGCCCAGGGGCTCACCTCGGCGCCGGAACCGGCGGCGGTGGGGATGGCCACCACGGGCAGGCCGGGCTGGGAGAAGGGCTTGCGGTCGCCGTAATCCCGCCACTGCCCACCGTTGGCGCGCAGCAGCCCGGCGGCCTTGGCGGTGTCGATGGAGCTGCCGCCCCCCAGGCCCACCAGAAAGCCGCATCCCTCCGCCCTGCACTGTTCGGCGGCCTGGGCGGCCTGGGCGGCGGTGGGGTTGGGGGAGACGCCGTCAAAGACCGAGGCGGACACCCCCGCTTTTTCCAGTTGGGCCAGGGTCTCCGCCAGGGCCTCCCCCCGCTTGACCTGGCCGGGGGAGGTGACCACCAGGGCCCGTTTGCCGGGGAGGGCCTGGCGGCCCAGCCGCCGGAGCTGCCCCTCTCCAAAGAGCAGTTTAGTGGGGAGATAATGGGTAAAGCCGATCATAGGGGTACCTCCTCAGGGATTGGTTGGCAGGGC
Source organism: Pseudoflavonifractor phocaeensis (assembly GCF_038439875.1). Classification (NCBI taxonomy): domain Bacteria; kingdom Bacillati; phylum Bacillota; class Clostridia; order Eubacteriales; family Oscillospiraceae; genus Pseudoflavonifractor; species Pseudoflavonifractor phocaeensis. The sequence goes on from NZ_JBCDMT010000001.1 coordinate 529,694, forward strand.
GGTGTAGAGGGTCTTGCCCGCCTCATTTTTGGGGATGGCGTCCACCGCCGTCACCGAGAAGCCCGAGCGGGCCAGGTGGGTCACGCCGGAGAGGTAGTCGATGGCCGCCTGGGGCAGCTCCGGATCGGAGCTGTCGGTGAAGATGGTCATAAGGTCGTCCCGCCCGGTGCAGGCGAACTCCGCCTCCGGGAAGCGGGCGGAGAGGAGCCGCTCCGACTCGTCCAGGCCCACCCGGTTGCCGAAGAGCTTGATGAACCGTTTTTTCCGGCCCACGATGTAATAGTAGCCGTCGGGGTCACGCCGGGCCATGTCGCCGGTGTGGAGGACCCCCTGCCAGTCGTCGCCCCGGGCCAGGTCGGCGGCACAGGCCGCGTAGCCCATGGTGACGTTGGGGCCGTGGTAGATGAGCTCTCCCACCTCCCCCTCAGGGACCGGGGCGCCGCTGTCGTCGGTGAGGCGGAAGGAGCCGCCGGGGATGGGGATGCCCATGCTGCCCACCTTGCTCAAAGCGTTCTGATAGGGCAGATAGCCCATCCGGGCGGTGGCCTCGCACTGGCCGTACATGACGTAGAACCGGCGGCCGGTGTCGGCGCACCACTGGGCAAAGACCTGATGGAGTTCCTCGGGGAGCTTGCCCCCGGCCTGGGTCATGTACCGCAGGGAGGGCAGGTCCATGCCGGTGAGGCGCAGCCGGTGGAACATTTTATAGGTGTAGGGCACCCCGGCCAGGGAGGTGGCCCTCTCCTTCAGGAAGAACCGCCAGAAGTCCCCCTCCAGCACGCCGTGGGTGGTGAGGAGGATGGCGGCCCCCACCAGGGCGTGGCTCTGGACGATGGACAGGCCGTAGGTGTAGTTCATGGGCAGGGTGGTGATGGGCCGCTCGGTGTCGGTGAGCTCCAGGTATTCGGCGATGGAGCGGGCGTTGGCCTCGATATTGGCCCGGCTCTGCCGTACCAGTTTGGGGCTCCCGGTGGAGCCGGAGGTGGTGAGGAGGACAGCCAGATCAGGGTGAAGAGCGGGGGAGACCGCCCCGGTCCGCCGCAGGAGGGCACAGCCGTACTCGGCCAGCACGCCCTCCGTGGGGCCCAGGCTGTCTCGGCTCTCCTGGGGAACGTCGCCGGGCAGAAAGACCCAGGCGGGGGAGTAAGCCGCCGTCAGTTCAGCCAGCAGGGCGGGGTCAATGTGGGCGTCCAGGAGGACGGGCACCGCCCCCAGCCGGAGGCAGGAGAGGTAGGCCAGCAGGACGCCGGGGGTGTTCTCGCACAGGAGGAAGCCCAGGCTCCGGCCCTCCGCCCCGGCGGCAAAGCGGCCGGCGAAGGCGTCCAGGTCGCCGTAGGTGAGGGTGAGGCCGGTGTCGGAAACGCACAGGGTACGCCCGGCCCAGCCGGGTTCGGCGGTAAAGAGCGCCATAAGGATCCCTCCTGTTAACAGTTGATGACCCGGGACAGGGCTGTGATCAGGTCCTTCCCGTCCCAGGTGAGGTCAAATTCCATGGCCTGGCCCACGTTTACCACCCGGTCCACGCCGGGAAGGGCCAGGCGGGCGATGACCCCGGCGGCCTCCCGGGGCGGGATGCCGGCCACCGTTAGGGTCTGGGTCCGCTGGGTGACGAAGGGGGCCATGTCCTCCAGGGCGTCGATCTCACGCTCCAGGAAGGCGCCGAAGGCCAGATGGCACCGGCCCAGGTCCACCCCGTCCGACTGCAGGGGCAGGCGGTAGAGGAGGTTCCCCGCCCGGCGGACCGGGCCCAGGCCGGGCTGGGTCATGGCCAGCTCGCAGAGGGCCTCGTACTTCCGGGCCGCCTTGTAGGGGGTGAGGTCGTAGGCCTGGGCCGCCTTCCGCTCCAGGGCCGCCCAGAAACGCTCCCTGGCGGCGGCCCCGTCGGGCAGGTCCTTGCGCCACAGCACCAGCTTTGGGCTGGAGCAGGCGTTCTGGTCCATGAGGTAGGTGTCGTTATAGAAGCGGTGGGCCAGCAGGTCCAGATCGGCCTGGGACAGGTTGGTCACATGGGCCTCGCTCATGAGGCACAGGGACCACCGGTCGGGAAAGACCAGCTCCACCGCCCCGGGCTTCATGGGAAACCTCCGCATGGCCTCCACCGTGGCGTCCCCGCCCCAGACCACCTTGCCGTCCGCCTCCATGAGGTAGGCGGCGGTGCGGTCCTCCTCCTTCCGGGGATAGGAGACAAGGCCGGTGCGGGCCCTCAGCCCGGCGTGCTCCGGGCGGGAGAGGACCTGGTCCAGAAGGGCGCAGAACAGCCGTCCCCGCTCCTCCAGCCGGGAGGACATGCGCAGGAGGTTGGCGCAGCCGGAGAGCATGCCCACGGCCAGGGAGTAGGCGAAGAGGAGGGGCACGTTGGCGGGGGGCACGTGGAAGAGAAGCCCCCGGCCCACCCGAAGGGCCCCCTCGTGCCGCTTTTTCAGCTCCTCCATCCGGGAGCGGCGGCACCAAAAGGCAAAGGAGGCCGCCTCCGTGTCCCCAGCCAGGGGGGAGGAGCGGAAGGCGGAAGAGAAGTGGTCGAAAAAGTCCAGGACCCGGGGATCAAAGACTCCCCAGGCCTCGGCTTTGGGGCAAGCCGTTCCGGCCAGCACCGTAATCGTATCAGCCGCCATAGGTATCGCTGCACCCCCTTACTTCCGCTTTCGGGATCCGGCCCGTGATGGTGAAATACTTGCCCTTCCAGCCGCAGGGGCAGTCGTCCTCCCCCAGCAGGACGCCCATGTCCTCGGTGAGAAGGGCGTGGCCGGGGTAGGACTTTGGAAGGAGGGACAAAACCTCGATGACTCCCGGCTCCCCTACGGCGCAGACGCCGTGGTCGGCGGGGCGGCGGATGAGGATGTCGGAGTAGGAGCTGGCGTGGAGGTGGCCCTCGGGGCACTCCAGATAGACGCAGCCGGTCTGCTCTGCCATACCGTAGTAGTCCACCACCCGCCAGATGCCCGCCACGTCCCGGAGGACCTGCTTGAACTCGGCGGGGGAGACTGCCTCATTGCTGAGCTTTTTCCAGCCGCCGCCGTGGACCAGGACGCTGTCCCCAAAGTCCAAACGCAGGCCCTTTTCCCGCAGGGCTTGGCAGAAGTGCTTCCAGATCATGAAGGTAAAGCCGAAGAGGAGGATCTTCCGGCCCTTGTACTCCTCCAGGAAGGACTCTACCGCCTCCACGTCCAGCTCCATATCGTCGTTCAGGGCGTAGCGCATGGGGGAGCCGAAGATGGAGAAGCCCAGGATGCCCGCCCCCCGGGCGGAGAACATGGCCCGGTCCCGGAGGACCTTTTTGGAGTCGATGATGAGCAGGGGGAGCCGCTCCGGGCCCACCAGCTGGGAGACGATGCGGAACAGGGTTTTCTGCTGGTTGGCCGAGGTGCCGGCGTCCAGGTAGATTTTGGACACCCGCTGCCCCGTGGTGCCGGAGGAGGTGACGGTCTTGAAGATCTGTTTCTCCGGGATGCTCCGCAGCTCCAGATCCTTGAAAGCGGACACGGGGAGGAAGGGTACCTCCTCGGGGGAGAGGGGCCCCTCCGGCGTCCCCAGCACGTCCAGCAGGGCGGCGTAGGGGGGGCAGTGGGCGCGGTGGTGGGCAGTGAGTTCGGTGAGCCCCTCGGAGAAAAGGGCCCGTTTTTCCGAGCGGGCCAGGCCAAAGGGGTCCTTGGCCAGCAGGGCGTCATAGTCCATAAAAATCTTTCACCTCCTGGGTCAGGATGTAGGGGTCCTTGTGGCCGGGATAGATCCAAAGGCCGGGCTCCAGCGCGGCCAGCCAGGGCTTGGCCAGACGCTCGTAGGCCTCGGTGTCCCCGCCGGGGAGCCGGGTGATGACCGCCTCCCCGGGGATGAGGTAGTCGCCGGAGAAGAGGATGTCCCCGTCCCAGCGGATACAAATACTGCCCGGCGTATGGCCGGGCAGGGGGGTGAGCCGGAGGGTGTGCCCCTGCCAGGTCATGGTGTATTCGTCCTCAAAGGTCTGGTCCGCCGGGGCGCAGACGAAGGGGGGATAGTGGGCCCCGGGCTTGCCCTTGAAGGTGAGGTAGACCTCCATCATGGCGGACATGTTGAGGTGCTTGTTCCGCAGTCCGGCGTCGCAGGCCCCGGAGCAGAGCACGGGGGCGTCGGGATACTTGCGGCGCAGGGTCTCCAGGCCCAGCATGTGGTCACAGTGCTCGTGGGTGAGCAGGATCCACTCTGGGACAAGACCCCGCTCCTCCAGAAGAGAAGCGGGGCCTTGGGGATGACAGGGGTCGATGACCACCGCTCTGTCCCCCTCGGCGCAGACGTAGCAGTTGCCCTCGGCCAGGGGATCGGTCCAGCGCAGGATGTCCATGGGGATCAGAGCTCCACGCCGTACTTGGCCAGGATGGTCTTGCCCTTCTCGTAGGAAGAAAAGTCCAGCACGTCCAGGGTGGACAGGCTGATCTTGAACATCTCCTCCAGGGCGCTCATGAATTCCATATGGCCCACGCTGTCCCAGGCGGGGATGCCCCGGTAGGTGATGGTGGGCAGGTCCTCGGCCTTCACCCGGAAGCTTTCCATAAAGAGCTTGTCGTATTTCTCCAGATTGGTCATTGGGGTGTTCCTCCTCAGTTCTGTTCTAAATATACCAAAGGGAGGGAAAACCTCCCGGATGGGTCGGGATCAGCGCATGGCCAGGGTGACCTCGGCCTCGGCGCACAAACTGCCCTCCACAAAGGCCCGGCCCTTGCAGACGGCCATGCCGAATTCGGCGCGTTCACTCAAAAGACTGGCGTGGAGCTCCACGGTGTCCCCAGGGGAGATGGGGCGGCGGAAAAAGACCTTCTCCGCCCCGGCGAAGAGGGGGGCCTTCCCGGCGTAGCGGTCCAGGGAGAGAACGATCAGGTCGGCACACTGGGCCATGGCCTCCAGGGAATAGACACCGGGCAGCACGGGCCGGCCGGGGAAGTGGCCCTGAAAGATATCCCATTTGGGATCTATGTAGAGGGAGGCCACCGCCTCGCTGCCGGGGACCAGGCGGCTGACCGTGTCGATGAGGAGCATGGGGGAGCGGTGGGGGAGGACGGTCAGCACCTCCTCGTGGGTCAGGCTCTTGGCCTCCCCGCCGAAAACCAGTTCCTTGAGCTTTTCCTGGGCGGGGATGAAGTCCAGGTCCCCAGCCAGGGGCACCTGCCGGGCCTCGGGGACCGCCAGGCCGGAGACGTTGGTGCACCGGTTGGTGCAGCCGTTGGCGATGAGGGCGGCGGCGTAGGGCACTCCGTCCTCGGCGGGGACAAATTCCATCTCCGGCAGGGCCGCCTCCAGCCGTTTTACCAGCTTGACCCGGTCATACCGGGGATTGCAGCCGCCGCAGTAGCGCACACCGACCTGGGGCTTGTCGCTCATTCTCTGAACACCTGCCATACTTAAAAGAGTTTATACCTGTTCCAAATAACCATGCGAAGCGCCGCTTGGATGGAGATCTGAAATCAGGCAAAATAGCCGCTATGCGGCTATTTTATCATGCCCTCCGCCAGATGTCCAGCCCTTTCCGGGGGTGTTTTTCGGAGGCCCATCCCGGGGCGCGGAAGAAAAAAGACGAGAAAATAGCTTGACAGCTTTGGTGAGATGTGGTACTTTTATACTGAAGTTAGCAACAACTAACCATTGGACCGGGGAGAAAGCAGACTATGAACTGTCAAAGCCCCGTTCCTTTTTACAAAAAGGTTAGCTTTAGCTAACTATTTGGAGGTGGCCAATGGATTCCCGGAGATTTGAGCAGACGGTGGTGTGGCACTGTGCTCCCGCGCTGGCGGGGCTGAAACCCGCCTGTTTGATGTCCCTTTCGGCGGAAGAGTTCCCGGAGCTGCCCCGCCTGGCCGGGCAGTATAACGCCCGGATGGGCGAGGACGGGCCCAGGTTCCTGGTGCTGTGCCGCTGCCCCCGCGGGGCGCTGCTGCTGGTCTACCGGGAGGCGCTTTTGCGCCGGGCCCTGGACCAGCCCGGGGCCCGGGCGATCCTGAAGGTCACGGGCTACCCGGTGGGGGCATCGCTGCCCATGATGCTGCGGTGCCTGATCCGCCGTCTGGAGGAGTCTGAGGGCTTTCCCCATGAGATCGGCCTGTTTTTGGGCTATCCCCCGGAGGATGTGGAGGGGTTCCTCACCGATGTGGACGGTACCCGCTGCAAGCTGAGGGGGGACTGGAAAGTGTACCACGACGTGGAGGGGGCCAAACGGCGGTTCGCCCAGTTCCGCCGGTGCCGGGACCAGCTCTGGGCCCGGCTGGAGCGGGGCTTTACCCTGAGCCAGCTCTTCGGCGGGGCCCGGGCCAGAACGGCCTGAATTTGAGAACGGCATATTCCGACCTGTTATTACATTCTGAAAGGAGAAACAACACATGAGCAAGATCGCTGTGATCTACTGGTCCGGCACCGGCAATACGGAGGAGATGGCCGCTGCGGTGGCGGAGGGAGCCAGGGGAGCGGGTGCCGAGGTGGACCTGTTCCAGGTCTCCGAGATTACCCCCGATGCCGCCGCCGAATATGGCGCGCTGGCCCTGGGCTGTCCCGCCATGGGCGCCGAACAGCTGGAGGAGGGGGAGTTCGATCCCTTTTTTACCGCGTTGGAGAGCAGGCTCTCCGGGAAGAAGGTGGCTCTGTTCGGCTCCTACTCCTGGGCCGACGGCCAGTGGATGCGGGACTGGTACGAGCGCGCCCAAAGCGATGGAGCAAACCTGGTCGGAGACGAGGGCCTGGCCTGCTATGAGGCCCCAGACGCTGACGGCTTGGCCGCCTGCAAAGCCCTGGGGGCCGAGCTGGCCAAGTAAGGTCCATTCACCCAGTTACTCACCGTTCATCATCCTACATCACGATGCGCTTCAAAAACAGGAAGGGACGGACACTGAAAAGTGTCTGTCCCTTCCTGTTTCTTAGAGTTGATTGTCCGTACGGTAACGGGTCTGGGGCACGTAAGTGCAGTGGAGCAGGTCGTGGGCCCGGGGGCCTCCCGGCTCACCCAGGAAGCAGGTGTAGATCTCCTTGACCACCGGGTTTTCGTGGCTCTTGCGCAGGGACATGGCCTTGTCCTGGTCATAGAGGGCCTTGGCCCGGAGGGAGGCCAGATCGGTGAAGGAGCGCACGTCGGAGGAGTGGAGGGGCTGGCCGCCGCCGTTGATGCACCCGCCGGGGCAGGCCATGAACTCCACGAAGTCGTAGCGCAGGGAGCCGTCCCGGATGCCGTCCAGCACCTTTTTGATGTTGGAGAGCCCGGAGGCGGCGCACACCCGGACCACACGGCCGGGCAGGTGGTAGCTGGCCTCCTTGACCCCCTCCATGCCCCGGATCTCGGTGAACTCCAGGGGGGCCATCTCGCCGCCGGTGAATTTCTCCACCACGGTGCGCAGGGCGGCCTCCATTACGCCGCCGGTGGCGCCGAAGATGACGCTGGCGCCGGTGGACACCCCCAGCAGGGGATCGAACTCCCCGTCGGGCAGGTGGTCGAACATCATGCCCGCCTGGGTGATGAGCCGGGCCAGCTCCCGGGTGGTGAGGGACACGTCTACCGGCATGCAGCCGTTGGCCAGCCGCTGCTCGGGCCGGTTGACCTCGTACTTTTTGGCGGTGCAGGGCATGACGGACACCACGAAGATGTCCTTGGGGTCAATGCCTGCCTCCTGGGCATAATAGCTCTTCACCAGGGAGCCGAACATCTGCTGGGGGGACTTGCAGGAGGAGAGGTTCTCCAGCATGTCGGGGGCGTGCTGCTCACAGTACCGAATCCAGCCGGGGGAGCAGGAAGTGATGAGGGGGAGGGGGCCGCCCGTCTCCAGCCGGTGGAGGAATTCGGTACCCTCCTCCATGATGGTAAAGTCGGCGGCGGCGTCCACGTCGAAGACCTTGTCGAAGCCCAGCCGCTTGAGGGCGGTGACCATCTTGCCCTCCACGTTGGTGCCCACGGGCAGGCCGAAGCACTCGCCCAGGGTGACCCGGACGGAGGGGGCGGGGCCCACCACCACGTGCTTGTTGGGGTCGTGGAGGGCCGCCATCACCTGAGCGGTGCTGTCCTGCTCGGCCAGGGCCCCGGTGGGACAGGCCACGATGCACTGGCCGCAGGAGACGCAGTCCACCTCGGCCAGGTCCCGGTCGAAGGCGCAGCCCACGTGGGTGGCGAAGCCCCGGTCGTTGCACCCGATGACCCCCACCTCCTGGACCTTCCGGCACATGGCGGTGCAGCGGCGGCAGAGGATGCACTTGGAGTTGTCCCGCACCAGGTGCAGGGCGGTGGCCTCCACCTGGGGGGGCAGCTGGTCGTTGGCGTAGCGTACGGCGTCGATGCCCAGGTCGGCGGCCAGTTGCCGCAGCTCACAATGGGCGTTCCGGGCGCAGGTGAGGCAGTCCATGCGGTGGTTGGACAAGATGAGCTCCAGGGTGAGCTGACGGGAGTGGCGCACCTTGGCGGTGTTGGTCAGCACCTCCATCCCCTCGCTGACGGGGTAGACGCAGGAGGCCATCAGGCTCCGGGCCCCCTTCACCTCCACCACGCACACCCGGCAGGCGCCGATCTCGTTGACGTCCTTCAGGAAGCACAGGGTGGGGATCTTGATGCCGGCGGACCGGGCCGCCTCCAGGACGGTGGTCCCCTCGGGGACGGTGACGGGGATGCGGTCGATGGTCAGGCTTACCATTTTCTGTTCCATTTCTTCCATCCCCCTTACATTTTCACGATGGCGTCAAAGCGGCAGTTGGACATACACACGCCGCACTTGATGCACTTGGTCATATCGATGGTATAGGTAGCCTTGAGGGCGCCGGTGATGGCGCTGGCCGGACAGTTGCGGGCGCACAGGGAGCAGCCCCGGCACTTATCGGGCTGGATGTAGTAGCGGATGAGGTTCTTACACACCCCGGCGGGGCATTTCTTGTCCACCACGTGGGAGATGTACTCCTCCCGGAAGTACTGGAGGGTGGACAGCACCGGATTGGGGGCCGACTGGCCCAGGGCGCACAGGGCGGACTCCTTGAGGTGGTAGCACAGCTCCTCGATGGTGTCCAGATCCTCCATGGTGCCGTTGCCGTCGGTGATCTTGCAGAGGAGGTCGTACAGCCGCTTGGTGCCGATGCGGCAGGGGGCGCACTTGCCGCAGGACTCGTCTACGATAAAGGAGAGGAAGAACTTGGCGATGTCCACCATGCAGTTGTCCTCGTCCATGACGATGAGGCCGCCGGAGCCCATCATGGAGCCGATGGCGGTGAGGGAGTCGTAGTCGATGGGGGTGTCGATGAGCTGGGCGGGGATGCAGCCGCCGGAGGGGCCGCCGGTCTGGGCGGCCTTGAACTTCTTGCCGCCGGGCACGCCGCCGCCGATGTCCTCCACGATGGTCCGCAGGGTGGTGCCCATGGGGACCTCGACGAGGCCGGTGTTGGTGATCTTGCCGCCCAGGGCAAAGACCTTGGTGCCCTTGGACTTCTCGGTGCCGATGGCGGCGAACTCCGCCGCGCCGTGGTTCAGGATCCAGGTGATGTTGGCGTAGGTCTCCACGTTATTGAGGAGGGTGGGCCGCTGGAAGAGGCCCTTCACCGCCGGGAAGGGGGGGCGGGGCCGGGGCTCACCCCGGTGGCCCTCGATGGAGGTCATGAGGGCGGTCTCCTCGCCGCAGACGAAGGCGCCGGCCCCCAGCCGCAGCTCGATGTCGAAGGAGAAGTCGGAGCCCAGGATGTTCTTGCCCAGCAGGCCGTAGTCCCGGGCCTCCTCGATGGCCTTTTGGAGCCGCTTGACGGCGATGGGGTACTCGGCCCGGACGTAGATGTAACCGTCGGTGCCGCCCACGGCGTAGGCGGCGATGGTCATGGCCTCCAGCACGGAGAAGGGGTCGCCCTCCAGCACGGAGCGGTCCATGAAGGCGCCGGGGTCACCCTCGTCGGCGTTGCAGCAGACGTACTTGATGCCGTCGGGACTGATGGCGTCCTTGGTGAACTGCCACTTGGTGCCCGTGGGGAAGCCAGCGCCGCCCCGGCCCCGCAGGCCGCTGGCCTTGATGGCGTCCACCACAGCCTGGGGGTCCACCTTGTTCTCCAGGATATTGCCCAGGGCCAGATAGCCGTCGGCGCCGATGTACTCGTCGATGGACTCGGGGTCGATGACGCCGCAGTTCCGGAGCGCGATGCGCTGCTGGTGCTGGTAGAACTGGGTGTCGGCCAGGGAGGTGACCGCGTCGCCGCCGTCCCCCTCCATGTGGAGGAGGCGCTTGACGATGCGCCCCTTCACCAGATGCTCATGGACGATTTCGGGCACGTCCTCGGGGGTGACCCGGCTGTAACAGGCACCCTCGGGGAAGATCATGACGATGGGGCCGATGGCGCACAGGCCGAAGCAGCCGGTGCGGACCACCTTGACCTCCTTATCCAGCTTGGCCTTCTGGAGCTGCTCCTCAAAGGCGTCGATGATCTTGGGGCTGTCGGAGGAGGTGCAGCCGGTGCCGCAGCACACCATGATGTGGGAACGAATCCTGCTCATACGCCTGCCCCCCTTATTCCGCGGCCCCGATGGTGTACTCGGTGACCACCCGGTGATTGACCAGGTGCTCGCCCACCACGATGGGGACCATATCGGGCTTCATTTTCACGTAGGTGACCTTTTCCTCGCCGGGGACGTAGACCTCCACGATGGGCTCCAAGCGGCACACGCCGATGCAGCCGGTCTGGGCCACGGTGACGTTGTGGAGGCCCCGGTGGTCGATCTCCTCGAGAAAAGCGGCCAGCACGGGCTTGGCGCCGGCGGCGATGCCGCAGGTGGCCATGCCGACCACCACCCGGATGTTGTCGCTGGACTGGTCCCGGATGTCCATCTGCTGCTTCATCTTTTCCCGGATGGCTTTCAGTTCTTCCAGGCTCTTCAAATTGGTTCACTCCTTACTAGATATGAGGTATAAAAGCCTTCCCCTGGGGGAAGGTGCCCCGAAGGGGCGGATGAGGGGAGCGGCGGGGCGGGCGGAAACCCGGAGACAGAAGGGGCTCTCCCTCATCGGTCAGCTTTGCTGACAGCTTCCCCCGGGGGAAGCCTTTGGAGAAGGCAAAAGGCTCTTTTCCTGCTCGGCCAGATATTCCCCGATCCAGAGAAAGACCTCGGGGGAATCCAGAGGGACCTCCGGCCCCAGCAGCTCCCGGACCTCTGCGGTATCAAAGGTATAGCTCCCTGCGGGGGTGGTGTGGGTCAGGGTGAAGTCCACGCCGGGACTCCCCTGGACCATGAGGGCCACCGCCCCGGGCAGATCCCCCATGGGGGGGCAGTCCAGGTGCTCCAGATGGAACACCGCCGTCACCGTGGTGCCCCGGCCCAGGGCGCTGGCCAGGGAGAGGGACCCGCCCGTGAGTTCCGCTGCCATGCGGTAGAGGGGGATGCCCATCCCCACGCTCCGGGTGGTCCGGGTGGTGGTGAAGGGGTCCGCCACCGCGGCGAGAAATTCCGGGGACATCCCCCGGCCGTCGTCGGTGATGACTGCGGTGAGGACGCGCCCCTCATCCTCGGTGAGGGTGATGCCCACCCGGGCGGCGCCGGCGGCGGTGGAATTTTTCACGATGTCCAGGAAATAGAGGGCCAGCTCTTTCATTACTTATACATATCAAGGATGGGGCCCACCTGGGCGGGGGTGAGGCGGCCGTAGACATCCTCGTTGATCATCATGACGGGGGCCAGGCCGCAGGCGCCGATACAGCGGCAGGCGTCCAGGGAGAATTTTCCGTCCTTCGTAATGCCTCCGGGGCCGATGCCCAGCTTTTGCTGCACCGCCTCCAGGATGTCCCCCGCGCCCTTGACGTAGCAGGCGGTGCCCAGGCATACGGAGATCTGATAGCGGCCCTTGGGATTCAGGTTGAACTGGGTGTAAAAGGACACCACGCCGTAGACTTCGCTCAGCGGGATATCCAGCCCTTCGGCGATCATGATCTGGACCTCCTCGGGGAGATAGCCGAAAATCTCCTGGGCGGCCTGGAGCACGGGCATGGTTGCGCCGGGCTGGCCCTTATGGGAGTCGATGACCTGCCGGAGCTTTTCTTCCTGCTCTGGTGTTCCCCGGTAGGGGACTGCGGTTTTCACATTGGGCATATGTAGGGTCTCCCTCCTTATTGGTGGTGGGCACCGCCGGGTACCCGGAAAAGGGTTGCAAAGATATGTACATAGTAACCTATCATACACAGGTTAGCCAAGGCAAACATCGTAAAAAATGACGTCACCTCCCAAGATACGGGAAGTGGCGTCAAATTCCGCCCCGGCGGAGCCAGTCCAACACGGCCTGGGGGGTGCGCACAGGGAGGTCCATATATTGATGGGCGTCGGGGATCTGGTGTAAGTAGTGGGCGTCGCAGTCCACGATGAGCTTCACCCCGGCCAGGTCTGGCCGGTGGGCCAGCTCCGGGGGACAGCGGGGGGTGACCTCCGCCAGTGGGAACCTCATGGCGGGATCCCAGAGGCCCAGGCCCCCCAGCAGGGAGAAGGCGGGGCGGTCGATGTGGGCGGGATAGGCCACCCCGCCGTAAGAGGCGGTAAGGGCGGCGGCGTCATAAATCCCGATGTCGGCGGCCCCGGCCAGGAAGGCGGTCTCCTCCCCCAGGACGGTGTCGCCGTCGTCCATGAGAAGCTGGGGGCCGAACTGGGCCTCGTCATTGGGGATGGGCGGCAGCTTCCTCCTCACGTATTCCCCGAAGGCTCCGGCTCGGTCCAGGTTGGGGAAGAGGCAGATCACATGCACCTCCTCCCGGCAGGTCAGCTCCATGCCGGGGAGGGCCAGCAGGCCGTGGCGGGCGGCGGCGGAGCAGAAGGAGGCGCAGTTGCCCACGGTGTTGTGGTCGGTGAGGGCAACCACGTCCAGCCCCGCCAGGGCGCACATGGCCGCCAGGTCGGCGGGGGTATTCTCCGCCCCGCCGCAGGGGGAGAGGCAGGAGTGCATGTGGAGATCGAAGGCCAGCCTCATACCCCGGCCTCCAGGGCCTTGGCGGCCAGAACGGCGGCCTCATAGGTCCCCATGCCGCAGCCCAGCAGATTGACCCCCCGGGCCCGGGCCTTCTTCAAAAGATCCTCATCCGGCGCCACCCCCTCGGTCAGAAGGACGCAGGCCACGCCGGCCAGGGAGGCCACCGCGGCCACGTTGGCGTTGGACATGATGGTGAACCACACGCAGCCTTCCCCCGCCCGGCCCATGACCCAGCTCAGCAGGTCCCCGCAATAGCCCCCGGTGACGGGGGTCTCCCCGTCGGCCAGGTGAAAGACGGTGAGGGAGAGGGTGTCGATCAGCGCCTGTACGGTCATAAGGGACCTCCTTTTCTCCTTTGGAAAGGGTAAAAAACAAAGAATTGACTCATTATACCATGGGGTTCGGCGAAAGGGAAGAGGGGCACTAAGCAGAAAATTTTTAGAAGAAAGTTATAAAAAGGTATTGACAAAACCGGGAGCATATTGTACAATACAGACAGAAAGAAAGAGGTGAATCCAATGGGCTAGGAAGCCTGAGCAAAAGAACCCTTTCTGGAAAGGGAAACCGAAGTGATATCCCAGCGAAGGTCCAAAACCCATCCCTAGGAATCAAGAGGTATCCCGGCAAAGCGAAATCAGAACCGGCAAATTCCAGGCAAGAGCAGAGTCCGAACTTTCTCACAAGTGTGAGGCCAAGCACCGGCAAACCCATCTGAAGCGAAGGATCGTCGACGAAGGAAACCCGAAGTGCTCAAGTAAGTTCCAAGGTAACTGCAAAGCGAGGATTTTGACCCAGTTCTCCGATTTCAGCGATGCAAACATCCCGTAGAAAGTGAAGGTAAAACAATTTGGTAGAACCCACTCAGCAGTAACCCCCCGGTCACGTTGGATGGCCGGGGGGTTGGTGTTTGTGTGGGCTTTTTCGGTTCTGTCGGGGCGGATCTTTCCTCTATATATAAATAATCCGGCGATTTCTCCGGCTTCAAACAAGACCTGGCGGTTGCGCGGGGGCCGGAAAACCTTTATAATGATATCCATTGAATGAACCGAAAAACGCCTGGAGGTATGATCCATGCCGATCCGTATTCCCGATTCCCTGCCCGCCCGCTCCGTTTTGGAGGGGGAGAACATCTTCGTCATGACCGAATACCGGGCCATGCACCAGGATATCCGCCCGCTGAATGTGCTGATCCTCAACCTGATGCCCACCAAGATCGTCACCGAGACCCAACTGCTGCGCAAGCTGTCCAACACCCCCCTCCAGATCCAGGTGGAGCTTCTGCGGACGGCCAGCTATCAGTCCCAGCACACCGATGAGGACCATTTGGAGTCCTTCTACACCACCTTCGACCAGGTCAAAGACCGCAACTTTGACGGCCTCATCATCACCGGGGCCCCGGTGGAGGATCTGGATTTTGACCAGGTGGACTACTGGGACGAACTGCAGGAGATCATGGCCTGGTCCACCCGCCACGTCCATTCCACCCTCCATATCTGCTGGGGGGCCCAGGCGGGGCTCTATTTCCACCATGGCATCCAAAAGCGGAAGCTGGAGAAAAAGCTCTTCGGCGTCTTTGAGCACCGGGTGCTCAAGCCCTCCTCGCCCCTGTTCCGGGGCTTTGACGACAAATTCTACGCCCCCCATTCCCGGTATACCGAGGTCAGCCGGGAGGATGTCCTGGCGGCGCCGGGGCTGGAGCTGGTTGCCGACTCGGAGGAGGCGGGGGTATTCGCCGTCAAGACGGAGGACTCCCGGCAGTTCTTTATCATGGGACATCCGGAATATGACGCGGATACCCTGGCCCGGGAATACCGCCGGGACGTGGACAAGGGGCTGGAGATCGCGGTCCCCGCCCACTATTTCCCCGGAGACGACCCCTCCCGGCCCCCTGTGGTCCGCTGGCGGAGCGCCGGGCAGCTGCTCTACACCAATTTCCTCAATTACTACGTGTACCAGACCACCCCCTATGATTTGAAGCAGATATAAAGCAGGTGCCGGAAACCCGCGGCCCTATACATTATAAATAAGGAAAGAACGGTTTTCTTGGTCAGGCGCCGGATGGCATGGGAAAAGGCAGATAATTTGAAAAAAGGTGTTGACTTTTCTGACTGGGTTTGGTATATTAATCGAGCGCTTGTTGAGCAAGTCAGAATTTGCTCGAAGAACCCTGAAAAAGAATTCAGAAACTTGAAAAAAGTTCTTGACAAGGTCGACCGGCTATGGTATCCTATCAAAGTTGCGTCTGGCAAGTCAAAGAATAAAGCTTCGAGTTTCTGAAAGAAATTTCAGAAAGACGAAAAAAGTTCTTGACAAGGGCTGCGAGATATGGTAACATATAAAAGTTCGCAGCAAGCAAACGAGC